>JBBQTD010000003.1:0-147979 GCA_038234715.1 Lysobacterales bacterium | reverse complement strand
TGATGTACGTTGGCGCACATAGCAGCCTTTTTCTTCAGTACCCGACTTGCATCGCCTTCGCGTCACCAGCGATCGTTTGGATCATCCCACCGCGGCGACACCGTCCATCACGCGTCGGCGGGCACCTCGGCGCGCAGTGGGCGCACCGGCATCGGCACAAGGCGGTCGGTTTCCTTCCTCACGGTTGCATAGCACTCGCAGGCACGCGCTTCGATGCCGGGCCTGTCGAGCACGGTGATCACACCGCGGCCATAGCTGATGAGTCCTGCGTCCTGCAGCTTCCCGGCCGCCGCAGTGACGCCTTCGCGATGCACGCCGAGCATCTGCGCGATCAATCCCTGGGTCATCGACACCTGGTGCGTGGGCACGCGGTCGAGCGTCAGCAACAGCCAGCGGCACAACTGCTGGTCCACCGAATGGTGGCGGTTGCAGATCGCGGTTTGCGCGGTCTGGATCATCAGGCTCTGCACGTAGCGCAACATCAGGTGCAGCACCTCCGGCGAGCGGTCGAATTCTGCTTTCAGCAAGGTGATCTTCACCCGATACGCCTCGCCTGCACTCTGCACGACGGCCTGGCACGCGGCATCGCCACCGCCCATCAACAGTGACGTGCCGACCATGCCCTCGTTGCCGATCAGGCCGATTTCCGCCGATGAACCGTTCTTCAGTACCGATACCAGCGATATCGCGCAATCCGTTGGAAAGTAGGCGAACTCGAATGGAACGTGCTGCTCGTGGACGATCTGACCGAGCGCCATGGGCACCCGCGTCAGGTGAGGAAGCAGGCGATCGAAGGACTCGCTCGGAAGGCTGGCGAGCAGCCGGTTCTTTCGATGGCTTGGAGTGTTGGGCATGCGATCGCAATCAGCAGGAGAAGCTGGCCAAGGTACGCACGGTCAAGCGGCGCGTCTGTGCAGCAGCGCGCTTATGGGTTTCTCATTCAGGGAAGGCCGCAGTTGTGCCTGGCTCGCGGTGTGCAACGGCAGTGTGTGTGGTTGCCGCTCTGTTTGTCAGGCGCCTGCGGTCTCGTCGGTATGCAGAGGCCGCACCGGCATCGGCACCAGCCGGTCGGTTTCGTGCTTGACCGTCTCGTAGCATTCGCAGGACCGCAGCAGGAGGCCGGACCGATCGAGCACGGTGATGGTGCCGCGGCTGTAATGGATAACCCCTGCGTCCTGCAACTTTCCCGCGGCAGCGGTGACGCCTTCGCGACGCACGCCAAGCATCTGCGCGATCAATTCCTGGGTCATCGATACCTGGTTGGTCGTCACCCGGTCCAGGGTGAGCAGCAGCCAGCGGCACAGTTGCTGGCCGACCGAGTGATGGCGATTGCAGACCGCAGTCTGCGAGGTCTGGATCAACAAGGCCTGCACATAGCGCAGCAACAGGCCCAGTACTTCCGGGACACGCTCGAATTCGGTCTTCAGGAAAGCTGCCTTCAGCCGATACCCTTCCCCGGCACTTTGCACGACGGCCTGGCAGGAAGCGTCCACGCTGCCCATCAACAGCGACGTGCCGACCATGCCTTCGTTGCCGATGAGGCCGATCTCCGCCGACGCGCCTTCCTTGAGGACCGCCACCAGCGAGACCGCCGAGGTCACCGGAAAGAACACATGGTCGAACTGCACGTGCTGCGGATGCAGGATCTGGCCCAACTGCATCGTCACCAGTTGCAGATGCGGGCGCAGGCGTTCGAAGGAGTCGCTTGGCAAGCTCGCAAGCAACCGGTTTTGTCGATGATGTGCAGCATTGGCCACGTGACACAGACCCAGAAAGCCCAGTTATCTGTGCATTTTCGCCCCATACCCTACGCCTGTCTGTTCAAAAACGCACATATAGCCTCCGATTCCCGACGGTTCGGCAACCACCGCCCAGGCGCGCGCAAGCCTCCCGGAGACGCTGAAATGCTTCCAGTCCGCTGACGTGCCGGCTGCCCGGGAAATCCATGGATGGATCGCGAAAGTCAATGGCTTGATCCCCCGGATCAAGGGATTGATTCCTGGAATCAATGGATTGATCGCGGCAATGAATGGATTGATCCGGAAAATCAAGGAATTGATCGCTGCAATCAACGGATTGATCGCAGCGATCATGGGGTTCGTACGGGGAATCAAGGGGTTGATTCGCACGATCAACGGATTGATCGCAGCAATGAACGGATTGATTCGAAAAATCAATGGATGGATCGTGGCAATGAATGGATTGATTCGAGGAAACAAGGGGTTGATCGCAGCGATCATGGGGTTCGTACGGGGAATCAATGGGTGGATCCGCACGATCAACGGATTGATCGCGGCAATGAACGGATTGATTCTGGCAATCAACGGATTGATTTGCGCGGTCAGGGCAATGATGTCGGCAACCACGCACATCATCGCCGGCAGCGCAGGCTGCTTTGCGACCGTGAAACCCGCGTAACCATGCATGTCGGTCGAAATCGGACGGGTGCAGTCCATCACCGAGTGCGGCCAGCCCGAATGATTGCCCCGGAAGATGGCAAGCAGATCACTTGCGCTTTGGCCGTCTGAGCAGACGGCCATCATCTTGAACGAACCCTGGCGCGCCACGGATAGCGTGTGCAGTTCTGATCCCGTTGAAAACAGGCGCTCGCAGGGTGCAATGCCATACGCGCGCGATCACGGCGCATGCCGAACAGCCTGACCCCGTGGCGCGCGGCCGCGGCCTAGGTGCGCTGACGCACATACAGATCGCCGCAATACGCGCAGCCTCGATGCAATCTGATCGGATCGCACAGTGTGCAACGCACTTGATTCAGATCAAGACACCGCCTTCGCAAGCCCGCTAGATTCGATTCGCACACACACACAGGCAGGTATCCGTATGACCACTCCAGTTCCTTCCCGCCGCCGCTTCCTGGTCAATGCAGCGCTCGCTGCCGTCGCAGTGCCGCTGGTCATGCGCACGTCGGGTGAAGCCCGCGCCGCCGCGCTGGTCAAGTTGCCGTTGGACAACCCGCAGGCGAAGGCACTCGGCTATGTCGAAGACGCCACCACGACGAAGAATGCCGCCTACAAGCCAGGCAGCGCGTGCTCAGGTTGCCAGTTCTTCACCGCCGCCACCGGCGCCTGCACGTTGTTCGCGGGCTTCAGCGTGTCGCCGAAGGGATGGTGCTCGGCGTGGGCGAAGAAAGCCGCCTGAGGCAGCGCAAATCCACAAACGTATCGATGCCAACTGCGTGGGGAGATCACAGTGAGTGGGCTGAACGCATACCTGCACCAGCGCGACTGGGGAACTTCGCGGCGGCTTGCCAACCGGATGGCGATACCGCCATCACGGGTCGCCGGACTGCTTATGCTGCTGGCCGTGCTGTGGTCCGCCAATTCCGCGGCGCTACCGGTCTTCGCAAGGCAGACCGGCCAGAACTGCCAGGCCTGCCATGCGGGCGGGCAGTTTCCTGAACTGACCGCCTACGGTCGCCTGTTCAAGCTGACCGGCTATACCATCGGCCAGCGCACGATGCCGCTGTCGGCGATGGCCGTGGTGAGCGATTCGCGCGTGCTCAATACGTCCAAGAGCGATGATCCAAAGGCCGACTTCCAGAAGAACGGCACGCCGGTCTTTGCGACCGCGAGCGTGTTCGCCGCCGGCAAGGTGACCGACAACATCGGCGCGTTCCTGCAGGTCACCTACGACAATTACGCCAGCCAGTCCGACGACGGCAAGTTCCACGGGCACAGCGCTGCGGACAACATGGAGATCCGCTATGCCGACCGCGTGATCACTCCGAAGAACGATGTGATCTGGGGCGTATCGGCGAACAACAATCCCTCGTTCTCCGATCCGTGGAACTCCGCCGCTGCATGGATGCAGTACGTGCCCGTGCCAAGCCCGACCAGCAGCCGCTTCATCGATGGCACCACGCCGTATCCCGGATTCGCTTCGGGCGGCAATATCTCGGGGATCGCCGGCTACGCGTTCTGGAACCAGATGCTGTATGTCGAGCTGGGCGGATACCGCTCGGCGCAGGGCCTGACCTCCTTCATGAGTGCAGGCACTGCCGATGCGGGCAAGACCAAGCTGCAGGGCACCAATCCCTACTGGCGCGTGACCCTGAGCCACGCGTGGGGAGCGCACAACATCATGGTCGGCACCTCGGGCATGGTCGCGGATGTGTACGACGATCCTCTCGACACGTCCGACCCGGCCAGCGTCCACCATTTCAGGGACATTGGATTCGATTCGCAATACCAGTACCAGCTCGATCCGCACACGTTCACGGCGCAGTTTGCGTACATGCGCGACACCCACCGCATGCCTGGCTTCCTCGCCGACCAGCCGGTGCAGGACGTCAACGGCAATCCGCTGCCCAACACCAATGCAACCGATGTCACCAAGGTGGCGCGCGCCAAGGTGAGCTACATCTACGGTGCGAAGTACGGCGGCAGCCTCGCGCACTTCAGCCAGACCGGCACGACGGATTCGGCGCTGTACGATCCGACCCGCGTCGGCGGCAACATCTCCGGCAGTCCGGCGGTGCGCGGATTCACCTACGAGGCGTTCTGGATTCCGCTGCAGTACCTGCGCGTCGGCCTGCAGTACACCAGGTACAACGTCTACAACGGCGCCTCGCACAACTACGACGGATCGGGGCGCAACGCCAGCGACAACAATTCGCTGTTCTTCTACCTGTGGGGGGCGTACTGATGGCTCGCCGCGATGTTGCAGATCGTCCCGAATCCCGCACGACGGTGCGCGTGCATGCGTTGCGCGCCCTCGGTGGGACAAGAACCATGCTGCGCCTGCTGCTTGCGGGTGCAGTGCTGGTCGGCCTGGCAGCAGGTTGCGCGAACGTCGAGCGCTCGCGGGATACCTCCGATCCGAACGTGTCCGGCGGAACCCTCGCGATGCAGGTGTGTTCGAACTGCCACGGCCCCACCGGCAACAGCGTATCGCCGAATTTCCCGAACCTTGCGCAGCAGCAGGAGGCGTACATCGCCGCGCAGCTGCACGCATTCAAGGCGCACAGCCGCGAAGATCCGGCCGGCTTCGAGTACATGTGGGGGCTGAGCCACAACCTCACCGACAAGCAGATCCAGGAACTCGCCGCACATTTCGCGAGCCAGAAACTCGAGCCACAGCGCAACGAGGGCAGGCCCGAACGGATCGCGGCGGGCAAGGTCATCTTCACCGACGGACTGCCTGCGCAGAGCATCCCGGCCTGCGCAAGCTGCCACGGCCCGGAAGGCATGGGCAACGCTGCATTCCCGCGCATCGCCGGGCAACACGCCGACTACCTGGTCAAGCAGCTGAAGGTTTTCCAGCGCACCAACCAGCGGCCGGAAGGCGTGGTGATGAAGACGGTCGCGCATCAACTGACCAGGGAAAACATCGACAACGTGGCGGCGTACCTGCAGGCGAAGCCGGGGCTCTAGAACACGCTGCAACGCCTGGTGTCGGCGGGAGGCCGACGGCCCCGTCGAACGCACCCTCCGGAAAGCGCTAGAGTCGGCATCGATGAATGAATTGCTGTCTGCCTGGCGCGACGCAGGTGCGTACTTCGAGCATCGCAGCCATCGTATTTTCTGGCGCGAAGGCGGGCTGCCGGATGCCCCAGTGTTGCTGCTGGTCCACGGATTTCCAACGGCCTCGTGGGACTTCGAATCGATCTGGCCGGAACTCGCGACTCGCTATCGCGTGCTGGCGCTGGACATGATTGGTTTTGGTTTCTCCGACAAGCCAGCGGACTACGACTACTCGATCATCGACCAGGCGGACATCCACGAGGCGCTGCTGCGCGCGTGCCAGGTTGGCAGCTACCACGTGCTCGCCCACGACTACGGCGACACCGTCGCACAGGAGCTGCTGGCACGCCGTGGTGAACCCGGCCCACGCCCACGGCTCGACAGCGTCTGCTTCCTCAACGGTGGCCTCTTTCCGGAAGCGCATCGGCCAGTATTGATCCAGAAACTGTTGCTTTCTGCGCTGGGTCCATTGATCGCGAAGCTCACCAGCAAAGCTGCGATGGCGCGCAACATGCGCAGAATCTTCGGACCGCGCACCCAGCCGGACGCGATTTGTATCGACGCATTCTGGGAGCTGATGACGAACCATCGAGGCCTGGGGGTGTTCCCGAAACTCATCGGTTACATGCCGGAGCGGCGGCTGCGACGAGAGCGGTGGGTCGGTGCCCTGTGCCTCACCTCGGTTCCGCTCAAGCTGATCGACGGGTTGTTCGACCCGGTTTCCGGCGCGCACATGGTGCGGCGGTACCGGGAACTGATCCCCGATCCCGATGTGACCGAACTCCCCGGAATCGGCCACTATCCGCAGATCGAGGCGCCCCAGCTCGTGCTTGCCGCATATCTGGAATTCAGGGCACGGACGCTGGATCAATGCTGAACCCTGAGCGGATGGGCCTCGAACCGGTAGGCCACCTTGACGCCCTTGACCCGGATGCTTGGGCCGATCCTGAAAAATCCTTAATCCTTTGGTCCTAGGTTCGCAGGCCCGCGCCCCCAATACTGGCGTGCGCGCCCGATCTCCGGCGATGCATGTGCTGTTCATTCCATGCCAACCAGAATTCCGTCGATGAAACCTGCGCCCCTGAAGCCCGCTTCGATGAAGCAATTCCTGCTCGTGACCATCCTTTGCCTGCTCGCACTCTGCGGGTTCGCACCCTGGACCCGGGCGCATGCATACGCGCAACCGAAACTCACGATCCTGAGCTACCACGAGATCGCCGAGGGCAACGACGCCCTGGTCCCGATGTACACGGTCACCCCGACCAACTTTGTGCGGCAGATGGACTGGCTGAAGAACAACGGGTACCACTTTGTCGGCATGAATGACGTGCTGGCCGACTATTCGGGCAAGAAGCCCTTGCCCGACAAGGCGGTGCTGATCACATTCGACGACGGCTACCGCTCGATGTACGTGCACGCCTTTCCGATCCTCAAGCTGTTCAACGCGCCGGCAGTGGTCGCCCTGGTGGGCAGCTGGATGGAAGTCCCGGAGAGCGGCAAGGTGAACTTCGACGGCCATTCCATTCCACGTACCGACCTGCTGTCGTGGGGGCAGATTCGCGAGATGACCAGGAGCGGCCTGGTCGAGGTTGCGAGCCACAGCTATGCGATGCACGAAGGCATCGTCTCCAATCCGCAAGGCAACATGCAGCCTGCAGCGACAGCGCGCCGCTGGATCGCCGCGCAGAATCGCTACGAGGATGAAGCGAGTTATGCCCGCCGCGTGCGCGAAGACCTTTCGCGCAACAACGAACTGCTGAAAAAACACCTTGGCACCGGGCCCCGCATCATCGTGTGGCCGTATGGGCGCTACAACATTGAGACCAGGCGCATCGCGGCGCAGCTCGGCATGCCGATCGGACTGACCCTCGACGACGGCGACAACACGGCCGCCACCCCGCTGTATGGCCTACGCCGCTCGCTGATCGAACGCACGATGTCGCTCGCCGACCTCGCGCAGGAGATCGACCTGCGCAACCGGCCCGAGGACGAGGAGGACGACCGGCCGACCAAGGTCATGCACATCGACCTCGACTACATCTACGACCCGGATCCAAAACAGACCGAAGTCAACCTGGGACACCTGCTCGACCGCATCGTCGAGATGGGCGCGAACACCGTCTACCTGCAGGCCTTCGCCGACCCCGACGCGAACGGCGCGGCCGACGCGGTGTACTTCCCGAACCGCCATCTGCCGATGCGCGCCGACCTGTTCAACCGCGTTGCATGGCAGATCGCCACGCGCACTCCGGTCCACCATGTATACGCGTGGATGCCGGTGCTCTCCTGGCAGCTGCCCGCGAAAGAGCCGGCCGCGAAAGACATGGTGGTGACGCTGCCGAACACGAGTACCGGGCATGTTGCGATGGGTTATCCGCGGCTCTCGCCGTTCTCGCAGCGCGCGCGCGCAGTGGTGCGCGACATTTACCAGGACCTGGCGCGCTCCACGCCAATTGACGGGGTGCTGTTCCACGACGACGTCACCCTGTCGGACTACGAGGACGCGAGCCCCGAGGCGCTCAAGGCATACAAACAGTGGGGCCTGCCGGCGTCGGTCGAGGCGATCCGCGCAAGCGACGACCTGATCGGGCGCTGGACGATCCTCAAGATCAACGAGCTGGACAACTTCACCAAGGAACTCGCCCAGGTCGTGCGCGACGAGCAGCCCGGCATCCGCACCGCGCGCAACCTCTATGCAAGCGTCGTACTGAACCCCAAGGCCGAAGTCTGGTATTCGCAATCCCTCGACAACTCGTTGGCAAACTACGACTACACCGCGATCATGGCGATGCCGTACATGGAGAATGCCGCGGACCCAGGCGCGTTCTACAGGCAGCTCGTCGACAGGGTCAAGGAGCACCCGGGCGCGATCGCCAAGGTCGTGATGGAGCTGCAGACGGTGGACTGGCGCCACGACGATGCACCGATCCCGAGCCCGGAGATCGCCGACACGATCCGCACGCTGTACGCGATGGGGGTGCAAAACGTCGCCTACTATCCCGACAACGTGTTCAAGAACATCCCGAACACCGCGTCGTTGCGCCCGGTGTTCGACAGCAAACCGAACAACCCCCTGCCAGTGCCCGTGATCCGCTAGTGCGCCGCACATGCTGACGCTGACCGCGCTGCTCAACACGCTATGGCTCAGCCTGCAGGGGTTCGTGTACTACTACCCGCTGTTCATGTCATACCTGTGGATGATGGGTGCGGCGTTGTTTTACTGGCGTTTCGAGCGGCACGATCCTCCATTCAACCAGCCGGTCCCGATGCCAGGCTCGCCACCCGTCAGCATCCTGATCCCGTGTTTCAACGAAGGCGCGCATGCCGAGGAAACCCTGGGGCATGCGCTTTCGACGGACTATCCCGACTTCGAGGTCATCGCGATCAACGATGGCAGCCGCGACAACACCGGCGAGATCCTCGACCGGATGGCGCGCGAACACCCGCGCCTGCGGGTTGTGCACCTCGCCCAGAACCAGGGCAAGGCGATGGCGCTGCAAGCCGGGAGCCTGCTCGCGAAACACGAGATCCTTGTCTGCATCGACGGCGATGCACTGCTCGATCCGCACTGCGCGCACTGGATGGTGCGGCATTTTGTCGAGGACCCGGACGTCGCGGCGGTCACCGGCAATCCGCGCATCCGCAATCGCTCGACCCTGCTCGGGCGCGTGCAGGTGGGCGAGTTCTCGTCGATCGTCGGGATGATCAAGCGCGCGCAGCGCAGCTTCGGACGCCTGTTCACCGTTTCGGGAGTCATCACCGCATTCCGCAAGTCGGCCGTGCACCACGTCGGCTACTGGAGCACGGACATGCTGACCGAGGACATCGACATCACCTGGAAGCTGCAACGCGACGGCTGGGACGTACGCTTCGAGCCCCGCGCACTGGTCTGGATCCTGATGCCAGAGACCCTGCGTGGCCTGTGGAAGCAGAGGTTGCGCTGGGCCACGGGAGGCGCGCAGGTACTGAAGAAGAACCTCGACGTGGTACTGCATCCTTCGCAGAACCACCTCTGGCCGTTGCTGCTCGAACTGTGCCTTAGCCTGCTGTGGTCTTACACGTTGCTGGTCATGCTGATTCTGTGGCTGCTGGGCTTGGTCTTGCCGATCGGAACGGTGCCGATTGTGGGGTCGCCGTTGATTCCACAATGGAGCGGTGTGTTGCTCGGCACGACCTGCCTGCTCCAATTCGGATTCAGCAAGTGGCTCGATAGCCACTACGACACCGGGCTGGGGCGGAACTATTACTGGATGATCTGGTATCCGGTGGTGTTCTGGCTGATCAACATCGCAGCGACCGTGGTTGCTTTCCCGAAAGCGCTGTTTCGCGATACGGGCAAGCGCGCACGCTGGGTCAGCCCAGACCGTGGCGCGCACCTGCGCAACAAGAAAAACCGGCGCGGTGAGGCCTAGACCGATGGTCAACCGGCTCATCATCAATGCACGCAGCGACCTGGGTTGGCGACGGCGGTTGCTGTCGGACGTCGTCACCGCGCTGATGTGGGGGGGCTGGATCCTGTTGTGGTTGCCCGTGTTCCTGAAGCTGCGCAAGGTCATCAGACTGCACCTGAGCGTGGCGCCCGCGGCAATGCAGGTGCTCGACACGCTGGCGCCGATCCCGCTGCTGCATGCACTGATCGCCCTGCTAGGGACGATCACGCTGCTGCTGCTGTGGACGTTGTTGCCGTCGCGCAAACTCACCCATGCCCACGGCGTGCAGACCCTCGATGACTACGCCGAATTTTTCGATGTCGCCAAACACGACATCATCACCGGCCGGAACAGCCATATCTGCATCGTGAACCATGACGAATACGGAAATATCGTTGAGATCGTCGCACGCGATTGAACCCTTGGCACGCGCGCTTCAGTTCGGCAGGCGACGGACCTGCAACTCGCGGATGGCGACGATCGGGCAGCGGTCGCCGTCAGCGATGACTGCGTGCTTGCCGGCATAGACCTTGGTCGAGGAGTTCTCGATCTGGATGCGCCGGGTCGTCAGCAGCCCGGGGCAAGGCGCATCGAAGTCGAGCAGATATGCATCGTCGTAGGAATTGAACACGGCGAGCTGGCGCGTGCCGACGGGTACCCAGCGGTACGGATTGTAGAAGAACATTCCAACCCGATCGCCGGCGGCCTTTTCGTAAGGTCCCGGATCGACAGCCGCGCGTAGCGCTGGACCCTGCGCCGGCGCAGAAACCACCGGCACTGCGGGGAGCGGCGGGGGTGGCGCGGCCATTGTTGTCGGTACTTCGACTGCGGGCGCCCGAACCGGGACATCGCTGTCGTCGTGGAACGGACATGAAATCCTGCTCAGGGCCTCATCATGCCCGAGCTTTTCCAGGCAGGCCTCGATCGGTTCCTGTTCGTGGTCCATTCGCAGGATCTGGTCGCGAAGCGCCCTCTTTTCCGTTTCGCGGGAAGAGTCGTTTCCAGCGCGGGAGTTCTCGAGCGCGAACAGCCGCGATTCGAGCGCCTGGATGTCCTTGTCGGTTCGATCGATCTGCGCCTGTAGCTGGCGTTCCCAGGCCTGGCGCCGCCTGGCGTCGCGATCTTCCGCAGCGGCGAGGCTTAGCGCCGTTGCCAGAACCAATGCAGCAGCGACGACGAGCGATGGGAGACGGGCAGTCATGGCGTTCTCAACGCAGAGGCCTCGACGCCAACATGCTCCGCCACGCTGAAACTGTAAAGAGCCGCGCTTTCCCGTCCAACCCGCCCGCGGCTGGCTTGCGGTACTGTGGCGGACCCCTGCCAGCGGCTGTTCCATGACCGGAAACGAACTGCTCGAATGCGTCGAAAAACAGACCGGCCCCGCGCCGACGTGGAGCGTGATCTGGCTGCACGGCCTTGGTGCCGACGGAAATGATTTCGTACCGTTCGTCCCGCAACTGGTCCGACCCGGCTGGCCCGCACTGCGCTTCGTGTTCCCGCACGCTCCGGTGCGCGCGATCACAGTGAACGCGGGCATGCGCATGCGTGCCTGGTACGACATCGCCGGATTCGACCTGGGTCGACGTGAAGACGAAGCTGGCGTGCGCGAGAGCATCGTGCAGGTCGAGGCACTGATCGCGCGCGAAGCCAAACGTGGCATCCCACCAGCACGGATCCTGCTTGCCGGTTTCTCGCAGGGCGGTGCGATCGCGCTGGCCACCGGTTTGCGGCGGAACCAGCAGCTTGCCGGATTGGTCGCACTGTCGGCCTATCTGCCGCTCGTCGCGATCAGCGTCGCTGAGAGCACGTTGCCGGGGCGCGCGACGCCGGTCTTCATGGGACATGGGAGCTTTGATCCGGTCGTACCGGAAATGCTGGGACGCACCGGTCGCGACGCCATGCTAGCGCTGGGAATGAAGGTGGAATGGCACAGCTACCCGATGGCGCACCAGGTCTGCCCGCCCGAAGTACAAGCCTTGACGACATGGCTCGACGCACGCCTGTCCTGCGCTGGCTGAGCGATACTCGCGCGATGCGCGCGCCGCCACACCTGTGGGTCCCCGATTTCTGTCGCTTTTCGACACTGTTTGCGGTTGTCATCGGCGCCGAACTTGTGGTGGTGGTCCTCGCATTCGCACCGCTCGGACATGAGCGATGGAATCCGTATGCATTCGGCACCGCCAGCCTGTTCGCACAATGGACCGCACTGGTCAGCGCGATCATGCTGTGCAAGCTGCGCATCCCCTTGTCGCAGCTCAAGCCGATCTACGGCGCCTTGCTCGCATGGTCGGTACCCGTCGGGGTTGCCGCTTTCGGGGCGTGGATCCTGCTGCGGATCGACCTGGGACTCGGTCTGCTACTCGGCGAGCCCAACGCCGACCCGGTTCGTTTTGTGGCGCGCTGTGCAGCACTCGCCGGACTGATCGGGGCAGCCGCGCTTCGCTACGCCTATATCCAGGAGCAATGGCGACAGCAGGTGCGCGCGCAGGCCAAGGCCGAAGTCGATGCACTGCAGGCGCGCATCCGCCCGCACTTCCTGTTCAACAGCATGAATACGATCGCCAGCCTGGTGCGCAGCGATCCGGTCAAGGCCGAGCGCGCTGTGGAGGACTTGTCCGACCTGTTCCGCGCAGCGCTCGGGGCCGGCGAGCGCGATTCAACGCTTGCCGAGGAAGTCGAACTGGTCGAGCGCTTCCTGGCGATCGAGGAGTTGCGCCTGGGCGACCGCTTGCGTTTGCGCTGGCAGCGCGAAGAGCCCCTGCCGTGGGACCTGAAGCTGCCGCGGCTGGTGCTGCAACCTCTGGTCGAGAACGCGATCATCCATGGCATTGCCAGGCTCGCCGATGGCGGAGTGATCGACATCGGTTTGCGCGCAGATGGCAAGACGCTGCACGTCCATGTCGGCAATCCATGCCCGCCGGTGGACGCCGCCGCGCACGATCCGCAGTCCGCAGGCAATGGGCACGCCCAGCAGAGCATCGTGCATCGACTGCGTTACCGCTTCGGACCCAAGGCTGGCATGGTCACGCGGCACGACGATGGCTACTATGCCTGCGAGCTGACCTTGCCAATTCAGCCTGGCACGCCTGCATGAGGCATCGATCCATGGAAACCCGATGGATGTCCTGATCACCGACGACGAACCGTTGGCGCGCGAACGCCTGCGCGCATTGCTGGCCGAACACCCCGACGTGGTGGTGGTCGGCGAAGCAGGCAATGGTCGCGAAGCGCTGGACGCGGTCGAACGCCTGAGACCCGACCTGCTGTTGCTGGATATCGCAATGCCAGTCATGGACGGACTCGAGGCAGCACACCACCTTGCGCAGTTCGATGCGCCGCCGGCACTGGTGTTCTGCACTGCGTACGATGAACACGCGTTGTCGGCGTTCGAGGCTGCGGCGGTCGACTATCTTGTGAAACCGGTGCGCGCTGAAAGGCTTGCGGCTGCGCTTGAGCGTGCACGCCGCTATGTCGCGGCACGACCGAACGCATCGCGCCTGGCCGAACTGCCCCGCAACAAGCCCCGGTCGCACCTGAGTGCACGCCTGCGCGGCAGCCTGCGACTCATTCCGGTCGCGGAGATTGTCTATCTGCAGGCCGACGAGAAGTACGTTTCCGTACACCACGCGCACGGCGAGGACCTGATCGAGGAGTCGCTGAAATCGCTGGAATCCGAGTTCGGCGACCGCTTCATGCGCATCCACCGCAATTGCCTGATCGCGGCGAATGCCCTGACCGAGTTGCGCCGTGGTACCGATGGCCATGCGCATGTCCTGCTGCGTGGCGTGACGCTGCCACTGGAAGTCAGTCGTCGCTGCCTGCCGCTGTTGCGCGACAGGCTGCGACACCTGTGACGGCCAGACCAGGCTGGATCAACGCATGAAACTGCTGCGCCTGGCCACCCGCGAGAGCCCACTGGCACTCTGGCAGACCGAGCATGTCGCCACGTTGTTGCGCGCCGCGCATCCCCGGCTGCGCGTGGAACTGGTGCCAATGACCACGCGCGGGGACCGCATCATCGATCGCCCATTGTCCGACATTGGCGGGAAGGGCCTGTTCCTGAAAGAGCTCGAGGTAGCGATGCGCGATGGCGTCGCCGATGCGGCGGTGCATTCGCTCAAGGACGTGCCGATGCAACTCGACGGGCCGTTCGCGCTCGCGGCGGTGCTCGAGCGTGCCGATCCGTTCGATGCATTCGTGTGCAACCGCTGGGATAGCCTGGACGCGTTGCCGCAGGCTGCGCGTGTCGGTTCTTCGTCGCTGCGGCGCCAGGCCCAACTGCGCGCGCGGCGGCCGGACCTGCGCATCGGCGACCTGCGTGGAAACGTTGGGACGCGACTGGCAAAACTCGATGCCGACGACTACGACGCAATCCTGCTTGCTTGCGCGGGATTGCAGCGACTGGGGCTCGACGCACGGATCCGCGAGCGATTGCTCGCACCCGACTGGGTACCTGCGGTGGCGCAGGGCGCGATCGCGGTTGAATGTCGCGATGACGACGAAGCGACGCACGCGGTGCTCGCAGTACTGGAACATCCGCGGACGCGCCTGTGCGTCGAAGCCGAGCGCGCCATGAACCGCGAGCTGCATGGCAGTTGCCAGGTGCCCATCGCGGGTTACGCGACGCTGGCCGGTGGCAGGTTGGCGCTGCAGGGACTGGTTGGCGATGCGGCGAGTGGAAAGCTGGTGCGCGCGCAGGCAAGTGCACACGCAGGCGACCCGCATGCGCTCGGTTACGAAGTCGCCATGCAGCTCATGCAACAAGGCGCGGGAGAGTTGCTCGGGCTTGCAGGGCTCTGATACGACTGTCGCGACGGGCGCGCGATGTATTCGCAAGAGATGCCACGCCGTCGGGCGCTCGCTGGACTCATGCTGCACTCCAGGTTGCTTGCCTGCATCAATAGTAGAGCATGACCATGTGCTTGGCTTCGGCGAAAAACAGCCAGCGTTCGACGAACGCTCCAGCAAGCGCACACAGCGCGGCCAACCACCAGCCAGCAGTTGCCAGGACCGGCAGCATCGCGCCCACCAACAGGGCGAAGAGCGGGACTGCAGCGAACAGCAACAACGCGATCGCACGCAGTTTCCTGGAGTGCTTGCGCGCCAGCACAAATCCCATTTCGCGGGTCAGGTAGTTCGCCTCGGTGTGCGGACGTTCGAACGTGGCGACCTTGCCGAAACCCGCGAGCGCAGTCGCAGCTTCGCGCGACGGCAGGTTGAGGCGATCGATGTCCCTCCAGTACACCAGCTTCAACACGGCAAGCGCCCCTGCAAGGACAGCAGCGATGGCTGCAAGGGCAGGACCCTTGACGAAAAAATGCTTATCGCCAATCCAGTGCCAGTCGCCGGGTCCGAGCGTCGGCAGCGCCGCCAGCAACATCCATCCGGTCCATGCGGAAAAGACCAGGTATACCGGCACCACTGCCGGGTGCTGCCAAGCCGGGATCGGCTTGAGCGACGCGTAGATCATTGCGGTGCAACCCACTGTGAGCAGCGACAACAACGCGAGCGCGCCACCCAGCCACGGAGCAATCCGGATTGGCAACAATGCGCTCGCAAAGCCACCGTGGGCGGATCCCCAGAGGCATGCGATCAGGGTTGTCGCGGGAACCAGCGACAGCATGGCCAACACGCCCTCGCGCGACAACCACGAAGTACGCCACTGCGAGAACGCACGCCAGGCGCGCAACGGTTTGCCGAGGTGGAAGGTGGAACTGACCAGGCCGAGAACCGTCAGTGCCATACCTGTCGCCAGCAATGCGATGAGCAATGGACAAACCTGCAGCGACAAAGTCGCATCGTTCCGCGCGAGCAGCTGCGGACCCGACATGGCGACAATCACGCCCAACCACGCAAGCATGCCGTAGCCGGCTCCGGAAAGTGTGGTGAACGCGATGACTGAGAACGCTGGATTCATCGCTGGCGATCAGGAAAAGCGGTAATGCAACGGGTAAACCCGGATTCGACCACAGGCAATTGCATGGGATTGTGCATGCGATTGCTGGTCACCTCGACAACATGCGGTCCAGCCAGCGCAACACGGGTGGCAACGCGGGGGGATCGAGCCTTTCATTTACGGGTTGTGCGTTGCCAGGCGCAGTTGCTGGCGCACCACGTCGTTGTCGCGGCGGCAGGTACTTGTTGACCGGCTTGTAACCCAGTTCCGGCAGCAGGTCGCGACCGCCGCGTGCCGCGACGAGTCGGGAAACCTTCGATTCGGGATCGCCAAGATCGCCGAAGTGCCGGGCGCGGGTCGGACATGCCTGGACGCACGCTGGTTGTCTTTCGATCTCGTCGAGGTGCGTGTTGTAGATACGATCCACGCAGAGCGTGCACTTCTTCATCACCCCCTCGACCGCCGAATATTCGCGCGCGCCGTACGGACATGCCCACGAACACAGCTTGCAACCGATGCACTTGTCTTCGTCCACCAGGACGATGCCATCCTCGGCGCGCTTGTAGCTTGCGCCAGTCGGACAAACCGTTACGCACGCAGGCTCCTCGCAATGCAGGCACGACCGCGGAAAGTGCACCGTCATCGCTGGTTGCGTGCTTTCCGCGAGCGGCTCGACTTCGTAGCTGTGCACCCGGTTGAACCACACCCCGAATGGCGCCTTCCCGTACGGATCCTCGTCGGTCAGCGGTCCGGCGATGCCGCCGGCGTTCCATTCCTTGCACGCCACCGCACAGGCATGGCAGCCGACGCAGGTGTCGAGATCGATCACCAGCCCCAGTTTTTTCTGCGTCGGAGCCGGCAACGCGGTCATTACATGAAAGGCCAATAGCGCGGAATCAGGATCATCGAGATCACGCAGAATAACGCGATCAGCGGGATTCCGACTTTCAGGAAGTCGGTGAACTTATAACCGCCTGGGTTGTACACCATCGTGTTGGTTGGATAGCCCACCGGCGTCGCGAACGAGGTCGCCGCGGCGAAAGCGGTCGCGACCACGAACGGCTCGGGGCGTACATGCATCGCGTGCGCGACCGACACGCCGATTGCGATCATGATGACCACCGACGGGTTGTGGCCCATCAGTTCGGTCAGGAAAGCGGTCATCAGGTACACCATCAGCAGCCCCATCAGCGGCCCATGATTGCCGACCAGAGACATGCCGATGTCGACCACGTGCTGGGCGAGCCCGGTCTTCTCCAACGCGATTCCCAATGGCAGCACCGCGCCAAGCAGCACAATCACTTTCCAGTCCATCGCTTCGTAGACACTGGTGAACTTGAAGCAACCGGTCAGGGCCATCAGCACGCAGCCGACCAATGCGCTCACGACGATCGGGAGCAAGCCAAAGCCGGCGACGGCGATCACACCGATCAGGATCGCGATCGCGATCGGCGCCTTGCGCCGCGATTCGAGTTTGTCCGTGCGTTCGGCGAGCACCACCAGTCCGGCATTGCGATTGAGTTCGGGGACGTCCTTTTCGTCCACCAGGATCAACAGGGTGTCGCCGATGTCGAGCCGGATGTTCTTGATCTGCTCGCGCAACACTTCGCCGCGCCGCTGCACCGCCAGCACGGTTGCTTGGTAGGTCCAGCGGAAATCGAGCTCGGCAAGGGTCTGCCCGATGATATGGGTGTTCGGCGCAACCAGCGCCTCGACCAGCACGCGCCTGGCGTTGCCGAGCGCCGCGTTGGATCGCGTGGTCGGCTGCAGCCCGAGCCCCGCTGCACGCTGGAAGGCACTGAGACGATCCCATTCGCCACGCGTGAGCAACACGTCGCCTTCCTGCACGATCTGGGCGCGCGGCGACCACATGCGTTCATCGCCGCGCAGCAATTCGAGCACATAGACACCGAACTTTTCGCCGAGCTTGGCATCGCTAAGCGCCTGGCCGATCAGCGGCGATCCGGACCTCACCCGCAGTTCGGTGACGTACTTGCCCTGGATCACGTCTTCAACCAGCTTGTTGGCGCCGGTGGTCTTCGGCAACAACCAGCGTCCGATCAGCATCATGTACACGATGCCGACGACTGCAAGCACGGCTCCGAGCTTCGCGAATTCGAACACCGTGAATCCATGCAGGCCCTGCTGCTTGGCCAGACTGTTCGCCAGCAGGTTGGAAGACGTGCCGATCAATGTACACACGCCGCCCATCTGCGCGGCAAAGGACATCGGCATCAACACGCGCGATGGCGCAGTCTTGGTGCGTGCGCACACCGTCAGCGCGACCGGCAGGAACGTCGCGACCAGTGCGGTGTTCTTGATGAACGCGCCGAGCGCCGCCATCAGCAGCATGATCGACAGCTGCAGCAGCCACGGTTGCTTGATCCGGACCAGCAGCCGGATCACCGGATCCAGGCCACCCGTTCCCACGACACCCGCATTGAGCGCGAACATCGCCGCGATCACGACCGTCGCCTCGTTGCTGAATCCGCTCAGCCCCTCGGCCGGGGTCACGATGCCGAGCACCAGCAGCAGCACCAGCACCAGCAGCGCAATCACGTCATAGCGTAGCTTCTCGCTCGCAAACAGCGCCATCGCGCCGGCCAGGATGGCCGCTACTTGCCACGCTTGCGCTGTCATTGTCCGGATTGCCCATATCGAAGGGACGGATGCGCGCCTGCGTTCGATCTCCGACGTGCGCGCTGGGCATTCTCTCCCAACGGCCCCCTACAATGCGACCTGCTCACTGCGGAGTCTTCCGGCGGCTGATTCCAACCGGCAGCGCGGCGACCGCGTGGAACTCCTGCGCGAATGCGGCAGGATCGGCGATATGGTCCAACGCCATCTGGGTGGCATCGTTGCCCCAGAACTGCACTTCGCCGACACACAACGTCGGTACCCCGAACACGCCGCGCGCGATTGCTTCGTCCGTATTGCTGCGCAATGCGGCCTTGACGTCATCGCGGGCAATGGCGGCCTCGACATCGCCAATGCCAAGCGCTGCGGCAACGCCGGCGAGCGCCGTGGCGGAATCAGCGGCCTGCCCGTCGCGCCAGATGTGCGTGAACACCGCGTCCGTCGCCAGGTTCGCATCTTCGGCCGCGAGGATCAGCCGCAAGGCAGGGAGCGGATTGAACGGATGGGCGGGCGGAAACCGCAAATCGATGCCAAGCCGGCGCGCTTCCCAGGCGACGAAGCGATAGGTAAACGCGCGCTTGCCAGGTATCTCGGCGGGGCCAAGTTGACCGTGGTGCTGCAGCAATGCTCCGAACAACAGCGGGCACGGCCGCAGCCGCAATAGCGGATGGTCGCGCCGCAGCCGCGCCCATTGCAGGTACGCAAACGGCGAGATGACGTCGAAGTACCAGTCGTGGGCCTCGCTCATGGCGTCTTCCGCATGCCCGCGCCGTAGCGCAATGGATCATGCGCGGCCGTGCCCAACGCAACGGGTGGGAACTGCGGTTCGCTCGCCTGCTCCGGGGCCGCTGCAGCCTTGGCGATCCGCACGCACAGGTCGAACCATGCAGCCTGCCCGGTCACCGGATCGGCGTTTGCATAGTCGCCATTCGGTGTGCGATCTGAAATCAGGTGGTTGAGCAGGAAGCCCTGCCGGCCCTCCGGTGCGTCCTTCGCGAGCTTCCACGCGCCGCGCCGCTTGCCAATCGCGTTCCACGTCCAGACCGTGTCGGGCTGCATGTTGGACGCGCATTTCGCCTGCACCGTGATGCGGCCGTTGTGCGATTCGACATGGATCCAGTCTTCGTCGACGATCCCGAACTTCGCGGCGGTGCGCGGGTGCAGATACAGCCAGTTGCGCGTCGCGATCTGGCGCAGCCAGGCGTTCTGCGAGCCCCACGAGTGGTACATGAACATCGGGCGCTGGGTGACGGCGGACAATGGAAAATCCCGTGAAGACGTCTGTGCGCTTTCGAATGGTTCATACCAGATTGGCAATGGGTCAAAGTAACGCGCAACGCGCTCGCGATGTTCCCGGGGCGGCTGCACCGCGCCGACTCCCTGGGCTGCGAGGCGAAACGCCTGCATGGTCTCCGAATACAGCTGCAGCACGATCGGCTCGGCGCTTGCGATGAATCCCATGCCCACAGACCACTCGAGGTAGTCGCGATTTGTCATCTTGTAGTAGCGCGCGGATTCGGGAATTTCGGTGCGCCAGAATCCTCCGTTGGCGACATAGGCATCGAGCTGCCTGGGATTCGGCGCGCCCCTGCCTTCGCGCGTGCCGTCGGTCCCGCGCCAACCTGCGAGCAATCCGATGCCGGGCGCGCGCTGATGGTTCACGATGTAGTCGGCGTAGTCGCGATAGATCGGTGCACCGTTCGCGTCGACCATGCCAGGCAGGCCGAGGCGCGCGCCAAGGTCGAGCAGCACCGACTGGAAGCCACGCACATCGCGCGGCCTGCCTTGGCCATCCACTTGCGTGTCTGGCTCGAAGACCGGATGCCGTATCGCATCCGCAGCGCCATCCGCGTCGGTGATCGGGCGATCAAGCAGCGACATGCAGTCGTGGCGTTCGAGATACGTCGTGTCCGGAAACACCAGATCAGCGTAGGCAACCATTTCACTCGCGTACGCGTCGGAATAGATGATGTGCGGAATCGCGTACCCGCCCGACGCATCCTTGTCCGTCAGCATGCGGATCGTCTCGCCCGTGTTCATCGCCGAATTCCAGCTCATGTTCGCCATGAACAGCAGCAGCGTGTCGATCCGGTACGGATCGCCAGCCCAGGCGTTGCGGATCACCGTGTGCATCATGCCGTGTGCCGCGAGCGGATACGCCCACGAATACGCATGGTCGATGCGGCGCGGCGCGCCATGCGCATCCACCAACAGGTCTTCGGGACCGTGTACGAACCCGAGAGGACTGAAATCGAGCGCGCCGTTTTCCATGCGCGTCCTGCCCGGGCGATTGATTGGCGGAATCGGGCGCGGATACGGCGGCTGGAAGCGAAACGATCCTGGCGCATCCACCGCCCCGAGCAACAACTGGAGCAGGTGCACCGCGCGGCACGTGTGGAATCCGTTGGAGTGCGCGCTGATCCCCCGCATCGCATGCATCGCCACCGGGCGGCCGATCGTTTCCTCATGCCGGCGACCACGCGTGTCGGTCCACGCGATCGGCAACTTCAGGCCGCTGTCGAACGCGGCTGCGGCGAGTTCGCGCGCGATGCGCCGGATCGTTTCAGCAGGAATTCCGCAGCGTTCGCTGACCGCATCGGGCGAATACCCTGGGTCGAGATAGCGCTCGGCGAGCAGGTGGAAAACCGGCATTGCAAGACGGCCATCGGGGAGTTCGTATTCGCCGACAACCGCGGGCGAGATGTCGATGCGGTTCGCGTTGGCCGGCAGACCGCCACTGCGATCGAAGCAGAGCGCATGCCCGTCCACGTCGCGCGCGAACAATCCATCGTCCGCACCGCCCGGATTGCGCACGACCAGCCAGTGCGCATTCGTGTGGCGCACCAGGTAGTCCAGGTCGATGCGATCGGCCTTCAGCAGTTCATGGATCAGCGCGAACGCGAACAGGCCGTCGGTGCCGGGACGGATGCCGATCCACTCGTCCGCAATCGCACCATAGCCGCTGCGCACCGGATTGATGGCGACGATCTTTGCACCGCGGCCCTTTAGTTTTCCGAGCCCCAGCTTGATCGGGTTCGAGTCGTGGTCCTCTGCCACGCCCCAGAGCATCAGGTACTGCGTGTGCTCCCAGTCCGGTTCACCGAATTCCCAGAAGCTGCCGCCCACCGTATACAGCCCACCTGCAGCCATGTTCACCGTGCACAAGCCTCCATGCGCGGCGTAGTTGATCGTGCCGAACTGCTGCGCCCACCAACCGGTGAGCGCCTGCGACTGGTCACGGCCGGTGAAGAACGCGAGTTCATCGGGATTGCGGTCGCGAATCGGCGCGAGCCAGTCGGTCGCGATCTGCAGCGCCTCGTCCCACTCGATTTCCCTGAACTCGCCCGAGCCGCGCTCGCCCACGCGCAGCAGCGGCTTCGACAACCGCGCCGGAGAGTAGTGCTGCATGATGCCAGCCGCACCCTTTCCACACAGCACGCCGTGGTTCACTGGATGCGCGGGGTTGCCCTGGATGTAGCGGATCTTGCCGTCCTTGAGCCACACCTTGATTCCGCAGCGGCACGCGCACATGAAACATGTCGTGGTCTTGACTTCGTCGCCCGGGCTGGGTGAGAGGTTGAGTCTGGGTTCCGTCATGGCGCGTGCTTGCGCCCGAGGCTGGCCGTTTCCTTCAGCTTCATGTCTGACTCCTGCATCCGCACATTGTGCCGCCATCGCGCTCCGGCGAGCGAATCGAGCGCGGGTGGGACGCTATGATGGCCAGACTCTCCGAACGTCAATCGCGCCATGGACCGCTACCAACGCGCGCTCAAGCTGCATCGGCTGCTGAAATCGGCCAGCTACCCGGTTCCTGCCAGCAGGTTGGTGGACGAGCTGGACTGCTCGCGCGCCACGTTGTACCGCGACATCGCCTTCCTGCGCGATTCCCTGGGCGCGCCGCTCGACAAGGTCGGCACAAACGCCTACCGCTACGCGCAAGGCGAGGGCGAGCGCTTCGAATTGCCGGGCCTCTGGCTGAGTTCCGACGAGTTGCAGGCCCTGCTCGCGACCCACCAGCTGCTCGAGCGCACGGGCTCGGGCGTTCTGTCCGGCGCGCTGGCGCCGTTGCAGGCGCGCATCGATGCCCTGCTTGCGCAGCAGGCTGGTGGCAAGCGCTGGCCGGTCGAGCGCGTGCGCGTGATTGCGTCCGGCCAACGCAACATGGACCAGCTGGCGTTTCGGATCGCCGCGAGCGCTGTACTCGAACGCAGGCAGCTCACATTCGACTATCGCGCGCGTTCGACTGACGAGCGCAGCCACCGGATCGTTTCCCCGCAACGCCTTACGCATTATCGCGACAACTGGTACATCGATGCGTGGGACCACGAACGCGAAGCCCTGCGCAGCTTTGCGGTCGACCGGATCAGCGCACCGCATGTCCTCGACCAGCCAGCGCGGGACATTCCGGACGCCGTCCTGGACGAACACCTCGCCGCCGGATACGGAATCTTCTCGGGAGCCCCCAAGGCATGGGCGACGATTCTTTTCTCCGCGAAGGCCGCGCGCTGGGTCGCGGACGCGCACTGGCATTCAAAACAGGAAGGAGACTTCCTGCCGGACGGCCGCTACCGGTTGCGGCTGCCGTACAGCAGCGGCAAGGAACTGTTGATGGACGTCCTGCGCTACGGAGCCGACGCCGAAATCACCGAACCGGTCAGCCTGCGCGAGCAGGCGCGCACGATCCTGCAGCTCGCGTTGGCCGGCTACGAGTCCAACTGAGGCAGCGCGCGCGCGTCGCTGTCTCAAGGCGGCGTCTGCGCGGGATCGCCCTGCAGTTGCGGCACCTTTTGCAGGCGCGAGGTCGTGTAGCCGTAACCGGCCAGCTTGCCGAGCAGTTGCTGGTACATCCCCTCGTCCATCCGCGGCTGCCTTGAAAACACATAGCCGTACTTGCGATGGGGATGGCCGACCAGCGCCCACGAATAGTCCGACGCGACCTCCAGTACCAGATAGTCGGCGTCGAGGATGCCCCAGAACTTCACGCTCCATTGCGCGTTGCCGGTCCCAGGCACCACCGTTGCAACGCCATGCCAGCTTTCGTCGGAGCGATCGAAGCTGCGGCGAAACACGTAATAGTTGTCGATCCTGCCGTCGGCGCGCAGCGCGTATTCGTCGCGCGTCATGACCTTGCCGTTTTCGGCGAAATAGGGAATGTTCGCGATGATGTACCAGCGCCCCTTGTAGCGCTGCAGGTCGACCTTGGCCTGGCTGTGCAGCGTCGGCTTGGCGGTATCCGGGTCGCTTGCGCAGGCGGTCAGTGCAAGCAACGCGGCGACCAGCGGTGCGAACAAGGCAAGTTGGCGCAGGCGCATGGCGAAATCCGTTGGTGGATGGATGGTCATTATCGGCTCTCGTTGTTGAAGGCCGCGTCAACACGATGCGCGCGCGTTGGCCCGTACGCGTGCTAGCGTCGTTTGCGGATCGATCCTGCCTGAGCCCCAGAGGGCGAAACGCCCGAGCCGCCCGCCTCTCGCTGATCATGCTGGCAAACGTCCCGAGGAGCACCGGATGGGAAACAACGACGAGGCACACAGCGCCCCTGTAGAGCGCCTCGCGCCTGCGCGCATGAACGACGATGATGATCCCTGGATTTGGCTCGAGGACGTCACCGCAGCGGAATCGCTGGCATGGGTGCGCGAGCGCAACGCAACGACCATCGCGTTGCTTGAATCCGACCCCGACTTCGCGCCATTGCATGCATGCATCCTCGAAGTGCTCGATTCCGATGCGCGGATTCCCATGGTCGACAAGATGGGCGGGTACTACTACAACTTCTGGAGGGACAAGCAGCACGAACGCGGCATCTGGCGACGCACGACGCTCGACGCATACAGCAAAGCCGATCCGCCTTGGGAAACAGTGCTTGATCTGGATGCGCTCAATTCGGCGGAACAGGCGAACTGGGTCTGGCATGGCGTCGATTGCCTCAAGCCACGCGACCCTGCACAACCCTGGCGCCATTGCCTGGTAGCACTCTCGCGTGGCGGCTCGGATGCGGATGTGACGCGCGAATTCGACCTGGTGGCGAAGCAGTTCGTCGCAGGCGGATTTCACCGACCCGAATCCAAGGGAGCGCTGGGCTGGAAGGACGCAGACACGGTCTATGTCGGCAGCGATTTCGGGCCTGGCAGCATGACGGCTTCGGGTTATCCGCGCATCGCGAAGGAATGGAAACGCGCAACGCCGATGGATGCCGCGACCGTCGTCTACGAAGGCAATGCCGACGATGTCGCGATCACTGCGTTTCGCGATCATGCCCGCGGCTGCGAGCGCGATTTCGTCAGCCGCGCATTGAGCTTCTTCCGCGACGAGCTCTACATCGTCGAATCCCGCGAGGTGCGACATGAGCGACCAACCCCCGGCGGACGCAGCGAGCGCAGGCTCACCAGGCTCGACGCGCCCGACAGTGCGAAGAAACTCGTCCATCGCGAGTGGCTGCTGCTGGAACTGCGCGACCCGTGGACGGCAGGTGGCACCGCCTGGCCGGCGGGATCGTTGATCGCAACATCGTTCGACGACTTCATGGCTGGCGGGCGCGATTTCCAGGCATTGTTCACACCCGATGCCAGCAGGTCGCTTGCCAGCTACAGCTGGACGAAAAACCATTTGCTGCTCAACGTGCTTGACGACGTGAAGAGTCGGGTCCAGGTCGTGACTGCCGCCGCGTCTGGCTGGGCGCCGACCTCTCTGGACGGCGTGCCGGATCTTGGAACAGTCGAAGTGGTCGCGGTCGACGACGAGGAGTCCGATGCGTACTTCATGACAGTCAGCGATTTCCTTGCGCCCACCGCACTCTATCGGGGCGAAGTCGGCAAACCTCCGCAAAAACTCAAGTCAACGCCAGCGTTCTTCGACGCATCGGGGCTCGAAGTCACCCAGCACTTCGCGATCTCCAAAGACGGCACGCGGATCCCGTACTTCATGATCGCGGAGAAAGGCCTGCAATGCGATGGCACCCACCCGACCCTGCTCTATGGGTATGGCGGCTTCGAGATCGCGCTCACCCCGGCCTACAGCGCAGGTGTCGGTCGTGCCTGGCTCACCGGGGACGGTGCGCCCTCCGGCAATGTCTATGTGGTGGCCAACATCCGCGGCGGCGGCGAATACGGTCCGCGCTGGCACCAGGCTGCGCTGCGCGAAAACCGCTTGCGCGCATGCGAGGACTTCGCCGCGGTCGCCCGGGACCTGATCGCCCGCGGCGTCACTGCGCCGAAACGGCTTGGCATCCAGGGCGGCAGCAACGGCGGGCTGCTGGTCGGCAACATGCTGACCCTGTATCCGCAGCTGTTCGGCGCCGTGGTCTGCCAGGTGCCGTTGCTCGACATGAAGCGTTACACACATCTGCTCGCAGGCGCATCGTGGATGGCCGAGTACGGCGATCCAGACACCTCCGACTGGGATTTCATCCGCGCGTTTTCGCCCTATCAGAACGTCAGGGAGGGCGTTTGCTATCCGCCGGTGCTGTTCATGACCTCGACCCGCGACGACCGCGTGCATCCCGGCCATGCCCGCAAGATGATGGCGCGCATGCGCGAACAGGGACATGACGTGCTGTATTACGAAAACACAGAGGGCGGCCATGGCGGCGCAGCCGACAACCGGCAACTCGCGATGATGTCGGCCCTCGCGTTCGTCTTCCTCAGGCAGAAATTGATGGGCTAACGCCTACCATCCAGAGGCGGCGAGCTTGGCCTTGGTGGCCTCGTCAGCCGGCTTGGCGAGCAGGCCGCCGCGCGTGTTGAGGAACAGGTCGAATTGCCCGCCATCGACCATTGGCAGGTAGGCCCCGCTGCCATAGTCGGCATCGACAAACGGCAACCAGCGCGGAAACCGGTGCTTGAAGGTCCAGATATCGAACCACGCCGGATCGTTCACCGCCACAACGCTGCGCGGCGATGCATGTTCCTGGGCAATGTCGCGATAGCGCCCGCCGATGCGCTCGATCTGGTAGAGCGGCGGAAAACCCGCCAGTTGCGCTGGCAGATCCCAGCGGATGACCCGCGCATCCACTTCCCATTGGTCGCCGTGCAGGTCAAGCGTGCGTGTAGCCCCTGCCCGCGGAACGAAAACCATCTGGAAGTCCTGCGGGCCGAGTTGCTTGATCGACACCCGGGCGATCGCGATGTCGTCGGCAATATGCAGATAGTTGTGCAGCAACATCGCAAGGCCGCCCAGCGCCAGCGCGAGCAGGAAGAACAGCAACCCGAACACGCCGCGCAGGAAGCGTCCCATCCCGCGCGTCCGGCGGCTGCCGGCGAACAGCAGCCACGCGATCAGCAACAGCAAGAGCGCGGGGATCAGCAGGATGATGCTGGGACTGAACTGGCTCATCGGCATGGGATTGTTCACTAGCGGCAGGTAAGTCGTCTGCGCTGACGATACACCCGCTGGCGACTATACTGCCGCCCATGAAGACGACCTTGCGATTGCTTTTGCTGGCCGCCCTGCTGGCGCTCGCCGCCTGCGGCAACAAGGGCGCCCTGGTGCTGCCAGACAAGCCCTCCGCCAGCGCGTGATGACCTCGGCTCGGGCGACCGCAGGAATTGCGGGGCCGGCTGCGACGGCGATCGGGAATTCGAGCCCACTCGCAACCCAGCATGGGTCGCGCAGCGTGCGTTTTACCAAGATGCACGGGGCCGGCAACGACTTCGTGATACTCGACCTGCGGGGCAATGCGCCCACGCCCGACCCGGCGATCCGGCACCGTCTCGCCGATCGCCATCGCGGAGTCGGCTGCGACCAGGTCATCGGCATCGTCGATCCGGCGACCGCAGGCTCTGTCGCCGGATACATCATCTGGAATGCCGATGGCTCGCTCGCGGAGCAATGCGGCAATGGCGCGCGTTGCGTGGCGGCGTGGCTGCGTCGCGATGGCGCGGGACGCTCCGCGCAGTTCATGCTCGACAGTCCGGCCGGACATGTCCGTGTGCATGCGCACGCCCAAGACGACTTCACGCTCGACCTGAGCGTGCCCCGGTTCGAACCCGCCCGGATCCCGCTGGCGATGGCAGCCGGGCAACCTGACTACTGGCTCGACGTGGACGACGCCCCGGTGCGCTTCGGCGCGGTCTCGATGGGCAATCCGCATGCATTGATTGAAGTCCCCGATATCGCTGCGGCGCGAGTGCACAAACTCGGCGCAGCTCTGCAGGCCATGCCGGAGTTTCCGGAAGGCGTCAATGTCGGCTTCGCGCAAGTGCTTGCCGCTGATCGCATCGCGCTGCGCGTCTACGAACGCGGCGTCGGCGAAACCCTGGCCTGCGGCAGCGGAGCCTGCGCGGCGGTAGCGATCCTGGTTCGCCAGGGCCGCGTGGATCGCGACGTTACCGTCGAACTGCCCGGTGGCACACTGCGCATTGCGTGGCCGCGCGATGATGCACCCGTCAGCATGCGCGGTCCGAGCGCATTCGTATTCGAAGGAGAGTGGCATCCATGAGCGATACCCTGCACGACACGATTGGTTCGAATGAAGTGGCAGCCTTCCTGCGCCGCAATCCGCGCTTCCTCAACGAATATCCGGACCTCGCGCTCGGGCTCGTGGTTCCGCGCGAGGAAGGCCGCGCGACTTCGCTGGCGAGCTACCAGCTCGATGTGTTGCGCGACAAGAACCGCGAACTCAACAGGCGCCTGCAGGAACTCTTCCAGGTCGCCCAGGAGAACGAGCGGCTGACCGTGCGCACGCACCAGCTCACGCTTGCGCTGATGCGCGCGCGCGATGCGGCGGAAACGCTCAAGAGCATGGTCGCGAGCCTGACCGAGGACTTCCACGGCGAGCTCGTGCGCGTCCTCCTGCACGAGCCCGTTGCAGGCCTCGACGGCGCCGAGTGGTTGCAGGTGCTGCCCCGCGATGCCGCCTTGCTGGCGCCGTTCGCGGAGTTCCTTGCCGATGCCGAGCCGCTGTGCGGACGCCTGCAGCAGGACAAGCTCGATCTGCTGTTCGGCGCGCGCGTGCACGAGGTGCAATCGTGTGCGTTGCTGACCCTCGGCGAACGCGGCCTGGTGGCCATTGGCAGCCACGATCCGAACCGCTTCTATCCGGGCATGGGCACGCTGTTCCTGCGCCTGATGGGCGACACCCTGGTCGCGGCATTGAGCCGCTACGACACGTAAACCGGACGGGCAGCGCCGCAATGCCAGATCAACCGCTGACGGTGAGGACGCCACGCCGAGATCGAAGGTCGAGCACGCCCGTCCCGAGCCACGCGAGCCCGCTGCATGCCGAGCGCGATGGGTTTCTCGCGCATCTGGGCGTCGAGCGGCGGATGTCGGCGCACACGCTCGATGCTTACGGTCGCGATCTTGCGGCGCTGTGCGACTGGCTCGATGCGCGCCACGTGCTTGCGTGGGACAAGCTCGATTGCGAAACCCTGCGTGCGTTCGTCGCCGCCGAACACCGGCGCGGGCTGGGCGCGACGTCGCTGCAGCGGCGCCTGTCGGCTTGCCGCAGTTTTTTCGCGTGGCAGCTGCGGCGCGGCGTATTGCCCGCGAATCCGGCCACGGGTCTGCGCGCTCCGAAAGCGCCACGCAAGCTGCCCAACGTCCTTGATCCCGACGAGATGACGCGGCTGGTCGAGGTGCCCGACGCCGACCCGATCGGCAAGCGCGACCGTGCACTGCTCGAACTGATGTATTCGTCGGGTTTGCGGCTTGCGGAAGTCTGCGGGTTGCACTGGCGCGAACTCGACCTGGATGCGGGAATGGTGCGGGTGACCGGCAAGGGTGCGAAGACGCGCATCGTTCCCGTCGGTCGGCATGCTTGCGCGGCGTTGCTGGCGTGGCGAGCGCAGTCCTCCGGGGCGAACGCCGCAGCGTATGCGGACGCGGCGTTGCCGGTTTTCCCGGGTCGTGGCGGAGCACCCATCGGTCCGCGCGCAATCCAGGTCAGGGTGCGCCAGCTTGCACAGCAGCAAGGCATCTGGAAGCGCGTGCATCCGCACCTGCTGCGGCATTCGTTTGCGAGCCACGTGCTCGAATCCTCAGGGGACCTGCGCGGCGTGCAGGAACTGCTCGGGCACGCCGACATCGCCACCACACAGATCTACACCCACCTGGACTTCCAGCATCTCGCAAAGGTCTACGACGCCGCGCACCCGCGCTCGAAGCGCAAGAACTGAGCCCCCTGCCTTGCTTTGGAAGCGCAAAAGCTGAGCCCCCTCCCTTGCTTTGGCAGGGGAGGGTTGGGGAGGGGTTGCTTTTGCAACGATCCGTCCATGCCACCGCGTCACCAAAAGCGTCCTGAGCCAGGCAATGCGCGCGCTGGAATTGCGCGCTGCGAAAAGGCGGCGGACTGGTCTGCTCCTGATTCCACAGACCGGTCACCAGATACAGACGCATCCGCGCCGCGTTGATTGTCTGCGTCCTTGTGGTTCCTTCTGATTGGCGAAAAGCGCTGGCATGTCCTGCGGCGGTTCCGCATGACAGCGCGGCCGTTCCGTGCGATGTCCGCCGCTGCTTGCCGGATGCGTCCGGTTTCCGCCTGGAAACGCCCGCGTTCCATCCGGAAACCGGGCAATTCCGTCGGATCCGCTCCGAATCGATACAACAAACCAGGATTTCCATATGGATCGCGAAAATTTCCGGGTGTTTCCCGAGCGGATCCGTCGGATCCTCCAGGGAATCCGTCGGATCCTCTAGCGTGTTGACGAGAAATCGCGCGATGTCATATGGATTTTTTCGGGAGCTGTACAACACACGAGGAAATCCAGACGGATCCCGGCGAGAACTGTCGAACAAACGACGCAATCCGTCGGAAATCCTGCGTTGCTGTAAGGATTTCGTGGAGAGTTGTCGAACAAAGCAGCGAATCCATACAACAAACTGCGGGATCCACACGGAAATCTTCCGCTTTCGGGGCTCTGCCGCCGGTTCCCTCTCCTTCCCCCATCTGGAAGTTGCAGCAGGCCGGCCATACATCCCGGGGCGGGATGACAAGCCATGCGACATACTTCCAGCCATGACCACACCGCGCGTCACCAACCTCGTCCTGCACCGCGCGTCGCATGCGCTCGAAGTCGCCTTCGACAGCGGCGAGACGTTTCGCCTGCCCTGCGAATACCTTCGTGTGGAATCGCCGAGCGCCGAGGTGCAGGGCCACGGCCCTGGACAGAAGGTGCTGGTAGCCGGCAAACGAGACGTCAACATCGCCGCGATCGAACCTGTCGGCCACTACGGCGTGCTGCTGCGCTTCGACGATGGCCACGCGAGCGGCATCTTCAGCTGGACGACGCTTTACACATTGGGGCGCGAACAGGAAACGCGGTGGCCAAACTATATCGCCGCGCTCGAAGCGGCGGGCGCGTCGCGCTGATCCGCGGGACTTCGTTTCAGGCCGATGGCGTCTTGCGGAACGCGATGAGGAACAATGACGCGAAGACGAGGTCGACGCTGCCAAAAGCGAGCATCTGGGTCGCGACGCGCCCTTGCAGGTACAGGAGGATGCCTGCCGCACCGAAGCCGATCTTCTCCAGCGCCGCAGGCAGCATCGCAAGCCGATAGCGCACCGGATCGCGCGCGATGATGAAGAACAGCACCTGCCACGCCAGCGCCACGCCGATGAAGCCGTAGAAGAATTCCGGATGGGTGATCGCGGGCGGGAAGTCCCGACCGGTCTTGGCTTCCATGAAGTACTGCGGGATCAGGCCAACCATGCCGTAGATGGCGGCGATCGCGAACAGGCGCTTGGCGAATTTCATGCCGGAACTCTCCATTGGCGCGAAGGCGGTAGCCGCCATCATTGGGCGCGCAACGAGACGATGGAATCAAGCCCCGCCGATCGGCGACCTGGCTGCGGTCGCCGAGAGGCAAGTCAGTCCTGTTCGAACTGCGCGATCTCGTCCAAGAACTGTTGTGCCTTGGTGATGCTTCTCCCGGCGATGCTTTCGTCCACGGCCCTTGCCATGCCTGGGCGACTGGGATTGCGCGACCAGCGGTGGAACACCCACGTCAGCAGCAGCCCGGCCACGCCGATCGCGATGCCATACCAGACCACCGTGGCCGCATGTTTGTAGAGGTCCACGTTTGCAAGGCCGATCAGAACCAACATCAGCGGGATCCACATGAACCACCAGACCAAGCCGAGCCAGAGGTTGGTGCGCATATAGAAGCGCCGAAGAGCGGTGAGTTGCTGCTGGATGACGAGCACCGGCGCGGAATGATCGATGCGTGCGATGAAGCCCAGAGTGATGCCACCCAAGGCAATCATTGCAACTCCATAGACGTGCAGGACGACGCCGGCGACGAGCAGGTGCAGGACATCGATGTGGTCCGGCCAGAACGCGACCGCCAGCCCCACCAACCCAGCTCCAAGCAGGATCTGCAGGACCTGTCCGACTGCAAGCGGGCGTAGGCCACGCTTCATGCGGTCGAGCTTGCCTTCCTTGTAGATGTGGAAATTCAGCGTCGCCTGCGTGGCCAGCCGCTCGTCCAGGGTTTTCCACGCGGCTTTCATGTCATCGAGTTCCATGGTCGTGCTCCTCATTACGCTGTCTCCGAAATGCCCAGGCGGATGCGCTGCTTCAGGCGATTGATCTTGGTTGCCACATTGGTTTCGGTGATGCCGAGCACCTCGGCGATCTCGCGGTAGCTGCGGTCTTCGAGATACAGCAGCATCAGCGCGCGATTGAGCACGTCGAGCTGGTCGATGAAGCGGTGCAAAGCGCGCACACGCTCGTCGGGTTCGCTGATCGTCGCGCTGTCATCGACGACGTCGTGCGCGAAATCATCGAGTGGAAACGCATGCCGATCGCGATGCCCTGCGCTGCGTGCGAACGAGATCGCCACGTTCAGCGCGATGCGGTACATCCATGTCGAGAACGACCGGGCCGCGTCGTAGCTGCCGAACGATCGCCATGCCTGCACGCAGATTTCCTGCGCGAGATCGCGCCGGTCCTCGGCATTGCGGCAATACATGTTCGCGACCTTGAACACAATCTTCTCGTGTTGCGCGAGCAGCGCCTGGAACCGGTCCCGCGACCCATCCATCGTGATCCCCATCGTTGCTGCCTGCACCTGCATTCTCCCGAATCCTGCGCGCCATAACCCATGATTCGCGCGCGGCCGAAAAAAATCACAGCCTGAATCCCCTCTCCCTTCGGGAGAGGGGTTGGGGTGAGGGGCAGCGCTTGCCACGCAGTGGGTGTGCACCTCGCATCAGGCGCTGGACGCTCAGCTCGAAAACGAAAAGTAATACCTGCACAGATGGAAGAACACCGGCGCGGCAAAACTCACCGAGTCGAAGCGGTCGAGCATGCCGCCGTGGCCTTCGATCATCGAGCCCCAGTCCTTCGCGCCAAGGCTGCGCTTGGCCGCCGACAGCGACAGCCCGCCCAGGAAGCCCGCGATCACGATCACCGCCGACATGCCGCCTGCCTGCATTGGCGTGAATGGCGTGATCCGCCACAGCGCGGTGCCGATGCCGATTGCGCACAGGCCGCCGCCGATGAATCCCTCCACGGTCTTCGACGGACTTACGCGCGGCGCGATGGCGTGCTTGCCGAACAGCTTTCCGAACACGTACTGCAACACGTCGCTGATCTGCACGACCAGCAGCAGGTAGATCATCAGCAGCAGGCTCTGGCCAGAGTCGCCATGCAGGTTCAGCAGCAGCAGCGCCGGCGCGTAACTGATGCAATAGACCGTGATCAGCACGCCCCACTGGATCTTCGTCACGCGCTCCAGGAAGCCTTCGGTCTCGCCGGACATCGCCATCAACACCGGCAGCGAAAGGAATCCGTAAACCGGCAGGAAGATCGCAAACAGCCCGTACCAGCCGTCATGGATCAGCCAGTACTGCACCGGCACCATGACGTAGAAGCAAACGACCAGCGACAGGTGGTCGCCAGGCCGGGTCGGGGTGAGCGTGATGAACTCGCGCAGTGCGAACACCGAAGCGATCGCGAACAGCACCACGGTTGCGGTTTGCCCGAGCAGGAAGCTCATCGCGAGCACCGCGACCATGATCCACCACGCGCGGGTGCGCGCATTGAGGTTGTCGATCGTCGCACTGCCACCGCGTGGCTTCGCGCGCACCTGCAACACCCAGCCGATCAGCGATGCGACGACCAGCAGCGCGCCGATCCCACCCATGAGCCAATAGAATTTCTCATGCGAGTTCATGCGAGCTCCACGATGGCGGCGCGTGCGCGTTCGAGGAAAACATCCTTGGCCTCGTCAGCGCGACGTTCGAGCGGGGTTCCAAAGCGCACCGAACACGTCAACGGCACTGGCAGCCAGGTTCCCTTGGGCATCGAGCGATACAGGTTGTCCAGGTAAACCGGCACCAGTTCGGCATCCGGAAAGCGCGTTGCCAGGTGGAAGATGCCGCTCTTGAACGCGCTCGGCAGCGCCTGCGCGTGGCGCGTGCCTTCCGGAAAGATGATCAGCGACTCGCCGCGCGCAAGCGCCTCGAATAGCGGTTCGAGCGGATCGCCCGCGCTCCGGTCGGCGCTGCGGTCGATGAACAATGCGTTGAAGCCATTCGTCGCGATGTACGCGCGGATGCCGGTGCTCCAGTAGTCCTTTGCCGCGACCGGCCGCGTGTTCGCGCGCAGCTTCGCCGGCAGCGCGCTCCATAACGCGAGTGCGTCGAAATGGCTGGTGTGGTTCGCGTAGTAGATCCGCAAGGCGGGCGATGGCTTGCAGCCCATCCAGCGCGGTTGCGCGCCGACCACCACGCGCACCATCCCCGCAAGCGCGCTGGACAGCCACATGTCAGTGTTGCCCGCGCAACAGCCTGGCGATCGCCAGCGTGCGCGTGATGCAGGTCAGCAGCGAGCCGCTTGCGATCACCACCGCGCCCGCCAGCAGCGCGTAGCGTTCGGGATGCCAGTAGCACTCCGCTGCACCCGCGAGGCATGCGACAGTCAGCACCGCCATGCGATGCGCCTTCGCAAGCGGTCCGCGAAAGTCCTGGGGCAACCCCAGCGAGCCTCCGAACACGCGCACATACGCGGTCGCAACCGCAAGCAGGGCTCCGAGCCAGCCCAGCCATGGCGCATTGCACGCGAAGCCGAGCGCGACCATGAACAACGAGTCGGTGAGGCGATCGGGGAATTCGTTGTAGATCCTGCCGAACACCGAACCCTTGCCGCCTTCCACCGCGACCATCCCGTCGAGCAGGTTGCAGAGCAGGCGCAGCTGCACGCACACCGCACACAACACCAACCCGGCCGGTGTCGGCCACCAGACCAGCAATGCGGCCCCGATGGCTGCGAACACAATGCTGGCCATGGAAATCTGGTTCGGCGTGATCGCGGTGCGCGCGAGCATGCCCGCACTGCGCTGCGCCCAGCCGCTGCCGCGTGCGGCAATCGGTCGTCGGTTCGGGTCTTTTCGATTGGGGTCGCTGTCTGCCATGCACTCGTCCCAACGCTGCGGTTGCTCAGCTTACAACGCGCTTGGGCCAGGACTACGGCCGACCGGCAATCGAATCTGCCGGCGAGCCTTGCGATGATCGCTACATGCTCGAGGCGGCGGAAGCGGCGAGACTGGACCTCATGTAACGAACGGTCGCATGCAACGAAAATCGCGACACGTCGCAGGCACAGGGGTTTGCCTGGGTTCGCGATGCCCAGCATCCGCAATGCATCCCCGGCGATGGGCACCTGTAGCATGCACCCTAGGCACTCACGCCAGTCAACAGGCCCCACCGCATGGCAGACGCCGCGCCGGGTCGCCAGGGAATCAACCTGAATCTTGCGAGTGGCCGGCAGATGGCGACCGCTTGCCTGATCCTGGCCCTCGTATTCGCGGTGATTCCGGTATTCCATCAGCGCGCGGAGGGCACCGTCGATCGGCGCGACCTCGTGTCGCTCGGCGGAACCGTGCAATCGGTTCGCCATGTTGCTCCGGTGGCAGCGATGCCGCACGGCCGCAGCGGCGAGGCTGCGTCTTTCCACGTGGTTGTCGCAGTGCCCGACCGCAACCCCTACGCCGACGACTTCGCGCAGGACGATGCGATCATCGCAACTGCTCCCGGGTTGCTGAAATTGGGCGCGGGCGACGCCGTGACGATGCTCGTCGAGGACCACGGCGCGGACAGCCGGCTATGGGAACTCACACGCGACGGAACCACCCTGCTCCGCTACGACGACACCCGCCAATACATCGAACAGACCTACGCCAACCACTACGCCTGGTGGGCGCGTGCGCTTGCATTGCTCCTGTTCGCGACCTCAATCATCGTGTGGTTCTTCGCCGGCGACTGGTCGCAACAGGACGACCAGGAGGCCGATGAAGCGGATCTGATTGGCCCTTCGCCACGCTATGCCGCGCAGATGGAACTCGAATCGGCTGTAGCCAGTGCCGGCTCCGATGCGTCGCCAGCAGCAGTGCCCGAACCGCCTGCCGCTGTGGCAATCACGGCACCGGCGCTGGATGCAACCAAATTGGCGGCAGCAGCCGCGCAACCGGTCTCGTCGCAACCGCCCTACAACGTTGAAGCAGCGGTAGCACCCGCCGGAAAGCCGCAAGACGGCGCGGTTGTTCCCGCCGCGACCAGCACCACAATCCCGGCTGCGCTCGACGCTGCCGCGCACGCGCAAGACCACGCTGTCTCGGTGCTGGTGGCCTTGTTGCTGGATGGTTCAGCGGATGTGCGTGCGCGCCAGGAAGAACGTGTGCGACAACACCTCGGCGAAGCGGCACTCTTGGACGCAAACGCATTTGTGCCACAGATCGCGCAACTCACCCCGATGCTGCGCCTGCCGTTGGCCGCGAGCGCGTTTCCGGTCCTGCGCAAACGCCCGCGTCCGGAGCTGGCGACGACGATCGCCTGCCTGGATGCGCTGGTCCGCGCCGACGGCAAGCTCAACCTGTTCGAATATTGCGTTGGCTGCATGTTGCATCGTCAGCTTGCCGAATCGCTGGACCCGACAGCGAGCTGGAAAGCCGGCCGCCAGAAGCTGCTAGACGTGCAGGACGAGATCGCTGTGTTGCTTGCGGTGATCGCGCAGAACGGTGCAGGCCCGGCAGCGGAAGCACAGCGCGCGTACGACGCCGGCATGCAACATGTCCTGTCCGACACAAAGAGCGCCTACCTGCCGCCGGCTGCTGGCTTCGTCGCGCTCGACCAGGCGTGGACCGCGCTGGGTGGACTCGACGACATCGGCAAGACGCTCCTTGTCGAAGGCATGCTCGCGACGATCGGCCCCGATGAAAGGATGACTGTCGCCCAATCGCAACTGCTGCGCACGGTTTGCGCGGTGCTGGATTGTCGGTTGCCGTCTACTCCTTCGGGCAGCTAGCCCCGCCCTCACGTCGCGATGTGCGCCACGATGTGGATCCAGATCGCCAGCAGCGCGATCCACCCCACGAAGTAGGCCCTGATCCGGTGCCGCAGGCGATTGCCGCCGAGGTGGATCCACGCGTGCAGCACACGCGCCACCACGTAAGCCCACGCGAGCAGCTGCACGACCATCGCGTTGTCATCGACCATCATCGCGGTGATGCACGCCGCATAGAACAGCGTCGGCGCCTCGAACAGGTTGGAGAAATGCCGCGCGGGCTTGGCGGTCTGCTCGGGTTCGGTCTCGCCCTGGTAGATGCGGTAGTAGTGGCTGCTCATCTTCTTGTCGCGCACCGCGCCGACGCGGCTGCGAAACAGGATGACGAGGACGGTGGCTGTGAGGATCACCATCGCGAACATCGGGTAGACGAGGTTGAAGTTGTTCATGGGCGCCTTGGACTTGCTTGGTCGGCGCTGCCTTTGGGTCGCGATACATTGGCGATCCCAAGGGCGGCACAGATGCTCTTGCGCGTGGGTATTTTCGCCACCGGCATGCATTGCTCGCCGCACACGTATGGTCTTCGCAGGACGCGTCGATCTTTCCTGCGCATGCCACCACAGTCAGCGCGACAATTCGATACCTTATTCCGTCGTGCCGAAATGCATGTACATCGACTGGATCCCCACCCGACCCGGGCCGGTGAAGCGGTTGACGATCAGGTTCATGCCGCCGAACAGGCCGCTGGTGAGGCGGTCGATCCTGGTTTCCATGCGCACACCCGGGTCCTTGTAGAGCCAGCCGCCCGGTTCGATGTCGATCGATTCACCCGATGCGAGTACTTTCTCGAACACGTTGCCGTAACCGTGCAGCCACAGGATGCCGGCGCCCTGGTGGCTATTGAACTTGTCGATGAAGAAGCCGCTTCCCCCGAACAGCATGTTCGCGGCGCCCTTCACGCGCTCGAACGTGTAGTCGATATTGCCGGTGGCGGCGAGGAACTGGTGCTCGCGCACGTGCAGTTCCTGTCCGCGTTCAAGATGGATCGGCACGATGTGCCCCGCGCCGTCGCGGCTGAAGGCGATCATGCCGGGGCCTTTCGCCTCGGTCACGAACACCTGCATGCCGGCCATCATCCGCTTGAGTGCGCCCTTCATCGGCCGCAATCCGATCTGGATCGAGGTGTGCTTCCACAGCAGGATGTGGTGCTCGAAATACACCGGCATCTGCGCCACGTCGACGGTCAGCACCGGTACCAGTTCGCCATCGATGTGGTAGGTCACGCCGCCGAAGGTTTCGGCGCTGGCGCTGGTTGGCATCAGTTTCGGCAGTTCGTTCATGGCGTGCTCCGTGGTGGGTGCATCGGTGCGGGGGCCCACGGTTGTCGAGCAACCAATTCCCTCGCCGCCGTGGTTTGATGGCTACGGCCTGGCAGCCGCAGTTTCGTTTTTCTTACCAACCAGAAACAGCGCAGCACCACCGACGATCAACGCAATCCTGATCCCCCATCCCACCGATGATCCCCACGTGTCGATCCAGGAAAGGATGATGAACTGCATGTTGAGGAAACTCAGGACGATCGAACCAATCCCAAAAAACATCAGGTAGCCGCCGAGCTTTTTCATGTGTGTCCCTTTTCGACAGATTGTGGTCAGGATGCAGCTTGCTTCTGCAGGTGAGGCGAGCGAGGGCTGCGACGTAGCCAACGCGCCTCTTCGGATATCCAGCGTCGTCAGTGGCCATCCGCGCAGTGATCGGTTCCAGGAGTCCCCGGGCACAACTGCACACTCTCCACGAGGAACCTGTTCGCAACGCTCTGGGCGTTGAGGCGCGCGCTCGCCTCGCCCATCTGGTCCTTCGAGAAGGTCGCAATGCCTGGGGTTGCGCCCGGTTGCGCGGGTCGCCTGAATTCCCTCTGCACGACATACAGGGCGTCGTTGCCGCGGATCGCCTTGAGGAAGATGTCCGCGTCCTTCGCCGCACCTTTCTGGTTCGAGCAATAAGCCTGCGCATAGGCGACGGCGTAGCCATGCTCGGTCGCTTCCTTCGGCCCGTTGGTACGTGCACGCTCGCAGGCGCCGCCCATGCGCTGCAGCACCTCGCGCAGGAACGTCGCCGGGTCCTGCTTCTTCAATCCGAGGAACACCTGCCGGGTCAGGATGTCCTTGATGTCGGCGATGCCCTGGTCGGAGGGAATCCATTCGACAATCTCGCCGTTCGCGTTGGCCTGGTGGGTGATTTCCTTCCACGGCGCGCCTCCCGGATAGGGCGCGACGACAAGCACCTCGGTCGATTTCGGCGTGGCCGCGTGGGCTAGGGATTGCGTCAGGGTGCCATTGCACAGCAGCGCTGTGAAGACGAATGCGACCGCGATTTGTTTCACGAGAATCCCCGTTGACGACGATGGTGATGGCCAATGTGCGATGCAGGGGCGAGCGCTGCATGGTCGGCACCAGTTCCGATTCCCGACCAGATCCCCAACCGAGGCCCCACCCCGCTTCGATCGTCCCATTGCAACCGACCGATCGCAAGCGGCCGGTCTCTGGCACGCGGTCGGCCCCGCGACAGCAACGCGGACGCACGCGGATGCGATAATCGCCGCATGAGCGAACCATCCGACAAGCCCGAAGCGGACCCGAACGTCACCAGCTTTGGCTACCGCGACGTGCCGATCGGCGAGAAGCGCAAGCTGGTCGGCGACGTCTTCAGTTCTGTGGCACGCAGTTACGACCGCATGAACGACCTGATGTCGCTCGGCGTGCACCGCCTGTGGAAACGCTATTTCGTCGGCACGTCGGGTGTGAAACGCGGCGATGCGGTGCTTGATCTCGCGGGCGGCACCGGCGACATCGCGGCGCTGCTGCACGAACGGGTCGGTATGGACGGACGCGTCGTACTCGGCGATATCAACGGCGACATGCTCGGCGTCGGTCGCGACCGCCTGACCGACCGCGGGCTGGTCGCGGGCATCGATTACGTGCAGTGCAACGCCGAGGCGCTGCCGTTCCCCGACCGCAGTTTCGACCTTGTGACCATCGCATTCGGCCTGCGCAACGTCACCGACAAGGCGGCCGCACTGCACCAGATGCATCGCGTGCTGAAGATCGGCGGGCGCGCACTGGTGCTGGAGTTCTCCGAGGTCAAGGCGGACTGGTTCAAGCCCATCTACGATTTCCACTCGTTCCAGGTGCTGCCGAGGCTGGGGCGGTTGTTCGCGAAGGATGCGGATTCGTATCGTTATCTTGCGGAGTCGATCCGCATGCATCCGGCGCAGGATGCGCTCAAGGAGATGATGGAGGAGGCGGGGTTTGCGCGGTGCGCGTATCGGAATTTGAGTGGGGGGATTGTGGCGATTCATTCTGGTTATAGCGTTTAGCTGACCTCGACGGGCTTCCAGTTCAAGGTGAGTTTGTCGAGCCATGCACTTTCGATGCGAAGCTCTTCGCACAAGATCAGATCAAGAGCGTTCCGGCCGCGCAGCGGACGGAACGCTCTTGACTTCTCGACCTCCCACCAACTCACCCAGAACGACAGAACCCTCCGCAAAAAGCACACTGAAAAGCCCAATTGCACATCAGTACAGTAAACTTCGCGCCTCCCATCCCCCGATCGGAACCCCCATGCGTCGCCTCTCCGGTTTGTCCAGGTTTTCCTCGCCGCTGCTGTGCGCGGTTGCATTGGCCGCATGCGGCCACAGCGAACCCGCCGCCACGACGGTTGTTGCCAGCCACGCACACGTTGCCACGTCCGCCGCGACCGCGGCGAAGGCGGCCGATCCGGCGCGCACCCATGACGAGAGCAGCTACGCCGAGCCTGAAAAGGTGCGGATGACGCACCTGGGGCTGGACCTGACGGTGGACTTCGCCAAGAAGCAGCTCACGGGTACCGCGACGCTGGACCTGAACTGGTACGACGACAGCGCCAGCGCCCTGGTGCTCGATACGCGCGACCTGCAGGTCGACAAGATCGACGGCGGCGATGGCACCGGCGACTGGAAGCCGCTGCACTTCACCCTGGCAGCGCGCGATCCGATCCTCGGCAGCAAGCTCACCGTCGACATGCCCAGCCCCGGCAAGGCCGGGCACATGCGCCAAGTCCGCATCGCCTATGCGACGTCGCCGCAAGCCTCCGGCCTGCAATGGCTGGAGCCTTCGATGACGGAAGGCAAGACCCAACCGTTCATGTTCAGCCAGTCCGAGGCGATCCACGCGCGGTCGTGGATACCGCTGCAGGACACGCCGGGCGTGCGCTTCCTGTATTCGGCGCACATCGGCACGCCCAAGGACGTGATGGCGTTGATGAGCGCCGACAACGACCCGGCCACGTCGCGCACGGGCGACTACCACTTCCAGATGCAGCAGCAGATCCCCTCGTACCTGCTGGCGATCGCGGTGGGCGACCTGACATTCAAGCGCATTTCGGATCGCTCGGGCATCTGGGCCGAGCCGGCGATGACGCCGAAGGCTGCCGCGGAGTTCGCGGACACCGAGAAAATGATCCAGGCCGCCGAAACGCTGTACGGCCCGTACCGCTGGACCCGCTACGACATCCTGGTGCTGCCGCCGTCGTTCCCGTTTGGCGGCATGGAAAACCCGCGGCTGACCTTCGCCACGCCGACCGTGATCGTCGGCGACAGGTCGCTGGTGTCGCTGGTCGCGCATGAGCTCGCGCATTCGTGGTCGGGCAACCTGGTGACCAATGCGAGCTGGAAGGACCTGTGGCTCAACGAGGGCTTCACCGTGTATGTGCAGGGCCGCATCACCGAAGCCTTGTACGGCCAGGACGTGGCGGACATGGAACGGGTCATAGACCAGGACGAGTTGCGCCGCGAGATCAAGTCCGGCGAGATCAAGCCCGCCGATCAGATGCTGATGCTGCCGCCACTGACCGGGCGCAGCCCGGATGATGCGCTGTCGGACATCGCCTATACCAAGGGCGCCTGGTTCCTGCAATTCCTTGAGCAGCGTTACGGCCGCGATACGTTCGATCCGTTCCTGAAAGGCTATTTCGACAACTTCGCTTTCCGCAGCATTTCCAGCAATGACTTCGAGACTTACCTGCGCGCGAACCTGTTGCCGAAGAAACCCGGTACCGTGACCGACGCCGAGCTGCATGCCTGGCTGCACGACCCGGGCATCCCGACGGTTGCCAAGGCCGCGCATTCGGCGCGCTTCGATGCGGTGGACGCAGCGCGCAAGGCCTGGCTGGATGGCGGCACGCAGCCTGCGACCGATGCGACCTCCAAGTGGAGCACCCAGGAATGGGTGCACTTCCTCGAAGGCATGCCGGACAAACTGAGCGCCGACCAGGCGGGCACGCTGGACAAGGCCTACCACTTCAGCGGCACTCCCAATGGCGAGATCGCCCAGCGCTGGTACCCGCTCGCCGAACGCAGCGGCTATGCGGCAGCACGCCCCGCGATGGAAGCGTTCCTCGAGAAGATCGGCCGCATGAAACTCGTCCTGCCGATTTATTCGGCCCTCGCCAAGACGTCCGACGGCCTGGCATTCGCCAAGGGTGTCTACGCCAAGGCCAAGCCGGGCTACCACCCGATCACGGCGGCAGCGGTGGATGACGTGCTGGCCAAGGCCAAGCCGGCGAACTGATCGACATCGGACCAGCATGCGACGCGGACGCGGGGCACTGATTGCAACACTGGGGCTGGCCGCGGCGACGTTGGGCGTTGCCGCATGGGCGCCCGAACTTGTGCTGGCTGCTGAGTTTGCGCGCCAGCGCCTGCGCGCCGGCGCACAGCGCTATGCGATCGAGGTGGCAGGGCATCGCTGGAGTTACCTGGATGCGGGTCGCGTCAGGCCTGCGCGTGCAGCGACGCGCAGCCCAAGGGTCGCGGCCATGGCGCCATCGGCGAAGCCGGTCATCGTGCTGGTGCACGGGTTTACCGGAGCCAAGGAGAACTGGTTGCCGCTGATGCGCGAACTGGCGCCTCGCCATCGCCTGATCGCACCCGACCTGCCTGGCTGGGGGGACAGCGAACGCCTGTCCGCTGCGGATTACGGCGCGGCCGCGCAGGTGGAGAGGTTGGCGGCCTTCCTGCGCTCCCTGCCCGGCATCGCCGGTGTCGAGGGGCCGCCGGCATTACTGGTGGGGCATTCGATGGGTGGCCAGATCGTCGGCCTGCTTGCGGCGCGCCATCCCGAACTTGTCGACCGGGTCGTGCTGATGTCTGCATCGGGGGTGTTGTTCGACGAAAACGAATTCGGCCTGGGCGTGCTGGCAGGCGACAATCCGTTTGGTGTCGGCAACCGCGCCGAACTGCACCGGTACCTGCGCATCGTGTTCAAGCAGCCGCCTTTCGTGCCCTGGCCATTCGACGAGGCGATGGTGCACCGTCGGCGCGAGGACGCGCAATTCGAGCAGCGCGTGCTCGACGACATCGGTCGCGGGCCTTCCGCGTTCGCGCTGCAGGAAGAACTACAGGCGATCCGGGCGCGCGTCCTGCTGCTGTGGGGGCGGGACGACGGGGTCGTCGACCCGAGTGCGGTGGCGGTTTTCCAGGCCGGGCTAGCGCGCAGCACCACGATCCTCTTGAATGCGTGCGGCCACATGCCGATGATGGAGCGTACGATCGAAACTGCGGCTGCCCTCAAGGACTTTCTTAAATGATGATGCGTAACTGGGTAATCGTTCCAGCGGTGGCGTTGCTGCTGGCTGCATGCGGGCCGTCCGCGAACGAGGTGGCAGCCGAGCGCGCCGCGAATGCGAAGGTCGTGCATGAGGCCGCTGCCAACGCAACAGCGCGCAACTACGTGCAGGCGCGCGATGCCGGCCAGTACGAGCTGGCGCAAGCGTATGCAAACCAGTTGTTGCACGATGCGCCGGACACTGTCGCCGCACGTGAGGTGCAGGGAACGCTGACCGATACCGGCATCAAGGCCGACCAGATGCGCGACAAGCGCCGGCTTAGCGGTTTGTGGACCTACAACACCGAACTGCTGGAGGGTGGCGGCGACAACGTGGTCCACACCGCGGCGATCTATGCGACTAGAGACCCCAACGACGTCAACAGTGACGAAGTCCCGGTGCGACTGGTCCTGCGCCGGCATCCGAAATGGGGCCGCAGCGCGTACCTTGTACTCGACCACGGCCAGTTCGACTGCCCGCCGGGCTGCAAGGTGCCAATCAAGTTCGACGACGAACCAGCCAGGATGATTGCGTCGAGCAAATCGGACCAGAACAAGCAGGCGATGTTCATCGACGACGAGGAATCAATCCGCAACATCCTCGACAAAATCCGGGTGATCACGATCAATACCAGCGTTGACGGCCGGCCGCGCGCGATCAGCTTCGAAGTCGGCGGCTTCGACCGCGCCCAGCTCGAGCGGCACATCCAGTAAGGCGCGCTGCGCGCGCGCGGGAAATGGGGAATCGGGGATGGTGAATGGGAAAAGCGGAGCCCCGGCGGCTTCTCGCTAGCCCCCATTCCCGATTCCCATTCCCAGTCTGTCACCGCAAAGCGTGGCCAAACTGCTGGAGGAACTGTCCGGCGAATTCGTCGTAGTCGAAACGCTGGTTCTGGGTCCCCGGGTGTTCTACTTTCAGTGCGCCCATCAGCGAAGCCATGCGGCCCACGGTCGGCCACTCGTAGCCGCGCTGGATCCCGAAGATCAGTCCGGCGCGATACGCATCGCCGCAGCCGGTCGGGTCGGTGACGCGCCGCTCGTGCGCCGGCGGGATGTCGAAGGTGTCCTTTCCGGCGTGGATCTGCGAACCGCTTGGGCCACGCGTGACGATGTAGGCCTTCACCCTGGCAGTGATTTCTGCCGCGCTCCATCCGGTGCGCTCCTGCAGGAGGTTCGATTCGTAGTCGTTCACTGTGACGTAGTCGGCCTGCTCGATGAAGTGGCGGAACTCTTCGCCGTTGAACAGCGGCAGGGCCTGGCCCGGATCGAAGATGAAGGGCATGCCGCGTTCGGCGAAGTCGCGTGCATGCTGCAGCATCGCGTCGCGGCCGTCGGGGCCGACGATACCGAAGGTTGCGCCTGGTGCATCGGCCACGTGGTTCTCGTGCGAGCGCATCATCGCGCCGGGATGGAAGGCGGTGATCTGGTTGTCGTCGAGGTCGGTGGTGATGAAAGCCTGCGCAGTGAACAGGTCGGGCAGCACCTTGATGTGGGTCATGTTGATGCCGCACTCCTCGAAGTGCTCCCGGTAGGGACCGAAGTCCTGGCCAACCGTCGCCATCGGGATCGGATCGCCCCCTAGCAGCTTGAGGTTGTAGGCGATATTGCCGGCGCAACCGCCGAACTCGCGACGCATGCGCGGCACCAGGAATGACACATTCAGGATGTGCACCTTGTCGGGCAGGATGTGATTCTTGAACTGGTCCTGGAACACCATGATGGTGTCGTAAGCGAGCGATCCGCAGATCAGAGCCGACATCGGTATCTCTCCAATAAAAAATCGAAAATTCTGAATCGAATCGTGGCAGCCGCGCCCATCGATAGCTGGGCGCCTGCGGGAGAACGCGCGTTGCCAGGATTGCGCAATGCGTCCGGTATCGGGCAACGCGGCGCGCAATGGTAGCCTCCCCGAGCCTCGCGCGACACAGGCAGGACGCCGGACGCCCCCAGGAGGTTTCGCTTTTGGCCGGCTTCGGCATCGTCATGTCGGTCTGTGCCACCGCCGGTTCATGGGAACGTGAACTACTGTCCACATGCGAGGGGAGCCAGCGCGGCGCACGTACAAGTCCCGGATGGATTTGGCCAGGGCTCCCGAACATGGACGCTTCGTCATCTTTGTTGGTGCGGGACGCATGCTAGATTTGCGCCATGAATCCCTCCCGTCCGCGCCATGGGGCGCTCGCCTTCTTCCTGTTGTCGCTGCTGCTGATCGCGCCATCGATGGGCGCGTCGGACCAGCCGCCGCCGGGGGAGCTCAACGCATTCGCGCAGCAGGCAGCCAAGACCTATGGCCTGGATGCCAGGGACGTGTTGGCGACGCTGGCGCTGGCCCATTACCGGCAGAGCACGGTCGACGCAATGTCGCGGCCAGCCGAAGCCGTCAAGGCGTGGAAGGACTACCGACCGATCTTCGTGACCGCCCGGCGGATCACTGGGGGCCGCGCGTTCCTGGCCGAGCATCGCAAGCAACTGATGAAGGTGCAGGCCGATACCGGCGTGCCGGCCGAACTGATCGTCGCGATCATCGGCGTGGAAACCGGCTATGGCGGCAACACCGGCTCGTACCGCGTGCTCGATGCGTTGTACACGCTCGCATTCTGGTATCCGCGCAGCGGCGATCCGCTCAAGGCGCAGCACGAAGACGAACGCCAGGCATTTTTCCGCGACCAACTCGCGCAACTGTTCGCGCTGGCGAAAGAAGACCATTTCCCGATCACCTCCTTGAGCGGCAGCTACGCCGGCGCGATGGGCTGGGGGCAGTTCATGCCTTCGAGTTACCGGCAATTCGCGAAGGACGGCGATGGGGATGGCCGGATCGACCTGTTCGGCGCCTCGATGCCCGACCTGTTCGCATCCGTGGCGAATTATTTCGTCGCGAATGGCTGGCAGAAGGGCGAACCGGTGACCGTGCGCGCAATCCACGATCCGGCGACAACCGCGTTCGCCCCCGAGGATTTCACGCCCAGATACACCCTGGCCCAACTCGGCGAAAAGGGCTATCGGCCGCGTGTTGCGCTGGGTCGCTCGATCAACGCATCGCTGCTGTCGCTCGACGGCGCGCAAGGCACCGAGGACTGGATCGTGTTCCAGAATTTCTACGCGATCACGCGCTACAACCGCTCGCCCATGTATGCGCTCGCGGTCTACCAGCTCGCTGAAGCGATCGCGGACAAGGACCCCAGCTCGCCACCATGATTGCGAGCCGCGCGCCTGCATCGGTGCCGCGCGTCGCGTGTCTGTCGCTCGTCGCACTGCTGCTCGCCGCCTGCGCGGGACATCCGCAGAAACCCGAAAGCGTGCGCACGGCCACCACTGCTCCAAGTGCGCCGGTCGAGCACACCCGACCCGCGCGCAAACCGTGGAAGCCGCTGGGTCCCTACACCCCAGGCGGACTGTACGCACCCGGAGTTGCCGATGGCGCACCCGACATCCCGGACGATGTCGCCAACCTGCCCGAACCGGTTCCGCATGCAGAACCGCTGTCGCACTACGGCAACCGAACCCCTTATAGCGTGCTCGGCAAGACGTACGCCGTGCTTCCAAGCGCGAGCGGTTACCGCGAACGCGGCGTCGCGTCGTGGTACGGCACCAAGTTCGATGGACGCGCCACCTCAAACTTCGAACCGTACGACATGTACCAGTTCACCGCGGCGCACCGCACGTTGCCGTTGCCGAGTTATGCGCGCGTCACCAACCTCGACAATGGCCGCAGCGTGATCGTGCGGGTCAACGATCGCGGGCCCTTCCATGAGGGTCGCCTGATCGACCTGTCGTACGCCGCCGCAGTCAAGCTGGGCGTGAACGTGCATGGCACGGCGAATGTCGAAGTGCGCGGAATCGACCCGGACGAACCACTTTCGCTCGCACCGGTCGCAAGGGCTGCGACTGCGCATGCCGCCGCACCGAAGGGCGACCTTGCTACCACGCCCGGTCCGTCGACCAGGACCGCTGTGCGTCCAACTTTCGCGACGATGCCCACCGCGGTCGCAGTTGCTCCGATCTCCATGGTCGCGGGAATGCCCAAGGGAGCACTTTCGGCGGCCGATTCCGCGACTCCCCACGTGTCGCAACCCGTAGCGCCCCTCCTGAATCCAGCAGTCGCAGGCCCCTCGTCCCCGGCAACGACAACCAACGCGCCGGCAACAGCAGCATCGGTCTCCGCAACACCGCCGCCACTTGCGCCGCAACCGACCTACCCCCCGGCGAGCGCGACCCGGGCGTCCAACCCGCTACCAACTGCCGAACCTCCCGTCACCACGACGTCCGAACCCCCCGGCCGTGCACCCATTGAGCCATCCACGCTCGGTTTCCTTCAGGTCGCCAGCTACAGCGATCGCGCGAATGCCGAACGCATGTTGCAACGGCTCCAGAAAGCCGGTGTTGAACACGCCGAACTTGTTCCGGTCCAGGTGGCCGACCAGGCGCTATGGCGGGTGCACATCGGGCCGATGCGCGCGGACGACGCCGAGGTCGTTGCAAGCCACATGGACGCGCTGGGTTTTGGGCGGCCGCCATTCTTCAAGGAATAAAGACGCATCGGTACCTGGCGACGCCGGTTTGTCCAGCCCGCTCACTATGGCGGCTGCAACGATTAAACTTGGGGTTTCGTGGCCGGTCGAACGGCCCACCATCGGAGCAACCTACCCACCATGCGCCTTCGCCGTCCCCTGTCCATCGCCTTGACCACCCTGCTTGCAGCAGGTTCCATTGCAATCGCCAGCGGTGCTACTGCACCGCAACCTGCGCCGCATCCAGCTCCAGCCCCGGCGCCCGCCCCGCATCCCGCTGCAGCCCAGCCGCGTCCGGCGATGCCCGTGCCGGCATCGGCAAACGCGCCCGCTGCCGAAAACATGCCGATTCCGCCGGCGCCAACGACCCCCGGCAAGGCGTGGATCCTGATGGACTACGAGACCGGACAGGTCCTCGCGGGCAATGAAATCGATACACGCATCGAGCCGGCGAGCATCACGAAGGTGATGACCTCGTATGTGGTCGCCGCGGAACTCGCGCATGGCAAGATCGATCCAAACCAGCCCGTTGCGATCAGCCAACGCGCCTGGAAGGAAGGCGGCGCAGGTACCGACGGTTCGTTCAGCGCGTTCGACCTGAACTCGAAAGTGCCGCTGATGGACGTGCAGCGCGGACTGATCATCCAGTCCGGCAACGACGCCGCCATCGCGCTCGCCGAACACGTCGCCGGCAGCGAGGAGGCGTTCGTCTCGCTGATGAATTCCTACGCGGCAAGGCTCGGCATGAAGAACACGCACTACGTGAATCCGCACGGCCTCTCCGATCCGCAGCATTATTCGACCGCTCGCGACATCGCGCTCCTCTCGCGCGCGCTGATCCGCGATTTTCCGCAGGAGTACGCGATCTACAAGGAACGTGAGTACACCTACAACAACATCCGCCAGTACAACCGCAACGAGCTGCTTGGACGCGATCCGACCGTGGACGGCATCAAGACCGGGCACACGTCGGCGGCGGGCTTCTGCCTCGCCGCGTCCGCAAAGCGCGGCGACCAGCGCCTGATTTCGGTCGTGCTGGGCATCGATGCGAAAGGCGACAAGGACGGATTCCGGCTGCGCGAGGATGCGAACCTTGCGCTGCTCAACTGGGGCTTCCGCTTCTACGAAACCCATCCGCTGTACCAGGCGAACGTGCAACTTGCGCACCTGAAGGTGTGGAAGGGCAAGGCCGACGTGCTCGGACTCGGGCTGACCCAACCGATTGAGATCGTGATTCCACGCGGTCGCTACGGCGAAGTGAAGCCCTTCATGGACGTGCCCAAGCAACTGGTCGCACCGATCGCCAAGGGGCAACTGATCGGGGTGCTGCGCGTTACGCTCGACGGCAAGCTGTTGCTGCAGCGCCCACTGGTTGCACTCAACGATGTCCCGCAGGCAGGATTCTTCGGACGCATGTGGGACGACATGGCGATGTGGTGGGCTTCGTGACTGGCGCGACTGGCTGATTGAAATCCACCCATCGCGTCGAGGACGCCTCAAGGCAGGTCGCGTCCTGAATTCGTGTCGATCGTGTACGGGTACACATGTGCGAGGTGCCCAGGTTGCGCCTGAACGCGCGCGATCCACGCAGTGAGCGCAGGGAAATCCGCAAGGGTGATTCCCGCATCGCCTGCCAGGTGCACGTATGCGAACACGGCGATGTCGGCGATCGTGTAGTCGTCCCCGACCAGGAAGGATGCTCCCGCACCATTGGACAAGTGGCGCTCGAGCATGCCGAGCACCTTGATGCTGGCGCTTCGTTTGCCCTGGACGAGCGCCGGATCGCGACGCGCGGTCTTGCCGGTCAGCGTCCAGTGGCGCAGTGTTGCGACGCTCGACTGCACGTAGTCGGCCTCGAAGCAGAGCCAGCGCATGACCTGGGCGCGCAGCCAACGATCGTCCGGCAGATACGCTGTTCCCTCGGCCAGCCAGCACAGGATAGCGTTGGATTCGGCGAGGCATTCGCCGGACTCGAGTTCAAGCACGGGCACCGCGCCAGCCGGATTCTTCGCAAGGAATTCGTCGGTCTGTCCCTCACCGTCGAAAATCGCGACGCACTGCTGGCGATATGGAGCATCCAGGTGCGCGAGCAACTGGCGGACCTTCCATGCGTTCTGCGAGGGAAGATAGTCGTGGAGGATCAGCATGGCGCGCTCCGGTTCGGGATAGCGTCATCCTCGCAATGACGCTGCAGGCGTTCTATCCCGATCTTGCGCGATGCAATTCATTCGATCGGCTACCGCTCAATTCTCGACAGGAGTCTTCACGCGAGATACCCGCCATCCACCGGCAAGCTGATCCCGGTCACATAGCTCGCCGCATCCGAACACAGGAACAACACCGCCGGCGCAATCTCCGCTGGTTGTGCGACGCGCGCGAGCGGGATCATGCGCGTCATTATCGCCATCAACTTCGGATCACCGATGATCGAACCCGCGAATTTGGTATCGGTCAAACCCGGCAACACCGCATTGACGCGGATGGCGTGGGCTGCCATTTCCTTCGCCATCCCTTCAGTCATGTTGACGATGCCGGCCTTGGTCATCGAATAGATCCCCTGGTTCGGCGCGCTGCGGCGCGCATTCACCGAAGCGATGTTGACGATCGCGCCACCGCCCCTGTGGCGCATGCGGCGTGCGGCCTGCACCGATGTCCAGAAGTAGCCGCGCAGGTTCACCGCCACGGTCTTCTCGTAACTCGCCAGGTCCATGTCGAGCATCGGCCCGAAATACGGATTTGCGGCGGCGTTGTTGACCAGGATATCCGGCGCGCGACCAGCCGCATCAAGGGTCGCGAACACCGCTTCGATTGCATCCGGATCGCCAACATGCAACGCATGCGCCTCGGCCCGGCCGCCGTCATCGCGGATCGCCTGGGCGACCGTTTCGCATGCGTCCACTTTGCGGCTGGTGCAGATCACATGCGCACCATGTGCGCCGAGCAGGCGCGCGATTGCCTCGCCGATGCCGCGCGATGCGCCGCTCACGAGCGCGGTCTTGCCGGAAAGATCGAACAGGCCTGGAATGGGCATGGCGTCATGAATCCGTTCGCATACGGGCTGGTATGCTCGCATAACCATGTCCCTGGCGGATGCCTCGCAATGCCCACCCAACGCAAGGTCCTGATCACCGGTGCTGGCAGCGGCCTTGGACGCGCGCTCGCCCAGCGCTACGCAAACGCGGGCTGTGTGGTTGCCTGCGTGGACATCGTGCTCGAGCGCGCGCGCGAAACCGTGAAGCTGCTGAAGGGCGAGGGCCACATCGCGGTCGCGATGGATGTCGGCAACGACGCGGAGTTCGACGTGTTGCGCAATGCCATCGATTCCAGGTTCGGCGAGCTCGACGTGCTGGTGAACAATGCCGGCATCGCGAGCGGCGGCGCGATGGTCGACACCACGATGGAAGAATGGCGCGAACTGCTGGAGGTCAACCTGCTCAGCGTCGTGCGCGGCTGCAAGGCGTTCCTTCCGGGCATGCTTGAACGCCGGCGCGGAAAGATCCTCAACACCGCTTCGTTCGCCGGCCTTGCGGGAGCGCCGTCGATCATGACCTACGGCGTCTCGAAGGCCGCCGTGGTCGCACTTTCCGAACAATTGCGCGCGGAAGTCCATGGCACCGGCGTGAGTGTTTCGGTGGCATGCCCGGCGTTTTTCCAGACCAACCTGCTGGACAACTGGCGCGGCAGCGACCGCATGAAGGGGTTCGCCGACAAGATGATGAAAGGCGGCAAGGACACCCTGGATAGCGTCGCCGACAAGATCTTCGCGGCGACCGAGCGCGGCGATTTCCTGATCCTGCCCACGCGCGCCGAGCCGAAATACTGGCGGACCAAGCGTTGGTTTCCGGAGGTGTATTTTCGCAACCTCATGAAGGCGGTCGCGGCGCGCGCGAAGAAGACCTGACCTGACCAGCACCCAAGGAATGTCGATGGACTGGATGATCTACGGCGCGAACGGCTACACCGGCAAGCTCATCGCGCGTGAAGCGAAACTCCGGGGATTGTCGCCGGTGCTGGCCGGACGCAGCGCATCGGTCGCAACGCTTGCCGACGAACTCGACCTGAAACATCGGGCTTTCGATCTTTCGGATGCGGCGGCACTGCGGCGTGGGCTCGACGGCATCGGCATGGTGCTGCACTGCGCCGGACCTTTCTCGGCGACGTCCGCGCCGATGCTCGAGGCCTGCATTGCGGTCGGCGCGCACTACCTGGACATCACCGGCGAAATCGACGTGTTCGCGCACTGCCATGCGCAGGATGCGCGCGCGATCGAACGCGGCATCGTGGTGATGCCCGGCGCGGGGTTCGACGTGGTACCAACCGATTGCCTGGCCGCGATGCTCAAGCGCGACCTGCCCGGCGCGATTCAGCTCGTGCTCGCCTTCGAGGCCGGCGGTGGTCCGAGCCCTGGCACCGCCAAGACCAGCGTCGAAGGGCTCGGTAATGGAGGCCGTGCGCGCATCGACGGCCAGCTCGTGCGCGTGCCGCTCGCATGGAAGTCGCGCAGCTTCGAACGCGATGGCCAGCAGCGCAGCGCGATGACGATTCCGTGGGGCGACGTGTACACAGCGTTTGTGTCCACCGGGATTCCCAACATCGAGGTGTACATGGCGGTATCGCCGCAGACCATCGCGAACGTGCGCAGGATGCGCATGCTCGGGCCACTGTTGCGCACGTCGTTCGTGCAGAACAGGATGAAGCGCCGCGTCGAGAAGACCGTGCGCGGACCTTCCGACGACAGGCGCGACTCCACGGTCACCCACGTCTGGGGCGAAGTGCGCGACGCGAACGGACGCGAGGTCAAGCGGCAGCTGGTCACGCCGAATGGCTACGCACTCACCGTGACCGCATCGCTTGGAATCGTCGAGCGGCTGCTGCGTGGCGTCGCTCCTGCCGGCTACAGCACGCCATCGCAAATGATGGGTGCGGAATTTGTCATGCAGCTTCCGGGCGTCCATGTGCCGTGATCAGGGCGCCCGGGCAGCAACACCATCGATCCATGGTCTACTGGCATCATCGTCAATGCATGCGCCCCGCCGATCGGGCGACCGGCCAGCCATGCCGGTGTTGCGACAACCTGACTCGCCCTCGACACGAACACGGTGCAGGTGAGCATAGGTCGTCCCGGCGACGCTATTTTTTTGGAGCGATGCGATGGCATTGACGCTGCAGCACACGATCGACGCGCGGGACTGGCAAAAATGAAGGCGTTGGTGCGATCCGACCCGCAACTTCCGGCTGCCGTGCGTTTTCGCGGCCCCCTGTTTGCGGGCCTGTGCCTGTCGGTGTTGTTGCCGATCCTGTTCGCGACCCTGCTCTGGTACGAGATTGGCCGCGAGCACGCGTCTGCTGCGGAACGTGGGGAGCTCGTCGCCCAATCCGTGCGACGTCAATTGGGCGACAGACTGGTATGGCTTGCCGCGACACTGCGCGCGATCGCAACGGATGTCGCCGCAGCAGCGGAACACAACGTGCCGCCGACTTCGGCTGCGGCAGCGCAAGCTGACATGCTGCGCGACATCGTGCTCCTGCACGACGGACACGCAACCGACCTGCAGGGCCGCCCGGCGGATGCGCGGTGGCTGCCGCCTCGCGATGCCGATGCGCGTCCACCTGGCCTGAACATCGGGCCACCAATGCGGACGGCACCCTCGAGCCGATGGGTGGTGCCGGTGGCCTGGGACGGAATCGTCGGCTGGCGGATCGGTGCGCGCATCGACGCCGATTGGTTCGCGGAGGTGCTCGCCGGCTACGAGCTCGGCCCCGACGCAATCCTCAACCTGCTGCATGGCGACGGTGTCCTTCTCGCCCGGTCGGCAGCCAACCAGACCTATGTGGGCACGCGACTGGACCACAGCCCGATTTTTGATCCCGTGCATCGCCACCAGCCATCCGGCCAATTTCTCGAGGCAAGGACGCTCGACGGCGTGCAGCGGCAGATCGTTTTCCAGCGCATGCCGCATTCGCCGCTGATCGTTCTGGTCGGCACCGCGCACCGGCAGATCCTCGCCGTCTGGTGGCCCTTCGCAGCGATCAGCTTCGGCGCGGTGCTACTGATCGGCGCATTGTGGTTCTGGCTCAGCCGTGCATTCACCCGCAGCCACGCCGGCCAGGCGCAGCTGCTGGCCGACCTGCAAGCGCAATCGCACCGCGCCGAGGAAGCGCGCCGTATCGCCTGCCTCGGCGACTGGACCTGGCACCTGGATACCGGGCAGGTCACGTGGTCGGACGAGATCTTCGCGATTTACGGATTGCCGGCGCGCGCGGGCGCGTTTCCGGTCGCCGAGATTCCCGACTTTGTCCACCCTGAGGACCGCGAACGCATGCGCGGCTACTTCGAGAAGATGCTCGGTGGTGGCGAGCCCTTCGAGACCGAGTACCGGATCGCGCGTCCGGACGGAACCATTCGGGTCGTGCATGCGCGTGGCGAATGGGTGGATACCACACCGGGACGGCGCGTACTGCGCGGCATCCAGCAGGATGTCACCGAACTTGCGACAACCCGCCAGCGCCTGCACGACGCGCAGAACGAATACCGCTATCTGTTCGAAAACAATCCGATGCCGATGTGGGTGTTCGATCGCGAAACGCTGCGGTTCCTTGCGATCAACGATGCGATGCTCGCCAGTTATGGCTACTCCCGCGAGGAATTGCTGGCTGGTACCGTGCTCGACATCCGGCCGGCGGAGGACGTCGAAGCGGTACGCGCGGCCGCACGCACGGATGCGGCAGATCGTCCGCAAGGTCTTGTCTGGACCCACCTGCGCAAGGACGGCACCCGGCTGCGCGCCGCCATCCATTCCCACGACATCGAATTCGAGGGACGCCGTGCGCGCCTGGTGCTGGCTCTGGATGTCACCGAACGCGAACGCAACGACCAGCGCTTCCAGCTGATCGCGCGCGCGACCAACGACGCGATCTGGGACTGGGACGTCGAGGCCGGAACCACCTGGCGCAGCGACAGCTATTTCGTGCTGTTCGGATACGCGCGCGAAGACGTCGAGCCCAACCTGAAAGGCTGGGCCGACCTGATCCACCCGGACGATCGCGTGCGCGCGACCACCAGCGTGCAGCGCGGCATCGACTCGGATGCGAACCACTGGGAGGAACGCTTTCGTTTCCGCCGCAAGGACGGCAGCTACGCCGACGTCCTCGATCGCGGCGCGCTGCTGCGCAATGCGCATGGCCGGGTGACCCGCGCGGTCGGCGGCATGATCGACATCACCCAGCGCAATCGCGACGAGATCGACTTGCGGTTGCTGCGGCGCGCAGTGGAATCGGCCGACAACGGCATCGTCGTCGCGGACGCGCGCCTGCCCGGGATGCCCGCGGTCTACGTCAACCATGCATTCGAAAAAATGAGCGGCTACGACGCCGACGAGCTGCTGGGCAGCAGCTTCCACTTCCTCCTCGAAGGCACGGAGTCGGAGCAGCCCGAGGTCGCGGCGATTCGCCGCGCGATCGCCGAGCAACGCGAAGTGCGCGTGCTGCTGCGCGACCATCGCAAGGACGGCCAGATGTTCTGGAACGATTTCTACCTGGCCCCCGTGCGCGACGACATTGGCGCGCTGACCCATTTCGTGAGCATCCAGTCCGACGTGACCGAACGCCAGCGCGCGCAGGAACAGCTCGCTTTCCGCGCGACCCACGACGAACTGACCGGCCTGCCGAACCGGCAGCTGCTGGTGGATCGCCTGCAACAGTCGCTGCTCAACGCCGAGCGCCACGCACGCACGATTGCAGTACTGTTCGTCGACCTGGACGAGTTCAAGCTGATCAACGACAGCCTCGGCCACACCGCGGGCGACGCCACTCTGCGCGCGGTGGCGCGTCGCCTGGAGACTGCAGTCGGCGACACCGACACGGTCGCGCGTTTCGGCGGCGACGAATTCGTGATCGTGCTGACCGAGCGCACCGACGATCGCGGCGTCGCAATGGCGATCACCTGCGTGAATGCAGCGCTCGCCAAGCCGTTCGACCTGTCCGGCGTGTCCCACTACATCAGCGCGAGCATCGGCTGGTGCCGTTCGCCCGAGGCGGGCACCACCGCCGAGGCCATGTTGATGCATGCCGATCTCGCGATGTACAAGGCCAAGCAGGGCGGTCGCAATTGCGTGGTGGCCTACCAGCCGGCGTTCGACACCCAGGTGTCCGCGCGGCTGCGCCTGGTCAGCGAATTGCGCCTCGCGCTCGAGCGCGAGGAATTCGTGCTCGCATTCCAGCCCCTCTTCGACATGGGCGGCGCCCCGGTTGCACTCGAAGCGCTGGTGCGCTGGCAACATCCCGGGCAGGGCCTGCTGCTGCCGGGTCACTTCATCAGCGTGTGCGAGGAGAGCGGCTTGATCGTCCCGCTTGGGCGCTGGGTGTTGCATGAAGCCGCACGCAACCATGCGGTGCTCGCGACGCAGGGATTCGGACACTTGCGCATCGCTGTCAACGTCTCGGCGCTGCAGTTCCAGCAGGACCTCTACGCCGACGTGGAATCGGCGATGCGCAGCCACGCCTTGCCGCGCGGCGTACTCGAACTCGAGCTCACCGAGAGCGTCATCATGGCCAACCCTGAATCCGCGATCGACGTGATGCGCCGGCTCGACGACATGGGCGTGTCGATCTCGGTCGACGATTTCGGTACCGGCTATTCCAGCCTGGCCTACCTCAAGCGTCTGCCGATCGACCGCCTGAAGATCGACCGCACCTTCGTGCGCGACCTGGGCCACGACGACGACGACGAAGCAATCTGCACCTCGATCATCCGGCTTGCGCACAGCCTCGGCCTCGGGACCGTTGCCGAAGGCGTCGAAACCCAGGCACAGCTCGAGTGGCTGCGTGAGCGTGGCTGCGATGAAGTGCAGGGCTACCTGCTGGGTCGTCCGGAGCCGTTCGAGGCGATGCTTGCCGGGATCAGGAAAACGACGCCCGCTTGAGCCTTCGCTGCAGTCGTTTCAGTTCACCGCAACCACGGCTCCCAGCATGCGTGGCAGCCGCATCTGCACCTGCAGCCCGGAGCCGGGCGCACTGACGACCCGGATCGTCCCACCCAATACGTTGGTGACCTGGTTGAAGACGACATGCGCGCCAAGCCCGGTACCGCCACTGCCGCGCTTGGTGGTGAAGAACGGATCGAAAAACTGCTTGAGATCACTCGCGGCCATGCCGACGCCATCGTCGGCGACCTTGAGCACCACATCCTCGCCATCAAGATCAGCGTGCACGGTGATGACGCCACCCTGGCGGCCATCGAATGCGTGCAGCAGCGCATTCATGATCAGGTTGGTCACCACCTGCGAAAGCGCCCCCGGAAAGCTGTCCATCAGGATGCCGGTGCGACACTCCACGTGAACCGAACACGGAGCGTGCTTGAGCTTGGGCTTGAGCGACAGCACGATCTCGTCGAGGTACTCGGCCAGGTCGAACATGCGCCGCTGTCCCGACGACTGGTCCACCGCGACCTGCTTGAACGAGCGCACCAACTCGGCGCCGCGGCGGATATTGTTGTCGAGGATGTGCATCGCCACGTCGAGCTCGTCGAGCATCGTGGTCACCCTCTTCGTGTCGAGCCCACCGGCGGCATTCTCCTTGCGCCAATGGCCGAGCTCGCCCTGCACATGCGTGGTTGCGGTGATGCAGATCCCGAGCGGCGTGTTGATCTCATGCGCGATGCCCGCAACCAGTCCACCCAGCGACGCGAGTTTTTCCTGGCGGACCAGTTCGTCCTGGGTATCGCGCAGCTGGTGCAGTGTATTGCTCAGGTCGCGCGTGCGCTCGAGCACCCGGTGCTCGAGTTGCGCATACGCCACTTGCAGGGTCTGCGCGGAGCGGCGGCGCTGCAGGCTGTTCGCGACCTGCGATGCCACGAAGCTCAGCAACTCCTGGTCCGGCCGCCCGTAGACGACAGCCGCATCGTAGCTCTGCACCGCGATCAACCCGATCGCCTCGTCGCCGACGAACAACGGAATTCCAAGCCAGCACACTGCCGGCGGACCAGCCATCTTCAATGCAATCTCACCCTGGCTGGCGAGCACATCGATGTCGTGGGTCATGCCCAGCAAGGGCTTGCCATGCCGGATCACGTATTCGCTCAGGCCGCGCCCCAACGGCCGCGATCCCTGCGAGTACCGCGTGGCGTCCACGTAATAGGGAAAATCGAGCGCGCCCCCATCCTCGGACACCAGCGCGATGTAGAAGTTTTCCGCATTCAGCAGCTCGCCGACGATCGCGTGCACGCTCTGGTAGAACGCGTGCTGGCTGATGTCGGCGGTGGCCAGCTGGGCGATTTCGAACAATGCCTTCTGCAGTCGCTCGGCGCGCTGGCGTTCGACGATTTCCAGTTGCAACACTTCGTTCGCATTCGCAAGTTCGACCGTGCGCAGGCGCACACGCTGTTCGAGGTCTTCCTTGCCCTGCTTGCGCTCGAGTGCGATCAGGATGTGGCTGCCGACGAATTCAAGCAGCGTCCGATCGTCGGCCGAATAACCGATCGTTTCCTCATAGCTCTGCACCACGATCGCACCGTGCACCAGGCCATCGCGCAGCATCGGCACGCCGAGCCAGTCGTGGCTGTCCGGCCCGACCACCGCGAGCGGCCCGGAGATCTGCGCGAGCAGTTCCTCGGTACTGCCCATCAACGGCTTGCCATCGCGGATCAGGTACCAGGTGAGCGAATGCTCGCGCGAGCTCATCGATACCTCGAGCAGCGGATTGCGCGCCTGCGGATCCTCGACATCGACGAAGTACAGGAAGCGCAGCACGTCGCGCTCGGCGTTGTACAGCACGATGAAGAAATTCTCGGCATACATCAGCGTGCCGACGATGCCCTGGATGCCGCGCAGCATGTCGGGCATGTCGCGGTCCGAACCGGCAAGGTCGGAGATCGCGAACAGCGCGCGCTGCAGGCGTTCGGAACGTTCCAGCCGCTGCAGCGACGTCTGCAGTTCCGCACGCTCGAGCGCATTGCACAGCGCGCGCCCGGCGATCATCAGCTGGGTCGTCGTCGCCTCGATGAAGCGCTGCGCGTCGGCCGGGCCGGCGACGCTGAGCAGCAGGATCGCCGGATGCGCGTTGCACAGGCGGATCGCCACGCGTGTTCCGTCGGTCGACAGTGCTGGCGAAGCGTGCAGGCTCGCGCGCGCAAGTTCCATGTCGGCAGGGTCGCGCCGCGTCACGGGCTCGCATTCGGGTTCCTGCGTCCCTGCCAGCCCCCACCAGACACAGGCCTGCCCGCATGCTGGCTCAGCAAGAGCCAGGCGAACAACCTCCACGGCGACCGCCCTAGGCGTACCCGCCTCCGCCAGCCGGCCCAGCAGATCAAGCTGCTGTGCCGCAGTGGCCGTGGTGGCGCTGTTGGCGCCGGGTAGTCCCATTGACGTTGCCACCCACAGGAGATGGTGTACGACTGCGTATTTACCACAGAACCGGGCATCTTCCCCTTCCGCCTACGGGAGAGGGTCGGGGTAATGGAAAAACCTCGCGTGATGCGTCATCCCGGGCGAACCAACCTGACCCGCTTTCCACGCTCAAGTAAACTGCGTACATGGATGTATCGCATTTGCTCGACGGGCTGAACCCGGCCCAGCGCGAGGCTGTCAGCGCGCCGCCGGGACACTACCTGGTGCTGGCCGGCGCAGGTTCCGGCAAGACCCGCGTGCTGATCCACCGCATCGCGTGGCTGCACGAGGTGCATGGCGTCCCGGCGCACGGAATCCTTGCCGTCACCTTCACCAACAAGGCCGCGGGCGAGATGCGCCACCGCGCGGGCGCGATGCTGCCCGTCGGTAGTCGCGGCCCTTCGACAGGGCTCAGGACAGGCATGTGGATCGGCACCTTCCACGGACTTGCGCATCGCCTGCTGCGCCTGCACTGGCAGGAAGCCGGGTTGCCGGAAACTTTTCAGGTGCTCGACTCCGACGACCAGGTGCGCCTGATCAAGCGCCTTGTCGCTGAACTGAACATCGACGAGGGCCGTTTCACCCCGCGCCAGATCGCGTGGTGGATCAATGCGCAGAAGGACGAAGGCCGGCGACCAAGGCACATCCAGCCCGGGGGCGACTACTACGCGCAAACCCTGCTCGCGGTATACGACGAATACCAGAAGCGCTGCCAGCGCGCGGGGCTGGTCGACTTCGCGGAAATCCTGCTGCGCGCGCACGAGCTGTGGCTGGAACATCCCGGATTGCTCGCGCATTACCGACAGCGCTTCGGGCACCTGCTCGTCGACGAATTCCAGGACACCAACAGCATCCAGTACGCGTTCATCCGCATGCTCGCTGGCGACACGGGCAAGGTGTTCGTGGTCGGTGACGACGACCAGGCGATCTACGGCTGGCGCGGCGCGAAAGTCGAGAACGTGCAGCATTTCCTGCGCGACTTCCCGCGCGTCGGCACGGTGAAACTCGAACAGAACTACCGATCCAGCGCGAACATCCTGGGCGCTGCGAACGCGGTGATCCTGCACAACACCGACCGCCTCGGCAAACAGCTCTGGACCGACAGCGGCAACGGCGATGCGGTCGACCTGTACGCGGCCTACAGCGAAGTCGACGAGGCCCGCTTCGTCGTCGATCGCATCAAGCGCTGGCAGCGCGATGGCGGCGCGTACGGCGATTGCGCAATCCTGTACCGCAGCAACGCGCAGTCGCGCGCGTTCGAAGAGGAATTCGCGCGCGACGGCATCGCATACCGCGTCTATGGCGGCGTACGCTTCTTCGAACGCGCCGAAATCAAGGACACCCTCGCCTACCTGCGCCTGGTCGCAAACCGCGCCGACGACGCTGCGTTCGAGAGGGCGGTCAATACGCCCGTGCGCGGCATCGGCGGACGCACGCTCGACGAGGTGCGCCGGCATGCGCGCGAGAATGCGGCGTCGATGTACGAAGCTGCCATCGCGCTGTCGGTTGCCGGTCCGCTTGCCGGGCGCGCGCGCAATGCGCTGCGTGCATTCGTCGAGCTCATCGAAGCGTTGTCGCGCGAACTGCGCGACATGGACCTCAAGCAACAGGTCGACCACGTGCTGCTGCGCAGCGGCCTGCGCGAACACTACGCTGCCGAATCGCGCGGCGCGGTCGATTCGCGCACCGACAACCTCGACGAACTCGTCTCGGTCGCATCGCGTTTCGTGCGTCGCGACGAAGAAGAAAACGCTGGCATGTCCGAGCTCGTCGCATTCCTCGCCTACGCATCCCTCGAAGCCGGCGAAGGCCAGGCCGAAGCTGGCGAGGACGCCGTGCAGATGATGACCCTGCACAGCGCGAAGGGACTCGAATTCCCGCTGGTGTTTCTGGTGGGACTCGAAGAAGGCCTGTTCCCCAGCAGCCGCTCGCTTGAAGAACCCGGACGCCTCGCCGAAGAACGCCGCCTCGCCTACGTCGGCATCACCCGCGCCCGCCAGAAACTGATCCTGTGCTACGCCGAAGTGCGCCGCATCCACGGCCAGGACAACTACGGCCAGCCATCGCGCTTCCTGCGCGAGATCCCGGCCGAACTGCTGCACGAAGTACGCCCGAAGATCCAGCTCAGCAGGCCCGTGTATGGCGGACGCATCAACGAGCGCATCGAACCGGCTGGCAACGGACTCAAGCTCGGCCAGCGCGTCGCCCATCCGAGCTTCGGCATCGGCGTGGTGATGGACGCCGAAGGCTCCGGGGCACACGCACGCGTCCAGGTCAACTTCGAGAACGCGGGGCCGAAGTGGCTGGTGATGGCGTTTGCGAATTTGCAGCCGGCGTAGATGGAAAACCGACCTGCCGGGTTCCGATCGGGGCCTCGCATCACAAGAGACAGGAACGATCCGCCGTGCCGGCGGATCATCCAAGCAGACGAAAGGGCGTGCAATGACACCAGCCTCCAATGGTTTTTCGATCGCTGTCGCCGGGGTGATCCTCTTCGGGTCAGCAGGCTCTGGTGCGGCCGGGTCGATCGCGCAGACTGCCGCGCCATCGCTACCGGAGAGAAGTGCGTCGGTTGCATCCGCTGCTTCCGTCATGGCCCAGTCCAATACAGCTGCAGGCAAGACCGACCGACCCACAGCGTTCCTTTCGCAGGCGGCTCCGGACTATCCGGCCGCCGAGTTGTGCGCTGGCGTGGGGGGCGTCGTTCTTGTGCTCGTGACCGTCGGCGCACACGGTCGTCCCGTCGACGTGGTCATCGAGAAGTCATCCCGCAACCGTGCGCTGGATCGCGCCGCGATGGTCGCTGCACGCAACTGGACGTTCCACCCCAGGCTTCACAATGGCGTTGCGGCGGTGGACGTGGTCCGCGTACCGGTCCAATTCGATCCGGGCAGCCCAGCGCAGTCGCGCAACTGTCAGAACGCTCAGGGTCCGAATGCAACTGTTGGCACCGGCCCTTCAGCCATGGACATCCCCGACCCCGGAGGAAAAAAGGGGCCAGAGTAAATTAATGTTTGAATGCGCGGCTTCCTACAGCGCAACGAGACATTTTCGTACAGCCATGAGTGTAAGCACCAGTCACGCTGGGGCGTCCTGCTTTCCCCGAGTTCCTCATGCCCCGCCGTCCGCGTCTCGAAATTCCCGGAGTGCCGCTTCACATCACCCATCGGGGTGTCAATCGCGCCGCCACGTTCCTGGATGAAGACGACTTCGCGAACTACCTTCGCCGGCTCGGAGCAGCCTTCGTCGAGCACGACATCGCGCTGCATGCCTATGTGCTGATGACCAATCATGTCCATCTGCTGCTGACGCCGTCCACGCCCGGCCGCCTCTCTGCTGCCATGAGCCGGCTCGGGCAGCGCTATGTTCCCGCATTCAATTGCAAGCACGGACGCACCGGCACCTTGTGGGATGGACGTTTCAAATCGTGTCTGGTCGACTCGGAGCACTACCTGCTCGGCGTCCATCGCTACATCGAACTCAATCCCGTCCGCGCCGCGATGGTCGAAGCACCCGAACAGTATCGGTGGTCCAGCGTGCACGCCAGCCTGGGAAGGGTCATCGATCCCATCGTCACACCTCATTGGACCTATCTGCACTCCGGAACCGATGCCGCGCAACGCGCCGCACGCCACCGGGAACGGCTCCGGGAAGCAGTCAGTGAGGAGGACTTGCAGAGCATCCGCGCCCACCTGCGGCAGGAGCGCGCGTTGGGAAGCCCGACATTCCAGGCGATGGTGGAAAAAACCCTCAACCGACAGGTTGCCGTTCGGCCACGCGGACGGCCACCAAGGGCTCAGATCGAGCCTTATCGTTGGAGAAGCGCCCCAGACTTCAAACGGTAATTTACTCTGGCCCCTTTTGACGACCGTTGCGTGCAAGGTAATTGGCAGGCCAAGGTTTACAGCGTCGGATGATTTACCTCCGACCGCTTCTCCGCCACCTTTTCGACCAGCCCTGGACTCGCTGCCGCCGTGCTGCGCCGCGCGGAGATCCGATAGGCATCATAGCTTCCCTGCAACGCAGCCGCGAAACCGAGCACACCGAACAACACCAAGGACAGCTTCATGTGAGCAGCACTCTGCGCAGGTGTAAATACCCGAGCGCGAAGGGTGCTGGACAGCGTGACGGAGAAGACCGTGGCGAGGAGTAGCCATCCGTAAATCGCTAGGTACAACGCCGCAGGCAGGGTCACGATATGACGCGAGAGCCCCTCCATGAATTGGTAAGGCAAAAGCAGAAAAATCGGAGCGAAGGCAAAGATCGGTCTCACTGATTTTCCCTACGTAGCATTGAGAGGATCAATTATCTTTCCAGGAGCGACCAGGAAGCGACGACCTGACTTATGCCGGCCCGGTGACGAGGAGCAAATTCAGTCCCTATAGGAACATTGAGTGAGGCTGCCCTCTCATACATTCGCATGGGCCGCCAGTCGCGCATCATAGCTTAGGTCGGCCAAGCAACTTGCCGTACTTTCCGCTCAGCTGAAGCAGCGGACGCTTTTGGCTCATAGCCAACGGTGACGGCCAAGGCGCCCGCAGTCTCGAAATATGATCTAGGCGAGCCCTGACGAAGCCTTTGCCCATCATTCCGGCTTTCGCCGGGATGACGAGTCTTCAACGGTTCCCTAGATGAAATCAGGCCGACAACAGGTTTTCGGTCGCGCTGACGAAGGGTGAAACTCCCGTCACCGAAAAGTCAATTAGTATTTCGATGATATTTTCGTCATGCTGCGGCCACTTCGCAGCCATGTCGGCGGGCGCATTCTGGGTCACGCATTGCAGCAGCGGTGCGCTTATCTGGGGGTGTGCGATGAACGGGTTCGGGGGCTTGCGTGGTGGTGTTGGCGGCGACGTGATGTCGTTGCGCGCGCGCAGCTTGCGTTCCGTCGCATCGGGGGTGATCCGGAGCCAGGCCAACCTGCTTTCCGGCGTTGCAAGCCATCATCGCGGCGATGAAGGTGTTCATGGCGCCTGCGATACATGCCATCGCGCCGATGATGGTTTTCATCGCGCCGATGCAACCTTTCATTGCGACGATGAAACAGTCAGTCGCCGCCGCGCTTGGTTGCACAACCGCTGCGATACCTTTCATTGCGGCAATGCATCCCTCAATGGCCGCGATGATGCACATCATTGCGCCAATGAAGCCTTTCTTCACTGCGATGAAACAGTCAATCGCCGCTGCGCGTGTTTGCACAACGGCTGCGATACCTTTCATCGTCGCGATGAAAGCTTGATCAGCGATTGCGACGTCAGGCATGGCCGCAGGGATGCATTGCAGCGTCCCGATGCATGGGTTCGCGGCCACCAGGGTTGGCTGAACAACCGTGCCGCTAGAACGCATGCCCAGCAGGCAAACCTGATGTCGATGCAGGCGGGTTCGCACGCGCCCGCCGCCGGCTCGCATGCGGGTTCACCACCACCGGGCTTTCGCTCGACCGTCTTTCGTTAGCGACGCTCGCACGCCCGCGCAGGTCCCGCACCGACTGCGCCCGGACATGTCCTGCCCCGCGGCAGGCGCGCGTGTCCGTCGCTGTTTTGCCGCACAACCCTTCGCAACAAAAAAACCAACGTCGGCCCGCATCGGGCCTGCGAACCAAAAGGATGCATGTCATGAACACCAATACCAGTGGTACCAGCAACACCCTCGCCAACACGGTCGAGGCAACGCCATCGCCTGCAGTGACACCGCCGACAACGGTCGTCGCGACAGGAAAGGCCCGCGTCGCGGTCAGCTCGCTCCAGCGGGATACGGACGCGGCGCTGATCGTGGAAAGCCTGCGCGTCATCACCGGGATGACCGGCAACCTGCTGTATCCGTCGCCTGCCCCGAAGCTGGCCGACATCACCGCGGCGCGCAACGACTTCATCACCGCGGTGAATGCGGCGAAGGGCAACACGCTTGGCGTCGCGGCCAGGCGCAAGCAACGCACGGTGCTCGTCACGCTCTTGCGCAACCTCGCGCACTACTGCAGAGCACCTGCGCAGGCGATCTGCCGGTGTTGCTCAGTTCGGGTTTCACCGCGCAACGGACGCGGCGCCCGATCGGCGCGTTGCCAGCCCCGGTGAACCTGCGGCTGGCGCGTGGAAAGGTCAGCGGGCAGCTCGTCGCCCGCTTCGGGAAGCTCGCCCAGGCCGGCGCGTACGAGTGGCGCTTCGCCAGCGCGGCAACGCCGACGGCGTGGACGAAAGCCGAGACCACGCTGGCCGCGAACACCACGCTCGACGGCCTCGCACCCGGCACGCAATACATCGTGCAGGTGCGCGCAATCGGAACCGCGGGGCCGAGCGACTGGAGCGATGCGGCGATGCTGATGGTGGCGTAAGGGACTGTGTCAGGGAAGATACGCAAGCCGGGCCGTCAATGGCCCGGCTTTTTTTGGCAGGCCTGCCTGGGTCTGACGCGCTTTTCAAGAACCTTGTTGCACGGTTCGTTGTTGCTGCCAGCACCCACCACCACAAGACGCATCGCCAGCGATGCCACAATAGCCCCACCATGAGCGACCAGACCCTGATCGGCGACCACACGCCTGCGATTCCCCCAAGCGAGGGGCCTGGCGGTCGCATCGGTCCTTTCAGGATCCTGCAGCAGATCGGCGAGGGCGGTTTCGGTTCGGTGTTCGAGGCCGAGCAGGAGGAGCCAGTCCGTCGGCACGTTGCGCTGAAGATCATCAAGCTCGGGATGGATACGCGCGAGGTGATCACGCGCTTCGAGGCCGAGCGCCAGGCGCTGGCGATGATGGACCACCCGAACATCGCGCGCGTGCTCGACGCGGGCGCGACGATGAGTGGCCGCCCGTACTTCGTGATGGAACTGGTCCGCGGCGAGCCGATTTCCAGTTACTGCAGCAAGCACGGACTGTCGATCGTGCAGCGGCTGCAGTTGTTCGACCAGGTCTGCGCTGCGGTCCAGCATGCGCACACCAAGGGCATCATCCATCGCGACCTCAAGCCCAACAACGTGCTGGTGAGTACCCAGGACGATGCGCCGTTCGCAAAGGTCATCGATTTCGGCATCGCCAAGGCGACCAGCGGGCGACTCACCGACAAGACGATGCACACCGAAGTGAACCTGATGATGGGCACGCCGTTGTACATGAGCCCGGAGCAGGCCGAAGGCAGCGCCGACATCGACACGCGCACGGATATCTATTCGCTCGGCGTGATCCTGTACGAGCTGCTGACCGACACCACGCCGCTCGATTCGATCACGTTGCGTTCGGCTGGCTATGCCGAAGTGCAGCGGATCATCCGCGAGGTCGAGCCGCTGCGTCCGAGCGCGCGCCTGGGCAAGTCGATCATCACCAAGCTCGGTGCGGAAGCGAATTCGCTGGGCGAGCCGCACAAGCTGATGAAGCTGCTGCGCGGCGAGCTCGACTGGATCGTGATGAAGGCGATCGAGAAAGACCGCGCGCGCCGCTACGAGACCGCCAGTGCACTCGCTGCGGACGTGCGTCGTTACCTGGATGGGGAACCGGTGCTCGCCGCGCCGCCCAGCGTGACGTACCGGCTGCAGAAATTCGCGCGCCGGCACAAGGGCACGGTTGCCGCGGGCTTGCTGGTTGCCGCGTCGCTGGTCGCGGGCATGGCGGGCTTTGCGTGGCAGGCGCGCATCGCACAACAGCAGGCGCGCATCGCGCAACAACAGACGCAACTCGCGCAGCGGCAGACGCAGCTTGCGCAACAGGGCGCCCGCGACCTCGACCAGGTCGCGAAATTCGAAGCAACCATGCTGGGCCAGGTCGATCCGACCCAGGCCGGCAAGTTGTTGTCCGACGACGTGCAGGCCAGGTTCGCAGCGGCGCTGGACAAGGCGGGCGTGCAGGAGCCAGCGCGCTCGGCGCAGATGGCTGCAGTCGCTGGCCTGTGGCAACGCGTCAACGCAACCGACGTGGCGCGCGACCAGATCGACAGCACGATCCTGAAACCTGCGGTTGCCACGATCGACAAGCAGTTCAAGAGCCAACCGCAGGTGGATTCCTACCTGCGCCAGACCATTGCCGACCGCTACGGCGACATGGCGCTTTACGACGCCGCGCTGCCGCTGCAGAAGAGCGCATTGGCGACCCGCCGCCGCGTGCTGGGTGTGGAGAGTCCGGACACCCTGGGCTCGATGCGCTCGATGGCCTATCTGCTCGACCGGATGGGCAAGGCGGCGGAAGGCGAGCCGTATGCGCGCGAAGCACTGGACACGTCCCGCCGGGTGCTGGGCGAAGACGACCCGGCGACGATGAAGGCGCTGGCGATCATGTCGATCGTCCTCTACGACGACGGCCGGCTGGGCGAAGCCGAAAAGTACAACCGCGAGACGCTGGCGATCCAGCGCCGCGTGCTCGGCGAGGACAATCCGCAGACGCTCTCGCAGATCCACAACATCGGCCTGCTGCTGATGTACCAGCACAAGAACGAGCAGGCCGAACTTTTCCTGCACGAAGCGGCGGTCAGGATGAGCCGCGTGCTCGGCGACGGCAACTCCTCCACCCTGCTCGCCGTCTGCAACCTCGGCTACCTGTACATCCGCGAGGGCAAGCTCGACCAGGCGCTGGCCATCGAGCGCGACGCCCTCGCCCGTTCCCGTCGCGCGCTGGGCGAGGACTATCCGGTGACCCTGGTCGCGACGATGCTCAACGCGATGATCCTCGAAAAGCAAGCGGCATACGCGCAGTCCGAGCAGCTGCTGGTTCCGATCGACGCGGCGGTGCTCAAGGCATTCAGCGGCAGCAACGTGTTCCTGCGCGGTACCTACCTGATGCTGCTTGGGAAGGCGCGTGCCGGGCAAGGCCACTACCCCGCCGGCGAAGTCTCCCTGCTGCAGGCGCAAGCGATCCTGCTGACGACCCACAACGTGACCCATGCCGACGACATCCGCGATTGCACCGGCGCGCTGGTCGCGTTGTATGCGGCGTGGGACAAGGCGGAACCCGGCACGGGCCATGCCGCGAAGGCCGCGCAGTGGCAGCTCAGGCTCGATGCGCTGGGCGTGTCGGGTGCTGCCTCATCGGTGCCGCAAGGAAAGCCACCTGCGCGGCGCTGATCGCGCCGTGCGAACGCAGCTGGTTCGTCGCATCGAGTGAGTCGGATCGGTGGCAATTGCGACCATTCCAATTTCAACGAACTCCAAATCAAAAGCGATGATGAAGCCCTCTCGACTCTACAATTGTTTTGAGCCCGTTAACCGGACAATTGGATAGCTCTTGTAGACACGTTGAAGTCTGCCGGCAACCCATACGCGGCGCAGGCAGATGACTGCGCCGACGATGATCAGGATCGTCCCACCGATACGTTCTTCATTCAGACCGCAACGCATGATTGCACCGCAAACTTTATTCGCACGATCCGCTTGAGCCCAGGATGTCAAGCTCGCGCTACAATCTTCGTTTGAATGGGTCAATTGAAATGAAAAACGAGATGTTGTGGTTCGCGACGTTCGCGCTTATCAGTCTTGCTTTTCTGCCGACACCTGCTGTGACGTCGAAACTTGAAACCAGGTGGATGCCACTGCATGCCAAGGTCTCGGTGGGTACCGATGGCCGGGTTACGGAAGTCGTTCTCATGGAAGGCGGGGTCTCGGCCAGCGTCAAATCTACAGTGGTGGAAAACCTGAAACGCTGGCAGTTCGTCCCGGTGCTTGAGAATGGTGTGGCTGCTCCAGCATTGACATATGTGACATTCAGCGCCTGCGCCATTCCATCCGGCGATGGGTCGATCTCGCGATCCACTATGTTGAAAATGGCCCGTTGCTGGACAAGGCTTCGGAATTGGTATTTCAGCCTTCTGTCGCCAGGTACAGCAACGAGCATCAGTCGATCATGGTCAAGTTCACTGCTAAAGCTGATGGCTATGCGCAGCTGCAGGATGCAGTGATGGTTAGTGTTTCGCCGCTGGTTCAGCGCGAAGTGCGCAGCTCCATAAAGGACTGGGTAGGATCGATGCGTTTTAGGGCTGAGCAGATCGGTGGTAGACCTGTGGCAACGAACATGCAATGGCCTGTTGAATTAACCTTACGACCAATCGGCATCCGTTATCCAAATGTCGATGTCGCCAGCGATCCTGCATGCAACGCAGTGACGTCAGCGAACAACAAGCCGCGTGCAATCAATAGCCCACTGAAGCTGCGCGATAGCGGAAAGGCTGACGACAGAAAGGCACCAGCCCAATGAAGAACGGGTCTCTCGAACCGGGGCCCTTGATTCTTGACCGACTGCAGGCGGTCAGTTGCCAGACAGCACTTGAAGTCATCAATGCGTCAGACCCCTGGTCGATAGCGGATGTCGCCACCTCGGCTGGCCAATACCAGCGCGGACGGTCGGCCTGAACTGGCATGGACGATCAACTCACGCATATCCGCACGGCCTACAGCAGCGGCGAGGACCGGCCTGCAGGACGCGCCCGGGAGGCTCTAAAGCCGCGCGTTCCGATGCTGACAGCCGAATCCGCCAGTTCAACAGTCCGAAATTCAAATTTGGCAGCGCAATAAAATGCCTACCGGCACGTATCGGGCCGGCGAGTCGCCAGAGATTGCACGCGCCCTATCCCCACAGCCTCAACCCACCCGCCGGGCGGAGCCAGTACTTTCAGTGGCTCGGGGTTGACGTGAAGCTGTTTACGAAAAGTCGGGGGCGAGTTCGATGACCACAGAGTCGCCGACCGATAGGTTTGCAGCAGCCTCAAGCTCGCTTGGCAACAACAGCCAGAACTTGCCGGAGCGCGACACCACCGCACTGTGAAGCGGCGTACCGTTAATCGTGCCCTTCACCGGAAACCCACGACGTCCGGGATCAAGGTGCTGCGGCCTGATGGCCCAATGCTTGCCTGGATCAAATGGGATCTCAGCCGCATCTTCTTTGTGGCCGCCACGGATTACCGAATCGAAACGATCAAGAGTCATAGATGTTCGTCTGGCGCCCAACGCAGAGCTAAGCGGCCGTGCGGCCGATAACGCATGGTACGCCCGAGCAACTTCCTCCGCCCGGTCCACGTGGGCACATCGTCAGGCATCTGTCGACTTGGACTTTATCGATGCGTCAATGAGAGCAAGACCTGCAGCAATGGTCAATGCAATGGCAATAAATATGGCGAAGGAAGCTCCAGTAGAAGACTGAATCTTTGGCCCCTGAATGCCGAATGTTGGGGGGATTTGTCTCTGTAGTGTCCCTGCGGTGCAAACGGTCAGCTGGTCACGCAAGGTAAACTTTAGATTTTATTGGTGCCGACACCCGGGTTCGAACTGGGGACCTACTGATTACAAACCGCTTTTGCGCAACTTTCGGCAATTCGCTACAACGCTGAGCGATAGTAGTGGCGCGGTTTCGATGCGGTCGGCTTCGGTCGCGTGTTGTCACTTATCAGGGCGAACTGTCCCAAAAGTGTCCCAAAAGTGTCTCCGCGACGTGATGGCCAAAGACACGCGCGATTGGCGCAAATCTGCGCGAGTCGTCGCCCCCGTTTCCGGGACGTTCTCCGTGGATCGGTTCGACTGGTTTGCGGTCGCGCGAGCAATGTTCGACGCCTCAGATACTGGCGGACGGCACTGCTTGACCATCTGTGGGGGCGGCATCGTGGATATTCCGTAGCGTCTGGGCGCAGTTGTGCCTTGTAAGCAGTTTTATCCGGAACTCTTCGAGACCTGCTTGCGTGATCCGCCCGCTTCGCGACTGTAGCCACACCGCCGACTCAGCAAGCGCCACCGCCCTCTCTGGGTCCGTTGCGTAGCTCTCGGGGCAGCGAAATTGTTCGTCAAACTGCATTTCATTCATGCTGCGTATGGACGCCATGCGCCCGTCCAACGCGGTCGCGGACAAGGTTGGTCTAGCTGGCGCAGCTCCAGGTTGCTGTAGCTGTTTGATCCGCTCGCTTAGTTGAGTCCGCAAACAGTCAACGCCTGCGCCGCATGTGGCGTTGCGCTGCTTGATCCAACGGCGCTGCTGAGCGCGTGTATTCGCATCGGTCGCGTAGTTCGTGGCGTAGTACAGGGTAGCCATCTGGCGATCAAGTTGACTCAGGTCGACATTGCCACAGATCGCGACTGCGGTCGGATTGGTCACTTTCGAGCAGTCGAACGACGGACCGTCGCCCTTTGCGAGGGTTGCTGTATCGGCAACCGTCGATGCATTCGGTGCGGTCTCTGCTGGTGTATCTGTTGGTCCAGGCGCAACAGTTCCGGCCGGAACGGCTGGCGGTGCTTGGACTTCGCTTGAGCCGGGTTGGTGCTCGTGAAAGGCAACTAAAACAACAAGCATCAACCCAGAGAGCACCAGAGCGGCCGTAAGCGACGATGACCGGCTGATTGCCGGCCAACGTTGGGAAGACGCATATGGAGTCATCGGCGAGAGCGCGCCGCCGCAATATCTGCATCTGACAGCGGCAGACAAAACCGGCTCAGCACAATGGGGGCAGATCACGGTAGCGCGCGGGTACTGGGCCGGATCGACTGCCGTCCAGGCCCAAATCATCGCGACCACCCAGCCAAGAAACGTCCACCCAAGAAACAGGTTGAGGATCATTACGGCGTTGGCGTTCTGGTGGCGACGGGCGGCCGCGACAATTGCTGGCAGGAAGTAGACAAAGAATCCAGCGATCGACAACAGGACTAGGATTCCGCCAGCGTGGGCATCTCCGTTCATCGGTTAGCCCCCCCCCCCCCCAACCCCTGACCGAGCTTGTTCGCATGATGTACCCGCCGCGGCTGCCGGTCGAGTGAAGCCTAGCCGCGAATCATCCGCAGGGGCGCGTGTGGATCATCCTTTAGGTGGTCGCCACGCAATCATCTCCATGTAGACTCGCTCTGCGTTTTCTTTGGAAACTGGCTTGAGCGGAATCCCTCTGTGGTCCAGGTTGGGATACGGGTTCGGCGACATGCTCCCGTCTTCCGCCGCGTGGTCAATGGGTTGCTTTGCCTTGCCGTAGGCTCGGTCAAGCAGTTCCCTCGCGGCGGCAATGCGCGCGGTGTCGCTCGGCGACTCGCGCATGACCTTTGCCAGAACCTCGATCGCATCAGGGCCATATGGTTGCGCCAGCGCCTTCAAGTCCATAGTGGACTTGTTCCGTGTTCCGATGCGGCGACCGCCGGTCTTCCTGCCTCTCATGATCTATCCCAGTCTACTTTGGATGCCTGCGCTGTCGGCGAGGCTCAACAGTCGCGCACGCATGGCGCGTCCGCAGTCCCGGCACGTTGACCAATGCGCCAGCCATGCCGTCAGCTCGGAATCGGACAGGCCGTCGCAGGCGAGCACGTCGCCGTCGTCCAGCGCGTCGACGATGCCCGGCGCGATGCCCGCCGCTTCGGACAGCCGGACCAGATGCGCGCGCATCGCTACAGACGATCTTTCGTTGACGATGATTTCAGGAAGGCCGTCCGGGTCACTGACAGAACCGACAAAAGTGGCTTCTGTCAGTTTTGGCAGTGAGTCCCCCGGGCCTTCCGCAATTGTCGCGCCGCGCCGTTCGGCGAGTCGTGCATGCCAGTTCATGCGCTCGGCCTCCATGCGTACACCACGGACGGACGGCCGCCGGTGCGTTCCTCGATCGCGGACAGGTGCCGATGATCGACGAGTAGTTCCAGACCTTCGGCGATGGCATCCGGATCGCTCAGGCCGGCCCAGCCGCGCCGGTAAAGGTCGCGCGCGGTGAACGGCTCGGCCAGACCGTCCCGTTTCTTCAGGATCAGGTGCGCCGTGCTCAGCCCGTTGTCCGTTGCCGGCGCATAGACGCGGCGCGCGTGGCCTTCCAAGTAGTCGCACCAGTCGAGCGCCGTCGCGAGTGTTTCGGCAGGGATGGGGCCGGTGCCGTTGTCGGTAAGGTGCAACACCAATGCCAGCCGGCCGGCGAGCGATTGGAACTTCGCCAAGTGCGATTCCATCCACGGCGGTTCCTTGCCGGCCCGAAGGCGTTGCATTAGTGCCGTCAGCCATTCGACGAGCAGTTCCTGCGCCTCGTCGTTGAACCGAAGGAACGGAACGTCGGCCCAGTCGGCGCACTCGGCTCCAATGTCCTCGGGGCGAATGTTTCGCAATCGCTGAAACGTCGCCCAAGCGGTCGCCTCAGACTGCGGATTCATGGGCCGGTCGGTGTACGTCCACGCGGCCGGCAGGTCGGGATAGACGGCCAACTGGAACCGCTGAATCAGGCCATCGTCGAAAAAGCCGCCGCGTACCGCGCCCCGGACGTATTCGGCCAGCTTGCCGGGCTGCATGCCGCCCATGATCGACACGGCGCATGCTTCAATCGGGATCGTTCCGCGCCCGATGCGGTCTACGGTATAGGTTCCCGTCCCGTTCCAGCATTCGAGCCAGAACGCACGGTCCCCCTCGCGGCCCTCGCGGTCGAGATTCGCGAGCCAGCCCGCCAGTTCGTCGCGGTACTGCACCAGCCCGCGCGGATTCGCGTTCAGCAGCTCGCCGAGCTTTTCGACCGTCGCATCGTTGACCAGGATGCGCGGCTCGGTCGGCGGTTCCTCGTCGAACGCGGCATCGTCGGCGGCGGCCTCGGCTTCGGTCTTGTTTCCTGCCTTCAACGCCTTCCGGATCGTCATCTTTGCGTTCTTCTTGCCCTCGTCGGCAATCATCGCGCGCGCCTCGAAGCTGCGCATTTCGGCCTCGAACAACTTGCGTTCGTTGGCTGCGAGCCGTTCCAGCATCCGCCGGGCCGGCGACAGGGCGGGCGACTTCCCCGAGCTGGGGCGACCGATCACGCAAGCCCAAAGCATCGGCCTCTCGATCCAGTGCGCATGCCGCTTCATGGCAATGCCGATGCCGCGACCGATCGCGCCAGCAAGCGCCACGATGGCAGGGACGGCCGTAAAGTCGAGCGGAGTCTGCAAGGCGTCGGCCGCATCCACGCACCACGCGCGGATGGAAACGGGCAGCAGGCGCCCGTCGAGCGTCGGGACCGACGGCAGCGAATCGGGCAGCGGGACGGAGCCGCATGCGTTCGCGGCATTCTGTAGTGCGGCGCTTGATTTCCATTGATTGTTTTCAAGGCGCGGTAACGCCAGCACGTCGGCGCGTGTTGCGATCGGATGCGCGGCCAGCCAGTCCACGCAATCGCCACCATCCGGCAGGTTCAGCGCGGCAACGTCGATCACGTCCACGATGCAGCCCAGGCCGCGCAGGATCGCGGCCACGGTGTCGCGGTAATTCGCGCCGGCATGCGGTGGCGAGGTGTCGTTATCAGGCCACAGCAGCACGCGGCGGCCTGCATAGCGCGACCAGTCGGCGGCGGTCGCACTGTCCGCTGCGCCGCTGGTGGTGGCGATCAGACCGAGCTTCGCGAGCGTGTCGGCGCATGGCTCGCCTTCAACGATCACCACGGGGTCGGAGTCGACCAGCGGAAACGGTGGGCTATAGAGCGGCTTCCCGTCGGCAGGAATGGCGGGCTCGCCGAGCGCGAAGCGCATGCCATCCGTGCGCATGGGCCGGATCCACTTTCGGCCGTCGGGATGTTTGCAGCGGATGCGATAGCACCAGGGCATGCCGTCGGCGTCGTTGTAGCGGAACAGCCCGTCCGGCCGGAAGCCGTCGCGGATTGCGCCGGCCGCGAGTCGGCGTGCGGCGTCCTTCGGTGATTCGGAAACATGCGCGATGTTCATGGCCGCCACCCGATCAAGTCACGAACTGCAGCGGCGAAGTGCATGCCGCGCAACCGTTCGTGGAACGCCACCAAGTCGCCGTGCCCGCAGCCGGCGAAGCAGCGCCAGCCGCCACGCTGGCCCTTGACGTGGACGCTCAGGCTCGCGTTGTGGTCGTCGTGAAAGGGACAGCGGCCCTGCGCATAGCCGCTTGCGTTCGACCGGCCTAGTCGTTCGACGTGCGCGCTGTAGTAATTCAATGGATCGGGCAGGCGAACGCGCCAGTTTTGCGGGACCGCAGTATCATTGCTTCGCAATCCGCCGCCCGCGTTTGCGCTCACCGAAGCCCCGCGCCTGCCAGCGTGGGGTTTCGTCTTTATGGGCCGGATCACGCTGCCGACCGATGGGTGCGCAGCCACGCCACGAAAGCCACCTCGTCAATCAGCAGTCTGCGGCCAAGTTGCACGACGGCGGCAGCGAACCCGTTGGTCTCCCGGTTGAACAGCAGCCAGCGCAGGCTCGGTTCGGTGAAGGCCGGATATTTCGTGGCCAACTGTTCTACTGTGAAGAATTGCGAATCGCTCACGGTTGTAACCTCCGAAGGCCGGTAGTTGGGTGGCCTTGTCGGTAAGCGTAGGTGGCGATTCTGGCCTAACCGGGTACGTCGGAATCGGGCTTTCCTGCCTTCGTGAACCAGTCGGCGAGCCTGCCGTACCGCACGAGGCAGCAGGATGTATCGTCGAGTTCCACGATGTAGGCTTTCGGGTCGCGGTCCGATTCGGGACGGATCGACAAGCCGCCGACGTTGCCGGCTTCCGCGTCGAGTAGGAACGCCTTTAACGATTTCATATGCCTGCGCGCGCGGCGCATGGCCTCGATCGTCTTCGCCATGAAGACGGACTGCCGATCGCGCGGCTTGCTTGCGATCTTGCTCTGCGCCGCGGCGAATGCGTCGGCAAACGCGAAAACCAAAGGCATCATGCCAATGCTGACCTTGATCGCGTTGTTGCGCGCCTCCTCACCGAAGACCATCACAATTCGCGCGATCAGATCGGCGTCGATCTTCGCAGCCAACTTGACAGCGTGGGGATGTTGCTCGACTAGCTTGTCGAATCTCTGATTCCATCCTTCCACAATGCTCTCACGCTCGGTTAGAGCCCCTTGTATCGGCGGTAGATCGGCGTCCCTGTAGAGTTCCTCTAGCTCCTTTCTGCGCGCAGGATTGGAGTTGGCCAGCAATTCGCTGCGCAACTTGGCAACGTCTTCGGGACTCACCAGTTCGTTCCACTTGGCGCTGACTCGATCGAGTTCTTCCAATTGAATGCGCGCGCGTTCGCGTTGTATCGCGTCGGCATCAGCCCGCGAGTTCTTGCGTGTCATCCAAACATCGCCTGATTCATGCGCCCCACCACGCCGCGCGTGTGCCCTTCGGTCAAGTGCGCGTAGCGCTTCACCATCTGCAACGTCTTGTGTCCGAGCACTTCCGCAATCTCGGCCAGGGTCGCCCCGTTCATCGCCAGCGCCGATGCGGCCGTGTGGCGCAGGTCGTGGAAATGGAAGTCCGCGATGCCCGCGCGGTCGAGCGCTTCGGCGAACATCTTGCCGATTTCGAGCGGATTGGCCTTTTCCGGCTGCTTGCCGTCTTGTTGCGGCATGGCGTTGCCGCCGGGGAACACCAGGTCAGTGTCGAGTCGTCTTACCTTCGCGTGCTCGCGCATCCGGTCGGCCGCGAAGCTCACCAGCGGCACGGATCGGCGGTCACCGTTTTTTGTCTCGTGGAAGGTCAGCATGCCGCGCCGCATATCCACGTCCGGCCAGCTCAGACCCAGCACTTCGCCACGGCGCGCGCCGGTGGACAACGCGAGCACGACGATCAGGTACAGCGCGGGACTGTGCGCCTCGCACTCGCGCAGCAGGGCCGCCCGCTCGGCCTCGCTCAGGAACCGAACGCGCCCGCGCGGCTCGGTCAACTGCTTGACCTTGCGCATCGGGTTGTCGTCCAGCAGGCCGAAGTCGTTCACGCCGATGTTCAGGCAATGGCGCAGCGCGGACAGGTAGCGGTTGACGCTGGCCGGCGCCATCTTGCGGCCGCGCCGGGTGATGCCGTTCGACAGGCTGTTGCGGACCTTCACGATCCGCGCGGGCGTCACCTCGGCGAGGGTCAGCTTGCCGAGTTGGGTTTCCCAGAATTTCAGGTATTCGGTTCGGTCGTGCGTGGACCGCAGGCCGGCCGTGGGCAGGTGCTCGGTCCGATAGCGCCCGATCAGGTCGGACAGGGTGTTGCGCTTGGCCTCGACGTGCTGGAACCAGCGGCCGGCCCGGATCGCGGTTTCGGTCTCGGCCGCCCAGCGCTTGGCGTCGGTGATCCGGTCAAAGGTTGCGTCGGTCGGCGGGTAGCCGCGCAGTCGAACCTTGACGCGATAGCCCGTCTGGCCTTTCCCCTTGCGAGCTTCAATGGTCGCCATGATTGTCCCCGCTTGCCGATTGTTGGGGAAATTGTCCCAACAGTGTCCCAAAGGCGCAAATGGGCAGTTCAACGACAAACGTAACTTGTTGTTTTTATTGGTGCCGGCAACAGGAGTCGAACCCGTGACCTACTGATTACAAATCAGTTGCTCTACCAACTGAGCTATGTCGGCGCGGGTTCCATTCTAGCTGTGCCGGGCCCGGCGTGCGAGCCGGGGGCTGAACCCCTTAGCGCAATGGCGGACATGCGATGGTTTTCGAGGTCAGGCCGGTGTAGCCGGTAAGATGCGTTTTCCAGTCGAAATCGGGCGCGACGAAGACGTCGATCCAGTATTGCTGGGCATCGTCGAGGCGTGGCTCCAGGCGTGCATCGAAACCGAGCACGCGGACCTCATCGCGACGCTTTTCGGCATTCACCAGGTCGTGGAACAGACCCAGCGAGATCGTGTTTTCCTGATCGCCGGAGGTGACCACGAACAGATCGCTCATGCCCTTCGCTGTGAGTTGCCGCGCCGCCCCGAGCGCGGCTTCGCGATTCGCGAGCGCGGGAACGAACACGCGGTAGCCATTCAATTCGGTGCCGCTGGCCTGGCGGTTCTGGATGCGACCGACCAGTGGAGCCAGCGTGTTCATTGCCTTGCGCATATCGGCCGGCGTCCCGAACGGCCCGATGGTCTCGCAACGCGGTGTTGCGGAGGTTGGATCGGGTGCGGTCGCGAGTTCTTCCGATGAACCCGGCTGGCGCGCGAGCTCCGATTCGCTGAGCAGCACCAGCGACGGCGTGCCGGGTTGGGTTGTCGGCGCAGACGCCGGGCGCTCGGATGCATGCAAGGTCCACCAGGCGAGCGCGCCCAGGTTCATGAAGACCAGCAACAACACCAGAGCGCGTGGAAACATGCGGCTAGTCTAACTGGCGCGGTGGTACGGCTGCAGCATGCGCGTACACCTGCAGCCCACGCAGCACGAGCTCGGGTGCGCGTTGCGCGCGCACGCGCCAGCCATCGCACAGTGCGTCCGCGCCGCCACCGGTCATCAGCAACGTTGGCGTCTCGCCAAGTCGCTGGCGCGCCGTGCGCAGGCTGTGCGCGATCAGTGCCCGCGCGGACACGATCGCGCCGCTCGCAAGCGCGTCGGCGGTGTCGCGCGCGAAGTCCACCACCTGGCCGCCGGCGACCGGAAGATGCGGTGCACGTTGCACGAGCGCCGCGCGCATCACGGTTGGCGAAGGCGCGATCAATCCTCCATGGTGCACGCCATCGGCGGCGAGCAGATCGACGGTGAGGGCCGTGCCAACGCCGACGACCAGCCACGCACGCCGCCCGCGCGCATGCGCGGCGATTAATCCAAGGAAGCGATCCACGCCGAGCCGCGAGGGGTCGTCGTAGGCGATGCGCACGCCTGCCCAGGTGGGCTGCGAGACGGCGCGCGTGACCAAAGCGCCGCGCCGGCCCAGCGCGGTCGCGACTGCCGCCGTCATCGCCGAGGATGCGACCGAGGCAACCCAAGCGTGGTCGTCGGCCTGGACTTGCGCGAATGCAGCAGCCAGCGCGGGCGCATCCGCAGTTCCGGCGTGCGCGCATGCGTGCACATCGCCTGCTGCGAGCGCGTCCGCGTTGGTCGAAGCAATGGCCGCCCACTTCAGCCGTGTATTCCCAAGGTCGATCAACCAGGTCTTCGCCCGATCGGTTGCGGCCTGCTTTGGAGCTCGCCGGCGGGCGGTCATCGCGCACGCACGCTGATTTCGGCGCTGTGGTAGCCACGCTCGCCGTCGGCATGGCGCACGCGCAGTGCACCGCGATCGTCGATCCCCATGGCGATGCCCGGTTCGCGATGGTCACCCGCGATGACCTCGACGGCTCGCCCGCCGAGTGCGTCCAGCGCACGCCAGCGCGTCACGAATGGCGCCAGGCCGGAGACGGCGAATTGCTCAATTGCAACGACCTGCGCCCCGATCAGCGCCGCCGCAAGTACGTTGCGCGACGGCAGCGGCGCACCCAGCTGACGCAAATCAGTCCATGCCTGGTCGATGCCTGCGCCGACCGCTTCGGGCATACGTACGTTGATGCCGATGCCGATCACCGCGCGCACCACGCCTACATCCTCACCGCCGAATTCGATCAGGATGCCGCCGAGTTTGGCGTCGCCCGCAACCAGGTCGTTCGGCCACTTCAGCCCGACAGTCGCGAACCCGAGTGCGCGCAACGCTTCGGCCGCAGCGACACCAGCTGCGATGCTCAGGCCAGCAAGGGCCGCGACGCCGCCATCGAAGCGCCGCTGCAGCGACAGATACAGGTGCGCGGCGAGTGGCGATGCCCAAGTGCGTCCGCGCCGCCCGCGACCGGCGGTCTGGCGCTCGGCAAGCAGCACCTGCACGCCTGCAGTTGCCGGGCGTCGCAGCAGCTCGGCGTTGGTCGAATCAATCTCCCAGGCGACCTCGAGCGTATCGAGGACGCAAGCAACCGGGGTGAGGTCGGTGCGGATGCGCACCGCATCGAGCAGGTCGAGCGGCTCGACCAACGCATAACCCTGACCGGGCAGCACCTGTATTTGCACGCCCGCGTTGCGCAACGCCTGGACATGCTTCCACACCGCCGCACGGGTCAGCCCGAATTCGCCGGCAAGACAGCTGCCACCGCATGGGGCATGCGCCAGGCGCGCCAGCAGCTCGCGGTCGTTCATCGGCTGGTTCCGCACGGCAGTCGCAACAGTCTAGCCCAGTCGGTGCAAGGCATCGCACGCGGCCGTTCGGCCGGGCCAATGCTGCAGTGCCTCAAGCGACATATGCGGCCGCGAGCAAAGCCCGATACAATTGCCGGACCGATCATTGCAACCTCGGCACCGCTTGCTGCGTCCATATACGTGTCGCAGCCGCGATATTCGCAAGGGGATACGATGCGCACCTTCGTCCTACTACTCGCCTTCATGCTGCCGGTGCTCGGGGCATGCAGCGCTGCAAGTGCAAAAGCGCCTGCCGATGACTTGGGCAAGCCGGTCTGCACGCATTTCGACGACGCCACCAAGGCCACGACCCTGCACGTCTCCGCGGTTGGCGTTGCTGCGGTCGCAACTGCACCTGTTGTCCCACCCACTGGCGCGGCTGCTGTAGCAATGTCGTCCTCCGTGGTGACCGGGTCGGCAGGCGTGCAGGCGAAGGACGGCGGCGGTACGTCCGGCTCCGTGCGCCCCCACGGCGCGCCGCGCTGGCAGGCATTCCTTCCGGGCATGTTCAAGTAGTCCCCAAGCGCAAGCGAGCATTCTGCTGCTTGCCAGCGCTACATTAGAGGCCGGGCGGGATCCGCACCGAAAAACGCGCACCACCGAGCTCCCTGGAGATGTCCACGGTCAATTCACCGTGGTATGAGCGCACGATGTTCTGCACGATCGAAAGCCCGATGCCGTGTCCCTGCACGCGTTCGTCGCCGCGGACTCCGCGCTGCAGCAAGCGGTCGACCTGCTCCGAGGGAATGCCCGGGCCATCGTCTTCAACGGTGAGCAACAGGCCAGGGCGCCGATTCGGTCGCGTGGTTTCGCCGTGTGCGCTCAGCAAGACGCGCTGGCGCGCCCACTTGAACGCGTTTTCGAGCAGGTTGCCCAGCAACTCCATGAGGTCGCCGAGGTCGCCATGGAAGCGCGCGCCCGGATCCAGGTCGAACTCGCACAGCACGCGCTTGCCCGCATAGACTTTTTCAAGGCTGGTGACGATCCCTTCGGCGCGCGCTTCGATTTCCAGCGGTGCGGCGAACAACTGGTGGCCGGTGCTGACGCCGCGCGAGAGCTGGTACGACACGATTTCGCTCATACGATGCACCTGGCTCCGCACTTCCTCGCGCAAGGCGTCCTCCGGAACGCCGTTGTCCAGGCTCGAGCGGAGCACCGCGAGCGGAGTCTTGAGGCTGTGGGCCAGGTCCGAGAGCGTGTTGCGGTAGCGGTCGAGGTTTTCGCGCTCGCTGACAATGAACGCATTGATGCTTTCAGTGAGCGGCGCAAGTTCGCGCGGATGCATCCCGGACATGCCTTCGGCATTGCCGCGCTGCACGCGTGCGAGTTCGCGCATCACCCGGTGCAACGGCTGCAGGCTCCAGCGCAGCACCAGCATCTGGGCGACCAGCAGCAACACGCCTGCCAACCCCAGATATCCCCACAGGGCGCGACGGAACACGCCGATCTGTTGATCGAGATCGGCCGTGTTCTCGAACACGTTGAAGACAGACGGTATCTCGCGCTTGTTCTTGCCGGTGCCGTCTTCCCAGAGCACTGCCGTCGCAAAGCGATAGACGCGCTCGCTTGGACCGCCAGCGCGATCGACCAGGATCAAGGGCCCGTCCAGGCGCACCTGGCCGGTGGCGATCCTGTTGGCCAGCGGCAGGTCGCGACTGAGCGTGGACGCTGACACCCAGTCGATCTTCCGACCGGACTCGGCCGCGTACAGACCGCTGCCGGGTTCGGAGAAACGCGGGTCCGGTGGCACGTAGGGCGGCTGGAACTCGAGGCGGCGGCTGAATTCCCCGCCCGCGTAATACGCGTTCGCATAGCCTTGCAGGCGCTGGCGCAGGCTGTTGGTCGCGGTCTCGGTGAATGCGCGGTCGAGCGCGAAGCCGGTCAATCCGAGGAACGCGATCAGGCCGAGGCAGGCTGCAAGCAGCTGGCGCGCTTCGAGCGAGGGCGCGCGCACGGCCATCAAATCGATCCGCTTCCGCGCCGCTCTTCTGCGCGAAACGGACCAGTACCGTGGCGAAGAGCGTTTGCTGGTGCATCGCTGGGCATCGTCGGGCCGTCCATGGCGTTGCTGGTGCGAGGATCGCTATGGACCATGTCTCGATCGCAGCCGCGCACGCAAACTGTAGACTGGACTATTCGGTACGCGGAATCGCAAAACGATAACCGCGACCGCGCACCGTCTCGATCGGCTTGAGTGCGCCATCGGGATCGAGCTTCTTGCGCAGCCGGCCGATGAACACTTCGAGCACGTTGGAGTCGCGATCGAAATCCTGCTGGTAAATGTGCTCGGTGAGGTCGGCCTTGGACACCAGCTCGCCGGCGTGCAGCATCAGGTATTCGAGGACCTTGTATTCATAGCTGGTCAGGTCGACCGGCTGTTCGGCAACACTGACCGTCTGCGCGGCGAGGTCGAGCACGATCGGGCCGCAGTCGAGGGTCGGCTTGCTCCAGCCCGCCGCGCGTCGCAGCAGTGCGTTGATACGCGCAAGCAACTCCTCGACGTGAAAGGGCTTCACCAGGTAGTCATCCGCCCCGGCTTTGAGTCCCTCGACCTTGTCCTGCCAGCTTGAGCGCGCGGTCAGGATCAGGATGGGAAACTTCTTCTGCTGCTCGCGAAGGTCGCGCACGAGGTCCATGCCGGACAGCTTGGGCAGGCCGAGGTCGATGATCGCGAGGTCGAATGGCACTTCGCGCCCCATGTACTGGCCTTCCTCGCCGTCGCTGGCCGCATCGACGGCATAACCTTCGCGCTTGAGCCTCGCGGCGAGAGTCTCGCGGAGCGGTGCTTCGTCCTCAACCAGCAGAATGCGCATCGCTACTCCTTTCGTGATCTGGATGGCCGGCGGAACAACGCGGCCGGGTATTCCGTTATTCCGGACGGTGATTGCGCGGGGAAGTTGGAACCGACGGATCGTTACGCTGCCGCTCGGCACGCTGCGGAAGGTTACGCTGCCGATCGTCGCGCTGCGGCTCGTTGCGCTGCATATCGCTGCGCTGCCGATCGTCACGCAGCGGAGAGTCGTCCCGCGGCGGCGGTGGCATCTCTTCGACAACCCGGATCCGGCCTTGCGGGGTCAACACCTTGACGCGATAGCCTTCGCGACCATCGCGCTGGATCGGCTGCGCCTTCAGTACCTGGCCTCCGTTCTCGCGCTGGATCCTGCGCACCGAAGCGGGCAGGCCTCCGTCGCGCGGATCCACCCGCTGATACCGGTCCGCCCACGCGAGCCCGCCGCCGAGTTCCATGTACACGAGGACGGCGACGATGATCTGCTTGGCGAAACGCTGCGGCATGTGCGTAGTTGGCGACTCTGGCGATGATCAAGCGATGAACGGGGCGAAATCGGACGGCATGGGGTTCAGGTGCACGCGCGGTTCGACATCATCGGCCGCAGGCGGTGAATCCGTCCTTAACACTATGCTAACAAGTTAACAGTAGAGAGGGCGGTGTTCAGAAAATTTCGCCGACGCAGCAGCGAAGGCTGCCCCCCGCCTTCTCGATCTCGTCGAGAGGCACCGAACATACCCGCAGGCCAGCGCGCTCGAAACCGGCAAGGCTGCCCGGTCGCAACGCATTGGCCGCGGCCTGGCTCATCCACACGGCGTCCTCGGTCGGGGCGATGCAATTGCCCGCGAATGCGAGCTTCTCGGCGCGATCGAGCAACACGACATGCGGCGCGTACAGCGCACGGAGCGCATCGACGACTTCCGGATCGGTGAACCCATCCGCGCAGATCGCTACGGCCCGGCCCGCCAGCACGCTGAGCACGACATTGGCGTGGTACTCGCCGGGCGCGAGGTCGAACAGCAAGGTTCCGCGCAAGCCGAACGCGGCATGCATCGCCGCGGCGCCCGCCGCATCGCAGCGCTCGGACAATCCGCAATAGCCCAGCCCGCGCGCACGATCAATCACCAGCGACCCGGTCAGTTCACCAACTCCCGGCTGCAGGCGTAGGTCGTGCAGCGCGTAGCCCAGCACGTCGGTGAAGAATCCGCGGATGTCCGAGCGCTCGGCCTCGCGCTGGCGAACCGGGTGGCGCATGTGGGCGATCAGGACGCGTCCTTGCGCAGTCGCGAAGACGTTGTTCGGGAACACCGCGTCGGGCGTTGCTGGATCGCCGGCGAAGCAAATCGTCGGCAGCGTCACGGCGAGCGCGCGTTGCAGGGTCCGGTGCTGGAGCAGCGCGCGCTCGCCATCCACTGCGCGACCGATATCCATGTAGCGATTGTCGGAGGCGGATTCGGCGGCGAGCGCGAACCCTTCGGGTGCGACCAGGAACACCGCTTTCGGGCACGCCGGTGCGAACGGCTCGATCGATCGCGCAAGGCGCACGAATGCAGCCGTATCGCGGGTAATCATGCTGCACGCCGCGTCGCGTTGCGGGTTGCCACGAGCGCGCGTTCGACCAGGTTCCAGTCCGCACCGGGCTTGTGCGCGCCTTCGCTGAGCACCTGCCGGAACAGGCGTCCGCCAGCTTGTCCATGGAACAGGCCCAGCACGTGCCGCACGATGTGCTTGAGTGCGACCCCGCGCGCCAGCTGCACCTCGACATACGGCCGGATCCGCTGCAGGAGGTCCTCGCGCGGCACATCGTCGGCGCCAGACAACGCATTGTCCAGGCGATGCAACACATACGGATCGTGGTAGGCGACGCGCCCGAGCATCACGCCGTCGACATGCTCGAGGTGAGCGAGCGCGTCATCGACGCCCGCAATGCCGCCATTGATCAACACGGTCAGATCGGGTCGCTCGCACTTGAGCCGATACACCCAGTCGTAGCGCAGCGGTGGAACCTCGCGGTTCTCCTTCGGACTCAGTCCCTGCAGCCATGCCTTGCGCGCATGCACGGCGAACACGTCGCAACCGGTGGCTGCGATCGCGTCCACGAAGGAGCGGAATGCCGGGTATTCCTCCACTTCATCGACGCCAAGCCGGCACTTGACCGTCACCAGCACAGACGAACACGCAACCGCCGCGCGCATCGCTGCCACGCAGTCCGCGACCAGGGCGGGTTCGCGCATCAGGCAGGCGCCGAAGCGTCCGGCCTGGACGCGGTCGGACGGACAGCCGATGTTGAGGTTGATCTCGTCGAAGCCGAGGGACGCCGCGATGCGGGTGGCTTCGGCCAGCGCCTCGGGCTCGCTGCCGCCAAGCTGCAGCGCAAGCGGCCGCTCCACCGAGTCGAAGCCGAGCAGGCGCTCGCGATCGCCTTGCAGCACGGCCTGCGCATGCACCATTTCGGTGTACAGCCGCGCGCTGGGCGCAAGCTGCCGGTGGAAATAGCGGCAATGCCGGTCCGTCCAATCCATCATCGGGGCGACGGACAGGCGATGCGTCTGGTTGGCGGGCATCTGCGACATCGCCGCGCATTGTACTGTTGCTGCCACTGCGCAGCGATGCGGCAGTGGTATGGGCGCGAGCCGGTCGCGGAATCACGCCGGACAACAGCACCGAGGTGAACGATGGGACTGGCAGCTCCGGGTGTCACCAGGAATTGGCCGCTCCCAATCTTGAAGTCACCAATGGCTTGTCCCGAGCTTGCTCATGCACGCCGCCATTTATTGCGAATCGGGGTCGCGCGACAGGTGAGCGATGGCGGCGGTGGATGCCTCGCGGTCGGTGTCGTCGAACAGGCTCACGCGCAGTTCCGCAACGGTTGACCGATCGAGACAACGCACGTTGATGTCGATTCCATCCGGGTTGCTGCGTGGAACATAGAAGCTCTTGATGCCGCAGCATCTGCAGAAGCGGTGCACCGCGACGCCAGTGCCGAAACTGTAGTCGGCCAGTGCATCCTCGCCGCGCAACAGCCGGAACCGCGTTCCCGGCACGATCAGGTGCAGAAATCCGCTCTTGGTGCACATCGAGCAGTTGCAATCGAGCGCGTCGATGACCGCCGGCGCGTCGACCTCGAACGCGACTTCACCGCAGTGGCATCCGCCGCGATGGATGACAAGCGGCGCCGTATCCGTTTCGGTTGGGTTCTGGGTCATGGAGACGATCTTAGCTGGAACCCCCGGACACATCGCGCCGAACGGGCTCGGAATCCCGACGATCGGCATGCAGGTGGATCGCGATCGGCGCAGGATGATTTCAACCCCTTTGCCGCAGGTCACGCGTTGCACGCTGTGAATTGAGGATCAAGCCGAATTTGAAAGTCCGCGCACGGATGTGCGGGTTCTCGTGCAGGAAGCACCTCAAGCCTGGAGAAGGACCATGGTACGTACCGCAAACTTTCCGCAGCCGCGGCAGCACGTTGACCCGATCCGCATTGCCGCGATCAGCGCCGCCATCGCAGTCAACTTCGGGCTGCTTGCATTGCTGATGGTTCCGCTCGAGTACAGCCCGCAGCGCGAGCAAAGCGACAGCTCGATTCCGGTTCGGTTCATCCCACCACCGAAGCCGGTGGTTGTCATCAAGCCGCTCGAGCAGCCGCCTACCACGCCCACCGTGATCACCCGCACGGTCGTCCGGCCGCAACCACAACCGCGCCCGGTGGTGATCACTTCGGACCCCGGGCCCATCGATCCTCCGGCCCACCCGTACCAACCTCCGGCAGAGCCGGTCGGACCTGGCATTTCGACAGCGCCGGTGGAAGCGAGCCTTTCGCCGATCGCATCGCCTGCGCCAACCTATCCACGCAATGCGCTGCGTGATGAGATCACCGGTACGGTGGAGCTCGAACTGCTGGTCGGCGTGGATGGGCGCGTACTTGACGTACACGTCACGCGCAGCAGTGGCAATCATGAGCTCGACTTCGCCGCACGCGAGCAGGTCCTGCACAACTGGCGATTCCAACCGGCGCTACGCGACGGCGTTGCAGTCCAGGCGCTCGGCCGCGTGCCGATCGTGTTCAAGCTCGACGGCCGCTGACCGCGCCGATCGCTTACCGACGACGCATGCACAGCCAGTGCATGCGTCGAATGCACGGTCGCGTCGTGGCATCAGGCGCGGTGATGCCGGTGGCGCAGCACCCACAGGCCGATTGCGTAGGTGACGTAATAGCCGATCAACGGCGTAAACAGGCCACCGTCAGTGGGGTCAACGCCAGGCGGCTGGCTGATTGCGGCGGGTAGCCCACCGATGGGCAGTTGCGGTTGCATGAACGCCAGGACCACAAGGACCGTGGTCGCAAGGCCGAGGACGACCAGCCGCGCGACAGGCGGCTCGACGGCAAGGGCTGCAGGCCAAACTGGCGACGGATGCGTCTGTACATGATCCAGCCGACGATCGGGATCGTCGCAAACGGCGTGAGATCTGGCGTGGGCATGGTAGCAATCCAGTCGGAGGCGCCCGTCTGAGGCCAGAGCATTTACTGCGCAAGCCACCGCACGCAGTCCCTCTTCGAACTTCGCAAAGGAGCGCCGCTTCGCAAAACAAAGGGCAGCCCGAAGGCTGCCCCGCTATCCCATGAATTCGTAGAGCTACTTGTTCTCCATGTCGGCGGCATGTTTCTTGAACTCGGCCTTGGAGATGAAGCCATCCTTGTTGGCATCGGCAGCATCGAAGTGGCTCGACCACATCAAGTCGCCAGCGACTTCATCCTTGCTCAACTTGCCGTCGTTATTCGTGTCGAGTTCCCTCCAGGTTTTCGGAGCAGACGATTGCGACATCGCATCGGGTGCCATGGCACCGGGCTGCATGGCAGCGCTGGCCGGCGCCGGCGCAGAGGCCGTGGTATCGGACTGCGCGAATGCAAGTGGTGCAGTCAAGGCGGCAGCAATCAAGAGCATGAAGGTTGAGCTCTTCAGAGAATGGATTTTCATGGTGGGTCCTTCTTGGTTGCGGTTGATGCGGTGAACTGGTTTGCGTGCGATCGATTGCACTTCAGCAGGTTGCCGAAAGCGTGTCGTGCCTTTCCTGGCCGCACTGTCCGTCGAGTCATCCGGGGCAGCCGATTTTCATCCATGGATCCGCCAGGAGTTGATTCCCAGCGACCTGCTAGCCGCCCTTCTTGCGTGGGCTGGAAGCCTGGTAGTTGGCAGCGACGTAGGCCTTGTACTCGTCCGGCGTCAGGATGCCGTCGGTGTTGGTATCTGCCTTGGCGAAAATCTTGTTGAGTCCTGGATCGGCATTGGCTTCCGCGCGGCTGAGATTGCCATCCTTGTCGACATCGAGTTCAGACCAGGTTTTCTTGCCGCCACTGCTCGCCGCGGCGGAGGGAGTCGATGCAGTCGCGCTCGCAGTCGGATCAGGCGTGTTGGGAGTCGAAGCGCCCGATACATCGCTCGACGGCGGTGGTGTCTGAGTTGCATGAGCAGCACCAGCGGACTCCGGCGCGATCGACGCAGCTGCCGGCGGGGGGACTGGAGTGGCCTGCGTTGCCGTCATCGTTGACGACTGCGCGAAAGCGAACGGCATCACCAGTACCGCGCCGGCTGCGAGAAGGGCAAGCAACGGCTTGCGCGAGAGTTTCTTCATCGGATGTCTCCATGGGGGAAGTTGGAGCGTGCAGCGCATGGCTGCACCCATCGACCTTGCCATCGGAGCCATGAACATGCGCACATGCACGAACGTTAAGGCTACGTTCTCTTAACCACGCGGCGGCTGTTTCGCGGTACGCGCGAGGTGGACTTCAACCAGCCGCGTCTGTCGCTCTGCATGCGCGACCCGGATCGTGACAACGCGCAACACGCGATGCTTCGCTTCAGCGACGATCCAGCTTGATGTCCAGCACCGGAACAGTGGTGACGTCGTCAACGCCCTTGAGCGCGATGATCCGTTCGCGCAACCCAGCAAGCTCGCCTGTCGAATCGGTCCGGACCAGGACCATCAGGTCGATCTCGCCAGCCACGCTGTGGCAAGCCACGACCTCGGGCATGTTGACCAGCGCCGGCATGACATCGTCGCAACTGAATCCGTCGCCGTGGCTGAGCAACAACCACGCCTGCAATTTCGGCTGCCCGGCGGCGCCCAGGCGCACCGTGTATTGCTCGATGACACGCGATCGCTCAAGGCGCTGCAGGCGCTCCTGCACCGCGCTGCGCGACAACTCCACCGACTTTGCCAGCGCAACAAGCGAAAGGCGGCCATTGTCTTGCAGCAACGCGATCAGCTGGCGGTCGATCGCATCCAGGGCCTTCATCGCAACCGGCGCAGTCCGGAAGGTGCCAGCTAGCGCGTCGAATTCGTTGCGACTGCGGCGTTGAGCGCTTCGGCGCGGTCGACGAAATGATCGAGCGCTGCGCGTACGGCCAGCATGTTCTTGTCCTCGGGCCGGAGCATCCGGTAGTCGTAGATATAGACGAGCCGCTTGTTCAACACGGTAATCGCGCCCGCGCATTCAAGTTGCACCTGGCGCGCCTGGCCATTGATCGTTGCGGTGATCGGCAGGAGCATTGCGAAGCGCACCGATTCCGGCTGGTTGCCATAGATCGCCGGCTTGCCGAGTTTTCCGAACTTCATTGCCACGTCGGCGCCGCTGCTCTCGCTCATGCGCTTGTCCATTCCCGATTGCATGGGCTTTGCGAGCTTGTCCATGTCGACCCCACCAAGTTGCCTGACCATCGTCGGGCGCACCGACGCCCATTCGGCTGCACTGATGTCGGTGCCCTCGGCATCGCGCAGGCTTTGCACCTGCACATAGTCGTCGGCAATGGGCTGGCCCAGCAGCATCCGCTTGGCGTCGGAAGCGCTCACGAACTGTTCGATGAGGCGATTGGTGGGAGGCATCGCAGCACTGGACACCGCGAACATGGAGGGCTGCTTTTCGCTGGAACGCACGTATCGATCATCAACCGCAACGCGGATCACATGGCCACCGATCGTAAGCGGGACGATCGTTTCCGCCAGCGTTGCGCCAGACCACAGGCCAACGACGACTAGCAGTGCTCGCATCATGGGTCACTCCAGGCAGGGACGACAGGCATTGGCGGTGGTGGCGCCGCAATCATGACAGCCTCCCGCGTCGCCCGCACAGGCCCGAAGAGAACCTGCGGCAACCGGCGAACCGGGAGGCGCTACCGTCATTGTGCCGGGTTGAGACCGGCCGTGACTACACGGCAAAGTGCTGCCACCCGCCACTCCCTGGAGTTTCCCATGCTTGTCCTGGACCGCCGCACCGTCCTGCTTCCCATCGACATCCAGCGCGGCTTCGCCGGCCCGACATGGGAACGCCGCAGCAATCGCCACATGGAAGCGAACGGGCAGCGCCTGCTTGCCGCGTGGCGTGCGCATGGCTGGCCGCTGATCCATGGACGCCATGATTCGATCGACCCTGCATCCACGCTGCGACCGAACGAGCCCGGCAATGCATTCCGGCCCAGTTTCGAACCACGTCCTGGCGAAGCCGTCGTTGGCAAGCCGGTCAATGCCGCGTTCATCGGCACCGATCTCGAACTGCGCCTGCGCCGCCCTGATGTCGCCACGGTCGTGCTGTTCGGCCTGTACACCGACATGTGCGTGTCGACCACCGCGCGCGTGGCGAGCAACCTGGGCTTCCGCACGATCGTCGTCGCCGACGCCTGCGCCTGCTGCGAGTTGATCGATGCCGATGGCAGTGTCATTGCGGCCGAACAAGTCAGCCGTGCGCACCTCGCGACCTTGCGCACCGAATTCGCCAAGGTCGTTGATACCGATGCCGCGATTGACGCCATTCGCAATGCGGTTCGCCCCCGGGCGGTTGCCTGAATACGGGTGCATGATTGCAACCGCCGCGCGCCGGGATTCCGCAGATGAAGCCAGCAACCATGCAAACCGCACAGTCGCCACAGATCGCACTGGTCCGCGTTGCGAGCGGTGCCGATTTCGCAACCCAGCCCGTCGCTGCGGCGGACCTTGTGTTCGGAGGCATCCACGGCGACCTGCATGCCGGACTCACCCGCCCCGCATGTTCGCGCACGCGTTGGCATGCGCGGGGAACGCCGATCGCAAACACCCGGCAGATATCGATCGTGTCGCTCGAGGAATGCGCCGAGATCGCCGCGCTGCTGCAGGTTCCGCATGTCGATCCCGGATTGCTTGGCGCCAATCTCGTCACCCGCGGATTGCCGGAACTCACCGCGCTCGCCTCCGGCACGCGCCTGCAGTTCCCTTCGGGCGCAACGCTGTTCGTGACCGAGGAGAACACGCCGTGTCGTTATCCCGGCGCAAAGCTCGCGCATGCGCACCAGCAAGCACGGCTTGAAGTGGCGTTCGCACGTGCGGCAATGGGGCGTCGCGGCCTGGTCTGCCTCGTCGAGCGTGAAGGACGGATCGTGAAGGACGATGCGATCGCTCTCATCGTTCCGCGCGCGCACCGCCGGATGCAGATGGTGCCCGCCACCGCAGGACCTGCGTGATCGCGAGGCCAAGCACGATCGAGAGCAGCAACTAGCTCGCGGCGGCGCCTGGCCCATGCAGGGTCAGCAGGCGGAAGCCGTGGCCATCCTCGCCGCGCAGGCCATGCGGATTGATATCCAGGCTCACGATCCGGTCCACGATGCCGAGGTCCGGACCCGGGAACACGCCGCAGGCGCGATTGCGGCCTTCGAACTTGCTCAGGTACAGGGCGATATCGGCAAGGTTGAGGATCTGGTCGCGATTCAACGGTCGCCCGGTGTAGGCCGACGACCACGGCATCGGCGTGAATCCCAGCGAACAGGTGACCGTCAGGGCCTGGCCCGTCGGCAGCTGGATCGGTTGGGATCCAACCGCCGTGAGCAACCGCTGCGCCAGTTCGGTCGAACTGGTTTCGCTGTGGCCGCGGCCGATGACCAGGAACTCCTCGCCGCCCCAGCGCAGCGCGACATCTGTGGCGCGAAGGCACGCGCGGATGCGTCGCGCGATCTCGATCAGCACCACGTCGCCAGCCTCGTGGCCATGGCGATCGTTGATCAGCTTGAAGTGGTCCAGGTCCATCAGGCAGAACGTGAATTCCCCGGGCTGCGCAAGCCGACGTTCCGCGCTGGCGTCGAGATCATGGTCGGGCGATGCGTGGTCGAGATGGACCTCGAGGTAGCGGCGATTGCGCAAGCCGGTGAGCGCATCGGTGAGCGATGATTCGGTCAACTCGCGATTCATCGCCTTGAGCTGTTCCTTCTGCTCCTCGATCAGGCGATTGCGTTGTTCGAGCGCGGCGCGACTCTCCAGCAGCGCCTGGAACGAAGCTTCGCGCTCGCGGGCCGACTGGCAGGCGCTCGCGTGATAGCGCACGCGCGCCGTGAGCTCGAGCGCACTTGGCAACTTGACCACGTAGTCGTTGGCGCCGCGACGGAAAGCCTCGACCTTGGTGGCCGGGTCTTCCTCTGCCGACAGCATGATCACCGAGACATCGGTGAGCACCGGGTGTGCGCGGATCAGCGACAGCAGTTCGAGTCCGTCGAGCGGTTCCATGTTGAAATCGAGCAGGATCACGTCCGGCCGGATTCGAATTGCGGTATCGATCGCGCTCGTCGGGTCGGCGTGCAGGTGCACCTCGAGTTCGGCGGCATCGGCGAGCATGCCGCGCACGGCTTCAAGGATGATCCGTTGATCATCGATGACCATGACCCGCAGCGATTCGGACATCATCGAGCCGGCTTCCCTGAAGACCGTTTGCGAAAGTGGCGCGCCAGTACCGGCGCGATCGCATGCAGCGCAAGCACTTGTTTGACCGCGCCGGCCTCGAACGCCGCGCGCGGCATTCCATACACAACGCTGCTGGCTTCGTCCTGGGCCAAGGTCAACCAGCCGCGGCGGTGCAGTGCGGTCATGCCGGCGACTCCGTCGCTGCCCATGCCGGTGAGGATGACAGCTGCGCCCGGGCTTGGCTGCTCCGCAAGGCTCAGAAATAGCGCATTGATGCTCGGCACGTGCAATTCACCTGATTGCGCGGCCTGCCTCGCGAAGTGAATTGACGGGGAAAGCACCAGATGGCCACCCTGGCCCGCCAGATACACCTTGCCGGGTTCCGGGACAGCGCCGCGCATGGCCAGCCCGACGGGCAACCGGCACTGCCCGCCCAGCCACTCGGCCAGGCCCTCGCTGAACTCGCCTTCGATGTGCTGCACGACGATCACGGCGGCTTCGAAGTCCGGCGACAGATCGGCCAGCACCTTTGCCAGCGCGAGCGGACCGCCAGTGGATGCTCCGATCGCGAGGATCGGCGGAGTCAGCGATGGCTTCGTGGACGTCGCGGGTACCTGCGTCCGCGGGGTTTCAGCGACCAGCCCGACCAGTCGCTCCATGCGCGCCAGCAGGCGGTGTGCCCCGATGACTTCACCGTCGTCGTCGATCACCGGGGGCTCGATCAGGCCGAGTGCACCGTAGCCCATGGCTTCGTAGGCGCCGGAATTGGCGCTGCTCGATGCAAGTGCGATAACTGCGGCGCCGGACTTGAGCAGGTCCGGGAGATGCTCGGCCTTGTTGCCGAGCATCTCGAGTTCCACCAGCAACAGCGGCGCGGCGTGCCTGTTGCAGTCCTTTTTCAGCGACTCCAGGTCGGCCGCTTGCGCGACCAGCTCGAAGCGGCTCCTGGCCAGACTGCGGCGCAATGCTTCGCGCACGAGGCGTTCGCGATGGGCGATGACGAGTTTCATTCGAGAACCTCGGCGTCGCCGATCAGGCCATGCACGACATCGACAAAACCGTGTTCCTGGAAATCGCTCTTGGTCAGGTACGCGTCGGCGCGCACTTCCATGCCGCGCGCGCGGTCTTCCGGGCGGTCGCGATACGACACGATCACCACGGGCAGGCTGCGCAGCCTTGGATCCTGCTTGATCGAGCGGGTCAGCTCGATGCCATCCATGCGCGGCATGTCGACGTCGGTGACCACCAGGTCGCAGGGCCAGTCGCGCAGTTTCGACCAGCCATCCATCCCGTCGACCGCGACTTCCACCTCGTAACCGCGCGCACTCAACAGCTGCCGCTCGAGTTCACGCACCGAGATCGAATCGTCGACCACCAGCACGCGCCGGCGACGCCGCGCCGCGCCACTGCCCTCATCCTCGCGCAAGCGCGCAAGATGGCGTTCGCGGTCCAGCGCGCCGTGCATCAGGTCCTCGACATCCAGCATGACCACCGGCGCACCGTCCGGCAGGACTGCCATCGCGGCGACATCGGTCACGCGTCCGAGCCTTGCATCGAGCGGTCGCGTCGCAAGATCGAATTCGCCGAGCACCGCATCGACCACGAAGCCTGCGCGCCGGCCTTCCTGGCTGACCACGACGACATCGACATGGTCGCTGAGCAACCGCGATTCGCCCAAGTCCAACTGCTCGGCCAGCGGTACCAGCCCGATGTTCTGCCCGTCGATCGCGAGGTACTGCATGTCCTGTCCGGCTTGCACGGCAGCGCGATCGGCACGCACCAGCCGCTCGATGCGCAGCAATGGAAACGCATAGGCTTCGCCGGCGACGCTTACCACCACCGCGCGGGTGACCGCGCGTGAAATCGGCACCAGCAGGCCAAAGCGCGTGCCCTGGCCGCGCGTTGAGGTGAGCCGCACGCTGCCATCGAGTTCCTTGAGCATCTGCCGGACCACGTCCAGGCCCACCCCGCGCCCGCTGATTTCGCTGACCTCATCACGGGTCGAAAAACCGGTGCCGAACAACACCTCTCCAAGCGCGTCTTCGTCGAGCGCCGCCGCGTCGGCTGCGTCCATGCGCCCATCGCTGACCAGCCGCGCGCGGATGCGTTCGAAATCGATGCCGGCGCCGTCGTCGGACACATCGATCGCGAGCATGCCCGCGCGATAGGTCACGCCGATGCGGATGCTTCCCTCCTCGGGCTTGCCGTTCGCAACACGCGACTCCGGCGCCTCGATCCCGTGGTCGATGGCATTGCGCAGCAGGTGGATCAGTGGCGCATCGAGGCGCTCAAGCACATCGCGGTCGACCGCCACCTGGGCGCCTTCGAGGATCGCGCGTGCGCGCTTGCCGAGCTGCCTGCCGATGTCGCGCACCATGCGCGGATAGCCCGCAGCGATGTCGTTGAACGGGCGCAGGCGGGTCATCGCCGCGTGGTGGTAAAGGCGTTCGTTGAGGTCGAAGGATTCGCGCTGGTACGCGCCGAATTCCTCGAGCCAGTTGTTGACTTCGTGGCGCGATTGCGACAGTTCCTGGCGGATGTGCGCAAGCTGCGCCCCGACCCCGCTCTGGCTGCTCGGTGCGCCAAGCTGGTGGTGCAGGTCGTCGAGCATCCGCGAGATCTGCCCCATTTCCCGGCGCAGCCTTTGCTGGCGTTCGCCGAACGGCTTGAGGCGACGGTTTTCCACCATCCCCGTGCCGGCCAGCGCGATCAGTTTGCCGACATGGCTGGCGCGCACGCGCAGGATCGGATCGGTTTCCTCGACCTTGATGTAGGTGGACGGGTCGTTCGCCTGCGCCGGCGCCGCACCGGCGGCGCGTGCCTCGGGAACCATCGAGCGCAGCCTGTCCTTGAGCTCGTTTGCGGCTGCAAGCGATCCGGCCGAACGATCGTGCCCAAGCGCGCGCATCTGGTCGACGGTACGCAGGGCAAGATCGACCAGTGCCAGGTCGATTGGAGGCGGGCTGCGTTGCGCATTGCTCATGCGATCCTCGAGCGCATGCGCGAGCGATACCGCCGCGTCGTTGCGAACCGCGCGTGCGGCGCCCTTGATCGAATGCGCCGCGCGCATCAGTTGCGCGATCAGCTCGAGCCGGTCGGGCTGCTGTTCGAGTTGCAGCAGCACGCGGTCCATCACCGCGCACTTTTCCTCGACTTCGGTGGCGAACAGCGCCAGCAGGCGCGGGTCCGCGGAGTTGTCGGCGGAAGCCGCAGGCAGTTCCGCGCTTTCGAGCTGCGAACGCAGGCGATCGAAACCCGGTCCCAGCGCGAGCGCATCCAGGTCCGCGAGGAACTCCAGCGCATCGAGCGCATCGGTCGCGCGTTGGGTCTGCTGCTGCCGCCTGCGGCCGTCGCTCCACAGCGGCAGCATCGCGGCGATGAATTCCGGCAGCGGCGTATCGCCCAATGCGCGCGTCGCGCCCAGAAAAGCCTGCAGCCGGCGCTGCCATTGCGCCGCCATGGTGGCGTCGTCGGCCAGTGCGAGGCGATTGCTGAATCCGCGTAGCTGCGGCAGCAGCCGGTGCAGCTCCTCCTGCATCAGCGGCCACAGCGCACTCATGCGAACAGCGCCTGTTCGAGCAGGCCAAGGATCGCTTCGCCATCGAGCATCGCCAGGTGACCGCCCTGCAGCGGAAACAGGCCCTGCACGCATTCGCGCAGCGGCTCTGCCAATGTATCGGGCGCGGGTTGCATTGCGTTGCCTGGAAAATGCTGCAGGCCCAGCACTTCCTCGCAGCGGAACGCGAGCACCTTGGCGTCGTCGTCCCGCACCAGCACCATCCGCGCGGTGGCGCCCGAATCGCTGCGGCTTCCGAGGCCCAGCAACTCGCCCAGCGAAACGCATAGATGCAGTTCACCACGTACGTTCACCACGCCTTCCAGCCGGCCGGTGGTGCGATGCGCGAGGCGCCGCAGCGGTTGCCTGGCGGCCACTTCGGCAACCAGCACCGGCGGCAGGCCGAGCCATTGCTGTCCAAGCCGGAACACCAGTGCTGCCTTCATGAGCTCCCCGCCCGCGTTGCTGCGCTGCCATTCCTCCGCGGATTCCACTTCCGATTCGCGATCGAACAAGGTTCGCGCAGCATCGGAGAACACCGGGCAATTCCTGCAGTGCAGCGCCTCGACCAGCAACGGACAACTCTGGTCGCCGCCGTATACGCCGATGCGCCTCCAGCAATGGTCGAGCGCAATTGTCACGGCGCACTCCCGAGGCGTTTGCGCAGGCGTTCGGAGCGCTTGCGCAGATCGCCGGCAAGAGCTCCATGACCGAGCCGTTCGGCCAGCGCGATGCGATGGTCGATCGCCGGGATGTGGTTGCGATCAAGATACGACACCCTGGCAAACGCGGCATCGGCCGCGCCAAGGTCGGCGCGCGCCGATTCGATCAAGCCAAGCAGGAACAGCGTGTCGATCTCCTCCGGGTTGCGCTTCAAGCGTTTCGTGCACGCGGCACGCGCCTCGTCGAGGCGCCCCGCATCGGCTAGCGCCTGCGCCGACAATTCCAGCGATGGCGCTACCGCGACAGGGGCAGATCGCGCTTGCCTCGGCGCGGTCCTGGACTCCGCCGGAACCGCGCGCGCCGGCGGCGCATCGCGCGCGGTGCGCGTTGGCGCCACCTCGCGCAGATAGCTCAACGGGCAGCCGCCCGGATACGGCCGCATGCCGCTGGCGACGGTATCGAGTACTTCGGCTTGCCCGGCGAACAGCAAGCCTCCGGGCTCGAGCGCCGCGAGCAGTGTTTTCAACACGCGCGCGCGCGCTTCCGGATGCAGGTAGATCAGCAGGTTGCGGCAGAACACCACGTCGAACCGCTCGGATGCATCGAGCAGGTTCGGATCGAGTGCATTGCCGACGCGAAAGCGCGCGCAGCCCCTGATGGCGTCCGCGATCGCGAAACCATGCGGTTGCGCCTGCATCCACCGTTCGTTCAACGGGCGACCGCGCAGCGCGCTGCTGCGGTAGATGCCGGCCTGCGCGCGCACAACCGCAGTGCGCGAAACGTCAATGCCGCGCACGTCGATGTCCTGGGCTGACAGGCCCGCTTCAAGCAAAGTGATCACGCTCGACCATGCTTCCTCGCCGCTCGCGCACGGAAGGCTGAGCACGCGCAACGGGCGACGCTCGCGACGTTCGTTCGCATACCGCGCGAGGTCTGCGTATTGATCGGCAGACCGGAAGAACCACGACTCCGGCACCACGAAATGTTCCACAACCTGCGCAAACGCGTGCGCGTCCGCCAGCACCTTGCCGAGCAGCGCCTCATCATCGGGCACGCCGAGCGCCGTTCGCGACTCCGCCAGCGCATCGTTGACCACGCGTTCGCCCAATGCCGCAGCGTCGAGACCGATGCGGTGTTGCAGCAGCCGCAGCAGGGCTTCCTGACTCATGGCGCGACCTGCGCAACGAACAGCGCTTCGAGTTCTTCCGGCAACAGCGCAGCCGGATCGAGCAGTTGCGGCAATTGCGGCTGGTCGGCGAGGTGCTCGCCAAGAAACGGAGCGCACGGCAGGCGCAGCCCGGGAATCGTCGCTGCGATTGGCAACATCTCCAGTACATCCTCGGCCAACAATCCGAGCAGGCGCGGACCGTCCTTGCCAGGCAGGGCGATGACGATGATCCGGCTCGAACGCAACGGCGCGCAATCGCGCCCCAGCAACAGGCGGCACAGATCCACCACCGGGGTCAGGGTGCCGCGAAAGGCCAGCAGCCCGATCACGCTCGACGGCGCCAGCGCAAGCGGACGCAACGCGCGACGCGTGGACACCTCGACCACCGCCGCGGTCGGCAGCGCGAGGCGTAGTTCTCCGGCACGGAAGGCAAGGGCGAGCATCGCCGTGCCGCGCCCTGCTCAGTTGCCGACGTGGAAGAGCGCGATTTCCTGCTTCAACACCGACACCGCATCGCGCAGACTTTCGGTGGCGCTGTTGAATTCGCGCAGCGATACCGACGTCTGCCGTGCACCGTCGATCATCTGGCCCATGGCATCGCCGATCTGTCCCGCGCCCTGCGACTGGCTGCGCATGCCGTGGTTGACCGCGTCGAAGCGCTCGGACAACGTCTTGACCTGGGTGATGATCTGCCCGAACTGACCGCCGACGCGTTCGACATTGCCGACGCCGCTTTTCACTTCCTCGGCGAAGCGGTCGATCTCCATCACACCCGCCGACACCGCCGTCTGCATCTGCTTGACCATCTGTTCGATGTCCAGCGTCGCCACCGCGGTCTGGTCGGCAAGCCGGCGGATTTCGCGCGCAAGCACCAGGAAGCCCAAGCCCTGTTCGCCGGCTTTCTCCGCTTCAATTGCAGCATTGATCGACAACAGGTTGGTCTGGTCGGCGACCTTGGAAATGGTGGTGACCACGCCGGTGATCTCGGCCGCTTCCTCGCGGATCGCGGCGAGTCGCGCGGCCATCGTGTTGGCGGCGCCCGCGAGGCGCTCCATGGTGTTGTCGAGGTTGCGCAGACCGGCTTGGCCATCCTCGGCCATGTCCGCGGTTTGCCCCGCGACCGTGTTGACGCCTTCCATCGTGACCAGCAATTCGGCGCTGGTCGCGCTGATCTGTTTCACCGCCGCGGCGATCTGGTTGGTGGACGCGCCGAAATTCTGCACGGTCGCTTCCTGTTGCCGGCTGGTCGCGGCGAACTCGGTGGCCGTGCTCATGAGTTCGATCGAGGCCTGCTTGGCGCGCATCACCAGCCCGCGCAGGCTCAGTGTCATCTTGTGGATCGCCTGCAGTAGGTGCCCGGCTTCGTCGTCGCGGTCGGTGCTGGGGACTTCGGTCGCAAGGTCGCCCGAGGCGACGCGGTTTGCGATTTCCGATGCCATGCGGATGCGCGCGGACAGGTCCCGCGCGGTGCGCTGCGCATACACCGCCATGAACGTGACCACCAGCAGGATCGCGATCGCGAGCACCACCAGCAGTCGGGTCTGGTTCGCGATCACGTCTTTCGACTTCGACTCGAACGCGGCGTTCTGCTGGTTTGCGAGCTGCACGACCTGGTCGATCGCGAGCCGATGCGCCGCGTAATGCTGGTTCATCTGCACCAGGATGGTCTTGGCGCGTTCGTGGTCGCCCGCGCGGATCGCCGGGATGAACTGTTCGTCGCGCAACTGGAAGAACTGGATCGCACTCTTGTACGCAGTGACCGTCATCAGGTCCTTGAGCGCATTCTGCGGCAGCTCGCGGCGCCAGAATTCCTGCCGGCTTTCGTAGTCAAGGCGCAGCCGATCGCCGCGTTCGACCAGCTCGCTGATGCGGCTGGAATCGGTCTCGTCGTTGAGTTCGCGCGCGACCAGGTACGCCTCGATGATGTATTCGGGCGGCGGCAGGATGTCGGCGATGAGGTCCTTGCCGGATACGATCTGCTCGTAGATCCTGCCCTGCACGCGCACCTGGTCGATGGTGTACCACGTGGTGCCGACGAAAATCAGGAACAGTCCGGCGAACACGGTAACGAGCAAGGTCAGGCGACTGGCGAGATACGACTTGGCCATAAAACCCCCGGAGACTGTCAGCCCGATTACACCACAGTCGGTCGCGGGTTGGCGTGGAAGCGGGTGCGGCCAGGCCCACCCTGAGACGATCATCCGCAGCCGCGCCGCGGCGACGTTCGAACCCCTTCGCCGACCCTGGCCGAAGGCCGATGGCAGCAGTGATCCTGGAGGACTACCGCTGCGGCAGTGGCGTCTGATCCCATTCCTGAAGGTCGCCGGGAGCGCTTCCCCCGCTCCGGTCTGCCGCGATCCGATGGGCCCGCGCCTGCAACAGCGTGAACCGCGTGGAATCCATTGCGGCGAGGCTTATGACCTCGGGCCTGAAATCTTCGCGCATGCGCTGTGCCTCGTCGGTGTTGCGCGCGATCTTTTCCGCGATCGCCATGGCGCCGACTGTTTCCTGATCAGCGGTCGACGTCGCGCCGAACCCATACCAGCCTTTTGGCTCGTCGGGATTCGCCCAGATCGCGCGCAGGAACCATCCGCTCGCTGCGTCGCGTTCCTTTACGACCAGCGACAGCCAGCCAAGTTCGTATGCAAGTTCGCCGTCGTAAGGGCTCTTTGCGATCGCCGCCAAACGTTCGTCCAGCAGCGTCATGAACTGCGTCTCGGACGCGGAAAGGCTTGTCGAAAACAGCGCAAAGCTCGTGCGCATGCCGCTATTGGCCGGCGCGACTGGGCGAGCGCTGGCCGCGGCGCGCAGCCTGGACATGGCAGCATCGCCATATGGAGTGCCCAACAGCATTGCTTGCACCGCGGTCTCAACATCGAGCTTGGCGGACTCCACCCCGAGCCGAGTCGGAATCGTCGCCCAGTCGTGCACCGTCGCTGGCGTCGCAGCGGAGTCCGGAATGGCACGTGGAGGCAGCGTCGCGGCACGGCCAGTGCAGGCCACGCGCGCGATGATGAAGATCACGAAGAAAATGAATTTCAGCATTTTCCAGCTGAGCGACCGGCCTGTAAGCAGGGCTGGTCTTGGCGGTCGCGGCGGCGTCGGTGCAGCCCAGCCCTTGGCGTGCGCATGCGATGCCGGTGGCGTGGTTGGCTGCGGACGGGTGAAATGCGGCACGCGCAGCGCCGAGGAACGCGGGACCAGGCGCAGCGACTGTGGGACCTGCAGGCGCGACAAAACGCTCCTTGCGGCCTGCGCGGCGCGCGATGTGTTTGCGATCAACGCGACCCGCGCGCACGCCGCGCATGGATATCCAGCGAAATGCTGGTGCTCGTGGTTCGCCGCGCAAACGATAAGGCGCTGGCTTGACCGCAGCGCATAGGCTTTCAGCAGCACGACCCATTCGTTCGCGGAAGGTCGCGTCGCGCCGGAGCTTTCGAATGCGCGGTCGAACAGCAGGCGCAGCTCCGCCGGCATCGACCGATGTCCGCTCACGGGGCTCGGGCCGAGCACCGGGTTCGCATGCAGTCCATACGCATAGCAGCGTTGCGCGATGCGGCCGGGAATATCGGTGGGAACGTGATCCGAATTCGGACGGCCGCTGAACGGGTGGATGCCGAAGTTCAGCAGCTGGAACACCACCACCGCGAGCGCGAACAGGTCCTGCTGCGTCTCACCACCCTCGGGAAGCGCCCTGCCCTGGAACTCCGGCGCCAGGTAGTCCGGGGTGATCTGATCGGCCTCGAAGCGTTCGCCATGGCCCTGGATGCTGAAACCGTCGCAATCGAGCATCGCCATGTACAACGCCTGAGGATAAAAGCGCAGGTTCACCGGCTTGAGGTCGATGACGTGGTGGCCTTGCTCGTGCAGCGCGGCGATGACTCCGGCGAGATTCGCAGCGAGCGTGATCTTTGCGCCCAATCCCGTGGGCAGCCCGGCCTTGCGCGCCTGGCGCTCCTGCATGATGCATTCGAGTTCGCTGGTCGCCTGCACATCGACCGCGGGCATCAGGAACCCGAGGAAGCGGCCGCGCTCGTCGCGCAACAACGCCTGCGGCCATGCGATCTGCACGTAGCGGTGGTTGTTCTCGACCAGGTCGGGCAAGTGCGGTGACAGCTCGAGCATCGCCGCGATCTTGCGTTCGTAGTGCGCCGGGTTCGCACTGTCGTGATAGATCTTTGCGACCTGCAGCGGCGATGCGGGCATCAGGTACACACTGCCTGCGCCACCGCTCTTCAACAGTTTTCCGAGCACCAGCTTGCCGCGCATCGGCTGACGCGAATCGCCGGTCCACACGCAACTGCCTGCAGTGACGCTCATGCAGACCGCTCTTATTGCCAGAGCGCGATCAGCAGGGTCTTGTCGTCGCCGGTGATGCGATACGTGCGCGGATCGGCAAGCGTGGTGGCGAGCGCCGCACAGCCATCGGCGTCCGCTGCGGTCGCAAGGTATTTCTCCACCGGATCGATGAACGGGCGATACAAGGACCCGTTCCCCTTGGTCATCACGAATGGCGCGGCGCCATCGCTCATCAGCGCAACAGTGCGGATCGGCAACCCGATCGGCGTGACGCGCAGGTGTTCGCGCCATTCCTTGCCGCTGACAAAATAGGTCTCGTTGGCGTACTCGCCGTTCTCCGGCAGCGACATCACCGTCGCTGCTTCTTCGGTGCGCGGCTCCGCGGCTCCCTGCCCATCGCCAATGTGGAAGAAATAGCCGCCATCGCCACTGGCGACAACGCCGACGAGCGTCGCTGCATAACTGTCGAGCGCAACACCAGCTGCGTCGGCTGCGACGGTCAGTTCCGTGCGCGCACGCGCGACGACGTCCCCGATCATCGACGCGAACCCTGCAGCATCGAGCGTCGCCAGCGCATCGCCCGCGGATGCACGCCGCGCAAGATCAGCAACGACCAGGCGCGACACGGCTTCGGCGCCGACCTGGCTCAACGGCTGCGAGCCGGCGCCATCGCAGACAGCTGCGAGCAGGATGTCGCCGACGACCTCGCGCGCAAACGCATCCTGGCATTGCGTGCCAAGGTCGATGTGTGATTTCCCGATCGCCGAAGCGGCGAAGACGCGCCAGGCCATGTCAGGTCGGCGCGTTCGACCAGCCGTCCACGGACGGCAACTGCGCCTGTCCGCCGGGACGCGATTGCGAGACGACCTTCATGCTCGCGCTCAGCCACAGGAACAATTCCTGGAACTTCAACCCATCGAGTTTCTTGACCGCCGCCTCGCCCTTGTTGCTGAACTGCCCGAGTGCGTCGGCGTGCGCGTTGCCGCCAACCGCAATCGGGAAGACCGCGACCTTGTTCGCATGTTCGGCTTCACGGCAACGCTGCGCGGCGGCCTGCCAGTTGTCCGTCGGCTGGCCATCGGACATCAGGAACAACCACGGACGCGTGTAGGCGATACCGGCCTGCTTGAAGCCGGCCTTTTGCTCCTCGATCTTCGCGAGCGCGAAATCGACCGCCTGCCCGGTGGGCGTGGTGCCCATCGCGATCAGGGTGGGCGCGCTGAAGTCCATCGCATCGCGCCAGTCGCCGACCGCCTCCACCCCGTCCTGGCCACCGAATTGCACCAGCAGGATGCGCACGCGCTTGGAGGCGATCGCATCGCCCTTCAATTCCTCCTCCAGCACGCGCAGGCCCTGGTTGAGCTGGTTGATCGGCTCGCCACCCATGCTGCCGGAGCAGTCGAGCAACAGCACCAGCGGCGTGCGCTGCTCGGTGTTGTCCACCAGGGCGACGTCGGGAATCATCGGTTCGGTCATGGGTTTCCTTGAAGGTCACGGTGCGTGGTGCGGGAGCGGCAGCATGCTGGCGGCACGGCAGGGTCGGCAACCGGGGTGGATCGCCCGCAACCGCTGCCCGCAGGCTTGCCTCCCGGGGCAAACGCCGCTGATTGTAGCGTGCGGGGTTACACCGGATGTCGGCTATATCAAGCCATGCTGGAAGCTCTCCCTCCCCCGGGAGAGCACTGCTGGAAGACTGGTCTCCCACCGGGAGCGCTGCTGGAAGCCCCTCTCACACCGGGAGAGGGGTTGGGGTGAGGGGCGCGTCGGAGCGAATTCCTCAACTTCGTTAGCCCCTCACCCGCCTTTTGCTCAACTCGAACCGACATTGGTCGGGTCTCGCCATGGCCAACAGCTCTCCCGTGGGGAGACGGCTACAACGAGGCCCTTTCAGCATTTGTTGCGGTGTGTGGAGTTACCCCAGAATGCAGATTGTCATCTGCGGCAATGCAGGACGTACGACAGTGGGCTGACTTGGCAGCGTCCGTTCGACCGCTTGCGACCGCGTTTGCGTGCGCGATGCCGCTGTGTAGGGCGTGGCTGGCACGATGGGTCGCGCTGTTTCCTCGATGGATTGTTCCGGCACATGGATGGATCGCAGCGTTTCCTCCATGAAAAATACCGGCGCACATGTGTTTCGCGACGTTTCATCCATGCAACGTTCCAGCACATGGATGGCGCGTGACGTTTTCTCCATGAAAAATCCCGCCGCATGGATGGATTGCGCCATTTCATCCATGGAATGTTCCCGCGCATGGATGGATTGGCCATTTCATCCATGGAAACTTACGGCGCATGGATGGATTGCGCCATTTCGTCCATGGAAATTTCCAGCGCACGGATGGATCGGCGTGTTTCCTCCATGAAAAATCCCGCAGCACTGGTGTTCGATTCCGTCGCATTTGCGATCGGCTGGCACATGGGACTCGAATACCTGGTTGTCTCCCAGCTTCAGGAAGTACCCTGACTGCCAACTGCTATTCCCGACGGCGAAGGCGTCCACCCGAAATGACCGCCATCCTGCCCGCCATACGGACTAGTGCGGTTGCTCCGGCAATGTATTAAGATACCGTTACGCCAGCACCGCGCTGGCGGGCGGGCGCCGGGGAACCGGCCTGCCTCCCAATCCGGAACCATCGTGCTCAGGAGCCTTTCCATGCCCCGCATCCGTCTTCTTGCCAGCGCCGTTGCAATGGCGATCTGCTCCATCTCCACCGCTGTCGCATCGACTGCATCGGTTCCTGTGTTCACCAGTTTTACGGCGTTCGGCGACAGCCTGTCCGACTCCGGCAACGTCGCGGCATTCGAAAACGCGCATTTCGGAACACACTTCCCGCCCGGAACCAGCTTCACCACCAATCCCGATCCGGTCACGGCGCAGATCATCGCTGGCGCGTTCGGATTCTCGGCCGACCCGTCGCTCGCGGGCGGCACCGACTTCGCGTGGGGCGGCGCGTGCGTGGGCACTGGGCCTTGCGAAAGTGACCCGAATCCAACGCCGAATCTCGGGATACAGATCGGCCAATACCTGACGGCCACCGGTGGCAAGGCCGATGCGACCGGCCTGTACAGCTACTGGGGCGGCGCGAACGACATCTTCGGCAACTTCCGCGACGCGCAGTCTCCATTCAACCCGGGTGGACTCACCGCGGCGCAGATCCAGGCCAACATCGCCGGTGACGCGCATCTGGCAGTGGGCCAGATCGCGCAGCTGCACAATGCCGGCGCGGGTAACATCATCGTGTTCAACCTGCCCAACCTCGCGATCACGCCGGATGCCAATGCGCAGGCGGCCCAACTCAATGGATTTATCCCGGGCGCCGGTACGCAGTTCCTGCAGAGCCTGGCGAAGGTGACGCTGCTCTACAACGGTCAACTCAATGGCGGATTGTCGGGCAAGACCGGCATCATCCCGGTTGATGTGTTCGGACTCGTGAACGAAGTCCTTGCCCACCCGAGCACCTACGGGTTCAACAACGTGACCGTGCCGGCGTGTCAGCCTTACATCTTCGGCACCACGTCCTCGCTTGCGTGCGGACCGGCAGGCTCCGGCGCACCATTCCAGTATGCGGCGGGCACCGACCTCACCAGCTTCTTCGCCGACGGCGTGCATCCGACTGGCGGCGGCCATGCCCTGCTTGCGGAAGCCGTACTCGCCGAAATCCAGGCGCCGAGCATCGTCTCGATGCTCGCCGAAACCCCGTTGCAGACGTTTGAGACTTCCACGCGCGCGATCCACAACCAGATGGAAGCCGACATGTCGCGCGAGCGCACCGACGGCAACCTACGTTCGTTCGCAAGCTTCGACTACACCCGCCAGCGTTACGACGCCACGGCGACGTCGCCGAACACCACCAGCGACGATTCCTCGCTGGTCATCGGTACCGACTACTACGTCAACAACCAGGTCTCGCTCGGCCTGTCGTCCACCTTCAGCCACCAGAGCGCGTCCTTTGCCGGCGGCGGCAGGTTCCAGAACAACGAGCCGCTGGTCACCGTATTCGGCGTGTGGCACACCCCGGAGATGTATGTGTCGCTGCTCGGTTCGGCTGGACAGCTGAACTTCAACGGCGTGACCCGCAACATCCAGCTCGGCTCGGCGACGCGCAGTGAATCCGGCAGCACCAGCGGTTCGCATCTTGGATACGAACTGTCGGGTGGCTACTTCTTCCGTTGGGACGAGTTGAAGACCGGCCCGTTCGCGAGCATTTCCAACCAGCGCGTGACGGTTGGCAGCTACAACGAAAACGGCAACGACAGCACCGCGATGGTGTTCGGCAGGCAGACCCGCAATTCGCTGATCGAGAGCATCGGCTGGGAACTGACCGGCAACGAGAAGATGTTCAACGGTGAGTTCCGTCCGTTCGCACGCGTTGCCTACGACCACGAGTCCGATACGCACGTGCGCAACGTCAGCGCGGGACTGGTCGGCTTGAACGGCACCTTCAGCATGCCCGGCTACCGGCCCGATTCGAGCTGGTGGAACGGCGAGCTGGGCGTTTCCGCCGCGTTCGGCAGCAACCTCACCGGCTACGCCGCATACAATGGCGTGTTCGGCAACTCCAACGTGCGCGCCGACAGCATCAACGTGGGCATGAAGTACAGCTGGTAACTGTCAGCTCCCTGCTGCAATACGGAAAGCCGCCCTTCGGGGCGGCTTTTTCGTTTGTGGACGACGTGCGTTGTCCATGCATCGAGGCGATGCATCAAGGCTGTGCATCGAGGCGGTGAGCCAAGAACGGCCTCAGCTCGTTGCGAGCAGCGAGATTTCGGCGACCGATGCGAAGCGATCCGCGAGTTGCCTGAGCAGTGCGAGACGGTTGCCGCGCACTGCGGGATCATCCGCCATCACCATCACGCTCTCGAAGAACGTATCGACTGGCGCGCGCAATGCGGCGAGGCGCTTGAGCGTGGCGACGTAATCATTCGATGCGAGCATCGGGTTGGTGGCGATTATCGCTTGTTCGACTGCGGCATGCAGCGCGCGCTCGGCATCGTTGTCGAACAGCGCGGGGTCGACGGCATCCGGGATCGGGTCGGTCGCGGCGGACTTTTTCAGGATGTTGCGGATGCGCTTGTTAGCCGCAGCGAGTGCGGGCGCTTCGGGAAGCGACGCGAATGCGCCGATGGCCTTGAGGCGGCGGTCGAAGTCGAGCAAGGATGCGGGGCGAAGCTCGGCAATCGCATCGAAATGCGAGGCTGGGATGGCTTGGTCGGCGTAATAGTTGCGAAGGCGGTCAAGAATGAAGTCGTACAGTTCAGCCTTCGTCGTTGAAGCGGGAACCGGATGGTCGACCACGACGCCATCAGCTTTCATTTGCAAAACCGCTTCTTTGGCAGGCTTTGCCAGGGCGCTCGCGACATTCAATCGGGTCAAAGCCATGGACTTGAACGCCTGTTCCACGCAGATGTCGATCTGCGTTCGAATATCCAACTCAAGTGCAGACTCAATAACGGTCCGTGCGAGCCCCAGCGCATTCCTGCGCAATGCGAACGGATCCTTGTTTCCTGTCGGTTGCAGTCCCGCAGCGAATCCGCCCGCCAACGTGTCCACCCGCTCGGCAATCGCGACGACTTGTCCAAGCTTCGAGGTAGCAATTGCATCGCCACCAAAGCGCGGCATGTACGCCTGGTCGATCGCGTCGGCGACATCGCCGAACTCGCCGACCGCCTCTGCGTAGTAGCGTCCCATGATTCCCTGCAGCTCCGGAAACTCGCCGACCATGCGCGATTGCAGATCCGCCTTCGAGAGTTCGGCGGCGCGACGCGCATGCGCGGGATCGACGCCGATTTCTCTTGCGATTCCCTCGGCGATGATCGCCATACGGGCGGTCTTGTCCGCATAGCTGCCGAGCTTTTGTTGGTACGTCACCGACGCAAGCCCGTCGCGCATGGATTCGATGCCCTGCTTCAGGTCCTCATCGTAGAAGAACTGCGCATCGGCAAACCGCGGTCGGATCACGCGCTCGTAGCCCTTGCGCACTTCGGATGAATCGGCGCTGTCGATGTTGGCTATGCCGATGAAGCGCTCGCTCAGGCGGTGTTGGTGATTGAGCACCGGGAAGAATTTCTGGTTCGACTCCATTGTCGAAATCAGGGCTTCGTGCGGCACGCGCAGGAATCCCGGGTCGAAGCCGCACAGTACTGCGCGTGGCCACTCGACCAGGCAGTTCACTTCCTCGACCAGGCTGTCGGTCGCGCGCGCAACGCCATCGGCTTCGCGCGCGGCGGCATCGATCTCAGCGCGGATGCGCGCGCGGCGCTCGTCGGGATCGACCAGCACGTGCGCGGCATGCAGTGCAGCGACATAGTCGCCAGCCGCGCCGATCCGGACCTGTTGCGGATGATGGAACCGGTGGCCGCGGCTCATGCGATCGGCGTGGATGCCGAACACCTCGCCGGCGACGACGTCCGCACCCAGCAGCATCACCAGCCAGTGCACAGGCCGCGCGAATGCGTAGTCGTGATCGCCCCAGCGCATTGGCTTGGCGATCGGCATCGCCTTGATCGCTTCGTTGACGATCTGGGGCAACAGGTCGGCGGTGCGTGCGCCAGGCTTCACCTGGCGTGCGACGAAGCGTTCGCCCCTGGCGTCGGTCGTGCGCTCGAGCCGGGTGACGTCGACGCCGTTCTTTTGTGAGAAGCCCTTGAGTGCGGGCGTCGCGTCGCCGTTCGCATCGAGCGCGATGTTGAGGTACGGGCCGAGCGATTCGCTGCGCTGTTCGGGTTGTTCGGTCGCAACGGCGGGCAACAGCACCGCCAGGCGGCGCGGCGTGTACAGCGGCCTTGCCTCGCCGCGTTCGAACTCGATGCCGCGCTTGGCAAGTCCCGCAATCACCCCGTCGAAGAGCGCCTGCGCAAGTGCCGGCAAAGCCTTGACCGGAAGTTCTTCGGTTCCGATCTCGATCAGCAGCGACGTCGAACCGGTCATGCGGGCTGCACCTGCGCTGGAACCGGCGCATCGAACGGGATATAGAACTGCGCGAACACCGGCAACGCCTCGCACCGCGCGGCGCGCGCCAGCAACGCGGGCCACGCGGCGAGGTCGAGCGGCACCGCATCGCACAGGTAGGTGATGTAACACGCGAGCGTAATGTCCGCCTGGGTCATCGCGTCGCCGAGCAGCCACGCGCTGTCGCCCGCAGCGGCGCACATCCGGTCGAGTTCGGCGCACGCGCCGTCGATCTGCACGCGGCAACGATCCGTCCACGGCGCATGCCGTTTCTCTTCGGGGCGAAACACGCGTTCGATGACGAGGTGGATGCCCTTGTCGGCCGCACCCGTGGCGACCGCCATGAGCGTCAACGCCTTCCTGCGCGCAGCGCCGGATGCGGGCAGCAACGCGCGCCGGGGACCTGCCTGTTCGTCGAGCCAGTCGAGGATCATCGCCGACTCGATCAACGCTTCGCCATCATCGAGCACGAGCGTGGGCACGCGGCCCAGCGGGTTGTACGCGCGGATGCGATCGAAGTCACGGCCGACCGACCAGTTGCGGTGCTCGAACGGCACGCCGAGCAGGGTCGCGCTGACCGCGACGCGGCGGACGAAGGGCGAATCGAACATGCCAATCAGGATCATGCAGTGGCCCCTGCTTGCGGCGCACGCACCTTCAGGCCCGGAAAGCCGAGCTTCTCGCGCTGCGCGAAATACGCTTCGGCGACGCTGCGCGACAAGGTGCGCACGCGCAGGATGAAACGCTGGCGCTCGGTGACGCTGATCGCGCGGCGCGCATCGAGCAGGTTGAAGCAATGGCTCGCCTTGCACACCTGCTCATACGCCGGCAATGGCAACCCGAGTGCGACGAGCTTGAGTGCTTCGGTCTCGCACGCGTCGAAGCGATGGAACAACTCGGCGACATCGGCGTGCTCGAAGTTGTAGGCGCTCTGCTCGACTTCGTTCTGGTGGTACACGTCGCGATACGTCACCACGCCTTGCGGTCCACGCGTCCACACGATGTCGAACACGCTGTCGACGTTCTGCAGATACATGCACAGGCGCTCGAGGCCGTAGGTGATCTCACCGAGCACCGGCTTGCACTCGATCCCGCCGGCCTGCTGGAAATAGGTGAACTGGGTGACTTCCATGCCATTGAGCCAGACCTCCCAGCCCAGGCCCCACGCACCGAGCGTCGGCGATTCCCAGTTGTCCTCGACCAGCCGCAGGTCGTGCACGAGTGGGTCGATGCCAAGTTGCTTCAGCGATCCGAAGTAGAGCGCGACGATGTCGTCCGGGCTCGGCTTCATCGCGACCTGGAACTGGTAGTAGCGTTGCAGGCGATTCGGGTTGTCGCCGTAGCGGCCATCGGTCGGGCGTCGGCATGGCTGCACGTAAGCGGCATTCCACGGCTCGGGCCCAAGCGCGCGCAGGAATGTCGCGGGATGGAACGTGCCCGCACCCACTTCGATGTCCAGTGGCTGGATCAGCACGCAGCCCTGGGCTGCCCAATACGCGGACAGGGTCTGGATCAGTTGCTGAAAGGTGATCGAAGCAGACGCGGGCGCGACCATGCCGTGGACTTGCAGGGAAAGACGCTAGTATAGCCGCGGCCCCCCGTACGATCCGTCGCCAACCTTGGAACAACTGCTGCCCGCTGCTCCGAAACATCCCGCCGCGCAGCGCGTGTGTCGCCTGCCGCCGGGTCGGCTGACCCTCGAGCGCATCCTGAACCTGCTCGTCGAGGATGGCATCGTCGGCGCAACCGAAGCCGCGCGCGCGGCAGCGTCGGCGCGCGAAAACAAGATCGTCGACGTGCATCCGCTGGTGTTGCTGGCCAACCTGAAAGTGCCGGGCATGCGCCCGCTCGGGGTCGAGCTGAGCCTGGAGCGGCTTACCGAATGGCTTGCGACGGAATCCGGCTTTCCGTTCGTGCGCGTTGACCCGACCAAGGTGGATGTCGCCGCAGTCACCGCCATCGTCTCGCAGGTGTACGCGCAGCGGCACCGTTTCCTACCGCTGGACGTGAATGCCGAGCGCGTGCTGATCGGTACGAGCGAGCCGATGGACCAGAGTTGGGTCGCCGACATCACCAACTTGTCACGCAGGCAGATCGAGCTTGTCGTTATCAATCCGCTCGACCTGAATCGCTACTCGATGGAGTTTTTCGGCGTTACCCGTTCGGTGCGCGGCGCGCGCGATCGCGACCAGACCACCGGATTGCCGAGTTTCGAGCAACTCGTCGAGCTAGGCCGCGCCGGCGAAGTGGGCGCCGACGATCGCCACATCGTGCACATCGTCGACTGGCTGCTGCAGTACGCGTACGAGCAGCGCGCGTCGGACATCCACCTCGAGCCGCGGCGCGAGATCAGCCGCATGCGTTTTCGCATCGACGGCCTGCTGCACAAGGTGTTCGAGCTGCCGACACCGGTGATGATCGCGGTGGTGAGCCGGATCAAGGTTCTCGGGCGCATGGACCTCGCCGAACGCCGTCGCCCGCAGGACGGTCGCATCAAGACGCGTTCGCCGGGCGGGCGCGAGTTCGAGATGCGCATCTCGACCATGCCCACCGCGTTCGGCGAGAAATGCGTGCTGCGCATCTTCGACCCGGACACCGCGTTCAAGTCGCTCGAGCAACTCGGCTTCGATCCGGGCGAAGCGACGGTGTGGAACGACATCGTGTCGCGTCCGCACGGGATCGTGCTGGTCACCGGTCCGACCGGGTCGGGCAAGACCACGACGCTGTATTCGGCATTGCGCCGGCTCGCGACCGGCGACGTGAACGTGTGCACGGTCGAGGACCCGATCGAGATGATCGCGCCCGAGTTCAACCAGATGCAGGTGCACCCCGCGATCGACCTGACCTTTGCGTCGGGCGTGCGCACCCTGCTGCGGCAGGACCCGGACATCATCATGATTGGCGAAATCCGCGACCTGGACACCGCGCAGATGGCGGTGCAGGCGTCGTTGACCGGGCACCTGGTGCTGTCCAGCCTGCATACCAACGATGCGCCGTCCGCGATCACCCGCCTGCTCGACCTTGGCGTGCCGCACTACCTGGTCGCGTCCACGCTCAACGGCGTGCTCGCGCAACGGCTGGTGCGCACGCTGTGCCCACACTGCAAGCAGCCCGCTCCAATCCCCGAGGCAGGCTGGCACGCGCTGCTCGATCGCCATCATCCGATGCCGCTGCCGGAAGGTGGCTTTGCGCCTGTCGGTTGCCTTGATTGCCGTCGCACCGGTTATTTCGGTCGCGTCGGCCTGTACGAAATGCTTCCGATCACGCCAGTGCTGCGCAGCCTGATCCGTTCCGACATGGACCTCGCCGGGTTCACGCGCACGGCGATCGGCGAAGGCATGCGGCCACTGCGCGTGGCGGGCGCCGAAAAAGTTGCCCAGGGGCTGACCACGGTCGAGGAAATCCTCGCCACGCTGCCACCACAGGAATTGTAATCAGCTAGGAAACGCACGTATGAAGCGCTGCCAATGAAGTCGCATGCTCCATTCCTGATCATCGAGACCGGAGATCCCGCGCCGTCGTTGCGGCGATTCGGCAGTTTTTCGCACTGGATCCGCGTCGCCGCGGGCCTGCGTCGTGACCAGGCCGTGGTCTATCGCGTCATCGACGGCCACGCGCTGCCGCGGCGCGAAGGCTATGCGGGCGCGCTGATCACCGGCTCGGGTTCGATGGTCACCGATCGCCACGACTGGAGCGAACGCAGCGCTGCGTGGTTGCGCGAAGCCGCGCACGCAGGCATGCCGTTGTTCGGCATCTGCTACGGCCACCAATTGCTTGCCCACGCACTGGGCGGTGAAGTTGGATACAACCCGGTCGGACGCGAAATGGGTACGGTGAAGATCGCGCTCGGCGAAGCGGCGAAGGGCGATCCGCTGCTGGGCGACCATCCGCCGCATTTCGACGCGCACGCAACCCACCTGCAGACGATCACGCGCTTGCCCGAAGGCGCGGTCAATCTCGCGCGTTCGGACAAGGACGCCTGCCATGCGTTCCGCTGGGGCAAGTCGACCTGGGGGGTGCAGTTCCACCCGGAATTCAGCATCGCGATGATGCAGGGGTACATCACCGCGCGCCACGAGAAGCTGTTGAACGAGGGCATGCATCCGCCGACGATCCATCGCTCGGTGCGGGCGGCGCCGCTGGCGCGACGGATCCTGCGGCGTTTTGTCCGCCATGCCCATTCGACGCAACCGCACTGAGGACGGACAGCATGCATTTTCGCACCGCACCTCCAAGCCGCGGACTGGCTTGGTTTCAGAGTTCGTTGCGCATGCTCGACAGGAATCCGCGCGGGCTGCTCGCGGTCACGTTGCTGTTTGTCCTGCTCGACCAATCGCCGAATCTTTTCTACGCCATTCCGGCGGTGTCCGGCCTGATGTCGATGTTGGTGTTGCTGACGTTTCCCGCGCTGTGGGGCGGGTTGCTGTACGCGATCGGCGAGGCCAATGCGGGTCGCCCGGTATCGCCGAGGCAACTGTTCGAGGGCTTGCGCCGGCCTGATGCGCGCGTGCAACTGCTGTTGCTGGGCGCGCTGGTGATGGCTGCGATGCTGCTGGTTGCGCTGGCGTTTGAGCGCATCCTCGGAAATGCGAATATCGCGATCCTGATGAACCTGGCCCAGCAGAAGATTCAGCCGGACAGCCCCGAAGTGCAGCAGATGCTCACGCCGTTGATGCATGCGCTGATGGTCGCCGCGGTGATCCTGTTCGTGCTGCTGTCGGGGCTGTTCTTCGCGGTGCCGCGCGTGTTGTTCGATGGGCGCGGAGCGTTCGGCGCATTCGCCGAGAGCATTCGCGCGTGCGCCGCGAACGTGCTTTCGCTCACCGTCTATGGGCTCGTGTACATGTTCGCGGGATTTGTCGTGTTCGTGGCGATGGTGATCGTGGGCGCACTGCTCGAGTTGCTCGGCACGGTGGGAACGCTGCTGTTCTTCTCGATCGTGATTGCGGCCTGGGTGCTGCTGCTGCTGGTGAACGGTGCCGGCAACTATCTCGCGTGGGCAGAGGTATTCGCCCATGTCGACGCGGGTACGCCCACCGTCACTGGCATCGCCGCCTGAGCAGGCAGCAACGTTGAACGGTCAGGCGGTCGCGGGCTCGCGGCGCGCGACGATGCGTGCGGCGATCATCCCCGCTTCGTAGAGCAGGCACATCGGCACCGCCAGCAGAAGCATCGACACGATGTCGGGCGGCGTGATCAAGGCGGAGATCGCGAAATTGCCGATCACGGCATACGGCCGCGCGGTCTTGAGCTGCGCCGGCGTGACCCAGCCGAGCAGGACCAGGATCACCACCGCGACCGGTACCTCGAAGCTAGCGCCGAACGCGATGAAAATCACGCTGACGAAGTCCAGGTAATGGCTGATGTCGGTCATCATCGTCACGCCTTCGGGCACAACGCTGGTCAGGAACCGGAACACCATCGGCAGCACGGCGAAATACGCGAATGCGCAGCCAGCGTAGAACAGGCCCGTCGCCGAAACCAGCAATGGCACTGCGAGCCGGCGCTCGTGCTTGTACAGCCCAGGTGCGACGAATGCCCACAGCTGGTAGATCACCATCGGCATCGCCACCATCACCGCGACGAAAAAACACAGCTTGACCGGCACGAAGAACGGAGACGACACGTCGATTGCAACGAGATGCGACCCCGCCGGCAGACGCGACAGCAGCGGCGCGGCAAGCCAGGTGTAGAGGCGCTTGGAAAACGGCATCAGCACCAGGAACACGGCGAGCACCGAAAACACGCTGCGCAACAGCCGCGAGCGCAGTTCGATCAGATGCGAGATCAGGCCTTGCTCCTGGTCCCCGCTCCCGCGTGGCGTGTCAGACCCGCGCATCGCGGCCCGGCTCGATCGCTGCTGGCCTCGCGGCCTGGGTCGCCAGCGCATCCGTTGAGGGTGGTTCCGCTGCGAGCAGGCTCAACTGCGCGGGATCTGCATCGGCCGGCGAGGCCAATCCTGGATCGGGTTTGACCGGGGCCAATTCGCCCGGGTCGGGTTCGTCCGCGGCCTGTGCGCCCGCGGTGGGCATGACGGGGGCGGGTTGCGCGGTTGCAGGCGGGTCGGCCCGCAATGCTTCGGGCAGCGAACGCATCTGCTGGACGCCGTCATGGAGAGCCTCGGAAGCATTGCGCAGGTTGCGCCGCAGCTCGTCGTCGGCGAGCTCGTTCTCGAGCTCGGCCTTCACCGCGTTCCACTGCGCGCGCATCTTGCGAATCCACAGGCCCGCCATGCGCGCAGCGGTGGGCAGGCGTTCCGGGCCGAGGAAAATCAGCGCGACAACCGCGATCACCAGCAGCTTGCCGAAATCGAGTTCGAACATGCGTTGCTGGTCGGTTGGCGCGGCTCAGCCGCGTGGAAGCGAATCGTCGCCGGGCGCAACCACCGGAGGAGGACGCTGCACGCGCGTCACGTCGGCGGGTGGCTGGGTCGGATCGACCGCCTGCTGTACGGGGTCGGTGACCTTCGCGTCGCTGCTGTCGTCGCGCACGGCCTTCTTGAACTCCTTGACCGCGCTGCCGAGGTCCTTTGCGCCGCCCGTCAACTTCTTGGTTCCAAAGATCAGCACAACCACGATCAACAGGATCAACCAGTGCCAGATGCTCAAACTGCCCATGGTCTACTCGCTAAAACGGCGGAAAACGTCCGCCAGGACAGGATAGCGCAGGCGTCGCGCGCGCGCCTCAACCGCCTTTGAGGGGAACGGTCTCGGCGGGCTGCGGTTGACTGCGCTCACTGTCGCCGTTCGGCGTGGGCTGCCGTTGCGCCGGGGCGGCGTCGCGCGGATGGAAGCGCTTGCTCGCGCTGTATTCCTCGAGCCTGTCGCGGAAATCGACTACGGCAACCGGTGGTGCGTTCACGCGTCCCTCGAAGATTGCGCGCGGGGTGGTGTCGTGGCCATAGATCGCAGCGTTGGAGCGGTTGTCGATCGCGAGCGCCGCTCCATCCAGGGCAATGCCCGCGAACAGGCCGCGTGCGCGCGAATAGGAATAAATCTCGGCCTTGAGCTGTTCATCGGTCGAGGCTTCCGCGGTACGACCGATCGGCCCGGCCGCAACCGATGCGTCCGCGCCGAGGGTGAACTTGCCGTGCACGATCGAGTCCACGCCGCGCGCCGTGCTGAAGATCAGCACCACGTCGGTGCTCTGCAGCCCGGCCTGGAAACCGAAGCTGCCACCGGCGATGGTGATGAAACTCGGGTTGCTCCAGGTGCCGTCCGCACCGCGGACCGAAATCAGGCCACGCCCGAAACGACCCCCGACCACGAAACCGGCCTTGACCACGCCCGGAATGACCGCGATCGCGTGCGCATCGTCGAGCATCGACTGCGGCACGGATTGCTCGGGGATGTGCATGATCTTGTCCAGCACTTCCACGGCGTCGCGCGCACGATTTTCTTCGGGGGGACCCGCAAGTGCGATGGAAGACAGCACCGAGGATCCCGCCAGCAGGAGGGTGGCGAGAATGGTGGTCGTTCGGCGCATGGGTGTCTCCGCAGGAGGATGGCAACTCGGAAGTATCGCGCCCGCCGATGAATCGCATGTGAGCCGGTGCATATGCACGCGATACTATCGCGAGTCCTGGCCGATCGTGAGTCAATGGGTGCATGTCCCATCCGGAGTTGCGATGACTGATGCGATCCCGGCCGAGTCCGCGCGCAACGCCGTGCTGCTGGTCAACCTGGGCACGCCGGATGCGCCGACGACGAAGGCCGTGCGGCGTTACCTGGCCGAGTTCCTGCACGACCATCGGGTCGTCGACATCAACCGCTGGCTGTGGTGTCCGCTGCTGCATGGCGCGATCCTGCCGCTGCGATCGCCACGCGTCGCGCGCAGGTATGCGGACATCTGGATCGATGGGCGCGGCTCGCCATTGCGCGAACACACGCGCGACCTGCGCGACGCGGTCGCGCACCGCCTGCCGAATGCGCGCGTTGCGATGGCGATGCGCTACGGCCATCCGGGGATTGCCGGCGTGTTGCGCTCGTTGCGCGACGCGGGCATGCGCCGGTTGCTGGTGTTGCCGTTGTATCCCCAGTATTCCGCAAGTACCACGGCCAGCGTGTTCGACGCGGTGGGCGCCGAACTGTCGCGCTGGGAAGATCTTCCCGAACTGCGGTTCGTGCGCGACTACCACGTTGATACGGGCTGGCTCGATGCGCTGGCGGCGAAGATCGCCATGCTGCGCGGCGATGCGCCGGGCGAGAAGCTGCTGTTGTCGTTCCATGGGATCCCCGAGCGCTACGTACGCCGCGGCGATCCGTATCCGCGCGAATGCGAGGCGACCGCCGCTGCACTCGCACAGCGGCTAAGACTTGGCCAGGACCAGTGGCAGCTGAGCTACCAGTCGCGCTTCGGCCGCGAAGCCTGGCTCGGGCCTGCGACATCCGACGTCTTGCGCGACTGGGCGCGCCAGGGCATCAAGCGCGTCGATGTCGCGTGTCCTGGCTTCGCGGTCGACTGCCTGGAGACGCTCGAAGAAATCGCGATCGAGAATGCAGCGCTGTTCGCCGGGCTGGGTGGTGGATGGCTGCGCTACCTGCCCGCGCTCAACGCCGAAGCCGCACATGCCGACGCGTTGGCCGCGCTGGCGCGTCGTCACACCACCGGATGGCGATTGAGGACCGATTGATGGAAGAGGTTTTTTTCGACAGCCCGCGCGGCCGCATCGCCGGCCTGCGCGGCGGCAATCGCAACGGCGAGCCCTTGCTCGCGATGCACGGCTGGCTCGACAACGCGGCGAGTTTCGTGCCGCTGATGCCATACCTGCGCGAGTTCAACGTGGTCGCGCTGGATCTTCCCGGCCACGGTGCATCCGCACACCGCGCACCAGGATACGACTACGCGTTTGTCGACTGGATCCACGACGCACTCGATGCCCTCGATGCGCTGGGCTGGCAGCGCGTGCGGCTGCTCGGCCATTCGATGGGTGCCGCCATCGCCACGCTGGTCGCCGCATCCGCGCCAGAGCGCGTGCACAAGATGGCCTTGATCGAGGCGCTGGGGCCGATCGCTGGCGCAGCGACGACGGCCGGGCAACGCTTGCGCGAAGCTGTCACCGCGCGACGTACGGCGGCCCAACGCCCGCGGCGGGTGATCCCGAAGCTGGAATCGGCAGTCAAGGCGCGCCTGGCGGTCGGCGACATGAGCGATGCGGCCGCGCGACTGATCGTGACCCGCAACCTCGAGCAAGTCGACGGCGGCTGGCGCTGGCGCAGCGACGCCCGGCTGGTACTGCCTTCGCACCTGCGCATCACCGAGGAGGCCGCGCAAAGCATCGTGCGTGCGGTCGAGGCGCCAACCCTGTTGATCACCGCCGATCCCGCGCCGTCATACTTCACGCCTGCAATGCGCGATGCGCGGATGGCCTGCCTGCGCGACGGACGCCTGCTGGTGGTTCCGGGCGGTCATCACCTGCACATGGAACAACCCGAAACGATTGCCGGCCACCTGCTCGAATTCCTGCGCTGATCGAACCTGGTCCGGCAGCGCGCCCTGCTCGGGTCGAGGTTAGCCGCCCGGCTTCTCGACCATGTGCTGCAGGCTGACCTCGGTGCCGCCGTCGCTGCTGCCCGACTTCGCGGCCAGGGTCACGGTGACAATCCGGTTGTCCTTCTGGAAGTTCAGCATCGACTCGGACTGCGACGACTGCACGGCCATCGCTTCCTTCCAGCCGGCGGACTTCATCCTGGTGTCGTACTCGGCGTAAAGCATGGTGAGCGAACTCGATGAATGCAGGGTGATGATCACGGTCGGACCCATCTGCACCACATTGCTGATCGTGTAGGCCGCGCTGGGCAGGTGCACGTCGGTCGGAAAGTCCGCGGGTACCGTGAGGTTGCCGCCGGAACTGGCCTTCATCACGCCCTGGTCGGTCTGGATCGTCATCTGCGACTTGTCGCCCCTGATGTCGACCTTGCCGCCGGACGCGGCCCTGACCGCGAGCTCAGCGGCGTTTTCCGATGCCGACTTGCCGCATCCCGAAAGTGCGAGGCTCGCCGCGAAGGCGCCCGCTGCTATGGCTGCAATGAAAAAACGCGGGCGCGAGGTCATGCGATGTCTCCGGGGTCCGATGTGGGGGAGGGAAGGACGAAGGGTCCGTTGGGTGTGCTGGATTTCCCCGTCTGCTATCAGGATACCAACGCAAGTTCGTGGCCGCAGCGGACACGGCGCCGGGAGGCCGGGACCGGGCTGTGCGCCGGGCAAGTCTGTAGACCTTGGGGCCCAGTCAGGGCGCGACGCAGTCAGGGCGCAATGAGTCGCCGCAGGTTCGCCTTGAGCGCCGCCCCTTCGTCGCGGAAGTAATCGCGCTGTGCGCGCCAGTGTGCGCCGCGCTCCTCGACCTCGCGCCAGAACGCGCGTTTGTGGTTGCGTTGCAGCAGGTGGCAGAGCTCGTGCACCAGCACGTATTCGAATGCCGCTGGTGCGCCAAGCACCAGAGCCAGGTCGAGCGACAGCGCATCGCGTGCACTCAACGAACCCCACAGCGAGGACATTGGCCGCAAGCGGATTGTGCTCGGCGCCCGGGGCAAGGTCGGCAGGTATTTCGGCAGCCACCGGCCGATATCGGCGCGCGCTTCGGCCAGGTAGAACTCCTTGAGCGCACGGCGAGCGGATGCGTCGCTCGCCGACGCGGGCAACGCGATCACGATGCCGCCGTCATCGCGTTGCGCGCGCGCATAGCGACCGGTCTCCCAGCGCAGTGGAACGTCCTCGCCACGCAACGGAACTGTCGTGCAGTCCCGCCCGAATGCCGCGACCTTGCTTGAAGCGCTCCAGCGCGGCAATTGCATGGCGATCCATTCCACATGCTCTTGCACGAAAGCATCCGCGGCGCGCAATGAGGTGCGCATCGGCAGGGTCAACCGCACCCCGCGTTCGCTGACCGACAACTTGATCCGCCGCGCCCGTGGGTGGCGCACGCGTAGCAACTCGACCTGGGTGCCATCCGGCAATCGCAACGCAATGGTCTCACTGGTGGCGACAGGCCGCGCGCGCGGCAAGGCGATCAGGCGGCGCAGGAAGGAAGAAGGCATCGGCACAGCATGCGGGCGCGCGGGGCGCAGTCAAGTGCCTTGCAGGGCGGGCCAGCCAATGTCGCCTACGTCTCCGCGCGACTGAGCTTGAACGCAGTTTCCAGCATCACGAACAACCGCTTGAGCTCGCCACTCATCAGCGCGAAGCGTGCGTCCAGTTCGGCGTGCAGGGATTCGAGCTCGGTGTTCTCAAGCTGATCCACGGCACCGTCGAGGAGCTTGAGCTTGCGCACGACGAGGTCCTCGCCGAGCACGAAAGACACGTGGTCGTCCAAGCCCAGTGCGAGGCGGGTGACCTGCTTGCCGGATTCGAGGTGCTTGGCGATTTCCTCGCCCCGCAATTCCTGGCGCTGGCATTTCACGATCGCGCCGCGATCGGCCGCATCCTTGAGTTCGCATTCGTCGCCGAGCGCCATTGAATCGGGCAGCGCTTCGCCCGCGATCCAGCCGGTCAGCACCGCGCGCGGGCTGGTCTCTGCGTTTGGCGGCAATGCCGGAAAGCTGCCGAGTGCGCGGCGCACTTCGCTGACGACCGCCTCGGCCTGCTTGCGCGAGCTGGTGTCAACCGCGATGAATCCATGCTCGAGATCGAGATACGCATCGGTGCGCAATGGGCGCACGAATGCACGCGGCAGCAGGTCTAGGACGATCTCGTCCTTGATCCGCTTGCGCGTGCGACCGCCAAGTTTGCGGCCCTCGCGTTGTTCGGCTTCAGCGATCTTCTTCGCCGCGGCGTCGTTGACCACCACCGAAGGCAGCAAGCGTTCTTCGCCGCCGACGGCAAGCCAGATGCAGTCGCCGACGCGGTGCGACAACGCGGTGTCGCGTGGATCCTCCGATTGGGCCAGGACACGTCCAAACGGCGGGACGAATCCACGCGAGGACATTTCAAGCGGGCCGGCGGGTTTGAGAGTGCACTCGGAGAGGCGGGTTTCGAGTTCGGACAGGTCGAGCGAGGTGGGAAAGCGGAACAGCGTCAGGTTACGAAAAAACATTCGGGATCCGGGAATAGGAATGGGGAATGGGGAATCGCAAGAGCCAAGCAGAACAATCTGCTCCGGCGATTCGGGCTGGAAATTCAGGGGAAGAATGTAGACTGGCGTTGGGTAGAACTGTTACTGGGGTATTGGAGGTCTTTCACGATTCCCCATTCACGATTCCCCATTCCCGCCCGCATCGCCCGCAAGCCACGCATGCGCGTTGGGCAGCGGCGCATCGCTGCGCCTTGTGAGTGCGACGAAATCGAACAGTGCCGGATCGGCCAGCTGCTCCGGACGCACGTCGCCGAGCGATCGTGCGATCTGCTCGGTGCGTCCCGGCGATTCGCGCTCCCACGCGTTGAGCATGTTGCGGACCTGCTTGCGCTGCAGGTTTTCCTGCGAGCCGCAGAGTGTGCACGGGATGATCGGGAACTGCTTCCATGCGCAATAGGCAGTGATGTCGTCCTCGCTCACGCGTGCGAGCGGACGAATCACCACGTGCCTGCCATCATCGCTGCGCAGTTTTGGCGGCATCGTCGCAAGCTTGGCGTGGTGGAAAAGGTTGAGGAAGAACGTCGCCACCATGTCGTCGCGGTGGTGGCCGAGCGCAATCTTGGTGAAGCCTTCGCGCTCGGCGTGCGCATACAGTGCGCCACGCCGCAGGCGCGAACACAGCGAGCACATCGTCTTGCCTTCCGGGATCACGCGCTTGACCACAGAGTAGGTGTCCTGCTCGATGATGGTGTAGGCGACGCCGAGCGAACGCAGGTAATCGGGCAACACGTGTTCGGGGAAGCCTGGCTGCTTCTGGTCGAGGTTCACCGCGACCAGCTCGAAGCGCACCGGCGCCTTCGCCTGCAGTTGCAGCAGCACGTCGAGCATCGTGTAGCTGTCCTTGCCTCCCGACAGACAGACCATGACCTTGTCGCCGTCCTCGATCATGCCGAAGTCGGCGATCGTGCGGCCAACCTGGTGGCGCAGGCGCTTGGCGAGCTTGTGGTGTTCATGCTCGTCGCGAGGGTCGGTGCGCGTGCGTGCAGCCGGTAGGTTCTGGTCGGGCTGCACGCGGCTGGGCTGGATGGCGGGAAGGTTCATCGGATGGGTGCTGGGACGGGCACGCATTCTACCGCGCGGGCGGCGCGCGCTCCGTGTAAGCTCAGGGGCGTATCTGCCGCAGAGCGCGCATCCCGCATGCAGAACTACGATCCGGCCGACATCGTGGCCCAGCTCAACCATCTCAAGCTAGAACATCGCGACCTGGATACCGCGATCGATCGGCTGGTCGCCGACCTGCGCATGGACGAGCTCCAGCTGCGCCGGCTGAAGAAGCGCAAGTTGCTGATCAAGGACGCCATCACGCGGCTTGAAAGTCGGTTGATTCCCGACCTGGACGCCTGAAAAGCGCTTGGCCTGGGCGGCAGAGTAGCGAACCCGGCCCCGCCGGCAAGCCGCGGGCCAAGCCATCGCATTGATTGTTGCGCAGGTCGTGGCCGCCGCTGGCTCCGATTTGCGTGGCATACCAACGTGCCTCGCCAGGGTGTATTTTGGCTTGCGCGCATCTGGGTGCCGGGTCACGACGAGCATCCATCGCCGCTGGCTGGACTGGCCGGCAATGCGCCCATTTCGTGCGCGGCCTGCGCATTCCTACCAGGGGAAAGTCATGAACACCAGCACACCATTCGCAAACCTGCACCAATCATCGCTCGCGCTCGCCGTAGTGGTTGCGCTGTGCGGCACCAGCGCGCTCAGTGCAAGCGCTGCGGGCGGCACCGCTGCTTTCGCGACGGTCGCGCATCCCACGCAAATGCGGCCCGGCGATGCGGTGATGGGGGCACTTCCGATGGCGCAGCCGATCCAGATCGTCGTCGGGCTGAAAATCCGCAATCGCGCTGCACTCGATGCGCTGCTTGCGAGCAATGCGAAGAACCAGGCCATGGGCTTGCCAGCTCACCTGATGACTCCTGAGCAGATCCTCGCTACCCACTCGCCGACCGTGCAGCAGGCGCAGGCAGTTGCAAATTACCTGACCCGCTCCGGATTCCGCAACGTCGTGATCGCACCGAACCGCATGCTGGTATCGGCCGACGGTACGGCAGCGACAGCGCGCGGCGCGTTCATGACCACCCTGGCGCAGATCCGGACGAAGGACGGGCGCATCGCATTCGCAACGACCGATGACGTACGCATTCCGGTGGCCATGCAGGACACCATCGCGTCGGTGATCGGCCTGCAAAGCGTGTATGTGCCGCACACGTTCGCGAAACGGCCGCGGAACGGCGGAGCGCACACCCTTCTGGTCACCGGCCACAATCCGGTCGAGTTCTCGTCGATCTACGGCGGCGGAACCGGCGTCGTGCCCGCGTCGGCGCCCGATGTCACCGTCGGCATCGTCACCCAGGGCAGCCTGACCCAAAGCAAGACCGATCTCAATACGTTCACCACGAACAACAGTCTCTCGACGGTGACCACGCAGACCGTCAACACCAACGGCACCAGCACCGACACCAGCGGTACAACCGAGTGGGACATCGACAGCCAGGATCTGCTTGGCATGGCGGGTGGCAAGGTCAAGAAAATGATCTTCTACAACATCCCGACGCTGACCAATGCCAACCTGACCGCCGATTTCAACACCGCCCAGGCGGCCAATGTGGCCGCGGTCGTCAACGTGTCGATCGGCGAATGCGAGCTCGGTGCGTCAGGCGATGGTTCGAATGTCACGGCCGACAACACCTTTGCGCTGGCGGATGCGCAGGGCCAGACCTTCACGATTTCCACCGGAGATTCCGGTGCGGACGAGTGCGGCAATTCCGGCACCACCCCAAGCTGGCCGGCCAATTCCCAGTACGTCGTGGCGGTAGCAGGAACGACCCTGGATGCTTCCACGACGACCTGGGCCAGCGAGATCGTGTGGAGCGGTTCGGGCGGCAGCCCCAGTACCTACGAACCCATGCCGAGCTGGCAGCACACTTTGGGTGTGGCGGGCACCAAGCGCGTCGTTGCCGATGTCGCTTTCGATGCAGACCCAAATTCCGGCGCGCTCGTGATCGTCAGCGGCGGAATCCAGCAGTGGGGCGGCACCAGCTTGGCGGCACCGATCTTCGCGGGCTTCTGGGCACGCGTGCTGGAAGCGGACTCGACGAAGGGTTTCGCGGCACCGGTGATTTACTTGCTGCCAAACGCGTACTTCCATGACGTCACCACGGGCAATAACGGTGGCGAGACGGCAGCCATTGGCTACGACTTTGCGTCCGGTCGCGGCAGTATCAAGCTGGGAGACATGTTCAACATCCCGCCAGTCGCAAACTTCACGTTCACCACCGTTGGCTTCACTGCGAACTTCACGGATACGTCCACTGACAGCGATGGCACGATCGCATCGCATTCATGGCTATTCGGCGATGGAAACACATCGACCGCGGCCAACCCGAGTCACACGTATGCCGCAGCGGGTACCTACACCGTGCGGGAAACGGTGAAGGACAACACCGGCGCGCCCATCGCCAGGGTTCATTTCGTCACCGTCAGCGCCAAGCAGTTGCTCAGCAACACGGGCTTCGAAACGGGCACGGCGGCGCCATGGTCGATGAACGCGGGATTGCAGCAGAACAACAGCAGCCTTGCGCATTCAGGCAACTGGTACGCGGCGATAGGCGCTGGCGGCACGGGCTTGCACTACGATCATGCATCGCAGAACGTGACGATCCCCAGCGGCAATACATCGGCCACGCTGGCGTTCTTCCTGCAGATCACCACCGCCGACACCGGGTCGATCGCGCACGACAAGCTTACCGTGCAGGTCTTCAATACCGCCGGAACGCTACTTGCGACACTGGCGACGTACTCGAACCTGGATGCTACCAGCGGCTACGTTCAGCACAGCCTGAGCATGACGCCGTACATCGGCCAGAAGGTGACGATCAAGTTCATCGGCTCCAATGGTGCCACCCTGCAGACCACATGGAACCTGGATGACGTGACTGTCACGGCTCAATAAAAATCGCCTTCGCGTTCTGCGAGTGACTCCAGATGCCGGAGTCCTGTTGGGTTCCGGCATTTTGTTGCTGCCGACAGACTGCCATGCGAGATGCGCGGCGCGCGCGCATGGAAGCGACTGGCGGTTGGATCACGATCCTTGTCGGTAGATGACATGCGTCAGCGAGTTTTGCGGCTGGGTTCACAATGGGCGCGCACGCTACCCGGTAGAGTTGCAAGGAAGTACGCCTGATCCGTGTGCCGTCGGCGCGGCTTCCTGTTTCATCACCAATTCGCCGTTGAACGACTTCCCGGAAAAACCAATGAACCCCAGCGCAGCCCTGACGCATCCCAGCCGCATGACCAGAGCTTCTCTGGTGCTCGCGATCATGCTCGGGCTGTCCGTCAGCGCGCCACGTGATGCCAGCGCCGCCACGTTCGCGAGCGTCGCGCAACCTGCTGTTCTGCGCCAAGGCGATTCGCTGATGGGCGCCCTGGCGATGACCCAGCCGATCCACATCGAAGTGGCGCTGAAGTTGCGGGACCGCCAAGGGCTGGACGCCTTCATCGCGTCCAACGCGAACGCCCAGTTGCAGGGTCTCGCGCCCCAATTGATGTCGGACGATCAGTTCTTCGCTGCCCATGCGCCGACGCAAGCGCAGGCACAGGCGGTTGCGAACTATCTGACCAGCATGGGATACACCAACGTGTCCATCGCGCCGAACCGCCTGCTGGTGTCGGCGAATGGCACTGTGGCGACCGCGCGCAACGCATTCACGACCACGCTGGCGCAGGTCAGGACGCGCGATGGCCGGGTCGCGTTCGCCAACACCAGCGACGTACGCGTTCCGCCGGCCCTGCAGGGCAGCGTGCTGGCCGTGCTCGGCCTGCAGACCTTGCACCAGGCGCATCTGTTCTCGCGCCGGTTCGATCCGGGGAACCCGCACACGAATGTGGTCAGCGGGCACAATCCGACCACGTTCCCTTCGATCTACGGGGTTGGCAATGTGGCCACGGCAGCAGGCGTCACGGTTGGCATCGTGACCGAAGGCAACGTCGCGCAAACCCGCACCGACCTCAACACCTTCACCGCCAACAACCATCTGTCGACCGTCGTTACCCAGACGGTCAACACCAACGGCAGCAGTGCAGATATTAGCGGCGTCCATGAATGGGACATCGATAGCCAGGATATCGTCGGGATGGCGGGCGGCCAGATCGGCAAGATCATCTTTTACAGCGTCCCGGACCTGGTCGATTCCGACCTTACCGCGGACTTCAACACGATCGTGGCGGCCAACGCCGCCAAGATCATCAATGTATCGCTCGGCGGATGTGAAACCGACGCGCAAGCCGATGGTGCGGCTGCCGCGCAGGACCAGATCTTCGCAACCGCAGTTGCTCACGGCCAGACCTTTTCGGTCGCGACCGGAGATTTGGGCGCAGACGAGTGCGGCAATGGCGGCATCAGGCCCAGTTGGCCTGCGGCTTCGCAGTACGTCATCGCGGTGGCCGGGACGACGCTGTCTGCGTCCGTCTCCTCCTGGATCAGCGAATCGGTGTGGAGCGGCAGCGGCGGCAGTCCGAGCACGTTTGAGCCCAAACCGAGCTGGCAGAATGCGTTGGTATCGGGTACCCACCGTGGCGTGGCTGATGTCGCCTTCGACGCCGACCCAAACTCTGGCGCCCTGGTCATCGTCGACGGCGTGCTGCAGCAATGGGGCGGCACCAGCCTGTCCGCGCCGATATTCGCTGGCATGTGGGCGCGTGTGATCGCTGCGAAAGGCACCAATGTCGGATTCGCCGGACCTGCAATCTACAGCCTCCCCGCAACGGCCGACTTCCATGACATCACGGTTGGCAGCAATGGAGGTGAGACTGCCAAGGTCGGCTACGATTTCGCCAGCGGCCGCGGCAGCGTCGTCCTCGGCAGCGCGATCGCCAACATCGGGCCACCGAAAAACACCCCGCCGGTCGCGCACTTCAGCTTCGTCGCGACGGGCCTGGCGGTGAATTTCACCGACAGTTCGACCGACCCGGATGGTAATGCCACGATCGCCTCGCACGCATGGACGTTCGGCGATGGCGGCACCTCAACGGCAACCAATCCCAGCCATACCTACGCGGTGCCGGGCACCTACAACGTGTCCGAGACAGTCACCGACAACGGCGGCTTGACCAACACCAGGACGACGCTGGTGACGGTCGTGAGCACGATCCAGCTGTTCGGCAACACTGGATTCGAGAGCGGCAAGGCGGCGCCGTGGGTCATGCCGGCAGGAGTCCTCAACAACAGTGCAGCCGAACCCGCGCACCGCGGAACCTGGGACGTGTGGCTCAATGGCAAAGGCGTCGCAAACGCCTCCACCCTGTCGCAGCAGGTGGCGATTCCAGCAGGCAAGGCATCTGCGACGTTGTCGTTTTATTTGCATATCGACACCGCCGAAACCACCACGACCCAGGTGAAGGATCACCTGATCGTGCGCGTCACCGATGCGGCGGACAACGTCCTGGCGGTGTTGCCGACGTACTCGAACCTCGACCACGCCAGCGGTTACGTCTTTCACACCTTCGACATGACGCCCTACCTCGGCAAGACGATCAAAGTGAAGTTCACCGGCAACGAAAACGGCTCGTTGCAGACATCGTTTGTCCTGGACGACATTGGCCTGCTTGTCCGGTAGTCGACGCGACGCAAACGCTGTGCTCACGCAGCGTGCGATCGAGTTGGCTTGAAGCATCCAGGCAGCCGGGTCACCGCAGAGATCAATTCGGTTCTGCCTGACACTCGACGTCCGTTAGTCGATGCTGGTATTTGGGAACGCAGCGACCGCTGTTCCGATCAACGAAGACAGTCCCGCGCGCGGGCTTTTCTTGCGCGTGATGAAGCTCCTGCGGGTACGCATGATGGGGCAGCTCTTTCATCGTTGCATGCGGCCGGTGCGCGGCAGTACGTGCCGGGAGCGCAGGCCGGGGCAGTCGACTGGAACGACCGCGCGCAGGCCAGGCACTCCATGGGTGTCGTCGCGCCGGCGGTATCAGTTGCGGCGCATGTCGGTCGACTGGCTGCATCGGTGCGTCCTCCGACCGCGCCATTCGCCGCGGGCGCCCTGTTGGTAGGTGCTCATGCGTGGCAAGTGATCCCTCATGCAACACGCGTGGGTGTACTTGCGTCGCGAGAGGACCTACATGGCGCGCAAGCAGGGTTGCTTGCGCCGTCGGTATCACTACCCGCGCGTGGGAGGTTGTACTTGCATCGTATGCTGGTGCTCATGCGACGCATGCAGGTTCTCTTGCGACGCAAGTACACTACATCGCGCTTGCGTGCATCCACATGCCGCGTATGCGTCCCTGCTGGCGTGGCAAGCAGGGGCTCATGCCGCGTATGTCCGACTACATGCGCGCAAGTCAACCTACATCCGCGGTGAGTAGGGCTACTTGCGAGGCGGCTGGGTCCTGTTGCGACGCAAGTAACCCCTCGTACGCGGGATGTAACCCCTCATTTGGCGCGGGTCGGCGTGGCCAATGCGAATTCCTCCGCGCTGACGCGGTGATTGCTCGCGCGCGCAGGACGATCCCTATCGATCGCCATGCGCCCTGGAGATTGTCAGAGCCTAGTCGGCTGGCGCCGATGACTCGGCCAATGCTGGTCTTGGCGCGCCCGCCTGCGCAGCACGCGCAGTCTCTGGCGTGATCTTGAGGATGGTGTGGCGCAGCTCGCGGCCAAGGATGAGCTTGGCGTCCTTGGCCCACGCATCGAGTTGTTCGCCATAGTCGAGCTTGCCTTCGGTATCGACCTTCACCATGCCGATCTCGCGCATCTTCTGGATGAATCCGCGGAACAGCGCGCGATCGAAGAATTCCGGCGCGGCCGGCGCGTACAGCAGGCTCAGCCGTTGCGCGGTCATCTGGCATAGGTTTTCCAGTTCGCCTGCAGACAGCGTGCGCGGGCCGTTCTTCACCAGCACCGCGATCGCGATGAAGTAGCGCTCGAACGCCTGCTGCAGGCTGTGCGCGACCGACCGCAGCTGGAACACTTCGTCAGTCTGGCCAGGGCCGCGGCTGAGCATGTCGGTCGCCGCATCGAACTTCAGCAAGCCTTCGGTGATGAACTGCACGATGGTCGCTTCCAGGCACTCGCCGAAACTGTCCTGCGTCCACGGCAGGAACAACTCGTTCTGCAGGAACGGGTACAGGTTGCGACCGAGCCGCAGCACGCCGGCGCGACTCATGCGACGGTTGTTCTGGAAGCAGCACGCGACCCACGCGGGCGCGGTGAACAGGTGCAGCACGTTGTTGCGGTAGTACGTCTGCAGCACCGCGGTTTCGTCGTCCATCCAGATGACATCGCCGAGCGGGTGCGCGGTGCGTTGCAGGATGTTGATGCTTTCGCCGTATTCGACAATCTGCGATGGTTCCATCTGGGTGACGGTCACGCGATCCGAGTACGGCACCGCGGCAAGCAGGCGCTTGGCAAGCGCCAGCTGCTCGAGCAGGTCGCTCTCGTTCATCGCATGCTTGGGCATCGACAGCAGGGTGAGCGCGAGCAGGTTGACCGGATTGACGTCGGCGGTCCGGTTGATGTTGACCTGGATGCGCTGCGCGAGATCGTCCATCGCATCGCCGAGCCATTTCGGGCGCTCGTCTTCAGTGATCGGGCGATCGCGCCAGTCGGGCACATGCTCGGTGAGGATGTCCTCGAGCAGGATGGGCTCGCCGAAACTCACCGCGACCCTTCCGTAGCGCTTGCGCAGTACGCCCAACGCGCCACGTAGCAGCGCCCATACGGTTTCCTTGTGCTTGGGACGGCCGGCAAGTTCATCAAGGTAGGTCTTGCCCTCCATGAGCTTCTCGTAGCCGATGTACACCGGCTGGAACACGATTGGTCGCCGCGGCTCACGCAGGAACCCGTGCACGGTCATCGCAAGCATCCCCGACTTGGGCTGTAGCAGGCGCCCGGTGCGCGAGCGACCGCCCTCGATGAAGTATTCCAGCGAGAAACCCTCGGCAACCAGCAGTGCGACGTATTCGCGGAGCACGGTGGAATACAGCGCACTGCCGCGGATGCTGCGACGGATGAAGAACGCGCCGCCCTTGCGCAGCAGCGGGCCGATCACCGGCATGTTGAGGTTCACGCCGGCAACGATGTGCGGCGGCACGATCGAATGCGAATACAGCAGGTACGACAGCAGGATGTAGTCGATGTGGCTGCGGTGCGACGGCACGTAGACGACTTCGTGCCCGGGCGCGAGGTCCTTGAGCGTATCCAGGTGGTGGACCTGGACGCCGTCGTAGATGCGGTTCCAGAACGGACCGAGCATGAACGACAGCGAGCGCACCACCGGATGCGAATAGTCCGCGGCGATCTCCCAGGCGATCGCGTGCGCCTTGCGCCATGCGTCCGCAACGGGCTTGTTGTCGCGCCGGGCCTGGTCGCCGATGACTTTCTGCACCGGCGCGGACGCAAGCACCTTGTCGACCAGCAGGCGCCGGTGCGAGAGGTCCGGCCCGATCACCGCCGACCGGATGCGTGCGAAATGCACGCGCAGCACGCGCGAGAGCTTGCGCACGGTGCGTTCGGGTGGAAGCTCCTCATAGATCGCGGCGCGCAACGCGACTGGCGTGGCGAATTGCACGATCGTGTTGCGACCGTTGAGCAGCACTGCGAGCAGCCTGCGGAAGCGACCGACAAGTTCCCAGTTTTCGGAGAACAGCACCGAGAACCAGCCCGACTGCCGGTCCGGTGCGCGACCGATGAAGATCGATACCGGCACCAGCTGGATGTCGAGGTCCGGGTGGCTGCGCTGCAAAGCGAGCAGCTTCTCGAGTCCTTCGGAATGGGTGCGCGTGCGCGGCCGCCCGAACCATGCACCGCGACGACGCGACAGCGCGATGTAGGCACGCTTGTGGCCGAGCGGGTCGCCTGCAAGCGGGGTGAGCGGCGAAGGCAGACCGGACTCGCGGCAGGCGCGTTCGAGGATCAACGCGTTGGACAAGCCGTAGCGCTCAAGTACATAGCAAACCGGTCGGGTGTCTGCGGCCAGTGGCGCCACGTCATCGGATTGCTCGATGCGCAGGCGGATCCACGGAGCGAACAGCTTGCCGAGCAGCAGCGCCCAAAGCGGGGCACGGCGTAGTGAGGGCATTGCGGGCGCGGCGGACTGCGACATCAGCAGGCTTCAGATGACGCGCGACAACGCGAGTGTGATTGAGACGGCGGGCAGCAACGCGATCGGGCTTGAAACTGCGCGCGGCGAGTCGATCGCGTTTGAACCAGCTCCTGACGACATGACAGAGTTCGAAACAGCGCGCGGCGACGCGACAGAGTTCGAAACAGCACGCGGCGACGCGCCAAGGCGCGCCGCCGTAGCTTGGGGACCGGCGAAATCAGTCGATGACTGCTCAACCGCCGCCGTTGGACGCATCACTTGCCGGCGAAGAAGCGTTGTCTGCCGGTGCGGGCTCGGACGACGCATCGCTCGACGGCGGCGCAGTTGGCTCCGCTGGGGAATCGGGCGCGGCTGAAGCAGGCATTCCCTCAGGACCGGGGGCGGTGGTCGGCGCTGTCACGGCATCGGCAGGCTTGGCCAGCGAGTCCTCGACGCTCTTGACCAGATCCGCGCTGTACCAGCGACCATCACGCTGGACCATCGGCATGTCGGCACTGACCGGCGTATCGAGCAGCGAATAGCTGACCGTCACGACGGCTGTATCGCCGCTCTCGGACTTCTTCTCGACCTTCACGCTGTCGAGCATCTTGTCGGTGTCGAAGTTGTAAACGGCAAGCGTCTTGCGCAGGCCGCCGACGGCGACGCCGGCTTTTTGCATCACTTCGGAGAAACTCATGTGCTGTGCGGCATCCAGGGTGGTCAGCTTCAGATCGCGGGCGGTGCCGACCACGAGCTTGATCGCTTGCTTTGCCTTGTCCGGATCGGACAACGGTGCGGTGGTCGCCCACTTGGTGACCGCGGTCAACACGGCGGTTGCCTGGGTTTTCGCGGCAGGGCTCATCTTGTCGTTTTGAGCGATGCTCTGCCCAGCCATCCCGCTCATCATGCCGACCATCATCGGGATTTGCGGACCCATCTGGGCAAGTTTTGGCTGGATTTCGGCGAACAGTTTGTCTTCGGCATCCGGCGCGGTGAATTTGGCGATACTGTCGGAGAACTGCTTGCTCTCATCTGCAGATGGGGCCGGTTTCTTCGCTTGCTCGTCCTTGAAACGCGCTTCGAGCTTCGTATAGTCGGCCGGCGGCACCATGATGTGGCTGAGGCGGTCGAAATCGTTGTCGCGGACCGCAACCGACAAATCCTTGGCCGCAGTGACCGGGTCCTTCGCGGCTTCGTTCTTGTTCACGGTGCAGGCGGACAGCGCCAGCAGGCTGAGGCCGGCGGCGGCCACCAGTTTAAGACGATTCATGTAGGGCTCCCTGAGTGTGTGCGCAATGTAGTGCGTGCGGGGATTGGAAACAAGAACGGAAGCGGCCAGGGCCTGGGCCGGAACAGGCTGTTTCGCTGGCCAGCAATGCCATCTTTGGCCGAAGCAGCCCGACGGCTGATCCTGACTGCGCTTGCGGAACGGGCTTTATACCGGCTTTGTCAGCCTAAGTCATTGTTCTTTATGGAGCGAATGCCTGGACGAAATGGTCAACGGTCGAGCAATGCCGCGATTGCGCTGAGCTGCGCGCTGGCCCGCTCGCGACGATGCTCCGCGTCGCGCAAGGGATCCGCACCGTCGCGATGCAGGTCCGCGGCTGGCAGTTCGTCAAGGAATCGGCTCGGTCGGCGCTGTGCGATGCCGCCCCACCGCCTGGTTTCGCGACTGTGGGACAACCAAAGGGCTTCCTTGGCGCGGGTGATCCCGACGTAGAAAAGGCGACGCTCTTCGTCGAGGCGACCTTCTTCAATGCTTGCCTCATGCGGCAGCGTGCCATCCTCGCAGCCGATGATGAAAACGTAGCGGAACTCGAGTCCCTTGGCCGCATGCAGGCTCATCAGGCGGACGCTATTGCCGGGGTCGCCGCGGTCGGCGTGCGCGAGCAGTGCAAGTTGCGCGGCGAGCGACCCCGCCGACGCCGGCGCATCGCGAAACCATTCCGAGAGTTCGTCCAGGTGGGCGCTGCGACGCTTGAATGCCGCCTCATCGCGGCACTGTGTGCGTAACGCGCTGAGCAAGCCGCTGCGTTCGGCGACTTGCCGGCACAGGTCGGCCGGCGCAAGGCGTTCGGCGTCATCACGCAGGCGGGAGAGGATGCCGGTGAATTCCGCCAGGCCAGCCGCACCGCGGGGCGGCAGGCTCTTCAGGAGGGACATCTGCATTGCCGCGCGCGCGAGCGGAAGCTGCGCCAGCTGTGCACCTTCGGCGAGCCGGGTGAGCGTGGTCGCGCCGACTTCGCGCTTCGGGGCTGCGATCGCGCGTAGGAAACCCGCATCGTCGTCGGGATTGGCAAGCACGCGCAGCCATGCGAGCAGGTCCTTGACTTCGCCACGATCAAGGAATGCGGTGCCGCCGGTGAGGTGGTACGGCAGGCGCAACAACTGGAGCGCCTTCTCCAGCGGTCGCGACTGGTGATTGCCGCGGAACAGCACCGCAAACTCGCGTGGTTCGACCTTCCTCGACTCGCGCAGGAAAGTGATCTCGCCGGCCACGCGCTGCGCTTCGGATTCGTTGTCCTTGCATGCCCACACCCGTACCAGCGCGCCTTCGTCGTGCTGGCACCACAGGCGCTTGGGATGCATGTGGGGATTGTTCGCGATGAGCGCATTGGCGCTGCGCAGGATGCGTGCGCTGCAGCGGTAGTTCTGTTCGAGCTTGATCACGCGCAACGACGGATAGTCGCGCGCGAGTGCGTCGAGGTTCTCCGGATTCGCACCACGCCACGCGTAGATGCTCTGGTCGTCGTCGCCGACGCAGGTCAATTGGCCGCGTCGACCCGCCAGTATCTTGAGCAAGCGGTACTGCGCGACGTTGGTGTCCTGGCATTCGTCGACCAACAGATGGCGGATGCGCTCGCGCCACGCTCCGGCCAGGTCGGCGTCTGCTTCCAGCAATTGCAGCGGTAGCCGGATCAGATCGTCGAAGTCGACCGCGTTGAACGCCTGCAGCCGCAGTTGGTAGCGTGCGTAAACGTCGGCGGCTTCGCGCTCGCGCGGGCTGCGCGCCGCAGCCTGGGCCTGTTCGGGCGAGAGGCCTTCGTTCTTGGCGCGCGATACGAGCTGGCGCAGTGCTTCGACCGCATCCGGTTTTGCACCCGTGCCGGCGAGATCGCGGATCTGCGCCAGCGAGTCGTCGGAATCGAACACCGAGAAGCCGCGACGCAATCCGACTCGTAGGTGCTCGATATGCAGGAAGCGCAACCCGAGTGCATGGAACGTGCACACCGTCAGGCCTTCGCCCGCATCTCCCGGAAGCAGCTTCGCGACGCGCTCGCGCATCTCGCGCGCTGCCTTGTTCGTGAACGTGATCGCAGCGATGTGCGCCGGCGCGACGGCGTGTTCGCGAACGAGGTGCGCAATTTTCTCGGTGATGACGCGTGTCTTGCCACTGCCTGCGCCGGCCAGCACCAGCAGTGGACCGTCGCAGTGGCGGATGGCGGCGAGCTGGTCGGGATTGAGTCCGCGCATGCGCATGTTCAGGCGGAGAGGCCGCATAGTGTAGCGTCAGGAATTCGCGCTGGTTGCTATCATTTGTCCGTTCCACATAGCGATGATCTACACCATGCGAAAGCTGTACCTGGTCGTGACCTTGCTGTTGGCTAGCGTTGCGCATGCGCAAGAGCCAACTGTGCTGGACAAGCAGGAAAAGCAGAACCGGGACGATCCACCGGCCGTCAATCCATTGGCGAGCAGCGCAGACTTCCTGGCATACCACCCGGACCTGGACAATCGCCGGATGGGCATGGACGCCTACAAGCGCGCCAGTTTCGACTATGCCCTGCGCTACTTTCACTGGGCCGCGCGGTATGCCGACAAACCCTCGGAGGCGATGCTGGCAAGCATGTACTGGGATGGCACGGGCGTGACCCAGAATCGCCCCCTTGCCTATGCATGGATGGATCTTGCTGCCGAGCGTGGCTATCCGGGCCTGCTCGCGTTTCGGGAGCGTTACTGGCAGGAATTGAGCGACGACGAGCGCAAGCGCGCGATCGATCTCGGTCAGCCGCTATACTCCGAATATGGCGACGCTGTTGCAAAGCCGCGACTGGGCGTCCTGCTCCGGCGGGGCTCAACCAGGTAACCGGCAGCCATACAGGTTTCGTCGGGCCCATGCAGATCGAGATTCCAAGCTTTGGCCGCACCCCGACGGTCATCGACGCGAACCAGTATTACGACCCGCATTTCTGGAACGAGCGCGCCTACTGGGCGTGGGCCGACAAAGCCTGGAAGGCGCCGCACGGAAAGGTCAACGTCGGGGTTCCCATGGCGGTACCCAGGGCGAAGACCGCAGCGGCCCCAGTCGATGATCCCCAACCCGTGCGTCCTACCGGCGCGCCCACGCACTGAAACATGGCCAAGCTTTATTTCCACTATTCGGCAATGAACGCCGGCAAGACAACGAGCTTGCTGCAGAGCGCGCACAACTACCACGAACGCGGCATGCGCGCCCTGATCATGCTGCCCCAGATCGACGATCGGTACGGCACAGGTGTCGTCGCGTCGCGCATCGGCCTGAAAGCCGAAGGCCGCATCTTCGATCGCGAAGACGACCTTCATGCAATCGTTCGCTACGATCTTGCGCACCACGGAGCACTGCATTGCGTACTGGTGGACGAAGCGCAGTTCCTGAGCAGGGCGCAGGTATGGCAACTCGGGGAGATCGTCGACAACATGCACGTTCCGGTGCTGGCATACGGCTTGCGCACCGACTTTCTTGGCGAATTGTTCGAGGGCAGCCACTACCTGCTGGCGTGGGCCGATGAAATCATCGAGATCAAGACCATCTGTCACAGTGGCAGAAAGGCAACGATGGTCGTTCGGGTCGACGCGCAAGGTCGCGCATTGACCGCAGGCCCCCAAGTCGAGATCGGTGGCAATGACCGCTACGTATCCGTCAGCCGGGCCGAGTTCAAGAAGGTGATGGCCGGCGAAGGTTCGATTCCATTGCTGCAAGGGCAATTGCCGCTCAACGAGCCGAAGCCGTAGCGCAAGCCTGGCCCTTCCGCGCGATTGACGCCGCTCGGGCGCCACCGGCATGTAACAGCAATCGCTTCTCACTGCCCGCAATTTTGCAGCGCGGCGGTCGCGTCGCGCGCAATCGCACTCACAGGCATTTCCGCAGTGATCTCGTCGCGCACCTGCAGCAGTGCGCGACGGCCCTGCACGGCCTGGCGCGGCTGCGCGCACTGCATTTGCGCAGACAGGATCCGCGTCGCCCAAAGCAGGCGCCGACGTTCTGCGTCGAACGGTCTGAATCGATGTTCAATATCGACCAGGAGTGCCTGCGCGCTGTCGGGACGCTGCTGGGCCAGTCGCAGTCGCGCAATTGCAAGCTGCGCCTGGCCGGCAGCGGTATGCGAGGGACCAAAATCCGCTGCCGCATTCAATAATGCCAGCGCGCGCAGGAGCAGTTGCTCGGCTGCCGCCAGATCCTTTTCAGCGAGCTTGATCTCGCCGAGCTGGCGCAGGCTTGCGCCGACCAGGCCGTGGCGCGGCCCGAACTGCTGTTCGCGCAGAATCAGCGATCGGTGCGCGAATGGTTCGGCGTCGGCATCGCGTCCTGCGCCGTGCAGGATCATGGCCAGGTTGAACAGGCCGCCAGCCAGTCGCGGCGATTGTGTCCATAGCTCCAAGGCACGGCGCAGGCGGCGTTCGGCAGTCGCGACGTCGCCGCGCTCCCACGCGATGATGCCCAGACTGTTGTTCGTCGAACCGAGGTCCGGGTAGGTCGGGCCATACAGTCGATTGAGCTGCTGCTCGGCCTCCTCGAACAGCGGCTCTGCAAGGTCTAGCTTGCCTTGATCGACATAGATCGCCGCCAGTCCACGTTCGGCATCGATGGTGTTCGGATGGCCATTGCCGTACAGACTGACGGCCAGGCGTTCCGCCGTGCGGTACGAAAACTCGGCGGCTACGCTATTGCCAGATTCGCGGTACAGGCTGCCGAGTCCGAGCCAGATCGAAATCGCGACCGGCCCCTGCTCGTTGTGGGTCGCACGCAGCCTTTGCAGCGCCCCCAGCATCCCCGCCATCGCGACCTTGCCGGTGCCGGCATCGGCGTCGAGTTCCGCGAGGTCCTTGAGGCTCTCGGCCTGGTCCGCGCCCGCCTCGGGGAGCAATTCGCGCAATGCAAGCGCGTGCTGGAAGTGCGTACGTGCCGCAGCGATGTTCTGCAGGCCGCGTTCACAGCGGCCCAACACGGATTGGTAGTCGGCGGAGTCACGTCGTGCGGCCTGGTCGCGCGCGTCGAGCTGGTCCTCGTGGGCAAGCAGCAAGTCGCGGCATCGTCCGGGGTCGCCGAGCTGGCGCAGCGCGTCGCCGCGCAACTGCAACGATTCCATCTGCACCGTCTGCGGGGCGGCGAACAAGGCCGACTTCTGCTGGTCGAGCACCGCGATGGCCTGCGCGTAGTCCCCCAGCCGCAAATGCATGCGCGCAATCAATGCGAGCAGTTCGGCGCGGACAATGGGCTGGCTCGCGAATTCGGTCTTGGTGCGGCGCACACCTGCATCGAGCAGGTGCCGGATGTCCACCGAATTGGATGGACCCGCCTCCTTGCCCGCCTGCTCGAAAAGGCCAATCACGAAATCATGCATTGCCTGTGCGCGTTGCGCTTCAGCGCGCGCCGCGCGCGCCTGCCACGACACGACGTACAGCGCGCTGCCGAGCAGCGCGATGACCGCCAGCACCAAACCAATCTGCACCGCGTTGCGACGGATATATTTCCCAAGCCGGTAGCGGTAGCTGTACGCGTGCGCTTCGACCGGTCGGCCGTTGAGGTAGCGGCGAAGATCGGCCGCGAGTGCTTCGACCGACATGTAGCGATCCTCGGGCCGCTTGCACAGCGCCTTGAGGACAATGTTGTCCAGGTCCCCACTGAGTACGCGTGAGAGCCGGCGTTCGGAGCGCGAAATCAAATCGGCGCGCCCGCGCGTCATCGTTGAAGGCCGGGTCGGTTCCGAGCTGATGATTGCCTCTTCCCACTCGGCGTCGGTATCGCGCTTGATCCGGTAAGGCTTGCGTCCAGTCAGCAGTTCGTACAGCACCACACCGAGCGAGTACACATCGGTGCCGGTAGTGACTTGCTCGCCGCGAATCTGCTCGGGCGCGGCGTAGTGGAGGGTGAACGCACGTGTCCCGGTGCGCGTGGTTTCGTTGGTGCTGTCGCGGTTTGGTGCATCAAGCAGCTTGGCGATACCAAAATCCAGTAGCCTCACCGCGCCGCCCGGCGTGACCATGATGTTGGACGGCTTCAGGTCGCGATGCACAACCAGGCTCGCGTGGGCATGGCTAACGGCGCTGCACACCTGCAGGAACAACGTCAGTTTCTGCACCACGGTAAGCTTGCGCTGTGTGGCGTACTCGGCGATGTTCTGTCCCTCGACGTATTCGAGCGCGAGGTAGGGCTGGCCGTCCGCCGCGAATCCCGCGTCCAGCAGCCGCGCGACATGTTCGTGGCCGAGGCTTGCAAGGATCTGCCGCTCGCGGTCGAAGCGCATGCGCAGGCCGGAACCAGCGAACCCCGGATGCAGCAGTTTCAGCGCGACCCGGCGCTCGAACAGGCCATCGGCGCGCTCGGCGAGCCACACCTGGCCCATGCCGCCTTCGCCAATCATCCGCAACAACCGGTAGGGTCCGACGCGCATGCCAGGCAATGACGCATGGATCGAGGCCTGCGAGACCGGGGTCGACATGAAATCCGGCCGTTTCGAATCAAGCGCGAGGATGCGGCGCAACTCTTCAGCGAGGTCGGGTTGCTCGCGATCGAGTTCGGTAAGGCGCGGCTCGCGTTCAGCGGGCGTGAGTTCAATCAGCTCGTCAAGCAGCGGGCCGACACGGGACCAGAGTTCCGGGTGCATGCGCGCAGCCCTCAGTGCGGCTGCAGTTCCGCCAGCAGGAACAACCTGGCCTTTTGCCAGTCGCGCCGAACGGTTCGTTCGGAGCACTGCAGCAGCTCGCCGATATTGGCCTCGGAAAGGCCCGCGAAATAGCGAAGTTCCACCACCTGAGCGAGTCGCTTGTCGACTTCTGCCAGCTTCTGCAACGCACTATCAAGGTGCAGCATCTCCTCGCCGATGCTGACCCCGGGGGTAATGTCGTCGGGCAGATCGGTGACGCGTTGCAGGTCGCCACCGCGCTTCTGGCTTAGCCGCTGGCGCGCGTAGTCGACCACCACGCTGCGCATCGCGGTCGCCGCATAGGCGAAGAAATGCGCGCGGTCGGCGAATTCCGCGTGCTGGCTGCGGACGAGCTTGAAGTACGATTCATGCACGAGCGCCGTGGTGTCGAGCGTGCCGCCTTTTTGCCCGTTGAGCTGGCGGCGCGCCATGGCATGCAGCTCGCGATAGAGCGTGGCAAGCACATTGTCGAGGGCGACGCGATCGCCACCGCGCGCGGCCTCGAGCAAAGTTGTGATGTCCGCGTCCGTCATGCCGTCCCCCAAGCGGGAACTATAGCGGTTCGCTGGGTGCCCGGGAGTGACTCCGGTCGCTACCGCTGGCAGCGCGGACACCAGACCGTTGCACGCTGTCCGAGTGTCCCGGAGCGCAGTCCTGCGCCGCAGGCCTTGCATGCTGCGCCCGCGCGCCCGTAGACGAACAACTCCTGTTCGAAATAGCCGGGCGCACCATCCGGCGCGAGGAAGTCACGCAAGGTGGTTCCGCCCCGCGCGATCGCATGGGTGAGGATCTGCCGTACTGCTTCTGCGAGGCCACCGTAGCGTTCGCGGCTGACCCGCCAAGCTGCGCGGCGCGGGTCGATGCCGGCAAGAAACAACGCTTCGGCCGCATAGATGTTGCCCACGCCGACGACCACGTGCTGGTCCATCAGAAAGGTCTTGACGGCGGCGCTGCGGGTGCGGCTGCTCCGCCACAAAAGGTCGCCGTCGAAGTCATCGCCCAGGGGCTCCGGCCCAAGCCCGGCAAGCAAGGGATGCACGCTGCCCGCAGGCTGCCAGAGCAGGCAACCAAACCGGCGTGGATCGTTGAAGCGCAGCACGATTCCCGAATCAAGGAAGATGTCGACGTGATCGTGCAAGCCCGGAGAGGTCGCAGCGGGCATCACGCGAAGGCCGCCGGACATGCCCAGATGAAGCAGTGCGCTGCCGGTTTCGGCCGCTACCAGAAGGTACTTGGCGCGACGGATGACCGCGCTGATAGTCTGGCCCGGCAGTTCGGTGGCGATCTCGCGCGCGATTGGCCAGCGCAGGTCCGGGCGACGAAGTGTCGCGCCAAGCACGCGCCGGCCAATCAGGTGTGGCGCGAGCCCGCGACGCGTGGTTTCGACTTCGGGCAATTCAGGCATGAGAGCACAGGGTCACAGTTCTTGGATCTGGCGCCGAATAAAGCTGAATGCGGCGGTCCCCATACCCCCGCGCACAGTGGAAACGCTGGCGATCAAGCCCCATCATGCGCGGATGTCCGTGGAGATCACTATGCCCCCTGCGCTTTACAGCTGGCTGACCGAAGGCCTGAGCGGTTTCGGCTGGGTCGGCATCATCGTCTATTTCATGGTCGTGACCCAACTCACGATCTTCTCGGTCACGCTCTACCTGCATCGTAGCCAGGCGCATCGCGCAGTGGATTTCCACCCTGCACTCGCGCATTTCTTCCGATTCTGGTCGTGGCTGACCACCTCTATGGTCACCAAGGAATGGGCAGCGATTCATCGCAAGCACCATGCGAAGTGCGAGACCGACGAGGATCCGCACAGCCCCCAGGTCTATGGCATCCGCAAGGTGATGTGGCAGGGCGTGGAGCTTTACCGCGTGGCGCGCGCCGATCGCCCGGCGATCGAGAAATACGGAAAGGGTTGCCCGGACGACTGGATCGAGCGCCATCTGTACAGCAAGTATCCAACCCTCGGCCCGACGATCCTTTTGTTCGTCAGCGTTGCGCTTTTCGGCGTGATCGGGGTCGCGATCTGGGCGGTACAGATGTTGTGGATGCCGTTCTGGGCAGCGGGCGTCGTCAACGGCGTTGGCCACTGGTGGGGCTATCGCAATTTTGAAACCACCGACACGGCCACCAACCTTACGCCGTGGGGTTTCTGGATCGGCGGCGAAGAACTGCACAACAACCATCACGCATTCCCGAGTTCGGCGAAATTCGCGCTGCGCAAGTTCGAATTCGATATCGGCTGGGCGGCGATCAAGGTGCTCGAAGCACTGCGCTTGGCCAAGGTGCTGCGCGTTGCACCGTCGCTTGACGTGCGTCCGAACATCCCGATGCCCGATGGCGAGACCCTCAGGGCGTTGCTGACCCACCGCTTCCAGGCGATGACCGACTACTACCGCCACGTGATGCGTCCGGCACTGCGCGCCGAGCGCGATTCCTCCGAGCCTGTGCAGAAGTTGCCGCGCAAGCTTCGAAAGGGACTTGCGGATGGCGGCCGCTGGCTTGATGCCGGAGCGCGCGAACGGCTGCAAGCGTTCGTCTCGCGGCGTCCACAACTGGCCACGCTGGTCGAGTTTCGTGCGCGCTTGGCGACGGTACTCGAAGAGCGTTCGCACGATGCCAACGCGACCTTGCAGAGGCTGCAGGCGTGGTGCGCCGAAGCCGAGGCCACCGGTATCCGCGCGCTGCAGGATTTTTCCGCGCGCATGAAGGGCTACGCGATCGCGGCGCACTGAGGCGCACACGATAGTGGAGACATCCGGCAGACGCGATGAGGTATCCGCGCCGCGCCTGCTGGAGTTGCGCGTGACCATGGCACTGCTGGGTGGCGGCATTCTGGCTGGCCTGTCGTTGATCCATCCCGTTGCGGCGCAGGACGCGCCGCGTTCGCCGCTGGCCTATCTGCAACGGATGGACACCGACAGCGATGCTCGGGTATCGCGCGCCGAGTACATCGCCTATATGGACCGGGGCTTCGACCGCCTTGACACAGATGGCAATGGGGTACTGGAGGGTGACGAACTGCCTCCTGGCGCGCGTCGGGTAACCCGCGCAGACTACGAGGCATCACTGGCGGCAGCGTTCGCGCGCCAGGACACCAATCACGACGGTTTCCTGGACGCCCGCGAGCTCGCCACGCCGCCGCGCTCACGCTGATTCGTCGGCCAATCTACGTTTTCGTAAGGCGCGATCGTCGCCTGCGTCCCTGGGCGACAGGCTTGATCGACGGATGGATGGATGGTCCTTCGCTTTCCGATTGCCCAAGTCGACCACCATGCATCAGTGCGTAGTGGCGGAATGCTTCGCGGATGTTGTCGCGCAAGACATCGCTGTTCCAGGGCTTGGTGTAGAAACGATAGATCGAGCCGCGATTGATCGAATCCATGACCAGTTCGAGATCGGTATAACCGGACAACACAATACGAAGCGCATCGGGATACAGTCCCTTGACCCGATCGAGAAACTCCGCGCCACTCATTAGTGGCATGCGCTGGTCGCACACGATGACCTGCACCGGGTGCACGGCGAGCAAGTCGAAACCCTCGGCGGCAGAGCGTGCCGTCAGGATGTTGTAACCCTCCAGCCGCAACACACGCTGCAGCGCGACCAGGATGTCGGGTTCGTCGTCGACCAAAAGCAGCGTCTTGAGCGGAGCATTGGCGATACCATCAGTTGGCGCCAGACGCTTTTCTTCACGCAGCACCTGTTCGATTTCCGACAGCGGCAAGGGTCGGCTGAAATGGTAGCCTTGGATCTGGTCGCAGCCGTGGCGCCGCAGGTACTCGAGCTGCGCTTCGGTTTCGACTCCCTCCGCAATGACATCCAGCTTCAGGCCGTGGGCCATGCGGATAATGGTCAGCGCGATGGCGGCCGCATCCGGGTTGGTGGTGATGTCGCGGATGAATGCGATATCAATCTTTAATTTGTCGATCGGGAATCGGCGCAGGTAAGCCAGGCTCGAATAGCCCGTGCCAAAATCGTCGATGGAGATCTGTACGCCCAGCTTCTTCAGGTTGAGCAGGGTGGTGATGGTGCGCGCTGTGTTTGCCATCAGCGAACTCTCGGTCAACTCCAGCTCGAGCAAGTCTGCTGGAATGGCGTGCGCAGCTAGCGCCTTGACGACGTCCCCTTCGAGATCGCCTTCGATGAATTGACGTCCTGAGACATTCACCGATACCTGAATGGGTCCAATGGGGGAGCGCATCCATCGGCCGATTTGCGCACAGGCCGCGTCGATCACCCACGTACCCACGCTGACGATCAGTCCTGTCTCTTCCAGCACCGGGATGAAATCGCTGGGTGAAGCTAGGCCAAGTCCGGGTCGTTGCCAGCGAAGAAGTGCCTCCAGGCCGGTAATGCGGCCGCTGCTCAGTTGCACCTTGGGTTGGTAGAACAGGACAAACTCCGCGTTCTCGACTGCCTTGCGCACCGCCTTTTCCAGCTTGATCTGCGCAAGGGCCTCGGCATTCATCTGCGCCGTGAAAAAGCGAAAGGTATCGCGGCCCGCTTGCTTGGCGCGGTACATCGCGGTGTCCGCGTACTTGAGCATGGTTTCCGGATCGGAAGCATCGTCCGGGTGCACGGTGATGCCGATGCTCGCGGTGACGGTGACGTCGTGGCCCTTGAGGTCGAACGGCTCGCGCAACGCCTCGCGGACTTTGTTGGCGACGTGGGTGGCAGCGTGCTGGCCCTCCTGCATCATCAGGATCAGCGCAAACTCGTCACCTCCCAGTCGCCCGACCGTATCGCGCGTGTGCACGCATTGGACCAGCCGGTTGCTGAATTGGCGAAGCAATTCATCGCCGATCGCATGTCCGAGCGTGTCGTTCACGTTCTTGAAATGATCCAGGTCGATAAACAGCACGCAGACCATCCAGCCGCTGTTCGAGGCCTCTGCCAGCGTCTCTTGCAGTGTCTCGTAAAACAGCGTGCGATTCGGCAGGCCGGTGAGCTGATCGTAGTTCGCCAGGTGTTCGAGCTCGGCGATGCGCGCCTGCACTTCCTGCTCGAGCATGTCGCTGTGGTTCTTCAGGAAATCGGCAAAGGATTTCAGGCGCAATAGGTTGCGCACCCTGATCCACAGTTCTGCGCGATCGACCGGTTTGGTGAGGAACTCCTCGGCTCCCGCCGTGAGGCCGGCGAGGCGGGCGCTGCGATCGATCTGTGCGGTCACCATGATGATCGGAATGTCCGACGTCACCGGGTCCGCCTTGAGGACCCTGGCAACATGGTGCCCATCCATGCCCGGCATCATGACGTCGAGCAGGATCAGGTCGGGTGGCGATTGTGAGATCGATGCGAGCGCCTCTTCGCCGCTCGCGGCAGTCTTCGTCAGGTAACCTTCGGGCCGCAACAGTGCCTCGAGCAACTTGCGGTTGTGGATCTCGTCGTCGACGATGAGGATGGTGGGAGCAGGAAACGTCATGGCGTCGGATCGCATGCCCTTGAAACGTTCGTACCTGCCGGCCAGCGCTTGAGCAGCAGCATGTCGACCGCGGCATACAGTTCCTGGTAGCGCAGTGGTTTGGCGATGTAGGCGTCGCATCCGGCGGCGCGACTTTTTTCCTGGTCCGTTTTCATTGCCATCGAGGTCAACGCGATGATGGGGATGGTTGCCGTGGCCGGGTCCGCTTTCAGCAGCGCGGTCGCGGCGAAACCGTCCATGCCGGGCAGCTGGATGTCCATCAGGATCAAGTCCGGCTGTTCGGCGCGCGCCAGGGTCAAGCCGGTCTCGGCATCGACTGCGCTGCTCACCGCGTGGCCGGCATGACGCATCAGCAGCGAAGTCAGCTTCAGGTTCGCCGGGTTGTCTTCAATGATCAAGACTCTGGCCATCTTCTGACCTCTTCTAGTGAGGCAACAGTGCACGCCGGACTTCGGCGATGAATCCCGCATGGTGGAGATTGCCTTTTTCGATGATATGGATCACATTTTCAGGATTGCCGTTGAGCGCAACGCGGTCCTGCTCGGCGATCTGTTTGGCCGTCACCACCAGGATCGGAATGCGCGCTGTCAACGTGTTGTGCTGTAGGGCTTCGACGACATCGAAACCATTGACTTCCGGCATCATGAGGTCGAGCACGATCAGCTCCGGCTTCAGCAATTGCGTCAGGGCGATCGCCTCGCTTCCTCCATACGCGCGCACGACAGCGTAAGCCGGCGACGGAAGGAACGCGGCGATCACCTCGACCGCCCTTGGGTCGTCGTCGACGACAAGGACCGTGCGTGTATGCGCCGGATCGGGATGCAGGCCAAGGATTGCCAGGGTCGTTTTCAATTGCGCACGGCTGACCGGCTTTTGTAGGACCGCCGAGGCGCCACCCTTCAACGGCAGCATCTTGTCGATGACACCCGCGATGACCACCACCGGGACGCGCGCGAGTGTCGCGTTTTCGCGGATTTGCAACAGGAATTCCCAGCCGTCGATCCCGGGCAACTGGACGTCCAGGGTGATCAGGCTCAACGGTTGCTGCGGTGCCAGCAGCAGGGCGGACTCGGCGCTTGCGGCATGCAGTACCGTGAATCCCTCGGACTCGAGCAGCAAGCGCACGAGCTCCGCCGCGCGGTCGTCGTCATCGACCACCAGCGCGATGCGCTCCGTCGTTTCTACTGACGCAAGTCCTGCAACAGTGGCATCGTGGTGCGGCCCGGCTTCCGATAGCGCAGCCATACGCAGCGGCAACCACGCAGCGAAGCGTGAGCCTTCTCCTTCTGCGCTGGCCACGGCCACGGTGCCGCCATGCAGTTCGGCGAGCTGCTTGACCATTGCCAAGCCGAGCCCGGTGCCCTCGAACCTCCGGGCCAAGCTGCTGTCGATCTGGCTGAAGGCCTGGAACAGCTTCGCCATGTTTTCGATCGAAATGCCGATGCCGCTGTCCATGACGCAGATTTCAAGGAACTCCCCGAACTCGTTGTCCGCCAGCGGAAAGCTGTGCGACGGCCAGGTGTCGGACACCTTACCCACACACTTCCGCGAGACATGTCGCGCGCGCAGGGTCACGCGTCCGCCGTTCGCGCTGAACTTGACCGCGTTCGACAGCAGGTTGTAGACGATCTGCTTGGTCTTGCGCACGTCCAGTTGTGCAACGCCCAGTCCCTCGCCAATTTCCAGCTCGAGCTGGATGTGTTGCGCCGCTGCTTTTTCCCTGACGATCGACAGGCTGTTCGAAAGCAACGAGTCCAGGTCCACCGGATCGAGTTCGAGCGCCATCATGCCGGCCTCGACCTTCGACAGGTCCAGAATGTCGTTGATCAGCGAAAGCAGGTGCTGGCCGCTGGTGAAGATGTCGCCGATGTACTCGTGCTGGCTCTCGCTCATCTCGCCCATCAGGCCGTCCTTGAGCGCCTCGGAAAAACCGATGATGGCATTGAGCGGCGTACGCAACTCGTGCGACATCGTGGCCAGGAATTCGGATTTCATGCGGCTTGCATGCTCGAGCTCGATGTTCTTTTCCTGCAAGGTGCGGTCGAACCGTTTGCGCTCGGTGACATCGCGGGCGGCAGCGAACACGCCCTGCAACTTGCGCTCGCGATCGTGGAAGGTTGCGGCGTTGTATGACACCACGGTTTCCACTCCGTTGCGCGCGCGCACGGTCAGTTCGTAGTCGCTCACCTTGTTCTCGGTAAGCACGCGGTTGATAGCAGCATCGGCGCGTACCGGGTCGGTGAAGAAATGCTTGCAGGGCGCGCCAATCAGTTCGTCGCGCGTCCGACCGGTGAGTTCGATCATCTGCTGGTTTACGTCGGAGATAATGCCTTGCGGGTCGGTTGTCATCAGTGCGTCGATGTTCGATTCGATCAGTGAGCGCGTGTAGAACTGCTGGTCGCGCAGGCGCTGGTCGAGCAGGGTGCGCGCCTCCTCGACCTGCTTGCGCGCGGTGTTGTCGGTGCCGATCAGCAGGTACCCGATGATGTTTTCCTGCGCATCGCGCAGCGCGGTGACTGAGACGATGGCGGGGAAGCGGCTGCCGTCCTTGCGGATGTAGGTCAACTCGTAGATGTCCTCGATGCCGCGCGAGGCCTTGAACACCAGCGCCGCGAAGCCGGGCGTGATCGGCGTGTCGAGTTCCCGGCTCAGTGCGGCCGCGCGTGCGATCAGTTCCTGCGGGTCGGATATGTCGGCCGGGGTGATCTTGTTCATCACTTCGGCGGCCGTGTAACCGAGCATGCGCTCAGCGCCGACGTTGAATATCTGGATGACGCCCTTGGCGTCGGTGGCGATGCTGGAAAAATTGGCGCTGTTGAAGATCGCGCTTTGCAAGGCACCCGCTTTCAACAGTGCTTCTTCGGCCTGCTTGCGCGCGGTGTTGTCGGTGCCGATCAGCAGGTAGCCGATGATCAGCTCCTGGTCGTCGCGCAGCGCGGTGACCGAGACGATGGCGGGGAAGCGGCTGCCATCCTTGCGGATGTAGGTCAGCTCGTAGATGTCCTCGATCCCGCGCGAGGCCTTGAACACCAAGGCCTCAAAGCCGGGCGTAATCGGAGTCCCGAGTTCGACGCTTAACGCTTTGGCGCGCGCGATCACTTCCTGGGGATCGGAAATATCGGCCGGCGTGATCTTGTCCATCACTTCGGCGGCGGTATAGCCCAGCATGCGCTCGGCGCCGACATTGAAGATCTGAATGACACCCTTGGCATCGGTGGCGATACTCGAGAAGTTGGCGCTGTTGAAAATCGCGTTCTGCAGAGTCAGTTGCATCGGCTCTAAATTGGTTTTGGCCAATTCTTGTTGCGCGAGCTGTAATTCTTTGGTCCGCTCCTCCACCCGCTGGTCCAGCTCCAGGGTAAGAGCCATGACCTCGCGGTTGGTCGCGGCCAGTTCCTCTTCCAGTATTCGCACCGTCCCGGACATTTCGGTATAAGAGGGGT
>JBBQTD010000002.1:0-177003 GCA_038234715.1 Lysobacterales bacterium | reverse complement strand
CCCGATCTAGCAGCCGTACTCACCGCACTGGGCGCGAAAAAACCGACAGCCAATGAGCAATTGACCCTCTTGTAATGGAGCGTTTTAAAAGTCGCTATAGATAAATCAACGACTTACGCTTCTAACTGTCGAACTCGGGTGTACAACACGCATGGAAATCTCTTGAACACGCGAGGAAATCTCAACAACACACGAGAAATTCTCATCAACACGCGTGGAAATCCCATCAACACGCGTGGAAATCTTGTCAGCAAACGTGGAGATCCGTCGGATTGCCAAGACAATCCGTCGGACGCGCTACCGATCTATTCAGATTTTTTGCGATTCCAACAAGAAATCGCGCCGATCCGTCGGACAAGGAAGAAGATCCGTCGGGAAATCCCAGGGAAGAACCAGGGAATCTGCGGCATCCACACCCCGGTCGACCGCGCCCATGCGTGCTCCGTCTACTTCGTTGCTTGCGTTGGTGGTGCAGGTTGCAGCGCTTGGCAGCGGTGATCGAGCAGATCCTCGCCGTGTGCGCGGTCGCCCGTTGACGGATCGGCTCGGCCGGCGAGAAGCACGAAGCCTGGTTTCCCGTGCCTGGAGCGGTAGCCGGCCACCACCAGCGTCTGCTCGCCCATGTCCGTTCGCGCGATCGGATCGCCGTCGGCGAGCACCTTGAATGGATCACGCGAGCCCAGTTCGAGGCCCAAGACGCGCATTGCGCGATAGCGTTTTCCTGCGAGAGGGGTCGGCAGATTCGACCAGCGCCTGCCGATGCGGTCGCCATGAACGCGCAGCGCGGCAGCAACGTCGGGCCGCAGGCAGTCGACATGGATGTGCAACTGGTCCTGGGTGCGGGACAGCGCCGAGTTGACCGCCAACGCGATCGCTTCGCGGGGCATCTGGCGACCAAGACGCTGGGCGACTGCTGCGCGCGCTTCCCAGGCAGCCTGCCAGTAGTTCGGGCCCGTGGGCGACAGCAGTTGCGGGTCTTCGATGCCGGTGATGCGGCGGATGGGGATCAACAGCACATGCCGGCGTACCGCGATGTTGTCCAGCACGACGAAGCCGCCGCGAAGGTCGACCCGCGCGCAGGGCGCAGGTCTTCCACGCAGGCGCATGTCCGGCACGCACACGTCGTGCACGATCTGCCAGAGCGCTTTGCGGTCGTGTGCCGCGAATGCTTCACTGCGCAGCAGATGCATCGCCGTGCCGGCGTGGGTCACGGTCGGCGCGCAGGCCAGCGCTACCGCAAGCACCACTGGCGTGATGGAAGACATGAGGGCCATGTATTGTTCCATGGGAGACGCGTTGGAAACCACGGCAGTGTACCGACGAGGCAATGCTGGAGGACTGCCTGCGCAGTGGTTTGTCCGTCGCCGGGCTGTCTCCGACATAATGACGACCGTTTCCGAGCGCGAGACCCGCATGTCATTGGAACCAACCACAACTGAGGACGGCAACGACAAGCCCTTCGCCACCCTGAGCATGATCGAGGCGCGCATTCTTGGTTGCCTCATCGAAAAAGAGGCGACGACGCCGGAAGTCTATCCACTGACCGAAAACGCCGTGGTGGTTGCCTGCAACCAGAAGACCAACCGCGAGCCCGTGCTGGAACTCGAGGTCGGCGAGGTAGGACATGCGCTGCGCGAGATGACGGACAAGGGCCTGGTGCGCGCGGTGCATGGTGCGCGTGCGCAACGCTACGAGCACCGGTTCGCACAGTACTGGTCGGTTACCGCACGCCAGCAGGCGTTGCTTGCGGTACTGCTGCTGCGTGGTCCGCAAACCGTTGCGGAGCTGCACACGCGCTGCGAGCGCCTGGCCGCGCCGACTGACATCGAGGACATGCGGCTGACGCTTGAGAGGCTGACGACGCGCGCGCCGGCGCTGGCGGTCAAGCTTGGACGCGCCGCAGGCCAGCGCGAGGATCGCTACATGCACCTGCTGTGCGGTCCGGTGTCTTCGGCCGATTTCGCGGCAGCAGCGGACGACGCGTCCGCACCGTCGAAGCGCGGCGGTTTCGAGGCGCGGCTGGATGCGCTGGAGGCCGAGGTGGCCGCCTTGCGATTGGAGCTGGACGCGCTGCGCGACCGCTAGCGCTGCGTCGCTGGCATCGGCTTGCACAATTCTGATGCGCCCTGCCGACCTGTGGCTGGGTTACCAGGCCGTTTTGTGACGTTCCTTGCGCTCGGACATCAAGCGCATCATCTCGTCTGCTTTCGTCGGTTTGGAATCGCCGGCAGAGTCCGCGCGCTGCTGATGCGGCGTTTGCTCGGGCGTGGTTGACTCCGGATACTCCTGGTCTTTCACATGCGCGGATTCAGGAGCGTGCGGGGGAAACTTTCGAAAGAGTTTCATGGGTCGTCCACCAGGGGAGTCGAAACAGCCGGACCGCTTCGCGACGTGCGGCATCCTTGTCCAGATCTGCGACGCATCATATGGACGGGCGGAAGGCGCCTGAAAGACTTGCGGCTTACCAATTTCGGACAAATAAGGACACGCGATGCGACGTCGCGACCCGTTCAGATTTCCGGCTTCGCAGCAACTCGCCGCTTGCATGCGTCTTAACGCATGCCGATGCGCTAGCGATAAACCATCCAGACACCGAATCCGATCGATGCAAGCACCGGCAATGCTGGCCACGCGAGCTTGAAATCCGCTGGGGATGGGAAGCTTGCGTTAAGCAACGCTGCGACGATCCATGCATACATGGCGTACGCGGGCCACGCGGAGGAGTGCAACAGGGTCTTTGCAAGCCACAATGCGAGTGGGGCCAGTGCGAATGGCGCCATCGCGATCGGTAGCCTGCGCAGGTAACCGGCTTGGAAAGCCACCGAACCAAGCAACCATCCGCGTTCGGTGCGGCGCGGGATCAGCGATGGCCACGACGGTCGCGCGCGCAAGACAAAGGCCACGATGAAATGGGCTAGTTCATGCGCGAACGTGCCCGGCAGTCCGACGAGTGCGTAGACCCACATGCCGGCGTGGCGGCTCAGGCGAATGAGCAGCATCGCGCCGAGGATGCAGGCTGCATCCAGCGGCGACAGGAGTTGGAAAATCTGATTGAACGCATCCACGGATCGTTACTTTCGCAGCTCCAGGATCGCGGTGCGAACATCCGCCAGCGCGATCTTCGCGCCTCGCACGCATGCGCATTGCTGACGCTTTAGGTAGGCCCGTGCTGCATGGGTGGCTTCGCCTTGCGATCGCGCAGCATCGACTGCACCACCAGGGTAATGCCGAGTCCGGCGCCGATCAGGAACAACACGAAAGCGACCGCCGGATAGCCCCAGAGCATCACGCTGGATGGAACCCTGGTCATCATCGCGCCGCCGATGATCAGCGCAGCCACGATGACGCCTGTGCTGATGCGGTTCGCGATTTTCTGCAGGTTCTCCATGAGCCGGGATTCCTCGAGCCCGGTGATGTGCACGCGTAGCTTGTTTGCGGCGAGCGTCTGCAGGAATTCGGAAACACGCTTGGGCGACTCGCGGATCAGCTCCTGTACTTCCATGAATTCGGTGGCCAGGTTCGCAGGCGACAGCGACTTCATCATGCGGCTGCGCAAGACCGATTCCAGATGCGACTTGACGATGCGCCGCGGGTCGAGCTCCGGATCGAGCGCGTTGGAAACGGCCTCCAGGCTCAGCAGTGTTTTTCCGAGCAGGCTCAGTTCGGGAGGTGGACGCAGTCCCGCCGCAATGGCGCGCGTGGTGATGTGCAGCAGCAGGCGACCGTCGGACGTGGTGCAGGGATTCGAGGCCGACGCGTACTGCGCCACCATCTGGCTGGTGTCGCGCACGAACGCGGGTTCGTCGAAGTCTTCGAGGCGGGTTCCCAGCGCGATCGCCGACTCGGCCGCATCCTCGCCGCGACCATCCACGGTTGCCAGCATGAGCTTGAGCAACCGATCGCGCATGCGTGGCGCGATGTGGGCAACCATTCCGAGGTCGAGCAGGGCGAGTTGGTTGTCCCTTGTGAGCAGGAAGTTACCCGGATGCGGATCGGCCTGGATCAACCCGTGCACGAAGATCTGGTCGAGATAAGCGCGCATCAGTTCGGACGCCACTTCGGTCAACGGCTGTTCCAGCCGGCGCAAGTCGGACACCTTGGTGACTTTTTGGCCCTTGATCATCTCCATCGTCAACACGCGCGCAGTCGAGAAATCCGGAACGAACTTCGGCACGAACAGGTTGGGATAGTCGGTCAGGTTTTTCGCGAACGTTTCCAGGTTGTCCGCTTCGGCGCGGTAGTCGAGTTCCGAGATGAGGCTCTTGCGGAATTCGCCGACCCAGTCGGTGAAGCCGACCCGGCGGCCGGTGTCGCTGAACTTGTCCGCTTTTCCGGCCAGCGATGCCAGCAGATCCAGGTCGTCGCGAATACCGGCTGCGATATCGGGGCGCTGCACTTTCACAGCAACGGCGCGTCCGTCGCGCAGCGTTGCCGAATGCACCTGCGCAAGCGACGCCGCTGCGATCGGGGTTTCGTCAAACGTCGCGAACATCTTGCTCAGCCGCACGCCGAGCTCGGATTCGATCACCTCGCGGATCTGGTCGAACGGGATCGGTGCGACATCGTCCTGCATCCGCTCCAGCGCGTCGATGTACGGTTGCGGCACGAAATCCGGGCGCGTGGAAAGCCCTTGTCCGATCTTGACGAATGTGGGTCCGAGCGCTTCGAGGTCCTTGACGAACTCCTCGGGCTTTCCCTCGGGGATGTTTTGCGACTTCGCCTCCTGCAGCAGCGGGTCGTCCGGATCGACCGTGCTGAAGATTCCGGCGTTGCGGTACTTCAGCATCACCCTGCCAACCTCGACAGCGCGTGAAATAGGCCGTGGCTCGTCCATGTTGAATGTCCCCCTCTGGGTGGCCTTCCTGGCCGTGAATGCGCGTTGCTGCGATCAAGAGCGTAGCTGCATGGTTCTGAATGGTTGGCGAACTCGGTGCGGATCAGGGCAACGATGGCATCCCCGAATCGAGTCCTGGGCAGCGCCGGCACCTACCCGCGCTTGAGCACATGCGTCACCACGCCATTGCGCACGTGGACCACGGTGGTGCGATGCCCCAGTGGGGTTTTTTCGGAAAATTCGATGTCGGCCGAATCCGGCTCGGACTCCTTGTGTTCGGCGCCAACGAGAGCGGCAAGCGCCTTGTCGACGGGATCGACCGGGGGCGGATGCAGCGCGCTCGCACCAGACGCATGTGCGGTAGCGTCGTGGCGCCTTGCGATGTTGGCAAGCGGATGGAGGTGTTTGGGGACGGCCTGCAGGGCGACTTTCACGATCTCGGCATCGGTCATGGGTGGCATATCGAACTCCGTCAGAGGGTGGATGCCGGATGGCCGTAGCAATGGGCCTGCAGGACGGTCTTCTTGGCATAGGAGTAGTTGCCGACTGTCTCGCTGAGCGCCAGCTTGAGGTAGGCGGACTTTGCGAGCATCAGCGCTTCGGCTGCGGGCTTGCCTGCGGCGAGCTGTGACCAGACCTGTGCGACGAGGCCCGGGCCGAACGCGTCGTATGGCGCGATGGTGTCGATCCAGTTTGCGCGCGTTGCGCCGAACACGACCTTTGCGCCGTGCTGCAGGCATGTGAGTGCGACCTGGTTGGCGTAGGTGCGCATGCCATCGGTTGCGGGAGCGACGTCGAGCATCGCCGCGTAACACGAACTGAAGGTGACGATTGCGCCGCGCAAATCGCACAGGTCGAACAACTGCGACGACAGGGCGCGTACGAACGGCGCCTTTTCGGTGCCGTCATGACCCCACAGGCGCGCCCAGTCCGGATCGAAGTTGGACCCGTGCAGGATGACGTGGATGCGGCCGCTGTTGGACAACTCGGCAGTCAGCCCCTTGGTGTCGATGTCGTCCGGTGGCGACAGGTGCTGAGGCCCGTTCGCGCCCGGGATCGCGGCATGCACGAAGCCCATGGGTCCGGAAAATTCCGCGGCCGCAACCTCGAATGATCCGGGAGGGGTGGCGGTTGTCGGTGCAGCGTGCTGGTGGCCCAGCAATGCGAGGAACGCAGCGGGATCGGCAATGTTGCCGTCTGGAATGCGCGATATCGGTCGCGTCGGCGCGAACTCCTCGGCCGCATTGCCCGGCGTTGCACCATAGGGAGCGTCGGTGGGCAGAATGGTGTCGTCGTCGATGGTTCCCTTGCTGGGGTTGTCGCGCAGGAAGGGCGCGATCAGGTCGTAGCCACCCATCAGGCACGCGGGGCCAGCGGGCAGCGCCGCGATGTGCGCCTGGATCTGATCCGGGGGCAGATTCGAAACGTCCTCCATCTGACCCAGGTTGCCGATGAACTTGATGATCCTGTCGCCGGATGCGCCGTACTTGTTGCGGATGCCCAACGTCGAACAGATGAAAAACATGCCGTCTCCCATGCAATGTGGTTTCGATCGAGTCCGCGCGACGATTCGAAGCCGGGCCGGGCAGGATCGATCCGATCGTGACATCGGCATCAACTGCGCGGGCCGTTCCATGCGCCGTCGTGCCAAGACCAACGATAACGGGCCAGCACCTCAACTATCAATCGGGCAAGGTTGGTTCATTCCAAACCGCGTTCGCTCCCATCGCACTTCCCGCGGATACACCAAATCCTGCATACCATCGGATCTTCCGTTTCAGGCTGCTCGGAAGGTACGACGTTGCTGATATGAATCCCCGCTGATCCCTGCGCGTCGCAAAGCACGTCATTGCCAGCAGGTTTGTTGCACCGCAACATCGCGCGATGCTAGCATCGCATCTGGATTTTCAGGAGTTCCGCATGAGCGCGATGAACGACGGTTGGCCGCAGGATTTCGAGGCGCTTTCGCGCCAGTACTGGAACGCGTGGACCGAGATGGCGCGGCAGGCTGGAAGCGGCCAGCATCAGCACGTGCCGGGATGGCAGGACGCGATGGACATGTGGGCGCCGTGGGCGCGCGATGGACGTGCGCAGACTGACGACACGATCTCGCGCATGAACGCGCAGACCGGCGCGTGGTTCGGGCAGATGCAGGAGATCGCGAAGCGCTTTTCGGGCGGCCAGGGGAATTCGGCCGAGATCGCATCGGAATGGAAGAAAGCGCTGGGCATCGAGACCGGCGGTTTCTCGAATCCATTCGCGAGCATGTTCCAGCAGATGTCGGGGCCAAGCGCGCACGGCATGGACCAGTGGATGAAGCAGGCCGCGCCATGGATGGACGCATTGCGCGGGCAGGGCAGCGGCATGTTCAACATGCCGGCGTTCGGATTGCAGCGCGAACAGCAGGAACGCTGGCAGGCACTTGCGAAGTCGCAGATGGATTACCAGCAGGCGATGTCGGGCTACAACGCGCAGTTGATGGAATGCGGCAAGCGCGCGTTCGCGAAGTTCGAGGACAAGCTGGCTGAGCGCAGCGAACCGGGCCGCCAGTTGGATTCCACGCGCGCGCTGTTCGACCTTTGGATCGACGCGGCCGAGGAATCGTGGGGCGAAGTCGCGATGACTCCGGAGTTCCGCGTCGCCTACGGCAATCTGGTCAACGCGCAAAGCCGGGTGCGCACGGGCGTGCAGGGAGAAGTCGAACGGTTGACCGGCATGTTCGGAATGCCGACGCGCACCGAGGTCAATTCGAGCCACAAGAAGGTGACCCAGCTCGAGCGCGAACTGCGTGTCCTCAAGGAGCGCCTCGCCGCGCTGGAAGACGCGATGCATGCGGCAGCTCGATCGGCGTCGCGTGGTGCAGCGAGGGCAGAAACGAGCGCGACGCGAGAAGTTGCGGCCGCGCCGAAGCGTGCCGCGAACAAGCCAAAGCCAGCCAAGCGCGCTGCGTCCAAACCGACCAAGCCTGCGCCGGCCAAACGCCGCGCGAAGAAGTAAGGAGCTCCCATGTACGGACCACTGAATCTTTCCCCCGACAAGCTTGCGCACGAGGCGATGACCCTGCAGCGCAAGCTCACCGCCGGCGTGACTACGCTGCGCAACCTTGACGACGTGCACTACGGTGCGACCGAAAAGGAAGCCGTCTACACAGACGGCAAGCTGGTGCTGTATCGCTACCGTGGCGACAAGACGCCGACGGCGAAGGTGCCTTTGCTGATCAGTTACGCGCTGGTCAATCGTCCTTACATGGTCGACCTGCAAGCCGATCGCTCGATCGTCAAGCAACTGCTCGCGCAGGGCGAGGACATCTACATCATCGACTGGGGCTATCCGGACCTGTCGGATCGCTACCTTGACCTCACCGACTACATCGAACGCTTCCTGGGCGGCTGCGTGGACTTCGTGCGCAAGAAGCACGACCTTGACGCGATCAACCTGCTCGGTATCTGCCAGGGCGGCGTGTTCTCGCTGTGCTATGCGTCGCTGCATCCGGACAAGATCAAGAACCTGATCACGATGGTCACGCCGGTGGACTTCCACACGCCGGAGAACATGCTTTCGCACTGGACGCGCGGCATGGACGTGGATGCGTTCGTCAATGCGCTTGGCAACGTGCCGGCCGAAATGATGAACTACTGCTACCTCACGTTGAAGCCGTTCCGCTTGAACGTGCAGAAGTACGTGGGCTTGACCGACATCCTGGACGACAAGCATGCGCTGGAGGATTTCCTGCGCATGGAAAAGTGGATCTTCGATTCACCCGACCAGGCTGGCGAGGCGTTCCGCCAGTTCATCACCAAGTTCTACCAGAAGAACGGATTCGTCGAGGGTGGCCTGACCATCGGCGACAACGCGGTGAGCCTGAAAAACGTCACGATGCCGATACTGAACGTGTTTGCCGAGCAGGATCACCTGGTACCGCCGAGCGCATCGCGTCCGCTGAAGAATCTCGCCGGCACCAGGGACTACAGCGAACTGTCGTTCAAGGGCGGCCACATCGGCATCTACGTTTCCGGTCGCGCGCAACGCGAAGTGCCGAGCGCGATCCACGACTGGCTGGCGAAACGTTCGCGCTGAGGCCTTGTTCTACTGTCAGCAAGCCTTCTCCCCGTGGGAGAAGGCGGGCCGATGGGCCGCATGAGGGAATGCTTCGATCGCGCTCCGATTTTCCCTTACGCCAACCGCTCTTTCGAAGATCCTGCACGGGACTCGATCCGGTACAGGGCTCGCTGATGCATCGATAGGCAGCTACGATCCCGGCATGCGAATGCCCGTCCGAAGCCCCTTGCGCATCGCGCTATTCCTGCTTGGCCTGGTCTGGGCCTCGCCCAACTCGTTGCTGGGCCTGTTGATTGGAATCCCCGGACTCGCGTTCGGAACGCGTTTGCGCATCAGCGACGACGCGCTGACATTCCTGCATTATCCATGGGGACCCGGCGGTGCACTCGCATTGGGCAACGTGATCGTGTGCACGCACGCAACGCTCGACGGTGCATGCCAGACCTATGCGGAACGATCTGGATTGCGTCCCCGGAACGGCCGAACGCATCGGCTTGGCGATCACGAACGCGCGCACGTCTACCAGGCGATGGCGCTTGGCGTTTTTTTCCTGCCGCTGTACTTCGCGTGCGGAGGAATCTCTGCGCGTAATCGATTCGAGCAGGCCGCTGATCGCTATGCCGGATCAGGCAGCGGCTGGTGGCCATGGTCGGGATAACCATCCACCTGGACGCGCTGACGGTGTGCACGAAAGAAAAACGCGGCACGATGCCGGGCCTTCGCGCGGGGCGCCACGCGTCAGGTCGGTGCGCAACTGGCTGATCGGTTATTTCTTGGTCGCAACATAAGAGGTTGTCATTCCGCGCATCTCGTCCTTGAACGCGATCGCCATGCTTTTCCCATCGGCCGCCACGATCATCGTGGTCACGCTGATCACCTTGCCGTTGCGCTTGTCGGTTTCCTGCATGGCGTTCTTGCCGATCTTCTTCACCGAGACGCTGGTTGTGCCCGGGTCGCCATTGTATGGCGCATCCGATCCATCCATTTTCGCGCTGTAGGACTGGCCGGTCTGGGTCGTCATGCTCAACTTGTCGCCGTCCGTCTTGTAGGTGAAGGTCAGCCCGTTATCGGACACGTCGTCGAAGCCAGTCACCAGCCAGGATCCGGAAATGGCATGCGATCCAGCCGGTCCCTTGTCCACGCGTTTGAGTTTCCCCTTGCCCGTCACCGGCGCCGCGTTGGTATTGCTGCTGTCGGTGAATTCGAAAGTCGCGGTGTTGCCGTCGGCGGCAACGCGTGTTGTCGAGTTCGCAACAATCTTTGTCGCCTTCTTGTCGGTTTCCTGGATCGTGTGGTCATCAACGACCTTGAGCGCAATCGTGTCGTAGTACGGATGCCCAGTGACTTTCTGGTCGGTGCCGTCTGCCTTGACGCTGATCGGCGGCGCGCAAGTCCTGCAATCGTACCTGCCGCTCTGAAGCAGGTAGACGTCGGGCTTCTTCGGCATCTGCACCTTGCCAAGATCGACTTTCCAGGTGCCATCAAAGGCGCTTTGCGCGCTTGCACCGGCCGGCACCAGCACCGCCAGCAGTCCCGCTAGAATCCACAGTCTCATGCCCCCTCCCCCTTGGTTTCCATCTAGACCAATATCTGCTCCGGCGCGCGCGATCTGCACGCTTCCAGATTGAGCCTCCAGGTTCCGCCATGCCAACGCTACTCCCGGGGTTGCTGGCTGACAATCGGGAAAGGCGCAGCGACCTTGGCGCTGGCGTCGCACATATCCAGGTCCCATCGCTTCACATCCATCGGTACCGATCTGTCCCGGAGCGTTTGCGCTGGGCTTTGTCAATACGGCGTCGGCCAGTAACGACACGGCGGGAGCGGGGTTGGCACTGTGATTGTGCGTCGGCCGCGGCGTGCGTGATGCAAGACTGCCAGGAACGTTGCGTGCGTTGTCCACGCAGTCAGCACGGCAGGGTTATCCTCCATCCAATCTCGGATTCTGGGAGAGGGCCATGGCAACTGGATGGGCAGGTGACGGTGCCGTGCAGGACCAGATCGATGCGACCATCAAGGACGGGATCAAGCGGGTCCGCAGCAAGTTGCCGCGCGGTCCGGGCCTGTTGCGGTGCGAGGAATGCGACGCCGCCATTCCGGAAGCGCGACGCAAGGCGGTGCCGGGCGTGCGCCTTTGCGTGGCATGCCAGGAAGCGCGCGATCGCGAAGAAGGCAGCGTGGCCGGATACAACCGGCGCGGCAGCAAGGACAGCCAGCTGCGTTGATGATCGAAGTGGTATTCGAACACCCTTCCGTGCGGCCCTGTCGCGGTCACGCCATGGCGCCGAATCGCAACTGCCAAACAAGAGAGCCGCGAATGCGGGCACATCGCGCTATCTGGTCGAATGCGCATCGAGGGCTTCAGACACGCCCAGTGCATGCATCTGGCGGGCCAACGTCATAGCTGCCTCGATCTGTGCCGGGGTCATGGCGTGCACAAGGAGGGCACGGTCGCCTGCAACCTTGTTCCTCACCGGGCTGTCGGTTGCCATCGCGACATCAAATAGGGCGCATGCCGCAATCGGGTCCTTCGGCACGCCGCGACCATTTGCATACAAAGCCCCGAGTGCGGACTGCGCCAGCGCATTGTCCTGGATCGCCTTGCGGTACCACGCAGCAGCCTGGACGTCGTCGCGCGGCACGCCCTGGCCGTCCTGGTACATCAGGCCGACATAGTATTGCGCGTTCGCGTATCCCTGCGCCGCGCCGCGATGAAACCAGTCCAGCGCCTGGGCATCGTCTTTCGGCACGCCCTGCCCAAGGTGGTACATCACTCCAAGCGCGACTTGCGCGCCAGGGTCCGCCTGCGCTGCAGCCATGCGATACATCGCGATGGCCTGCGGCAAGTCCCGCGACACGCCGCGGCCATTGAAATACATCGAGCCGAGCTCGCGCTGCGCATCGGCACTACCGTTTGCGGCGGCCTCGCGGTACCAGGTCGCTGCCTGCTTGTAGTCCCGTGCCACTCCCTGTCCATTGAAGTACATCTTCCCGAGCATGCGTTGCGCTTCGGGAAGCCCCTGCATCGCCGCGCTGCGAATCCACGCCGCTGCCTGGATATCGTCCTCGGGTACTCCCTTGCCTTCGTGGTACATCTCGCCAAGCATCATCTGTGCGATCGCGTTGCCTTGCGCCGCCAGCGCCCGAAAGTCGCGGGCTGCCGCGGCGAATTCGTGATGGTCGACTGCCTTGAGCGCAACTCCAAGGCCGGGCGTGTACAGCGCCTTCGTGTCCAATGGCCGCGACTGGGCATGCGCGGGCGGCGGCGATCCATGATGCTTCGCGCGCCACGCGCAGCCCGCATTGAGCAGGATCAACATCAATGCCGCAGCGGTCGCCAGGGATCTCATCAGTCGCATGTTCCAGGAAGTGACGGATTGGATGTGCGCGTCGTGCGCATACGGGCGGATAGCTGGAAAGCCGCGCGGCCGACTGCTTCGGTCAGCCTATGCTACTGCCTTGCGCAATGCATTGAGGTCTATCTTCCGTGCGGGCTATCGCAGGAATCCACTGTCCTAGGTTTCGCGCCAACGTGCCGCGCCCAGGAACACCACGCGCAGCTGCCGCACGAAATTCTCGACGAGCTCCTTCTCGCGCTTGGGTTGGCGCTCAGGCAAGTCGAGGATATCGGACGCGGCATTGAGCATCGTGGTCACGACCAGGCCGCAGATCATCTGCATTGTGGCGCTGGAAAGGTCGGGCAGGGTGCCGAGCGCCCGCACGTCCTGCGCCATCTCGGCCGCGAAGTGGCTTTCCTCGTGGCGGATCGCGTCGCGGATCACGCGTGATCCGCCGCCGCGCTCGCCGGCGATGAAGCGGAACACCAGGCTGCGTTCTTCGACGAAACGCTTGTAGATCAACACCGAGCCACGCAGCATGTGGGTCGGCGGAATGCCATCACGACGCGCATCGCGCAACAGGCGGCGCAACGTGACGCCACCCATTTCGACCAGGGCCAGTCCCAGTTCGTCCAGATCGCGGAAATGCCGATAGAACGCCGCGGGAACGATGCCCGCCTCGCGCGCAACTTCGCGCAGGCTCAAGGATGAAAACCCACGACCCTGGCTGATGAGGACCAGCGCTGCCTCGACCAGCCGCTGGCGGGTCCGTTCTTTCTGCTCGGCGCGGGTCGTCGGAGCTTCCGGTTCCACTGCGCGCGTGGGTCGTTTGGTTGCGGGCAAGACGGGCTCCGATCGTGCAGGCGCCGCCCACGGCGACTGAACCGGAAGTATAGGCCGCCGCCGGTGAATTGCGGATTGGAGTGGAAACTCTGGACCAATCGAGTAAACATACGTTCACTGAACTGGAAAGCCCGACGATAACGACTTCGCGATCCCAGCCGAAAGACAACCACTCACGCGTGCATCGATTCTGGAGGCATCCCCTTTGGGCGCCGTTCAACCAGCCCGAGCACTGGAACCGGCTGGCGTCAAGGGTGAATCCAGTCTGGTCGTTGACCGAGCCGCGTGCACGCGTCGTCCGGGTCGTGGAAGAGGCCGCCGGTGTGAGAAGCGTGTGGCTCAAGCCCAACGCGTGTTTCGGCGCGTTTGAACCCGGCCAGCATGTCCTGCTGGAACTCGAGATCGACGGCGCGCGCCACGCCCGCTGCTTCAGCGTGTCGAGCGCACCGCGCAGTGACGGCTCGCTGCGGCTGACCGTCAAGCGCAAGGACAACGGGCCGGTATCGACCGCAGTCCACGCATTGCGGCCGGGCACGATCGTGCGCCTGGGCAAGCCAGCTGGAGTGTTTGCGCCACGCAGCGCGACCGGCAAGTTGCTGTTGCTCGGTGCCGGCAGCGGGATCACTCCGACGATGTCGATCCTGCACGCATTGGCGAACGCCGGCTCGACGCGCGATGTGACGCTGCTGCAGTGCGAACGCTCCGTATCCGACGCGCTGTTCGCCACGGAACTGGCAGGCCTGTCGCGTCGCCTGCCGAACTTGCGCATGCACCTGCATGCCACGGCGCAGCGTGGACGACTGGACGCCGCGGGAATTGCGCGGCTGGTGCCCGACTGGGCGGATCGCGAAGTCCTGCTGTGCGGTCCTGATGGTTTCATGCACGTTGTCGAGACGATGTATGCCGATGCCGGCCTCGGCGCGCTCATCCAGAGCGAAAGCTTCGGCAGGCGTGCAGCGCCAATCGATCCGGATGCCCCGGGGCATGCAGTTGCTTTCGGAAAAACAGAACAAACGTTCACTGTGTTGGCTGGACAGAACCTGCTCGAGGGTGCCGAAGCGGCGGGCCTCGCACCACGCTTCGGCTGCCGACGCGGCATCTGCCGCACATGCCAATGCCGCAAGCGCAGCGGCACTGTGGTCAACCTGTTGACCGGCCAGGTCTCTGGCCCGGGAGAGGAATTGATCCAGCTGTGCATCTCCACTCCGCGAAGCGCCATTGAACTCGCACTGTGACCAGGAGGAAGCGACCATGATTGTCAAAGCCAGGATGGACTCCGACGCGCTCGCCCGCTTCGAAGCCGAGCTCGATGGGTTGCGCCTCGAAGTGCTCGCCGACATCGGCGAGCGCGACGCACGGCACATCCATCGCATGCGCCACATCGTGCAGGGGTTGGCGATCGGCGGACGCGCGATGTTGATGTTCGGCATCGGGCCAATCAGTTGGGTCGGCGGCGTGATCGGGCTGGCCTCGGCGAAGATCATGGAGAACATGGAAATCGGCCACAACGTGATGCATGGCCAGTACGACTGGATGAACGATCCGTCGTTGAACTCGCAAACCTACGAGTGGGACATCGTCTGCGATGGCGACCACTGGCGGCATTCGCACAATGTCGAACACCACGACCACACCAACATCATCGGCAAGGACCACGACTTCGGTTACGGCATGCTGCGCTTGAGCGAGCAGCAGCGCTGGTCGAAATTCAACCTGTTGCAGCCATTGTGGTACCTGATGCTGGCCATGAATTTCCAGTGGGGGGTCGCGATCCATGACGTCAAGATCGGCCGCTTCCTGAAGGGTCGCATGCAAAAAGCCGAGTTCCGCCAGCGGGTACGCCCATTCCTGCGCAAGGCCGGACGCCAGCTGTTCAAGGACTACGTCCTGTTTCCCGCGCTGGCGTTCTGGCAGTGGCCACGCGTGTTGCTTGGCAATCTCGCTGCGAACCTGATCCGCAACCTGTGGACGAACGCGATCATCTTCTGCGGGCACTTCACCGAAAACGTGCAGACCTACACCGTGAAGGAAGCCGCGAACGAAACGCGCGGCCAATCGTACCTGCGGCAGATCCAGGGATCGGGCAATCTCGAAGGCAGCCGCCTGTTCCACCTGATGACAGGACAATTGAGCCGGCAGATCGAACACCACCTGTATCCGGACCTGCCGGCAACGCGCTATGCGCAAATCGCGCCGCGCGTGCGGGATATCTGCACGCGCTACGGCGTGCACTACAACACCGGCGGATTCTGGAAGCAGTACGCGGGCGTGCTCGGCCGCATTTTCCGGCATGCGTTTCCGACCAGGCGACGGCTCAACGTCGGGCTGTCACCGGGTATCTGAAATGCGGAGGAGCGAGGACACGTCCGTTCCGTATTCCCTGGCGCAGGTCTAGCCGGAAGCCGCAGTCCGCGGTATTGAACTGATGGGCCTCAGCAACGGTGCGGTGAGCAGCCGGTTTCCGCCAGCTTTCTTGGCGCCGTACATCGCTTCATCGGCGTGTTTCATCAGGTGCTCTTTTTCCTCGCCATGCTCCGGATAGATCGCTATCCCGATGCTCGATGCGATCTGCAACGCGTGCCCGGCAAGACCGAATGGTCGGTTGAGCGCGACCCGGATCTTCTCGGCGACGATCTGCGCGTCGCCTGGCGACGGAAGATCGTTGAGCAACACCAGGAACTCGTCGCCGCCCATGCGCCCGACCGTGTCCGATTCGCGCAGGCACCCGGTGATCCGATGCGCGACCTCCTGCAACAACAGGTCGCCGACAAGGTGGCCGAACGAATCGTTGACCTGCTTGAACTTGTCCAGGTCGATATAGAGCAGGGCAAGCTGCCCATTGTTGCGACGCGCGATCGAAAGCGCGGTCTGCAGGCGATCGTCGAACAACTGGCGGTTGGGCAGGCCGGTCAGCACGTCGTGCCGCGCCATGTGCTGCAACAGGGTTTCGATCTGCTTGCGCTCGATCGCGGCGGCGACCTGGGTGGAGACGAACTGCAGCAGCACCTTGTCCTTTTCGGTATAGCGCACGTCGCCCGAATAACTTTGCACCACCAGCGCACCGATCACGCCTTTTTGCGAAATCAGGGGAACGCCCAGCCAGTCGATGGAATCGCTGCCGACGATGCGATCGACATGTTCGAGCGGTCCGCGCGATTCCGGCGTCACCAGCAGGGCCTGCCCAGTGCGGATGACAATCGCGCTGAGGGTCGGGCTGGAGTCGAGCTTGCGAGGCGCCGGCGCGTGGTCGAATTGATCGACGTAGTATGGAAAGGTCAGTTCATCCTTCTTCCTGTCGTACAGGGCCACGAAGAAGTTGAGCGCTGGCAGCAGCCCGCCGATGATCTCGTGGATGCCGCGGAACACGGCAAGCAGGTCTTCCGCCGCGTGCGCGGCTTCCGAGATCGCGTGCAGGGCGTGTTCCATCGATTCCGCGCGCTTGAGTTCGGTCACGTCGCGCGCCACGGAGATGCGTACCTGGTCGGCTTCCGACCAGCGTGCCGACCACATGACATGCACGACCCGGCCATCCTTGCGAATGTAACGGTTCTCGAAATGCGTCTTGGGCATGCCGGCCTTGATTTCGGCAGCCGCCTGCAAGGTCTTCGGCACGTCGTCGGGATGGACCAAGGCGATCATCGACCGGCCGACCATTTCCTCCGGTGCGTAGCCGAAAATGCGTTCGGTCGCGGCACTGGCGAAAACAACGTGTCCCTGGGCATCGACGATACAGATCGCGTCGAGCAGGAGGTCCATGACGTGGTGGAGGGGAAGCGGCGTTTCTTTTTCCATGTCGATCGTATTTTACTTGGTTCGCCAAGGGTCCGTCGGGCGCAGCTGAACGCCCGTTACGATTTGACGCACGCCAATCGACGATAATGGCGACTCTCCCACATTTGCAGATTCCGATTTGCGATGAAATCCGCATTGAAGACGTGCGACGGACAAAATACGCAGCCCCGATGAAACCAGACTTGACCAGATCGCTTCCAGCCATTCCAGGCCTGACCAGATCGCACTTGCGCACTTCAGCGCTGGGTCGACCTGCCCGATGAAAATCCCGGCCGGCCTGCAGCCCCTGATCGACGACGGCGTGATCGACGCGGTCCTGCGCCCGCTCAAGAGCGGCAAGGAAGCCGCCGTCTACGTGGTGCGCTCGGGCGACGAGATCCGTTGCGCGAAGGTCTACAAGGACATGGCGCAGCGCAGTTTCCAGGCGCGCGTGCAATACCAGGAAGGCCGCAAGGTGCGCGGCAGCAGGCAGGCGCGCGCGATCGGCAAGGCCACGAAATTCGGCCGCAAGGAACAGGAGACCGCCTGGAAAAACACCGAGGTGGACGCTCTGTATCGGCTCGCTGACGCCGGCGTGCGCGTGCCGAAGCCGCACGGTTTCTTCCACGGCGTGCTGCTGATGGACCTGGTCACCGACGACGATGGCCGCAGCGCACCGCGGCTGGGCGAAGTGGACCTGATCCCCGAGCTCGCGCGCTGGTACCACCACGACCTGATGGCCGACGTGGTGCGCATGCTGTGCCTGGGCATGATCCACGGCGACCTGTCGGAGTACAACGTGCTGGTGGCGGCGGAGGGCCCGGTGATCATCGACTTCCCGCAGGTCGTCAGCGCCGCCGGCAACAACGCCGCCCGCGCGATGCTGTTGCGCGACGTGCACAACCTGCGCGACAGCCTCAGCCGCTTCGCCCCCGAACTTGCCAACACCCACTACGGTGAGGAGATGTGGGCGCTGTACGAAAAAGGCGAACTCAAACCCGACACTGCCCTGACCGGCCACTTCAAGTTCGACAACCGCAAGGCCGACGTGCGCGCTGTGATGGCGTCCATCGAGGACGCCCGCCAGGAAGCGATCATCCGCCAGCAGGGGCGCGAGGAAGCGGCATTGCAGGATTGACGCACACACGCGCGCGTTGGGCTTGGGGAAACAGTCGGTCCGTGATTGTCGGCCCATGGCTGGAGGGCTGGAATGCAGTCGCATGAACATCGCCGGGCGAATCGGGCGCATCCTTGCCGCATGGCTCGATCGACGGGGACAATCACGTGATGGCCATCGATCCAGGGCTTCCCGGCCTTGCGCATCCGTCTCCACAAGTCATCGCGGAGCCTGCTGCCAAGGATCGGCTGTTCCTCGGGATCTTCCCGGACGCAACGGCGCAACTCACGATTGGCAATGTCGCGCACGGCTACCTGCGCGACCAGGCATTGCGCGCGACACCGCAGCATCCCTCGCGCCTGCATGTGACGGTGCATCACCTGGGAGATCATGCCGAGCTTGGGCCCGAAACGGTCGACGCGGCGCTCGCGGCGATGGCGCAGATAAAGTCTCCGCCCTGGACGATGGTACTGGACCGGATCACCGGTTTTCCCGGTGAGTCACGGCACTACCCGATCGTTCTGCACTGCGCCTCGCCGGGCGTGCACGCGCTATGGCGTGAATCGCGCGGCTTGTTCGAGGCCGCGGGATTCTCGCGCTGGCTCGAGCCAGGCTTTAGTCCTCATCTAACCTTGTTCCACGCCGATCGCCTGCCGCCTGCTCCCATCCCGATCAGGCCCATCCTGTGGCCTGTGCGCGAAGTCGCGCTGGTGCATAGCCTGCTCGGCAGGAACACCTACTGCATCCTTGGCACCCGGCAACTACCGAACGCATGAATCGGAAACGGACTCGCGCGACAGCGTGAAACGAACTCGATCGCTGCCGAGAAAGTCCGTTTGCTCGTTGATGGTGGGTGCAAGCCAGCAGATTGGACTGGCAAGCCAGCCGAGTCGCGTGGAAGGCCGGTGGAGTCGAGGTCCAAGCCAACCGAATGGATCGACAAGCCGCAGGAGTGGCTCGACAGGCCAACCGATTCGAGCGGGCACTCGCCGATCCGATAGCAATGCTAGCGGAGTGGACCTGCAGGCTGCTGGAGTGGAGCGCCATGCTGGTGGAGTTGCCTGGAAGGCCAACCGAGTTGCATTGCAGGCTAATGGAGCGGCCTGGCAGGCTGGTGGAGTGGATAGCCACTCCAGTAGAGAGACTCACAAGCTGGTGGAGTGGACTTGAGAGCCGGCGGAGTGGCTTGAAGGGCTATCGGAGTAGCTTCAAGAGCTGGCGGAGTTGCTTCAGGAGCTACCGGAGTTGCTCGAAGGACGAATGGAGTTGCTATAAGGACCACCGGAGTTGCTTGAAGATCTACCGGAGTTGCCTGATGGGCGGCCCGATTGGCGCGATGGAACGGCGGAAGTCCATTGCCGGCTGACCGAGGTCATCTTCCGCCCAACTAGGTCGCCGCGTCGGCAGGCAGACGTTCTTCAGGAGCTGGCAGCCGAACTTTACCGGCGAGCCGACGGACAAACTGGGCGGGAAGATGCCGCTCGACGCCCGACAGATTTTCCTGAAAAGCTGATGGGGCCAAGTCGCCAGATGGATTCGGTCGGCCCGAACGTTGCGTTCTGTCGCGAATTGGGTTGGCCGAAGGAACAATGGCGCCCCGGAGCCGGGGCGTTTGATTTCAGTTTGCAGCTCATGGGCCAAGATTCAGTCCTGCTTCGGGATATCCACTTTTCCCGCAACTGCGGAGTGCGAAATGTCGCCGCTGCCGACGCTCGCGACGTGCAGATCGTGCGCGACGCCGTTGACGCGCAACTCGCCCGAACCGATCGATCCCACGTCGACGCTACCGCCGACGGCGCGCAGGTCGACGTCGCCGGATCCAACACTGCCCACGTGCACATCGCCACGCACGCGATTGACGGTGAAGTCTCCGGAACCGACCGAGTCGACATGGGTCTCGCCGACGTCCTCGGCCTTGATGTCGCCCGATCCGACGTGGACGCCGAAGCGGCCGTGCACGCCGTTGACCTGCAGGTCACCCGAGCCGACGTGGGCGGCGAGTTCGGCGACGTTCTTCACGTTCGCGTCGCCCGAACCCACGTTGAGTTCGATCGCGACGTTGGCGGGGATGTCGACTTGCAGATCAAGGTAGTCGTAGTGATCGCCGAACAGGCTGATGCCACTCCAGGACCTGTTGTCGTCCTTTGCTTCGACAATGAGGCGATCGCCTTCGCGATGCTGGACGATCTGCAGGGCGTCCAGTCGGTCCTCGGAGCTCGCGCACGCGCGCCCGTGGACTTGCCCGCTAGCCGTCGGACCGCCGTCGAGGTGCAGGTTGTGCTGGTGCAGTTCGATGACCAGCGTGTGCACGCCGGCGAAATCGAGGGTGGCATTGCGCGGAGCGGTGAACTTGCAGGCCTCGGCGGCATGCGCAAGCGTCGGTGTCAGCAGCAGGGTGCAGGCCAGAAGTTTCCACATGATCGTGATCCTCGGGTGGCAGGGCAGTCGTAGTGATGGATGCGCCGCCTGCCGGGTTGGTTGCAGTGGGCGATGCGCCAGTCAATGTGTTCGGCAGGAATCGCCGTCGGTGGCCTTGATCGATGCATAGGGCCCGAAGGCCGGCACCGCGCTCGCAATGGCGTTCTGCTGCGTGCGCAGTGCGGTGGCTTCGTTGCACACGACCAAGGCCTTTGCCTTGATCTGTTCCGCGCGCGCGTCAATGGCCGGACCGATGCTGTCGGGATTGCCATGCGCCAGTCCCGACACGACGCTGCCTACCGCATGACCCGCCATCGCCGCGCCCGCCTTGCCGATCGCGATGCCGTCCGTGCGCACCTGAAGGACCTGCATGTAGTACTGCTTGAGCAGATCGCGCTGCGCGGGAGTCACTGCGACCGGCCTGCCACCGATGCTCAGGTCGCCAGCGGCGGTGATGTCCGCCTCGGGCCCGCCGCTCTTGTGGATCGCGATGCTGCCGTCGTGGAAGCGGATGCTCTGCATGCCGCTACCGTCGCCGATGGTGATGCCTTCGTCGCAGCCGGCGAGGGTGAAGGCGAAGGCAATGGCTAGGCATCGAGCGGAGATGGATTTCATGGTGATGTCCTTCGGAGCGCGGGTATGACCTTGGCAGTTCATCTGATGACGCGATGAAAATGCGGAGCGGGCCATTGACGAATGTCACGCAGTGCTGCGGGAGGGAGCTGGCAGGTTCGGCATCCATGCCCAACCTGGCAGTGTCTTGTTTTGCTCATGCTGTGGGCCTTCAGGGCGCCTCGATCAGCCACTGGCTGGTCATGGACGCCGCTTTTCAGCCTTCGTCCCGCCAGCGGCGCAGGCGAATGGTGGCGTAGATCATGGCCGCGCCAGCCGCAACGCCTATCCACATATCCGCGGTTGCGAAAGCCTGCCACGAGTGCGACAACAAGATGCCCATGTCGACATGATTCTGCATGCCTTGCGTAAGGTCGCGCGCATTGGCCATTCCCCCGCTGGTGAACCAGGTGCCTGGCATCACGCTAAGCAGGCCGCGGCCAACGATGTTCTGCCAGAACCATCCGATTTTCCAGCCGAATCCGAACATCGCGTTGAACCAGCTCAACAGTGCACCTGTCAGCAGCGGGACACCGACGGCCCACAGGAACGGTTTGGTGCGGGCCCATGCGGAAACCATCATCAGCCAGCCGATGGTGGGAAGCGCCCACAATATGTACACCGGGAGCATCGCGGCGAGCTCGAACGGGGCGAGGTACAGCCCCGGGTCGCCGAACACCTGCCCCAGCATGTGCAGGCCCAACGCCGCCGAGGTGATGCACATCACCACCAGCAAGATCAATGACATCACGGTGGCAACGGCCAGGGTGATCAGCGGTGCGACGATCAGCGCAATCGCGACCTTCGACAGCACGGTTGCGCTGTCGGAGATTGGTAGCGACTTCCAGAACAGCACGCTGCGATCCTTGCGCTCGTCGAACATCGCGCCGAGGCAGAAGAAGAACACCACGAAGCCGAGCACCATGAACAACGGCGCAGAGGCTCCCATGTATCCGTTGGCGATGCCGGTTGCGGCTTCGCTCTGCTGCTCGGGAGTCATCAGGCTCGACAGCCGCGTGACCGAGGACACGGTCGTGCCATTGACGACCCTCGTCTCGAAGCCGTGCCTGCTCCCCATCACCGCGACCGAGACGATGCTGGCGGTGATGAAGAAGGCCATGATCGCGGCCACGACCACCGGCGCCCAGAAGAATCCCCCCTTGTGCTCCCAGTATTCGCGTTTGACCAGCCATTTCATGGTGTTCATGCGTAGGTTCCCTTCATGGTCGCGACGAACAGGTCGGCGATGCCGACGTTGCGGGTTTCTCCGAGCGTCGCGAGTTGCGTGCGCGGCACGCCGTCAAACAACATGATCGACTTGCCGAATACCTGGCGTTCGTCAATCGGCTTGAGCGCCTTGGCGGCTTCGATCCTGTCGGCCGGGATCATCACTTCGGTGAAGCGCTCGCCGATCTCGTCCATCGTCGCCGACAGCACGATCCTGCCTTCGCTGATGAACATCAGGTCGCTGAGGATGTGTTCGATCTCCTCGACCTGGTGGGTGGTGACGATGATGGTCTTCTGTTCGTCGAAGTAGTCTTCCAGCAGGTTCTGGTAGAACTGCTTGCGGAACAGGATGTCGAGGCCGAGGGTTGGTTCGTCGAGTACCAGCAGCTTCGCGTCGATCGCCATGACCAGGGCCAGGTGCAGTTGCACGATCATGCCCTTGGACATCTGCTTGACCTTCATCGAAGGCGTGAGCTTGGTGTGCGTGAGGTAGCGTTCGGCCTTGGCGCGATCGAACTTGGGATGCACGCCCGCGACGAAATCCACCGCGTCGCGTACGCGCAGCCAGCGCGGCAGGATCGCCACGTCGGCGATGAAGCACACGTCCTGCATCAGTGCGTCGCGCTGGGTGCATGGATCCATTCCAAGCACGCTCAGATGTCCCTCGAAGGGGATCAGACCCAGCACGGCCTTGAGCGTGGTGGTCTTGCCCGAGCCATTCGGACCGATCAGGCCGATGATGCGACCAGCCGGGATGTCGAAGGTGATGTTGTCGACGGCGACCTGCTTGCCGTAGCGCTTGGTCAGGCCCTTGGCGGAAATCACGGCGCTCACGATTGCTTCTCCTGCGCATTGGCGCGCTTGAGCAGGTCTTCGACGCGCAGGCCAAGCCGCTGGATGCGCTCCACCATCGCTGGCCACTCTTCGCGCAGGAAGCGCTCGCGTTCGGAAGCCAGAAGCTTGCCGGTCGCGCCTTCGGTCACGTACATGCCAAGTCCCCTTCGTTTTTCAACCAGTGTTTCGTCGGCCAGCTCCTGGTACGCGCGCGAGACGGTGATCGGATTGAGCTGATAATCCGCCGCGATCTGGCGCACCGAGGGCAGGGCATCGCCCGGCTTGAGCTGCCCATCGAGCATCATCACCACGATGCGCTCCTTGAGCTGCCGATAAATTGGGGCGTTGTCGTTCCAGGTGACTGTCATGTCAGTAGGTCCTGTGCTGCGGCATGAGCATCGCGAAGGAGTAGTAGGGCATCGCGAGGCTCAGCCGGTTGGCGCGGCGCGTTTGCATCGTGCTCGAGACTTGCGCGAGGCGCGGAGCGGAAAGGCGCGCGTCCACGACGCCCGAAATGAACAGGTTCGCGTCCGGCAGCCCCGTGCCCGCCAGGGAGCTGTTCAGTGTCGCTTGCGGCTGGGGTGCTTCGGACATGGCAACCGGATGGCCGAACAGCCATCCGGAGACGACGAACAGCGACGCGGCGACTAGCGCGGTCAGCGTGTTCCGGGTCTTGCTGTACATGACGCACTCCCTGGTGGGTGAGGTATGGGTTAGGTGTTGTAGTGAACTATAACACCAAGATCGACCATGTCAACACCCGCTTGAGCTGTTTCACCCCAACTAAAGACATAGACGCGGCTGCGGATGGGTCGCAACGCAGGTTCGCGGAAGCCCCCCGAAGCGACTGTTCGGGGCACACGACTCGTGGGAGGCGCATGCACTGCCCGTGTTCGGGTGCCTCTGGACGCTAGCTGCAGTGGTCAGAACCTGCGCCGGATCGCGCGGATCGCTGCGCCAAGCAACGGGATGTGCTGGTAGATGCCGAGGGCGGAATCCCAGTAGTCCTGGTGGTAGGCAACGCGACCGTCGGCGGCAAAGCGCAGATGGGTGATACCCACGGTCCAGGTATCGCGGCCCTTGGCGAACTTGCGGAACCGGATCAGCATTCTCCAGCGCACGAGGTAGTCGCCGTCCTTGTTGCGGGTCACGTCCTCGATGGTGACGCGGCAATCCTCAACACCGCCGGCGCTCTCGTCCAGGTAACGCGCAAGTTCCGTCGAGCCGCGGACGGCCTTGAGGTTGTCGTTGAAATAGACATCGGCGGCATACGTGGCGTCGAGCAGGCGCGCGACGCGACCGGGCGCGAAATCACCGAAGAAGTCCGCAAAACGCTTGAGTGCGGCAGTTTCAGCATCCGAACCTGGCTCGAAGCTCTGCGGATTGCGCGCGCGTGCTGCTTCGAGTTCGAGCAGGGTATCCATCCGCGTTTGCTCCCCAATTGACGACGGCGCGGCAACGATTTCCCGGCTGCACCGGGGCAAGGGAACCTGAAGCGCGAAGGGTTGTCTCACAGGCCGCCATTGCCGCTGCGGGCTTTCGCCGCGACAATAGCCGACTGGTACCCGCGATGGTGCCATGTTCACGTGATCCCCACATTCTCAGTCCCCGTCATTCCGGAGCACTCCATGCAGTTTTATTCACGTCGCACCGCGCCTGTTGCAGGCGCAGTACTCGCTTTTGCCTTTTCCGCCGTCGCATGCGCAGCTCCTGCCCCAGCCGCCAAACCTGGATTGACGACCGAAAAGGAAAGGGTCAGCTATGCAATCGGCATGCAGATGGCCGCTTCGCTCGAACAGGTCAAAGGCGATGTGGACGCCTCGGTGCTCACGCGCGCGATCTCCACGGGTCTTTCCGGAGGGCAGCCGATGATGACGATTCCCGAGGCGCAGGCCGTGCTGACGGCTTTCGGCCAAAAGGTGAAGGCGCGCCAGGCCGCTGATCAGCAGGCCGTGGGCACCAGGAACCAAACCGAAGGAGCCGCGTTTCTGGCGGCAAACAAGGGCAAGCCTGGAGTCAAGACCAGCGTTTCGGGACTGCAGTACAAGGTGCTCAAGGTAGGTACCGGTCCGAAGCCGAAGGCTACCGACAGCGTCAAGGTCAACTACGTCGGAAGCACGCTCGACGGCAAGGTCTTCGATAGTTCCGAAAAGAATGGTGGTCCGATCGTGATGGCGCTCAATAGCGTGATCTCGGGCTGGACCGAAGGCGTGCAGTTGATGCCAGTCGGCAGCAAATACGAGTTCTGGATCCCCTCGACGCTGGGCTATGGTGCCAAGGGCACTGGCGCGGGCGGCCCGATCGGGCCGAACGCGACGCTGCACTTCGAGATCGAACTGCTCTCGATCGGCAACAAGTAAGCAGGACAGGTGTCGGCTGGCTGAAACAGCGGTCAACGCGACCGCAGTGCAGTCCGCCAGCACGCCGATTGGCTGTAATGCATCACGACCATCCTGTCATTGCAGGATGGTCGATTGATTGCTGGAGAGTGCGATGCGCGTGACCCTGTTCGGGACCGGATATGTAGGACTGGTGACCGGGGCATGTCTGGCGGAAGTCGGCAATGACGTGGTCTGCGTCGATATCGATGAGGCAAAGATCGATGGCTTGCGCAGGGGCGTGGTGCCGATCTTCGAGCCCGGGCTTGAGGAAATGGTCAGGGCGAACCAGGCTGCCGGGCGGTTGCGTTTCAGCACCGATTCGGCGGCCGGCGTGGCGCACGGCGACATCCTGTTCATCGCGGTCGGCACGCCGCCGGACGAGGACGGCAGCGCGGACCTGCGCCATGTGCTCGAAGTCGCGCGCATGATCGGCCAGCACCTCGATCGCCCGGCTGTCATCGTCGACAAGTCCACCGTACCGGTCGGAACCGGCGATCGCGTGCGCGAAGCCATTGCCGCGCAACTGGCCGTGCGCGCGTTGGACATTGCGTTCGATGTCGTTTCGAATCCCGAATTCCTCAAGGAAGGCGATGCGGTCAAGGACTGCATGCGCCCCGACCGCATCATCATCGGCACCGACGCGGCGCATGCGATCGAGGAAATGAAGCGCCTGTACGCGCCGTTCAACCGCAACCACGAGCGCATTGTGGTCATGGACATGCGCTCGGCCGAGCTGACGAAATACGCCGCGAACGCGATGCTCGCGACCAAGATCTCCTTCATGAACGAGATGGCGAACATCGCCGAGCGGGTCGGCGCCGACATCGAGATGGTGCGCCACGGGATTGGCTCGGACCCGCGTATTGGCTATGCCTTCATCTATCCGGGCGCCGGTTATGGCGGCTCGTGCTTCCCGAAGGATGTGCAGGCGCTGGACTACATCGCGAAACAGCACGGCTACGCGGCGCGCATCCTGTCTGCGGTGGAGGCGGTGAACCGCGCCCAGAAATCCCGGTTGTTCGAACTCGTGCAAGCGCACTTCGGGCAAGACCTCGCGGGCAAGCGGTTTGCGTTGTGGGGCCTTGCCTTCAAACCCAACACCGACGATATGCGCGAAGCGCCCAGCCGCACATTGCTGGAAGGTTTGTGGAGAGTAGGCGCATCGGTGCGCGCGTACGACCCGGAGGCGATGGACGAGGCGAGGCGCGTGTTCGGCGAGCGCGACGACCTGACCCTTTGCACCACTCCGGCCGAGGCGCTCGAAGGTGCGGACGCGCTGATCGTTGTCACGGAGTGGAAGGCATTCTGGAGCCCGGACTTCGCGGAGGTTGCGGCGCGTCTGCGCGACAAGGCGATCTTCGATGGTCGCAACATCTACGATCCCGTTGCCGTGGAAGCGGCGGGCCTTGCTTACTACGGCATCGGTCGCGGCCGATCGGTGCGGCAGCCATGAAAGCGGAAACCACGCGCATGCTGGAACGCCTGATCGACCTTGAGACGAGGATTGCCTTCATCGAGCGAACGCTGATCGAGATGAGCGACGCGCTGGCCGATGCACGCATGGAGTCGGCGCGCGACCGCGCACGCCTCGAACGCGCATTGGCCGACGTTGGTGAGCTGCGCGGAATGATCCCTGGCGACACCCAGGAAGAACCGCCACCTCCGCATTATTGATGCCATCGCAACTGCGTTCGCGCATGGCAGCCGAACCACCCGGCTTCGCATCTGACGAAGCCGCTTCGCACCCCGTCGGGATCCAGCATGAGCAATTCCATGAAAGACCTGTTGCTTGGGCTGGGCTTCAAGCCGGCACCCGAGCCGCCGCGACAGCCGCGGCAACATGACATGAAGGATCCGCGCGAACACAGCCGGTCGCGGCCGGGAGCGGGTGACGCGAGGGATCGCTCTGCGTCCAGGCCCGAACGGAACGATGCTTCGCGCCATCCCAACCAGCGGCATCCACCGCAACGTCTGCCGGCGCAACGTCCAGCGACCCAGACGCGCAATCCGTCCCATACGCCTGCAAGTGCCGCCCCGAATCCACGCACGGAGCCAGGTGTACGCCCCGATCGACCGCGCCGCGAGCCGCCGCCGCAACGTACGCGCGAGGAGATCGATCTCGCCAAGGCCTATGCAATTCGTGCGCAGAACGAAAAGGCTGAACGTATCGAGGCCGAACGACTCAAGCAGGAGGCCGCAAGCATCAAGCGCGAAGCCAAGGCAAAGGTCGCCGAGCTGCTCAAGGACAAGACGCTCAATGCGGCCGATGCCGAACACGTGCGCCACTTCGAGTACAACGGCAAGATCCGTCGCGTTCACGTGACCGATGTCCAATTGAAGTCGCTCAACGCCGGCGACCTTGGCGTCGTGCAGCTCGATGGTCGCTACCTGCTGGTCGATGCTGCGCTCGCGCGCGATGTGCAGGCCATCTTGCCCAGCCTGCTCGCACTCCTGGTCGACCCGACCGCGCCGGCAGCGGACGATCCCTATGCCGATCCTCTGTATCGCGTCCCGGACGACCTGGTGTGGTGAAATCGGCCAGCAAGCCGGCAAAGCCAGGCATGCTCCGGCGTCTGTTTGGGGCATTGGGACCGGGCGTTACCACCGGCGCGGCCGACGACGATCCGTCCGGCATCGCCACTTATTCGGTGGTCGGCGCGCAATTCGGAACCTCGTTCCTGTGGGCGGCGTGGCTAACCTGGCCGCTGATGGGTTGCGTGCAGATGATGTGCGCACGCGTCGGGATGGTGACCGGAATGGGGTTGGCGGGCGCGTTCCGCGAGAAATTTCCGCGCTGGATTGTGGCGGTGTTTTCCCTCGCACTGCTCATCGCCAACACGATCAACATCGCGTCGGACCTGTCGGGAATGGCCGACGCAACCGAAATGCTCGGTGCGGGTTCTTCGCATGTCTGGGTCTGGGTGCTCGGCCTTGGCATCTGCGCAGCCACCATCTGGTTGCGCTACCACCAGATCGCGAACGTGCTGAAGTGGCTTGCGCTGGCGTTGTTCGCTTACGTTATTGCCGCATTCCTGATCAAGCCGAACTGGATCCATGTCCTGCACGACACGGTGGTTCCGGTGCTTCCGCACAGCGGCGCTGCGTGGGGCGCACTCGTCGCGATCCTCGGCACGACGATCAGTCCGTACCTCTTCTACTGGCAGGCAGGGCAGGAGGTCGAGGAGGAAAAGGCGATGGGCCGGCAGATGCTGATCAGTCGGCGCGGAGCGACACGCCGCGAACTCCAGGACCGTCGCATCGACATCGGCGTAGGCACGCTGTTTTCGAACGTGGTGATGTTCTTCATCATCCTCACCACCGCGCTGACCCTGCACGCGCACGGCATCGTCAAGATCGACAGCACGCGCCAGGCCGCCGAGGCACTGCGTCCCCTGGCTGGCGACTACGCCTATTTCCTGTACACCATTGGCCTGGTCGGCACCGGGCTGCTTGCGATTCCCACGCTCGCCGGATCGGCGGCGTATGCATTTGCCGAAACGTTCGACTGGGCTTATGGGCTCGACGAGAAATTCAACAACGCGATTTCGTTCTACTGCGTGTTCATCCTCGCAACGGTTTCCGGTGCGGCAATGAACCTGTTCAAGGTCGATCCGATCAAGGCGTTGTACTGGTCGGCGATCGTCAATGGGCTGCTCGCGCCATTCCTGCTCGTCGCGCTGTTGCTGATCGCCACCGACAAGCGTGTCATGCACGGACAGACAAGCTCGATCACAACGCGCTGGGTCGTCGGCGTTACCACCGTCGTGATGTTCGGCGCGGCGGTCGGGATGTTCGTGTTCTGAGCATCCGGCACGTCGTCATGGTTGGGTCATGCGATGCGCATCATCCCGGAACGACGGATTTCAGTCGCTGGCCTTCTTCAACCTGAAGCCGGTTCGTGGCCGCGCCTTCATATGCGGGTCGCGCACCAGGCGGTGCGTCGCGTGCGCAACAGGCGACTTCTCGATGTCGTGCGGTGCGATGTTCTTGCCGTGGATGCCCGGCTGGAACGCGATGCCAGCGGCGGCGTAGCAGTCCTGCACCATCGCCGAGCAATACATCGCGCCTTCCTTCGACAGCAGGTTCTCGCGCCTGCGCAGGCGGTTGCTGTGCAGGGACAGCAGGGTTCCAACCAGTTCAGCCAGCGAATAGGTCGACAATCCGGCCAGTAGCTCGAGCGCACGCTGTTGCACCTTGCGTGTCTGCTGTGCGTCGAGTCCGAAATCGAGGATCGCAATATTCGGGAATTCCGTGGCATCGAAATAGCGGTCGATGCGATTTTCCTGCAGGCCCAGGCGAATCTGCCGATAACGCATGTCGAGGTCCGATTCGACCACCCACCAATGGCCATCGATGCGCCGCTCGCTGAACACGAAAGCATGCGACCACAGGGCGCGGTGCCCGTCATCGGTCAAGGGCCCCTGGGCCTTGCGGATCAGCTTGTTGATGAGCTGGCGTCCACCGCACAGCACGATCCGCGCAGGTCCGGCATGCTGTTCGATGAATTCGGCGTTGCTGGTCGGATGCGCGGTCATGTCTGGGGCCAGCGGCTAGTCCGGATCGTAGTCCAGGTTCGACGCGAGCCAGCGTTCGGCCTGCGCGAGGCTCGCGCCCTTGCGTTTGGCGTAGTCCTCCACCTGTTCCTTGCTGAGCTTTCCGACCACGAAATACTGGCTGCCCGGATGCGCGAAGTAGTAACCGGACACGGCCGCGGCCGGGGTCATCGCGTAGCCGCTGGTCAACGCCATGCCTGCATTGTTGCCCGCATCGAGGAGCTCGAACAGCGCGGTTTTTTCGCTGTGCTCCGGGCACGCCGGATAGCCGGGCGCTGGGCGAATGCCGCGATAGCCTTCGGCGATCAGCACATCGTTCGGCAACGCCTCGTCGGGTGCGTAGCCCCACAGATCGGTACGCACGATGCGATGCATGTGTTCGGCGAGGGCCTCGGCCAGGCGATCGGCGAGTGCCTTGAGCAGGATGGCGTTGTAGTCGTCGAATGCCGCCTCGAAAGCGGCGACGTGTGGCTCGATGCCGATTCCCGCGGTGACCGCAAACGCACCCATCCAGTCGCGTACGCCGCTCTCCTTTGGCGCCACGAAATCCGCGAGGCAGAAGTCGGGACGATCTACGGGTTTGTCCGCCTGCTGGCGCAGGAAGTGGAGTTTGGCGAGAGGTTTCTGTCCCTCTCCCATCGGGAGAGGGGTAGGGGTGAGGGGCGAACCTTGCGAGATCATGGTATCCCTTGTCCCCTCTTGCCCCTCATCCGGTCCCTGGTCACGTGGGAGAAGGGAATATAGCTCCACGTCATCGCCGACCGTATGCGCTTGCCACAGCCCGACAACCGCCTTCGCGGTCAACCACTTCTCCGCGATGATGCGATCGAGCATCTTCTGCGCGTCGTCGAACAGTTCGCGCGCCTGCGCGCCGACGATGGCATCGTCGAGGATCTGCGGGTAACGACCGGAAAGCTCCCAGCTCTGGAAGAACGGCGTCCAGTCGATGATCTCGCGCAACGATTGCAATGGCACGTCGTCGAACACATGCAGGCCCGGCTTGTTCGGCGCCGGCGGGACATAGTCGTTCCAGCCGCCGTCGAAGCGCTGCGCGCGTGCGTGCCCGAGTGACACCAGCCGCTTGGCGTTGCTGCGATCCTTGTGGCGTTCGCGGATGGTCTCGTAGTCTGCTTCGTTGGCCGCCACATACGCAGCGCGCAGGTCAGGACTCACCAGCGATTGCGCCACCCCGACCGCGCGCGATGCGTCCTTCACCCACACCGCTGGCGATTTGTAGTGTGGCGCGATCTTCAGAGCCGTGTGCGCGCGCGACGTGGTTGCACCACCGATCAGCAGAGGAATCGTCAAGCCCTGCCGCTGCATCTCGCGCGCGACATGGCCCATTTCCTCGAGCGAAGGCGTTATCAGGCCCGACACGCCGATGATGTCGGCGTTCACTTCCCGCGCCTTGTCCAGGATCACCTGCGCCGGCACCATCACGCCAAGGTCGATCACCTCGAAGTTGTTGCACGCAAGCACCACGCCGACGATGTTCTTGCCGATGTCGTGCACGTCGCCCTTCACGGTCGCCATGACGATGACGCCATTGTTCTTGCCGACCTCGCCCGTGCGCAACTTTTCCGCCTCGATGAAGGGCAGCAGGTGCGCGACGGCCTTCTTCATCACGCGCGCGGACTTCACCACCTGCGGCAGGAACATCTTGCCCGCGCCGAACAGGTCGCCGACGACGTTCATGCCGTCCATCAGCGGACCCTCGATCACGTCGAGCGGGCGGGTGGAGCGAATGCGCGCCTCCTCGGTGTCCTCGACCACGAATGCATCGAGCCCGTGCACCAGCGCGTGCGAAAGGCGCGCGTCGATCGGGAGGCTGCGCCAGGCGAGCTCCTCGACCTTGACCTCGCCTTTCTTCGAGCGGAATCGTTCGGCGAGATCGAGAAGGCGCTCGGTCGCATCGGGGCGCCGATTGAGCACGACGTCCTCGACGTGGTCGCGCAGCTCGGCATTGAGATCGTCGTACAGCGGCAATGCACCGGCGTTCACGATGCCCATGTCCATGCCCGCGCCAATCGCGTGGTACAGGAACACCGCGTGGATCGCCTCGCGCACCGCGTTGTTGCCGCGGAACGCGAACGACACGTTCGACACGCCGCCGGAGATATGCGAGAGCGGGAAACGGCGTTTGAGCTCGCGCGCCGCCTCGATGAAATCGACCGCGTAGTTGTTGTGTTCCTCGATACCGGTCGCGATCGCGAAGATGTTCGGGTCAAAGATGATGTCTTCGGGCGCAAAGCCCGCTTCTTCGGTCAGCAGCTTGTAGGCGCGCGACGAAATGTCGATCTTGCGTGCAGCGGTATCGGCCTGGCCCTGTTCATCGAATGCCATCACCACGACGGCGTGGCCGTAGCGCTGCACCAGCCGCGCCTGGCGCAGGAATTCCGCTTCGCCTTCCTTCATCGAGATCGAGTTGACCACGCCCTTGCCCTGCAGGCATTTGAGGCCGGCTTCGATCACGCTCCACTTGGACGAGTCCACCATCACCGGCACCCGCGCAATATCAGGCTCGGCGGCGATCAGTTGCAGGAACGTCACCATCGCACGCTCGGAGTCGAGCATGCCTTCGTCCATGTTCACGTCGATGATCTGCGCGCCGCTTTCGACCTGCTGGCGCGCGACGATCACCGCCTGGTCGTAGCGGTCGTCTGCGATGAGCTTGCGGAACTGCGCCGAGCCGGTGACATTGGTGCGCTCGCCGACGTTGATGAAGTTCGACTCCGGCGTGATGACCAACGGCTCCAGACCGGCGAGCCGCGTGTAATGCCAGTTGCTCATGCGGCTTGCGCCTTGTCTTGGGTTGAAGGCAACGCGCGCGGCGGCAGGTCGGCGACGGCGTTGGCGATCGCGTTGATGTGCGCAGGCGTGGTGCCGCAGCAGCCGCCGACCAAATTCAGCAGGCCGGACTGGGCGAATTCGCGCAGCATCCGCGCCATGTCGGCAGGCGTTTCGTCGTAGCCGCCGAACGCGTTCGGGAGTCCCGCATTGGGATGGCAACTGATCTGGCAGTCGGCAACTTCCGACAGCACGTCCACGTACGCGCGCAGATCCTTTGCGCCGAGCGCGCAATTGAGCCCGATCGCGAGCGGCTTCGCATGCCGCAGCGAATACCAGAACGCATCCGCGGTCTGCCCGGACAACGTGCGCCCGGACTTGTCGGTGATCGTGCCGGAAACCATCACCGGCAGGCGGACCCCAAGTTCGGCGAATACATCGTCGATCGCGAACAACGCGGCCTTTGCATTCAGCGTGTCGAACACGGTCTCGACCATCAGCACGTCGGCGCCGCCGGCGATCAGCCCGTGGGCCGCATCGCGATACGCCGCGGCGAGGGTTTCGAAATCGATGTTGCGAAAGCCCGGGTCGTTGACGTCGGGGCTCAGCGAGGCGGTGCGGCTGGTGGGGCCGAGCACGCCGATCACGTAGCGCAGGCGCGATGGATCCTTAACCTCGGCATCGTCGCAGCAGGCGCGGGCGATCCGCGCACCTTCCTCATTGAGTTCGTGCGCGAGGTGCTCAAGGCCGTAGTCGAGCTGGCTGATCGATGTGCTGTTGAACGTGTTGGTCTCGACCAGGTCGGCGCCGGCTTCCAGGTACGCTGCATGCACGCCACCGATGAGGTCGGGGCAGGTGAGGGTCAGCAGGTCGTTGTTGCCCTTGAGATCGTGGCTGGCTTTCGCCGGCCCGGCGGGGCCGTAGTCGTGCTGGCTGTCGATTCCGTCGACGAAGCGTTCTCCGCGGAAATCCGCCTCGTGCAGCTCGTGCTGCTGGATCATCGTGCCCATTGCGCCGTCGATGATCAGGATGCGCGCGGCGAGGTCGGCTTCGAGCCGGGCGACGCGTTCGGGATTCTTGTACGGCAGTTTGGTCGTCATGGTTTGTGGACCCTTGGAAACAGCTGGGATGCTGGCTCGCGCGATGGATGCGATGAATCGCCTTTCAAGGCTTCATCGCGTGCAAGGACAGGACTTCAAAATGCGGCGCGCGTTTTTCGCGGGTCAGCGCTTCGCACGATGCAACGCGCAGCCTGGCCTTCTCGGCCATCTTCACCAGCTCGCGTGCACTGAAGCCCAGGTTGGCGTGTCCGTACGGCGCAACCGCTTCGCGGTGTTCGTGGCGCGCAAGACTGGTCACCACCAGCCTTCCGCCCGGGCGAAGCAGTCTTGCGGCTTCGGCCACCGCGGACGCGGGGCGCTCGGAGTAGGTCAGCGCCTGCATCAGCAACGCAAGGTCGAAGCTTGCCTCGGGCAGCTTCAGCGCATGCATGTCGCCGACCAGGACGCGCACGTTGCGATGCGGCCTGAGCCGCTCGCGCGCGGCCGCGACCACGCGTTCGCTTGCATCCACGCACACATAACTGGTTGCGTGCGGGGCAAGCAGTTCGGCAAGCACGCCGTCGCCGGACGCGATGTCGAGCACGTCGCCTGGGACCAGCAGGGGCAGGGTCGCGCGCGCCATCGCTTCCCAGGTGCGGCCGGGGGAATAGTGCCGCTCCATGTCGCCGGCGACCGAATCGGCCCAGTTCTGGTCGGCTGCGCGCATCGCGAGCACCGCTGGCAGGCGTTCGGCGTCCTGGCGCAGCAGAGGGTCGTCGGTTCCTTCGCGCAATGCGCGCCACAACGCGGCTTCCGCGCCGTCGAGGTCGTCGCTGAAACGGTAGTACGCCGATACGCCGGCACGCCGGTCGTGGACGAGCGATGCTTCCTTCAAGCGCGCCAGGTGGGTGGACACGCGCGGCTGCGCGAGCCGGGTCACCGAGGCGAGTTCGGCGACGGTCAATTCCTCGCGTTCGAGCAATGAGAGCAGGCGCACCCGGGTCGGGTCGGCGAGTACGCGCAAACAGGAGGACCAGTCCTCCAGATGCATAAATATCCTTGTATCTTGATTCAGAGATATAGCAAGGTTAGGGCCATGCCGGCACCGGGTCAAGGTTGCGCCGGGATTCGAGCGCGAAATCGAGACTGTTTTGCCGCACTTCCAGACCGGAAATCCCGGGGAAGCCGGACGCGCATGCGCAGTACGGTTCGCCACTGGAATTTCCCCGTGCACCACGCGGCGAGCAGTTGCAGCCGGTCGTGGTGTGGTGAATACAACGTGTATTTACTCGCCAAACGGCGGCGAGGTTCGGCGTCCGGGCAGCTTTCGCGGCATACATCGCGGCTGTGATGGACAACGCAGCGGCTTTGGTCGGACACATCACGGCTGTGATGGATAACGCAGCGGCTTTGGTGGAACACATCGCGGCTGTGATGGATAACGCAGCGGCTTTGGGGGAACACATCGCGGCGGTGATGGATAACGCAGCGGCTTTGCTGGAACACATCGCGGCGGTGATGGATAACGCAACGGCTTTGATGTGTCACATCGCGGCTGTGTTGGACAACGCAGCGGCTTTGGTCGGACACATCGCGGCCGTGATGGACAACGCAGCGGCTTTGGTGGGACACATCGCGGCTGTGTTGGATAACGCAGCGGCCTTCGTTGGATCGATCGCAGCCGGACTGGGTAGCACAGCGGCGTTGGTAAGGCACCCTGCGCCCGCGCCACGACATGGAGTGCGCAGTGCTGGATGCGCAGCCGGATCGCGCCGAGGCAATGCCGCGGCGAATGGTCTCGTGGCGATCGGTTGATCAGTCCGCGTGAAGAATGGCCGAGGCCGGCTCTGCTGTCGTCTCGACGCTCGTTGGCGATGCAATAGCGCGGCCTGAAACTCCTGCCAGGCCAGGTACGGATCCTGCCACCCGGCGATCCGGACCCTTCCGTTCGCTTTGGCGGGTGTCTGCCGCTAAAATGCTCCTCTTGCAGACCGGAGCGACGCCATGGATTTCCAGTTCACTGAAGAACAATTGATGATCCAGGACGTGGCGCGCCGCATCGCGCAGGAGAAAATCGCGCCCAGTGCAGAGGAACACGACAAATCCGGCGAGTTCCCGCTTGCGAACATCCGGCTGCTCGGCGAGAACGGGCTGATGGGCATCGAGGTGCCGTCCGAATACGGGGGCGCCGGCATGGATCCTATCGCCTATGTGCTGGCGATGGTCGAGATCGCCGCTGCGGACGCCGCGCATTCCACCATCATGTCGGTGAACAATTCGCTGTTCTGCAACGGCATCCTGAAGTTCGGCACCGAGGAACAGAAACAGAAGTACGTGCGTGCGATCGCCGAAGGGCGTGAGATCGGCGCATTCGCGCTGACTGAACCGCAGTCCGGTTCCGATGCGACCGCAATGAAGTGCAGGGCGGTGAAGCAGGGCGATGGCAGCTTCGTCGTCAATGGCAAGAAAAGCTGGATCACCTCCGGTCCGGTCGCCAAGTACATCGTTTTGTTCGCGATGACCGAGCCGGACAAGCACGCGCGCGGAATCACCGCATTCCTGATCGACACCGCGAACAAGGGTTTCCGCTGCGGCAAGACCGAACCCAAGCTCGGCATCCGCGCGTCGGCGACCTGCGAGATCGAGTTCGAGGACTACATCGCTGCGCCCGACGCAGTCCTCGGTGAGGAAGGCCACGGCTTCAAGGTCGCGATGAGCGTGCTCGACGCCGGTCGCATCGGCATCGCTTCGCAGGCGATCGGGATCGCACGCGCAGCGTACGAGGCGAGCCTTGCCTACGTGCGCGAACGCAAGAGCTTCGGTCAGCCGATCGGCAGCTTCCAGATGATCCAGGCCAAGATCGCCGACATGAAATGCAAGCTCGACGCATCGCTGTTGCTGACCTTGCGCGCGGCATGGAAAAAAGGCGAGACGGAAAAGCACGGCGGCCGCTTCAGCACCGAGGCCGCGGTCGCCAAGCTCACCGCATCGGAAGCCGCGATGTGGATCGCCCACCAAGCCGTGCAGATCCATGGCGGCATGGGGTACTCGAAGGAAATGCCACTGGAGCGCTACTTCCGCGACGCCAAGATCACCGAGATCTACGAGGGGACGAGCGAGATCCAGAGGCTGGTGATTGCGCGCAATGAGACTGGGCTGAGGTAGCTTGCCTTTCGCAGCGCGCCTGGCGCTCAATTGCACCCATCCCTGGCCCTCCCCTTCGCTATGCGAAAGGGTGGGAATCAGGAGGTCGTGGTAGCTCCCTCCCTTTCGCGTAGCGAAGGGGAGGGTTGGGGAGGGGTCGGCTTTGGACGAACTGCGAGAACGCGCCCGACAACTTCGCAACGCAAGTACCGACGCTGAGCGTTTGCTGTGGACTCATCTTCGCGCCAGACAGCTCGAAGGATTCCGCTTTCGTCGGCAGGTTCCAATTGCCGGATACATTGCCGATTTCGTTTGTCAGCAGGCAAAGTTCATCATTGAACTGGATGGTGGACAGCATTCCGAACAACGTGAGTACGATGCGGTCCGCACGTCAAAGCTTGAACTGCCTGGATACCGCGTGTCGCGCTACTGGAACCACGATGTAGTGCAGAGCACTTCAGGGGTGCTGGCCGATATTCTTCGCGAGTTGACAAGAGATTTTGCCCCTCGCTCAACCTCTCCCTGACCCTCTCCGGCCCTTCCGGGCGTTCTTCTCCGCATCATCGCGGCTCATCACCCTTCGCGCTGCGAAAAGGAGGGAATCAGATTGCCGCAATGGGCTGCCTCCCTTTCGCATCGCGAAGGGGAGGTCTGGAGAGGGGTAGCAACTTTGCGCGAGCGGACGGCCTGACGAACTCTGTGCCGCTCAGCCTTGGGTTTCTGCATTCGTCAAGACCCACCCAAGCTGGCCCGCACAACCCCCAGCCGGTAAACTCGCGATCTCGTCCGCACCTGAAGACCTCGCGTGAAAAAGCCCGTGAAAAAGCCTGCCGTTGCCGCGCCGGCATCCAACAAGAGTCAATCGCCGGCTTCGAAAGCTGCCGCCAAGTCCTCCGCTTCGAAAGCTGTCGCTCCGAAGGCCGCCGTGAAGCAAGCCGTGTCGACTCCCGCCAACGCCGGCGACCTGCTCGCCGCGATCATGCGCGGACCGATGGGCAAGGACGCCAGCTATCGCGCGTTCGCCGAGCGCCTGTTCGACCGGGTGGCCGCCGACGATCTTGCCGCGCGTTCCGCGTCCGATTGGCTCGCGATCGCGCAAGGACTTTACGCGTTGCTGCAGACGCGCAAGGCAGGCACCCCGGTCGTGCGGGTGTTCAACCCCGACGGCGCGAAGGACGGTTGGTCGTCAACCCATACCGCGATCGAAATCGTCAACGACGACATGCCGTTCCTCGTCGACAGCGTGACCCTGGCGATGAGCCAGGCTGGCCTGGACATGCACAACCTGATGCATCCGGTGCCATCGGTCACGCGCGATGGTCGTGGCAGGCTTGCTGGCGTGGGCGAGGGTCGGCCTGAGTCGATCATTCATCTTGAAGTGGATCGCCAGGGCGACGCCGACGCGCTCAAGCAGATGCACGCGAAAGTCGTTTCGGTGCTGGCGGATGTGCGCTCGAGTGTCGAGGACTGGTCGGCGATGCGCGACAAGATGGTGCAGATCGCCAATGAGTTGCCGAAGCGCCCATTGCCAGTCGATACGGAGGAGCGCGAGGAAATCGAGGCGTTTCTGCGCTGGGCGGCGGACAATCACTTCACCTTCCTCGGCTACCGCGAATACAAGGTTGTCAAGCAAGGCAAGGCCGAAGTGCTGGTTGCGGTCGAGAGCACCGGCCTTGGTCTGTTGCGTGGCGACCTGCGCAATACTGCGCCACGTTCGACCGTGGGTCTTGCGGCGAAGCAGCCAGAAGGCGCGACCGAGCCGCTGATCCTGACCAAGACCAATTCGCGCGCGACAGTGCATCGCGCGGGCTACATGGACTACATCGGCGTGCTTGTGTACGACGCGAATGGCAAGGCGGTCACCGAGCAGCGCTTCCTGGGGCTGTACACATCCAGCGCCTACAACCGCCGCCCATGGGAGATCCCGATCGTGCGCGAGCGCCACGAACAGGTGATGGAGCGCTCGGGGTTCGGTCCCGGCAGCCACAATGGCAAGGCGCTGCGGCACATCATCGAGACGTTGCCGCGCGATGAACTCTTCCAGTCCAGCACCGAACAGTTGCTGCAGACCAGCCTGGGCATCCTTGGCCTGCAGGATCGCGGCCGCAGCAAGCTGTTCCTGCGTCGCGACCGGTATGGTCGGTTCTTCTCCGCGCTGGTGTATATCCCGCGCGATCGTTTCAATACCGATGCACGCCGCCGCCTTGAGACGTTGCTGACCAGCGCATTGCAGGGCGAGAGGGTTGACACGACGATCCAGGTCGGCGAATCGCCGCTCGCGCAACTGCACATGATCGTGCGTCCGAAGGCCGGCACTGACGTCCATGTGGATCTCGCCGACCTCGAAACGCAAATCGCCGGAATCGTGCGCAACTGGCGCGATGAGTTGCGCGACGAATTGATCGCGGCGCATGGCGACGAAGCCGGCGGCCACCTCGCATCGCGTTACCTGCCGAAGCTGTCGGCGAGTTACGTGGAAGCCGTGACCCCCGCCGGCGCGGTCGCGGACCTGCGCCAGATCGAGCGCCTGAAGGGTTCGTTCGATCTCGAACAGCGCCTCTACCGCGACCCCTCCGATCCCGCATCGCTGCGCTTCAAGCTGTTGCGCGCCGGCGATGCGATCCACCTGTCCGATGCGCTGCCGATGATGGAAAACCTGGGCCTGCGCGTGCTTGCCGAACACCCCTACGAAATCGAGCTTGGCGATGCCCGGCCCGGCAGCCCGACGATCAACATCCAGGACTTCGAGGTGCAGACCACGGTCGATGTCGATATCGCCGCAGTCGGGCACGCGTTCGAGGAAGCGTTCGAACACATCTGGGCCGGCGCTGCCGAAAGCGATGGTTTCAACCGCCTGTTGTTGACCGCTCGCCTGACGTGGCGTGAAGTCGCGATGCTGCGCGGCTATTGCAAGTATCTGTTGCAGACCGGGGTACCGTTCTCGCAAACCTACATGGAGGCCACGCTCAACCGCTATCCACTGATCGCGCGATTGCTGGTGGAATTGTTCGAGTCGCGGTTCGACCCTGCACACAGCTCCGGCAAGGACGGCAAGGGCAGCACCGACGATGCCGCGCGCGAGAAGCTACGTGCCGAGCTCGAAGCCATTACTCCGCCATCGCTCAAGCATGCGTCTGGAACGCTGACCGAAGAAGTCGCCTATGCACGCGGCCTCGACCGCGATGCGCAGGTCGATGCCTGCATGGACGCGCTTGCGATCCTGCTCGAGCACGTCGCCAGCCTCGATGAAGACCGTATCCTGCGCAGCTTCATGGGCGTGATCGGCGCGACGTTGCGCACCAACTATTACCAGACGTTCGACGGCAAGCCACGCGAATACATCGCCTACAAGTTCGATGCATCGAAAGTCCCGGACTTGCCGAAACCGCGTCCGTACCGCGAGATTTTCGTTTACGCGCCGCGTGTGGAAGGCGTGCACCTGCGCTTCGGTCCGGTCGCTCGCGGTGGCCTGCGCTGGTCGGATCGCCGCGAGGATTTCCGCACCGAGGTGCTGGGCCTGGTCAAGGCGCAGATGGTCAAGAACACGGTCATCGTGCCGGTTGGCGCAAAGGGCGGTTTCTACGTCAAGCGTCCGCCATCTTCCCCGGATCGCGATGCGCAGCTTGCCGAGGGCATCGCCTGCTACAAGCTGTTCATCAATGCGCTGCTCGACATCACCGACAACATCGTCGACGGCAGGACCGTGCACCCGCAAGGCGTAGTCCGCCACGATGCCGACGATCCGTACCTGGTCGTCGCCGCGGACAAGGGAACCGCGACGTTTTCCGACATCGCCAACGGCATTGCGATCGAGCACGGCTTCTGGCTGGGCGATGCGTTCGCGTCGGGCGGCTCGGTCGGTTACGACCACAAGGGAATGGGGATCACAGCGAAGGGCGCGTGGGAATCGGTCAAGCGGCATTTCCGCGCGATGGGCCGCGATTGCCAGACCGGGGACTTCACCTGCGTCGGCATCGGCGACATGTCCGGAGACGTGTTCGGCAACGGCATGTTGCTGTCGCGGCATATCCGCCTGCTTGCCGCGTTCGACCACCGCCACATCCTGCTGGACCCGGATCCGGATGCGGAAAAATCCTTCGTCGAACGCGAGCGCATGTTCGCGCTGCCGCGCTCGTCGTGGGAGGACTACGACACGACCCTGATCAGCGAAGGCGGCGGGTTGTATCCGCGCAGCGCGAAGTCGATCCGCATCACCCCGCAGGTGCGCGCCGCGCTGGACATCGGCGAAGGCGTGGAGCAGATGACCGCTGCCGACCTGATGGCAGCGATCCTCAAGGCGCCGGTGGACCTGCTGTGGAATGGAGGCATCGGCACCTACGTCAAGGCCAGTAGCGAAACCAACGCCGACGTCGGCGATCGCGCGAACAACGCGCTGCGGGTCAACGGCAACCAGCTGCGATGCCGGACGGTTGGGGAGGGCGGCAATCTCGGCTTCACCCAGCGCGGCCGCATCGAGGCGTCGATCGCCGGGGTGCTGATGAACACCGACTTCATCGACAATTCCGCGGGCGTGGACACCTCCGACCACGAGGTCAACATCAAGATCCTGCTCAACGATGCGGTGCAGCGCAACGAATTGACCGAGGCCAAGCGCAATGCACTGCTCGCGCGGATGACCAACGAGGTTGGCGATCTCGTCCTGATCGACAACTACCGGCAGAACCAGGCGATCAGCCTGATGGAGCGCATGAGTCTGTCGCGGCTCGGTTCCAAGCAGCATTTCATCCGCACTCTGGAAAAACAGGGCCTGCTGGACCGGCAGATCGAATTCCTGCCATCGGATGCCGAAATCGCCGAACGCAAGTCGCATGGGCTTGGACTGACGCGTCCGGAACTGTCGATCCTGCTGTCGTACGCGAAGATCGTGATCTTCCAGCAGTTGCTGGTTTCGGACGTCCCAGAAGACAGTTTCCTGTCGGCGGAACTCGCGCGCTATTTCCCGCAGCCCTTACGCGAGAAGTATGGCGAGCACATGCAGCGCCACCGCCTGCGTCGCGAAATCATCGCCACCGTGGTGACCAATTCCATCGTCAACCGGATGGGCGCGACCTTCATGCTGCGCATGCAGGAAGACACCGGCCGCACGCCGGGCGAGGTCGCCAAGGCCTTCACGATCACCCGCGATACGCTCGATGTGCGCGCACTGTGGTCGCAGATCGATGCAGTCGACGGAAAGGTGCCCGAGGCGAACCAGATCGACGCGCTGCAGGTCATCTGGTCGATGCAGCGCTCGTTCACGCGCTGGCTGCTGGCGCAGCCGGGAGCCATCCCTGACATCGCAACGGCAATCGAGCGCTATCACGATGGGTTCAAGGACATCCGCGCTGGACAGGGCATCCTGCCGGACTCGCAGCGGCCAGCGTACGAGGCGAGCTTGCGGGACTGGAAGCAAAAAGGAATGTCGAACGAGCTGGCCGGACAACTCGCGGCCCTTCCGTACCTGGAACCGTGCTGCGACATCATCGAGCTTGCGCGCGCTCGCAAACTCAAGGTGATCGACGTCGCCAAGGTCTACTTCCGCCTGGGCGATGCGTTGAGCCTGCCGTGGCTCGCCGCGCAGATCGACGGGTTGCCGGTCGATGGTCGCTGGCATGCGGTTGCGCGAGGCGTGTTGCGCGACGAGTTGGCCCATCACCAGCACACCCTGGTTGGTCAGGTGCTCTTGATGCCTGGCGTGACTCCCGACGCGAAGGTCAAGGCGTGGATCGAGCGCGACGACCAGTCGTTGCGCTTCACGTTGTCGATGCTCAACGAACTCGCGGCTCAGAAGAACCTCGACTACCCGACCGCATCCGTCGCCGTGCAGCGGTTGTCGCAGTTGGCTTCGCGCGGATAGCCGCCCTGGATAGGGCAAGCGGATCTGATGCCGGAAAGCTGCATACCTTAAGGATGGTCTGAACAAGTCCATCCTGGACTTGTTCAGTCGCACCGAATCCGGCACATGTCCGGACTCGGCGCTCGCGACCTGCCGCGCAGGAGCGCGGCGGAACGGCGAAGCCGGCGTTCGCGCAGCGAAGGGGCGATACACGGATGTATCGCATCATCAACGACTTGCGTCGTTGTTCGCTGCGGTGCATCCATGCACCGGAGGATGCCCGGCCCGTAGCACTGGGGATGTTCGCGATGCCACTGGATCAGCGGAGGTTCGGCTAAGCTGTGGGAATGATCGCCACGCCACGCATCGCCTTCCTCGCCAGCCGCGCCCCCGACGCGCAGGCAGCGTTGGCCATGTTGCAATCCGCGCTCGGTCGGCGCGACCCCGACGATGCCGACGTGTTGTGCGCGCTCGGCGGGGACGGCTTCATGCTGCAGTCCATGCACCGCCATGGCCAAAGGGGATTGCCGATCTACGGCATGAAGCTCGGCACGGTCGGCTTCCTGATGAACCACTTCGAACCCGACGCCCTGATCGAGCGCATTGCCGCCGCGCACCCAGCGCACCTGCGCCCGCTCGAGATGACCGCGATTACCGAGTCCGGCGCGACGGTGTCGTTGCTCGCCTACAACGAAGTCTCGCTGCTGCGGCAAACGCGGCAGGCGGCACACTTGCGCATCCACCTCAACGACCGCGCGCGTCTTGACGAACTGGTCTGCGACGGCGTGCTGGTCGCCACACCGGCGGGCAGCACTGCATACAACTTTTCCGCGCACGGGCCGATCCTGCCGCTGGGATCGAATGTGATCGCGCTGACTCCACTCGCTGCATTTCGCCCGCGACGCTGGCGCGGGGCGTTGCTGCGCTCGGACACCGAAGTGCGCTTCGACGTGCTCGATCCCGACAAACGCCCACTCAGCGCAACCGCCGACTCGCACGAAGTGCGCGACGTGACCGAAGTGCGCGTGCGCGAGTCGACGACGCACAGCGTGACGTTGCTGTTCGATCCAGAGCACAACCTCGAGGAACGCATTCTCAACGAGCAGTTCGTGAGTTAGTTTCGACCCGCGTGCGCAATGCCTGATGATTGGAAAGCGCGCCTCCTTGTTTCGACTTGACCGCGGCGAGTTGACGGGCTGGCCGGTGATCGATCCCCGTGGTATTGCTCGCGGCCAGCATTGGCATGACGGATACTGGGCGCATGGACAGTGAGCCCTCCGACCACCTCGTCGTCGCAATCACCGCGCGCGCCTTGTTCGACCTCGAAGAGGGCCACGCCTTGTTCGAACGCGATGGCGTCGGTGCGTATGCGGATTTCCAGCGCTCGCGCGAGGACGAGGTGCTTGCGACCGGGATCGCGTTCCCTCTGGTGCGCAAGTTGCTTGCACTCAACGATGGCGCCGCGGCTGACGGCCCGCGCGTCGAGGTCATCCTGCTCTCGCGCAATTCCAGCGACACGGGACTGCGCATCTTCAACTCTATCGAGCACTACAAGCTTGGCATCGTGCGCGCAGTGTTCACCGCGGGGGCGCCGACCGATCCGTACATCCGTCCGTTCGGTGCGCAATTGTTCCTGTCCGCGAACCCCGCATCGGTTCGACGTGCGCTCGAACACGGCGTGGCGGCGGCAACGATCCTCACTTCCAGTAGTCCGGTCGAACGCTCGCCAGCGGATCCGGAGCGCGCGCACGCGGTTCCTTTCCTCGACCCCGCGGTAAACTCGAACTCAGGCGATGCACAGCGCAGCCACAACCAGCTGCGCATCGCGTTCGACGGCGACGCGGTCATCTTCGGCGATGAATCCCAGCGCATTTCGAACGAACAGGGTCTCGCCGCATTTTCGCGCAACGAAGCCGCGCAAGCGCACACGCCATTGTCGGGTGGGCCCTTCAGGGGTTTCCTTGCGGCGCTGCATCGCCTGCAACAGGCGTTTCCGGCGGAGGACTCACCCATCCGCACCGCGCTCGTCACCGCGCGCTCGGCGCCTGCGCACAAGCGGGTGATCCTGACGCTGCGCGAGTGGGGGGTACGCCTTGATGAGGCGCTGTTCCTCGGTGGTCGCGACAAGGGCCCATTCCTGCAGGCATTTGGGGCGGACATATTTTTCGACGATTCGCAGGACAACATCACCAGTGCGCGACGCCACGTCGCCGCCGGCCACGTCCCGCACGGGGTGTCCAACGAGTGATTTTGTTAACGGGCGCACCATACGCGATATCATCATTGATTCACCTTGGGCGGCTGGTTTCCACCTTCCTGATCTTCCCGAGACGGTTTTCTCCACCAGGGATTGGTGACGCTGCATGACCGCAGGCCGTGAAGCAATTGTTGAATCCTGGCTGCGCGTCCGCAGCGTGCTGCGTGGCACGCGCTCGACGCGCGAAGACGCTGTGCACGAGTTGCCATTGCGCTCCGAGCTGTTCAGCGGCGACCAGATGGAGCGCCACGGGCGCGCACTCGCGCGTTCGCACAGGGTCAGCATCGGGCGTGCGCCTGACCTGTTGCTCGCGCGCCTGTCCTCGAACGAGCGCTTGCTGCTCGAAGCCTGCGACCTGTTGTCCGAAGCGGTGGCCGCAAACCGCCGGGTCACGCCGGCGTGCGAATGGTTGCTCGATAATTACTATCTCGTCGAGGAACAGATCCGCACCGCCAAGCGGCACCTGCCGAAAAACTACAGTCGCGAATTGCCGCGGCTCGTCGAAGGTCCGTCGGCCGGCTTCCCGCGTGTCTACGACATCGCGCTCGAGGCAATCTCGCACGGCGATGGCCGCGTGGACACCGAGACCTTCAGCCGCTTCGTCGCCTCGTACCAGTCGGTTGCGCCACTTGCGCTAGGCGAACTGTGGGCGATCCCGATCATGCTGCGTTTGGCATTGATCGAAAATCTCCGTCGCGTAGGCGCACGCATGGTGGTGGATCGCATCGACCGCAATACTGCCGACGCGTGGGCCAACCGGATGACCGAGATCGCCGAGAGCGATCCGAAAAACCTGGTCCTGGTGATCGCCGACATGGCACGTTCGGACCCACCGCAGACGGGCTCGTTCGTGGCCGAACTCACCCGCCGCCTGCAGGGACAAAGTTCGGCGCTCGCGCTACCGCTGACCTGGATCGAGCAATGGCTTGGTGAATCCGGGCAGACCATCGAGCAACTCGTGCAGGCCGAAAACCAGCAGCAGGCCGCCGACCAGGTGTCGATCAGCAACAGCATCGGCAGCCTGCGTTATTTGTCCGCGATGGACTGGCGCGTGTTCGTCGAGGCGATGAGTGTGGTCGAACGCACGCTGCGGGAGGATCCTAGCGGCACCTACGCGCAGATGGATTTCGCGACGCGCGACCGTTACCGGCATGTCGTCGAGTCACTCGCGCGGCGTTCGGACGGTTCCGAACTGCAGGTCGCCCAGCAGGCCGTGTCGCTCGCCGGCAGGGGCGTCGCGGAGCACGGCCCCGATGCCGTATTCGCACACGTTGGCCACTACCTGATTGGCGAGGGCCTCGCGCAACTCCAGCATGACGTTGCGTACAAGGCACCGCTGCGGCTGTTGCCGCGCCGTCGCCGCGGCAAGGTGCCGATGTGGATGTTCTTCGGACCGATCGCCCTGTGGACCCTGGTGATTGCCAGCGCATTGTTGTTGCAGGCGCGCGCAAACGGCTGGCACGCGTGGCCGCTGTGGCTGCTGGTGCTGCCTTGCGCGCTGGTGGCGAGCGACCTCTCGATGGCCCTGGTCAACTGGGCTGCGACCTTGCTGGTCGCTCCAAGTCCGCTGCCACGCATGGACTATTCAGATGGCTTGCCGCCCGAGGTCCGTACGCTCGTCGTTGTACCGACCATGCTTGGCAGTGCAAGCGGTGTTGAAAACCTGATCGAGGCGCTGGAGGTGCGCTTCCTCGCAAATCGCGGTCCGCACGTACATTTCGCCTTGTTGACCGATCTGCTCGATGCGGCCCAGCAGGAACTTCCATCGGACCACCTGCTGCTGGATTTGGCGCAGCGGCAGGTTGCGGCCCTCAACCTGAAATATGCCGATGGAAGCGGCGAGGACCGCTTCTTCCTTCTGCACCGTTCGCGCATGTGGAACGAACCTGAACGCGCGTGGATCGGACGCGAGCGCAAGCGTGGCAAGCTGACCGATCTCAACGCGCTGCTGCGCAACGCCGACGCATCGGCATTCGCACTGGTCGAGGGCGATACCCGCATTCTGGCGCACGTGCGCTATGTCATCACCCTGGACACCGACACCCAGTTGCCGCGCGACGCCGCGATCGAATTCATCGGCACGCTTGCGCATCCGCTCAATCGTGCACGCCGTGACGAGCGCTCTGGCCTGGTCGTTGCGGGCTATGGGATCCTGCAACCGCGGGTTGGCGTCAGCATCACGGCAGGGCAGCGCTCGCGTTATGCACGCTGGCTGGCGAGCGAACCAGGCATCGATCCCTACACACGCGCGGTTTCTGATGTCTACCAGGACCTTTTCGGCGAAGGTTCGTTCATCGGCAAGGGCGTGTACGACGTCGAAGCGTTTGAGCAGGCCCTCGGCGGTCGCTTTCCCGACAATGCGATCCTGAGCCACGACCTGCTCGAAGGCTGCTACGCGCGTTCGGGCCTGATGAGCGACGCGCAGGTGTACGAGGATTATCCCGCACGTTATGCCACGGACGTCGCGCGACGGCACCGCTGGATCCGCGGCGACTGGCAACTGCTGCCGTGGCTGTTGCCGCGCGTGCGCCGCGAGGACGGCTCGCGCGAATCCAATCCGTTGTCGACCCTGTCGCGCTGGAAGATCTTCGACAATCTGCGCCGCAGCCTAGCTCCGATCGCAATGCTCGCGTTGTTCGTGGTCGGCTGGTGTTCGCTCGACGATGCGCGATGGTGGACGCTGTCGTTGTTTGCATTGTTCCTGGTCGCACCAGTCGCCGCCCTTGCGATAGACCTGCTGCGGAAGTCCGACGAAATTCCGCTCGCCACGCACCTGGCGGGTATTGCAAAGGCGGCTGCTCGGCATGCTGCTCGCGCACTGCTGCAAATCGCCTGCCTTCCACACGAGGCATCGTATTCGGCTGATGCCATCGTCCGCACGATGTGGCGGATGCTGGCGACGCGCCGGCATCTGTTGCAGTGGAACCCCTCGAGCGAAGTCGAGCGCTCGCAGCGCACAAACGTCGCCAGCGCGTACCGCAGGATGTGGTTCTCGCCCGCATGCGCGCTCGCGCTTGCTGCATGGATCGTGCGCGTGCATCCGGGCACGCTGGTGGTTGCCGCGCCAATCGTTGTGCTGTGGCTGCTGGCGCCCGCACTGACGTGGTGGATCAGCCGCACGCCCGCGCGCAGGGCAGCCGCGCTCAGTGATGGGCAGCTGCAATTCCTCGGGCGCCTGGCTCGCCGCACATGGGCTTTTTTCGAAGCCAGCGTTGGTTCCGAGGACAACTGGCTGCCACCGGACAACGTGCAGGAGCAGCCGCTGCATGTCGTCGCGCACCGCACGTCGCCGACGAACATCGGCCTGTCGCTGCTCGCGAATCTCTCGGCGCTCGATTTCGGCTACGTCACCGCGGCCACGTTCATCGATCGCAGCGAAGCGACGCTGACCACACTGGCATCGCTGGATCGCCATCGCGGCCATTTCTTCAACTGGTACGACACCCTGACCCTGCAGCCGCTCGCGCCGCGCTACGTCTCGACGGTGGATAGCGGCAACCTGGCCGGGCACCTGCTGGTGCTTTCCGAAGGGATGCGCATGCTTGTCGATGCGCCGGTACTCAATCCGCGCGTCTTCGATGGCCTGGCGGATACATTCGGGGTGCTTTGCGAGCACGCCGCCGTGGATTCACACGACGCCTTCCCGATGTTCCGCGATGCGCTTGCAGCGGCACGCGTGCAGCCGCTGCGGGGCCTGCCATCAGCGCATGCCGCATTGCGGGGCCTGCACGATGCGGCGATCGGCCTGAGCGACGGCACACCCGATCCCGCGAGCGAGGCGGCACTGTGGGCGCGCACGCTGCTCTCGCAGTGTCGCGATGCGCTGGCGGACCTCGCGTGGTGCGCGCCGTGGCTTGTTGCATCCGCATCGGGGCAGGGTGCGTTGACGCCAGATGGACTCTCCGCGATGCCTTCGTTGCGCGAACTGGCGCGTTCCTGCGCGGCGCGTGCGATGGGTGCCGATACCGGAACAGAACTGCAGTCCCCGACCGCGCTGCAACTTGCAGCGTCGCGCGCAGCGGAGCGGATTGCGCGACTCGATCGCATCGCACGCGTCGCCTGCGACCTTGCGGGCATGGAGTACGATTTCCTCTACGATCGTGCGCGCCACTTGCTGTCGATCGGTTACAACGTCGACGAACGGCGGCTCGACGATGGGTACTACGACCTGCTCGCGTCGGAAGCGCGGCTGTGCAGTTTCGTCGCGATCGCGCAGGGCGAGCTGCCGCAGGAAAGCTGGTTCGCGCTCGGACGACTGTTGACGTCCGCGGAGGGCGAGCCATTGCTGCTGTCGTGGAGCGGCTCGATGTTCGAGTACCTGATGCCGCAGATCGTGATGCCGAATTTCGATGGCACATTGCTCGACGCCACCATGCGCGCGGCGGTCGCGCGGCAGATTGACTACGGTCATCAGCGTGGCGTGCCGTGGGGCATTTCGGAGTCCGGCTACAACACGCTCGATGCCCAGCTCAACTACCAGTACCGCGCGTTCGGCGTGCCCGGCCTTGGCCTCAAGCGCGGGCTGGCGCAGGACCTGGTGATCGCACCGTACGCAACCGCGCTTGCATTGATGGTCGACCCGGAACAGGCCTGCGCGAACCTGCAGCGGCTGACCAGCGACGGCTATGCCGGCGCCTACGGTCTGTACGAAGCGATCGACTTTACCCCGTCCCGGCTGCCGCGTGGACAGACCGCCGCGGTGATCCGTTCGTTCATGGCGCATCACCAGGGCATGAGCCTGCTCTCGCTCGCCTATGTGCTGCTCGACCGCCCGATGCAGCGACGCTTCAGTGCGAACCGCCATTTCCAGGCAACCATGCTGTTGCTCCAGGAGCGCGTCCCGCGCAGCGCCGTGATCCAGCCGCACATCGCCGAATCGTTCGGTTCGGGCGTGGCTACGGATCCCGCTGAAACCAGATTGCGCGTGTTCGGCAACCCCGACACGCTCGTGCCGGCGGTGCAGATGCTGTCCAACGGGCGTTACACCTTGATGGTGACGAACGCAGGTGGCGGCTACAGCCAGCTGCGCGACATTGCGGTGACGCGCTGGAAGGAAGATGCGACCACCGACGCCCTGGGCAGCTTCTGCTATCTGCGCGACATCGACAGCAGCGTGTTCTGGTCCACTGCCTACCAGCCGACCCGCGTCCCGGTGGAAGGCTACGAAGCGATTTTTTCGGATGCGCGCGCTGAGTTTCGCGGTCGCAAGAACGGCATCGACACCCACACCGAAATCGTGGTCTCTCCCGAGGACGACATCGAACTGCGCCGCATCACGATCAAGAACCGCAGTCGCGCGCGCCGCACCATCGAACTCACCAGCTATGCCGAAGTCGTCCTCGCATCGGCAATGTCGGACGCCGTGCACCCGGCCTTCAGCAACCTGTTCGTGCAGACTGAATTGCTGCGGCCCAAGCAGGCGATCCTGTGCCATCGCCGCACCCAGGCCGAACACGACCGCACGCCCTGGATGTTCCACATGCTGGCCATGCACGGCGCCGACGTGCAGGGCATCTCGTACGAGACCGATCGCGCGCGCTTCATCGGTCGCGGTCGCGATCTCGCGCGGCCGCATGCGATGGACATTGCGGCATTGTCCGACACGGATGGTTCCGTGCTCGATCCGGTCGTTGCGATCCGCGCGCGCATGGTGCTTGAACCCGACCAGGTCGCGGTCATCGATTTCGTTTCCGGCGTGGTCGAGAGCCGCGATGCGTGCCTGCCGCTGATCGAGAAGTATCGCGACCGCCATCTCGCTGACCGCGTGTTCGACCTCGCATGGACGCACAGCCAGGTCGTGCGGCGCCAACTCAATGCAAGCCAGTCCGACGCGCAACTCTACGAGAGCCTTGCCGGTTCGATCCTGCATGCCAATCCCGCACTACGCGCCGACGCAAACGTGCTGATCAAGAACCGGCGCGGCCAGTCGGGCTTGTGGGGCCATGCGATCTCGGGCGACCTGCCGATCGTGCTGCTGCAGATCGCCAGTCCCGAAAACATCGACCTGGTGCGCCAGGTCGTGCAGGCGCACGCGTACTGGCGTCTGAAGGGCTTGAGCGTGGACCTGGTGATCTGGAACGAGGACCACGCCGGGTATCGCCAGGTGTTGCAGGACCAGATCATGGGCCTGATCGCGGCGGGCATCGAGGCCAACACGATCGACAAGGCGGGCGGCATTTTCGTTCGGCTCGCGCAGCAGATGAGCACCGAAGACCGGATCCTGGTGCAATCGGTGGCGCGCATCGTGCTCAGCGATGCCAATGGCACGCTCGCCGAACAGGTCGTGCGGCGCCGGCCCCCGGATGCATTGCCGAAGCGCCACGTGCCCAGGGAGACGCTTTACGAGCCCGTGCCATCGATCGCTCTCGAGGCGATCGTGCTGCAGGGCGACAACGGCTTCGGCGGGTTTTCCGCGGATGGCCGCGAATACGTCATCACCCTAGAGGCAGGGCAGGCGACGCCGGCGCCATGGAGCAACGTGCTGGCGAATCCGCATTTCGGTTGTGTCGTCACCGACAGTGGGCCCGGCTATACCTGGTGCGACAACGCGCATGAGTTCCGGCTTACGCCGTGGCACAACGACCCGGTGTCCGACCCGTGCGGCGAAGCGTATTACCTGCGCGACGAGGAGACCGGCAAGGTGTGGTCGCCGACGCTGCTGCCGTGCCGCGGCGAGGGCGTCTACCGGATCCGCCATGGATTCGGTTACAGCGTGTACGAGCACATCGAGGATGGCATCGCGAGCGCATTGTGGGTGTACGTTGCGATCGACGCGCCGATCAAGTACGCGGTGCTCAAGTTGCGCAACCTGTCCGGCCGCGCACGCCGGATCAGCGTGATCGGCTACACCGAATGGGTGCTCGGCGACCTGCGCACCAAGGGACTGATGCACGTCGTCACCGAGCAGGACGCCGACACCGGCGCGGTGTTCGCCCGCAACCCGTACAACGCGGAGTTTGGCGGACGCGTCGCGTTTTTCGACGTGGACGAAAAGGTGCGCAGCGTGACCGGCGACCGCAGCGAGTTCATCGGCCGCAATGGCAGCTTGCGCAGACCCGCGGCGGCCGAGCGGGTGACATTGTCGGGGCGCGTCGGCGCGGGCCTCGACCCGTGCGCTGCGTTCGGAATCACCGTCGCATTGATCGACGAGCTCGAACATCCCGTCGTGTTCCGCCTCGGCGCTGCACGCGACGAGGGCGAAGCGCGCGCATTGGCGCTCAAGCCCCGCAACGCAGCCGCCGCACAGGTTGCGCTCGATGCGGTGCACGCACATTGGCGCGACGTGCTCGGCACGGTGCAGGTGCAAACGCCCGATGCCGCAGTGAATGCGCTCGCCAACGGATGGTTGCTCTACCAGGTGATCGCATGCCGCTTCTGGGGACGCAGCGGCTTCTATCAGTCCGGCGGCGCCTACGGATTCCGCGACCAGCTGCAGGATGCATTGGCGATGGTGCATGCAGCACCGCAACTCGTACGCCAGCATCTGTTGCTGTGCGCATCGCACCAGTTCCCCGAAGGCGACGTGCAGCACTGGTGGCATCCGCCGCAGGACCGAGGCGTGCGTACGCACTGTTCCGACGACTACCTATGGTTGCCGTTCGCGACCGCCCGCTACGTGGAAGTCACCGGCGATTGCAGCGTGCTCGATGCGACGGCATCGTTCGTTGAGGGCCGCGTGCTAGGCCCCGACGAAGAGTCGTACTACGATCTTCCGGTGCGATCGCCGCAACGCGAAAGCCTGTATCGCCATTGCGTGCACGCTCTTGAACGCGGCCTGCGGCTGCGCGGTGAAAATGGACTTCCGCTGATCGGCACCGGCGACTGGAACGACGGCATGAACCGCGTTGGAGCCGCGGCCAAGGGGGAAAGCGTGTGGCTCGCGTTCTTCCTGCACGACACATTGAAACGCTTCAGCGATGTCGCGCGGCTGCGTGGCGACCAGCCGTTTGTCGAACGCTGCCTCAACGAAGCCGAAGCGTTACGACTTGCGATCGAAGCGCATGCGTGGGACGGCGCGTGGTATCGCCGCGCCTGGTTCGACGACGGCACGCCGCTGGGCGCCGCAGGCAACACCGAATGCGCGATCGATTCGATTGCGCAAAGCTGGTCGGTGCTGTCCGGCGCGGGGGACCCGGAGCGCGCGCGGCAGGCGATGCATTCCCTCGACACGCACCTGGTGCGCCGCGACGCGAAGATCGTGCAGTTGCTCGATCCACCATTCGATCGCAGTGCCGTGCACGGACCGGGCTACCGTGATCCGGGCTACATCGCCGGTTACGTGCCCGGCGTTCGCGAAAACGGCGGCCAGTACACGCACGCGGCCGTGTGGGCGACCATGGCATTCGCCGAACTTGGCGAATCGGCGAAGGCATGGGAATTGCTTGCATTGATCAACCCGGTCAGCCACGGCGATTCGCCCGAAGCCATCGCCACATACAAGGTCGAACCGTACGTCGTCGCCGCCGACGTGTACGCAGTCGCCCCGCACACCGGCCGCGGCGGCTGGACCTGGTACACCGGCTCGGCGGGTTGGATGTACCGCCTCATCGTGGAGTCGCTGCTCGGCCTGCACCGCACCGGCGACACCTTGCGCATCGCGCCGTGCATCCCCGCCGACTGGCCTGCATACACGATCGACTACCGCTATGGCAGCACGCCTTACCACATCACGGTCACGCAATCGTCGGCAGCAGGCAGCCCGAAGGGCATCCACGTGGACGACGTCGAGCAGGCTGAACGCACGATCAAGCTCGTCGATGATGGACGCGAACACCGAGTCGCCATGGAATTGCCGCCGGCGAGTCGTTGACAGGGAGCGTTGCAGTTCGACCAGGAAAGCGGCGACGACAGTAGCTTCGCCGCGGCCGCGATCGGATACATCGAAGCTGCGTAGGGATACATCGGCGCAGCGTATGGTTACAGCGGAGCTGCGCAGGGATACATCGGCGCAGCGTATGGTTACAGCGAGGCCGCGCACGGACCGAGCGGATGCGGTCGGGTTCGCCGTGGGCGCCATGGATCACGATGGGTTCGTATCAGCTCGCGCCGACTCCGCTGGAGTAGCTGATCGGGCCCGTGGCGGATGGCGCCGTGGCCAGGGCATTGCCGTGGGTGGCAGTGGGCGCGCTCTGGCAACCGGCGGCCAGCAACGCGATGACGCATGGCACCGGTGCCAGTCGCATGCGCGGATTGCTGTGATGACCTGTGGCGGGCTGGTTACGCCGGCAACTGTTCGACCTTCGCGGCGCAGATGACATCGTTCATCGACAGGCCACCGACATCGTGCGTGGAATAGCGCACGACCACCTTGCCGTAGTGCACTCCGAGATCGGGATGGTGGTCTTCGTGGTGGGCAATGTAGGCCAGTGCGTTCACGAAGGCGACCGTGCGGTAGTAGTTCTTGAACGTGAAGGTTTTCTCGATCGCGTCGCCGTCGTCGATCGTTCTCCAGCCAGGCAGCTGCTTGAGCAAGGCCTTGGTGTCTGCAGCGCCGAGCTTGTGTTCGGCGCCCTTGAGCGGTTTGCAGTGGGCCGCATGCAACGCTGCTGCCTTGGTCGGCATCCGGGATTTCGGCAGCTTCTGGGCTTTCGGCGGCTTCGAGGGTTTCACGGGCTTCGGGGGATTCGCAGCTTTCGCGTTCTTGTCGGCCATGGCAGGTTCATCCGGGAATGAGGTGGCAGCGTAGAATACGCCGCATGACGCAATCCAGCCTCCCCGAACCAAGCCTGCTCGAACTGACTCCTTCGGCGCAGCGCCATTTCGCGCGCCTGTTCGCTACCCAGGGCGGCGACGCCGACGGGATTTCGCTCAGCGCCGTGCATCCGGGCACGCCCAAGGCGGATGCGCGGCTCGCGTTCTGCGACAAGAACGAATTGAGCGGCGACGAGTGGATGCTGCAGTGCGAAGGGTTCGCGCTGTACGTCGACGCGGCGAGCGCGCCGTACTTCGAAGGCGCACGCATCGATTTCATCGAAGAAGCCGGCGGTGGACAGCTCAACATCCGTGCGCCGAAGCTCAAGGGATCGCCGCCTGGCGCGAATGCCGATCTTGCCGAGCAGGTGCGCTACCTGCTCGATACGGAGATCAATCCGCAGCTCGCTTCGCATGGCGGCCGCGTCTCGCTGGAATCCATCACTGCCGACAACGCAGCAGTGCTGCGCTTCGGCGGTGGCTGCCATGGTTGCGGAATGGTCGATGTCACGTTGAAGAACGGCATCGAGAAGACCTTGCTCGGAAAGCTGCCGCAGCTCACCGCGATCCGCGACGCGACCGACCACGCGACAGGCGCGGCACCGTACATGAAACGGATCGCATGATCCGTTTCGGCGTAGCGCATGAGCTATTTCGACGCAGTGACTGAATCGCGCATCCAGGGCGACCTGGAATCGGGCCGCACTTAACCGGATCTTTCATCGTGACAAGCTAGCCTGCCGAACCTTCCGGCGGAACTGCGTGCTTGGCGACGATCGATGCATTCTGGGAACTCGCCGCACGCGAACCTGCACCGAAGCCTGCCTTGCGCATGTCGCTGCTGTGCCTTGGCCCGGTGCCAACTGCGCAGCACGATCCGACTGCGGCACGACAACGCGCAGCGATCGTGGTCGCAGTCGCGTTGCTGCAACTGGTGTTCGCCCTGGGATTGCGTGAGGCGATGCGGCCTGTGCTGGCGCGCCGAAGCGTGGCCTTAGTGCCGATGCAGATCACCATCATCGAACGGCATCCGGCCCGGATTGCACCACAGCCGATCGTGATGCCGCAGCGCGTGCTTCCCAAGGCATCCTCGCCACCACCAACCGTAGCGACGCGACCCGTGCCGGACCGATCGGTACCCCTCCCATCCGCGCAACCGCCGCACGCCGCCACCGCACCGAAGGACGCGCTACAGGCAGTCGCCATCGAGCCGCCTCCGGTGCCTGTCGTACCCATATGGTCGCCCGCGCTGTTGTTTGACAAGAACGGCGTCGTGCGCGTTCCGTCTGCGCAGACGCAAGAGCATCCACGCGACCTGCTTGCCCATCGCGATGTCTCCTACATGCTGCCCGGAGCCGCACACAGCAATTCGCCGGACTTTCACGTGCGCGACGATCCCAGTCCCGAGGATGTCGTTAACTCGGTGGTGGGGTTCATCGTAGGGAACGGCCCGGCCCCGCGTCCGGATGCGCACGGGCTCGTCCAGGTTGCTTCCGACCGCGGCATGCGGATGAGTGGCCGCGGCTCCAATCCGTGCGAGGACATTACGCAGAGCCTGGTTGACCCGGATGCGCAGGCGCGCGAAGAAGCCACGGAACGCTACGAACGGTCCTGCGAGGAGCACTGACACATGGACTCTGTGCAAAAAAAGCCCCGACGGGCGGGGCCTTTGTACGCACGTACGATCGCCTACTTCTTCTTCAAATGGCTCAGGTCGTGCAGCTTGCCGGGAAGCGACGCGTAGTACGCGGCGATGTCTTCTATGTCCTGGTCGCTGAGCGGCGCGGCCATGCCGGCCATGGTTGGATTCTTGCGCTCACCGGTCTTGTATTCGTGCAGCGCGCGGCTGAGGTAGTCGGCGTATTGGCCACCTAGGCGGGGGTACTGCTGGTCCTGGATCGCGTTGCTGTGGCAGGCAGAGCAGGGCTTGGCCTTGTTCGCGCCCGCGGCGGGATCGCCTCCGGCGTATGCGCTGCCGGCCAGTGCGAACAGCAGCGTCGTGGCAAGCAGGCGCGGCGCGATCGATCGCAGCTGCAGGGAGGGAAGGATCACTTCTCGCCCTCCGTGCCAACGGTGGACAGGTAGGCGGCGATGTTCGCGATGTCCTTGTCCGAGAAACTCTCGGCTTGCGCGCGCATGGTTGGGTGGGCGCGGTCGCCATGCTTGTATTCGGTCAGCGCATTGACGATGTACTGCTCGTTCTGGCCGCCCAGCTTGGGAACGTGATAGTTCGGATAAGCGTTCTTGTAGCCCTCGATGCCGTGGCATCCGGTACAGGTGTAAATGAGTTTCTTGCCTTCCACCGGATCGCCCTTGGCGACTGCGGACATGCTGGCAAGGGCCAGCGACACGGCGGCGGTGAGCAGCAGGGCGGCTTTGACCACAGCCGGTTTCGTCGAGTCTGATTTCATTGCAAGGCATCGTCGGCGATGGCGAGGCGCGAAGTATAGCGTGAGTGGGCGCGATGCCCAAAGCCATCAAGCGCGAATCGGCGAATGAGGACATCGGAATCGGAGCCACGTTGCGGACCGCTGTTGCAAGCCCTGGAAATAGTTGCGTCGGCGAGTGCAGTGATTGCAACTATTCGCTTGCGAACCGACTCAGAACAAGGGCATCGGCAAACACGGGAACGTCGTTTGCCGATGGGTGATGCGGTCGCAGGCGAGCAATGCGCGGATCGGATTCTCTTCGCGTCGGGGCAGTTGCACAAGGGAATAGGCCAAGGGTCATCGTGACTTCACGCATGTGCGAAAGCACTTCTGCTTAAGACACACTTCGGCATGCTCGGGATCGTCCGGGCGCACAAGGTGTTATACTTAGATACAACACCATAACCAGCGCACTACAGGCCACGATGAAGCCTCTCAGCTCGAAATCGATACACCCTGATCCGACCCTTTCCGGGTCCGCCTCCCTGCCAGCGGCGAATGTCCCGCGACGTGCCTTGGCGCTGTCGCTGTTGGCACCAGCGATGGTGGCGCTGGTGCTCGCGCTACCCGCCTGCAAGCGCAGCGACGCTGCCAGTTCCACGGCCACGCAGACGGCTGCAAGCAGCACGGCGAGCGATGCCGCCGATGGAAAAGATGGCAAGGACGGCAAGGACGGCAAGGATGGCAAGAAGGAAGACACCGCCGTGCCGGTTGAGGTTGCGAAAGTCGAGCGTCGGCCGATCTCGGCCAGCTACAGTGGGACCGCATCGCTGGATGCCCCAAGCGAGGCGCAGGTGGTGTCGAAGGCGTCAGGCATCGTGCTGGCCATCCTGACCGAGGAAGGCCAGCGCGTGCAGAAGGGCCAGGTACTTGCGCGGCTGGACAGCGAACACCAGCGGTTGCAGGTCACCCAGGCGGACGCGGCGGTGCGCAAGCTGGAGGCGAATTACGAACGCTCGCAAAAAATGGTCGCCGCCAAGCTGGTGAGCACCGAGGCGAACGATCAGATCCGCTTCGATCTCGACAGTGCGCGCGCGGCACTCAACATCGCGCAGCTCGAACTGTCGTATACCAATATCACCGCGCCGATCTCCGGCGTCGTGGCGCAGCGCATGGTCAAGGTCGGTAACCTGATCCAGCTCAATGCGCCGCTGTTCCGGGTCGTCGATGACAGCCATCTCGAAGCGGTCTTGAATGTTCCGGAGCGCCAACTGGCGACGATGAAGGCGGGGCTGCCGGTGTCGCTGCTGGTGGACGCGGTTGCGGGCAAGACGTTCCGTGGCAAGATCGATCGGATCAGCCCGGTCGTCGACTCCGGTAGCGGGACGTTCCGCGTGGTCTGCGCGTTTGCCGGCGACGGCGGCCTCAAGCCCGGCATGTTCGGTCGCATTGGCGTTGTCTATGACAGCCGCACCGATGCGCTGACGATTCCGCGCGTGGCGCTGCTCGAAGACGAAGGCGAGCCCGCCGTGTACGTCGTGCGCAAGAGCAAGGCGGTGCGCGTCTCGCTCAAGCTGGGCTATATCGATGGCGAACTTGCAGAGGTCCGCTCGGGCCTGGTCGAGGGCGACCAGGTGGTGACTGCAGGCAAGGTTGCGATCCGCGACGGCGCCAAGGTCGATGTTATCGGCGGCGCGGTGGCTTCCAAGTCGCCGACCGATGCCAGCGTTGCAAAGCACTGACATGCAGCCATCGACTTCCCCGGGCGGCGGCCTGATCGCATTCGCGACGCGTCGTCGCGTCACGGTCGCCATGGTGACCTTCACATTCGTGCTTTTCGGCGTGATCGCGTTGTTCGGGCTCAAGGTCGGATTGCTGCCTGACCTGAGCTACCCGACGCTCACGGTGCGTACCCAGTACACCGGTGCGGCGCCGACCGAGATCGAAACGCTGGTCAGCCAACCGGTCGAGGAAGCAGTCGGCGTGGTGAAGGGGCTGCGCAAGCTCCACTCGACCTCGCAAACCGGGCAGAGCGACGTCGTGCTCGAGTTCGCCTGGGGTACCGAAATGGACCAGGCCAGCATCGATGTGCGCGACAAGCTGCAGTCGCTGCAGTTGCCGCTGGATGTCTCCGCGCCCGTGCTGCTGCGATTCAATCCGTCGACCGAGCCGATCATGAGGCTGGTGCTGACCACCAAATCCGACGCCACGAAAAACATGGCGGCTGGAGAAGCGGGGTCCTCACAGGCCGAGTTGATGCGCTTGCGTCGGTATGCCGAGGACCAGCTCAAGAAACGCCTGGAGACAGTCGCCGGCGTGGCTGCGGTCAAGGTTGGTGGTGGCCTGGAGGATCAGGTCGAAGTCGCGATCGACCAGCAGAGCCTCGCGCAGCACAAGATGTCGATCCAGCAGGTAATCGATCGGCTGAACCAGGAGAACGTCAACGTCTCCGGCGGTCGCATCGAAGAAGGTACGCAGCGGTACCTGGTGCGTACCGTCAACCAGTTCACCGGCCTCGACCAGATGCGCGACCTGTTGATCGCGAACCAGGACGGCGTGCCGATCCGGCTGCACGACGTGGCCACGGTGTCGCAGGGCTACAAGGATCGCGAGGCGATCATTCGCCTTGGCGGCCAGGAAGCGGTCGAGCTGGCGATCTACAAGGAAGGCGATGCGAATACAGTGAACGTGGCCACGGCGGTCAACGCCGCACTGGTCACGCAGAACAAGGAGCTGCCCTACGGCACCGAACTGACCACGATCCAGGACCAGTCGATCTTCATCCAGAGCGCGTTGCACGACGTGAAGTTCGAAGCGCTGCTCGGTGGCGTGTTTGCAATCCTGATCATCTTCTTCTTCCTGCACGACGGCTGGAGCACGTTCGTGATCGGGTTGTCGTTGCCGGTCTCGATCATCACCACGTTTTTCTTCATGGGCCGGCTGGGGCTCAACCTCAACGTGATGTCGCTGGCCGGGCTGGCGCTCGCGACGGGACTGGTCGTCGACGATTCGATCGTCGTGCTCGAAAGCATCGCAAAGGCGCGCGAACGCGGGCTGGGCGTGCTTGACGCCGCGATCACCGGAACGCGCGAAGTCAGCATGGCAGTTGTCGCCTCGACGCTCACTACGGTGTCGGTGTTCTTTCCGCTGGTGTTCGTGCAAGGCGTCGCGGGACAGCTGTTCAAGGACCAGGCGCTGACGGTGTCGATCGCGCTGATGATTTCGCTGGCCGTATCGCTGACCCTGATACCGATGCTGTCGTCGCTCAAGAGCAAGGCGCCGTTGTCGTTCGAAGAGGAGCAGCCGCATGGTCCGGGGCAGCCGAAAGGCCGTGTCGGACGCGTCGTCGGGGGGGCTGGCAAGGCCGTCCGGGTGACAACGTCCAGCGGCGTGTTTGGCATTTCGTGGGTCGTCACCACGCTGGGGCGCTTTTTCGCCAGGTACGTCGGCTGGGCCCTTACCCGGGTTGGCAGGCTCGTGCTGATTCCCTACGACTGGGCCGCTGCCCGCTACCAGAAATTGCTGCCGACGGCGATGCGGCATCCTTTGCCCGTGCTCGGCACCGCCGCGATCGCCTTCGCCGTCGCATTGCTGGTCGCCAGTACGCTCGGCACCGACCTGATCCCGCAGTTCGCGCAGGATCGCTTCCAGATGACCGCGAAGCTGCCGGCGGGCACCCAGCTGCGCGAGACCGATGCGCTGGTGCAGGCGATCGAGCGCAAGCACGGCAAGGACAGCGGCGTACAGCAGTTGTATGGCGTGAGTGGGCCGGGTACGCGGTTGGATGCGAACCCGACCGAATCCGGCGAGAACATCGCAACGCTCGACGTGATCATGGGTGCGAGCCTGACCAAGGCGTCGGAAACGCGCGAAACCGACAAGATGCGCGCGACGATGAAGGGCTATCCGGACGTGCAGACCAAGTTCGGCCGCCCGCAGATCTTCAGCTTTTCCACGCCGCTCGAAATCGAATTGCGCGGGCAGGACCTCGACCAGGTGGCCAAGGCAGGCCGCAAGCTGACACGGCTGATGCAGGATTCGCCGCATTTTGCCGACATCAAGTCCACGGTCGAGGAAGGTTTCCCGGAAGTGCAGATCCGTTTCGACCAGGATCGCGCCGCCGCCCTTGGCCTGACCACGCGGCAGATCGCGGACCAGGTGGTGAACAAGGTGCGCGGCGACGTCGCAACGCGCTACAGCTTCCGCGACCGCAAGATCGACGTGCTGGTGCGCGCACGCGCATCCGACCGCAATTCGATCGCGGCGATCCGCAAGATCATCGTGAATCCGGAAGGTGCGCATCCGGTCACCCTGGATGCCGTCGCCGACGTGGTTGCCACGGTGGGCCCGAGCGAGATCCATCGTGTCGACCAGGCGCGCGTTGCGATCGTCTCTGCGAATCTGCGCGACATCGATCTTGGCACCGCGGTGAAGGAAGTCGAGGACCTCGCCGCGAAAAACCCGCTCGGTGCCGACGTGCGCATGCACATCGGTGGCGAAGGAGAGGAGCTCGACGCATCGATCAAGTCGCTGATGTTCGCATTCGCACTCGCGATTTTCCTGGTCTACCTGGTGATGGCATCGCAGTTCGAATCATTGCTGCATCCGTTCGTGATCCTGTTCACCATCCCGCTTGCGATCGTCGGCGCGGTGATGGCGCTCTGGATCAGTCACTCGCCGATTTCGATCGTGGTGTTCATCGGCATGATCCTGCTGGTCGGGATCGTGGTGAAGAACGCGATTCTGCTGGTCGACAAGGTCAACCAGTTGCGCGAGCAGGGCTTGACCAAGCGCGATGCGATCCAGCAGGGCGCCGTGTCTCGCCTGCGGCCAATCGTGATGACGACGTTGACCGCGCTGTTCGGCTTCGCGCCACTTGCGTTCTTCGGCGGCGACGGCGCGGAGGTGCGTGCGCCCATGGCGATCACCGTGATCGGCGGCCTGCTGGTCTCCACCTTGCTGACCCTGGTCGTGATTCCGGTCATGTACGACCTGCTCGATCGCAGTTCGGATGCGAAGTGGCGCGAACGCGGCCTGCGTGCAGCCGGTGCCCGCGACCATCCGGCAGTGCACCATGACATTCGCCTCGGAACTGCCGTGGCCATCCGCGAAATGGGAGGGGAGACAGCGCCATGAGCCTTGCGGAGTTGAGCCTGCGCCGACCCGTCACCGCGGTGATGTTCTATGTCTCGCTGGTTGTCATCGGGATCATCGCCGCGTTCCGCCTGCCGCTCGAACAGTTCCCCGAGGTGAGCTTTCCGTTCGTGCTGGTGCAATTGCCATATCCGGGTTCGACGCCGGAGGAAGTCGAACGCACGATCACGCGGCCCGCCGAGGAGGCGCTGGCGACGCTGTCGGGCATCAAGGAAATGAATTCCACGAGCGGCCCCGACGGCTCGACGATCCAGATGCAGTTCAGCGACTGGAACCGGAACATCGCGATCACCGCGTCGGAAGCGCACGACCGACTCGATGCGATCCGCTCCGAGCTTCCCACCGACCTGCAACATTTCCAGGTGCTCAAGTTCTCCCCCAGCGACATTCCCCTGTTGCAGATCCGCTTCGCCAGCAACCGCGACTTCCGCGGTGAATACCAGATGATGCAAAACGTCGTGCAGAAGCGCATAGAGCGCGTGCCGGGCGTTGCCAGGGTCGAGATCACCGGCGCGTTCCCGCCTGAGGTGGAGATCGCCATTGCGCCGCAGCTGCTCACCGCGCATGGACTGAGCCTCAACGATCTTGCGACGCGCCTGCAGGCCGCGAACTTTTCCGTATCGGCCGGCGAAATCGACGACGGCAAGCAGCGCATCCGCGTCCAGCCGGTGGGTGAGATCAACAACCTCGACGGTTTGCGCCACATCGTGCTCAACGGACAGGGCCTCAAGCTCTCGGACATCGCAGACGTCCACCTGCAACCGCAGAAGGCCGACATCGGCCGACGTCTGGATGGTCGTCCGGCGGTCGGCATCAACGTGTACCGCGACCGCAATTCCAACCTGGTCAACGTCTCGCGCGCCGTGCTCAAGGAGATGGACGCGATCCAGAAGGAACCCGAATTCAGGGGGGTTCAGCAGAACATCGTCGGCAACCAGGCCAAGGGCGTGACCGGATCGATCAACGACCTGGTCCAGGCAGGCATCATCGGTGCGCTGCTGTCGCTGCTGATCCTGTTCTATTTCCTGCGCCACTGGCCGTCGACCTTTATGGTGAGCCTGGCGATTCCGTTGTGCATCGTGATCACGCTCGGCGCAATGTCCTTCCTCGGCATGAGCCTGAATATCCTGTCGATGATGGGCTTGCTGCTGGGAGTCGGCATGCTGGTCGACAACGCCGTCGTGGTGGTCGAAAGCATCTACCAGTACCGCGAGAAGTATCCGGATAATCCGAGGCGCAGCGCGATCGAAGGCACGCGTGCCGTGCAGATGGCGATCAGCGCGGGCACGCTTGCCAGCATCATCGTGTTCCTGCCGAACCTGTTCGGCGCGAAAAACGAAATCAGCGTGTACCTCGGCGAGGTCGCCATCACCATCACGATTGCGCTGCTTTCATCGTGGCTGGTCGCAGTGAGCCTGATTCCGATGATTTCGGCGCGGCTCAAGACGCCGCCTTCGGTGAGTTCGAAGCGCGGCTTCCTGCCGTGGCTCCGCGACCGCTACGGCCGTGTGCTGCGCTGGACGCTTGCGCATCGCGGCAAGGCAATCCTCGGCATCCTGGCGATCGTGCTGGTGAGCTTCGTGCCTGCGAAACTCACCAAGTTCGACATGTTCAAGAACGATGCCGGGAGGCAGATCAACCTGTTCTACAACTTCAAGGGCGCCTATACGCTCGACCAGATTTCAGACGAAGTGCTGAACGTCGAGAGGTTCCTGGATGCGCGCCGCAAGCGCTATCAGATCAAGCAGACCTATTCGTTCTTCAGCCCGAACCAGGGCGCGGGAACATTCATCACCCTGGTGGACCCGCAACCACGGCTGATCGACAGGATGCTTCTGCGCAAGTCGCAACCTGGATTGATGGCCTCAGAAGAGGTCCAGGAAATGATCCGCAAGGAAATGCCGAAGAGCGCGCGCGCCGACATCGGCTTCCAGGGTGACAACGGCAATGGCGGCGGCGGCAGCGACCAGGGCATCCAGCTGTTCATCAATGGCGATTCGACTGCGACGCTGACCGATATCGCAAACAACCTCGTTTCCATCCTTGCGACGCGCAAGGAACTGCGCGACGTTCGCATCGACACCGGCGATGAGACTGCCGAGGTCGCGGTCAGCGTGAATCGCGACCGTGCGGCGGCATATGGCTTCTCCGCGCAGGACGTGGCCAGCTACGTGGGCATTGCATTGCGCGGTGCGCCCTTGCACGAGTTCCGCACGCCGGGTGGCGATGTGCCGGTCTGGGCGCGCTTTGCCGGCGCCGATCGCTACCGGATGAAGGATCTTTCAGGACTGACGCTGCGGCGCAAGGACGGAAGCAGCATTCCACTGCTTGCGGTCGTTGACGTGGCGGTGCGCAAGGGCGCTTCGCAGATATCCCGGCAAAATCGGCAGACAACACTGGGCATCAAGGCGAACATGCCACCAGGCGTGACCATGGACCAGGCGCGCAAGGCGATGGAAGAGGTGCTCGCCAACACGACCTTGCCAGCAGGCTATCGCAGCAATTTCGGCGGAGGATTCCAGCAGGACGACGACGCCGGCAGCCAGATGGGCATCAACACGTTGATCGCTCTGTTCATGGTCTACCTGGTGATGGCCGCGCTGTTCGAGTCGCTGCTGTTGCCCAGCGCCATCGTGAGCAGCATCGTGTTCTCGGCGCTCGGCATGTTCTGGCTGTTCTGGATCACCGGTACGACGTTAACGATCATGGCGGCGATCGGCATCCTGGTCCTGATGGGCGTGGTGGTGAACAATGGCATCGTGCTTTTCGAGCACATCAACAGCCTCAGGCGTCTGGGATACGATCGCACCGATGCGTTGGTCGAGGGCTGCAAGGAACGCCTGCGTCCGATCCTGATGACGATGAGTACCGCGATCGTGGGCATGTTGCCGCTGTGCATCGGCGGTACCCAGATCGGCGGCGACGGCCCGGCGTACTACCCGATGGCGCGTGCGATCGCCGGCGGTCTTGCGTTCTCGACGGTGGTCAGCCTGCTGTTCCTTCCGACCATCTATGCGACGCTCGACGATATTCGCAGTTGGACCGTGGCGACCATCCGCCGCGCACGCGAACGTGCGCCATTGCGCCGCCCACGCACGGTGATTGCCGCGGACTAGGGCACAGCGCAGCGCCGGGACGTGGAGCTGATCCCGGTGCGTCTATCCCAGCTTCCCGGCGATGCGCGCGATGGCGAATGCCTCGCCGGCGATCGTGCCGAGGCAAGTCAGGAAGAAGTTCAGGAACACCCGCGATACGCGGTTGCGATACCAGCCGCGCACGCTGCCGATATCGTCGCGCAGCAGCATGAAGTCCTGGTACGTCGGTTTACGCGCCCACGCCTCGACCAGCCCGCTGACCGTGCCCGACGCGATGCCCGGATGAAATGGCTTCCACGGCGACCATAGTGCGGCGCTGAGCACGCTCAGCGGATGGCCGCCCGCGGCGATGCAACCCAATGCGCCGCCCGTTGCAGTCAGCACGATCCAGGTCAGCAACAGCGACGTGCCAAGGTGCGCGCCGCCATGCCAGAAACCCCATGCGAAGCTGCCCAGCACGAGTGCCGCGATCACCAGCGACACCCACGGAATGCGGCTTCCCTTCGCGACCGACTCGAGGTGGATACGTACTGTCTCCGGATCTTCGCTGCCGTCTCGCAATTGGTGCGACATGCCCTTGAGGTGTCCGGCGCCGATCACCACCAGCACCTCGCGATGCGCGTGCGCGGCGTTGTATTCGCGCAAGCGAGCGGCCATGTACGAGTCGCGCTCGGTGATCAGCGCCTCGAAGATAGGTGGGCTCTGCGCCGCGAACTCGCCGAAGCTGCTCTCAAGCATGTCGCCTTCCTTGAGCTTTTCGATCTCGGCGGCATCCACTTGCTCGTTGTCGAACAGGCTCATGCCAAGGCCCGCCATCAGCTTGGCCTGGCCCCAGAGTCCAAGCCCGCGTTGCGCACGCTTCAGGGTGATACCGACATCGCGGTCGATCAACTGCAGCGGAAGGCTGCGCTCGTTCGCCGCGCGTGCGGCAGCCTTGAGTTCGGCGCCGGGCTCCACGCCGAGTTGTTCCGACAATCTGCGCTGGTATGCAGCCAGTGCGAGGTTCGCCGCGACAAGTCCGATCTTGCCCTCGCGCAGGATGCGAAACAGGTCGATCTCCTGCACCGCATTCGGATCGGTCAGTTTGCGCAGGCGCGGCGCATCAAGTTCAACTGCAATTGCATCGAATCGACCGCTGCTCGCCAGCTGCTCGACCGCATCCACGCTTGCGCGCGAGACATGCGCCGTCCCGAGTATTGTGTAGCGCACGCCATCGCGATCCACGATCGCGTGCGGCTGCAACGCCAGGGCATCGGATGGAGCGGAAGCCATCACTTGCTCGGACATGACTTCATCTGTCGGGTCTTCGTGCGGAAAGTCTGCATCATTCATGTTGATCGGTCGCGTCGATTCGGATTCCCCGGTTGGCGGCAGCGTCTTGCGTTCGCATGGCAGGTTCGTCATCGTGCGTCAGAATCAGCCAGCACGCTGGCAGATCCGTGACCGGACGCCAGCCGGCTCCCCTTGGGCTGCCAATCCGGGACATCAATCGCGGTAACGCTTGAGCAGGTCACCGTAGGCGTCGATCCTGCGATCGCGCAGGAACGGCCAGATCCGGCGCACGTTTTCGCTGCGAGCGAGGTTGACCTCTGCCATCAGGAGTTCCGTCGCGTCGGTGTGCGCCTGCGCGATCACTTCGCCCTGCGGGCCGAGGACGTGGCTCGTACCCCAAAAAAGGATGCCTGAGGCGTCGGCGCTGTTTCCGGCCGCGGCCGGCGAGGGCTCGTAACCCACGCGATTGCACGACAACACCGGCAATCCATTCGCGACCGCATGACCGCGGTGACTGAGCACCCATGCGTCGCGCTGGCGGTCCTTTTCCTCCTGCGCATCGCCCGGGTCCCAGCCGATCGCGGTCGGGTACAGGAGCAGGTCGGCGCCGGCAAGCGCCATCAGCCGCGCAGCTTCCGGATACCACTGGTCCCAGCACACGAGCACGCCGAGCTTTCCAACCGATGTCTCGATCGGATGGAAGCCGAGGTCGCCCGGCGTGAAATAGAACTTCTCGTGGAAGCCTGGATCGTCCGGAATGTGCATCTTGCGATACTTGCCGACGAGCCGGCCGTCCGCTTCGAGTACGACTGCAGTGTTGTGGTACAGACCCGCGGCGCGTCGCTCGAATAGCGAGCCGACGATCACCACGCGATGTTGCTTCGCGAGCGCTCCGAGGAGTTCCGTGCTGGGTCCCGGAATGGATTCCGCTCGATCGAATTCCGCGACCGCTTCTTGCTGGCAGAAATAAGCACCGTTGTGCAGTTCCTGCAGCAGTACGAGCTGCGCGCCTTGTGCGACCGCGTCGGCCACGCGCGAAGCGATCACGGAGCGATTGGCTTCGACACTGCCGTGATGGCGTTCCTGCACGAGTGCGACGTTGAGTATTCGATCGGACATCAAACCACCCCCTGCGGCAGCTGCATGGTGAGGCAATGCAGACTGCCGTTTTGCCAGATCAGCGGACGGCACGGCACCGGCACGACCTGACGGTGCGGAAAGGCTTTTTCAAGAACGGATGCGGCAATTGCATCCGCCGGATCGTCGTAGGCCGGCATCAGTACCGCCCCATTGACGATCAGGAAATTCGCGTACGACGCAGCAAGGCGTCGGCCTTCGTCGATGATCGGCTTGGCCCAAGGCAATGCGAACAGGCGGTAGGGCTTGCCGTCGATGGCGCGCAGCGCGGCCAGTTCGTCGCGCATGCATCGCAACGCGTCGTAGTGCGCGTCATGCGGGTCGTCGCAGGTCTGGTACACGATGGCGTCGGTTGCGCAGAATCGCGCCAGCGTGTCGATGTGCGCGTCGGTATCGTCGCCTTCGAGGGCTCCGTGATCGAGCCAGAGCACGCGGCGCTGGTGCAGGTATTCGGCGAGGCGCGAGGAGAGTTCGCTGCGGTCCAGTTCGGGATGCCGCGTGTGCAGACACTGCCATGTGCAAAGCAGGGTGCCGTCGCCATCGGTCTCGATGGCGCCGCCCTCCAGCGCGAAGTTGATGCGATCGCGCTGCGCGTCTTTGAACAGCCCCTGCGTGAACAGCGCCTCCACGAGCCGGTCATCGTGTGCAGAAACGTATTTGTCGCCCCAGGCGTTGAAGTGGAAATCGAGCAACGCGAATCGCTCCGTCATCGGGGCGCGCGGATGCGTCGTGTGCGGATCGATGTTCACCGTTCCTGCGGATGCCGCGCTTGGCGGATGCCACACATGAGTAGTCCGATCCGCATGCAAGGCCACTTCGGGGCGGCTGTCATGGTGCGCAGGCTCGGACAAGAGTGTGATCGGCCCGGAATCCCGCAACCAGGTATCGTCGTAGTCGACCTCGACGTAACGTATGAACTGCGCGGGCACACCAGCCACGTTCAGCAATTGCGCGGCGTGTTCGCCCAACGCTGCGTCTGCGACGCAGATAACGACTGACTGAAAACGAACAATCGCAGCGACCAGCGCGAGATAGCTAGTCTCGATCTGCGCAAGGCGCGGCGCCCAGTCGGTACCCGCGTGGGGCCACGCCAGGATCACCGCGGACTGCGGCTCCCACTCTGCGGGAAAGCGCAATGCGGGAGCGATCATTCCCTAGCGGACTGGCGCCGGGCCGATTTCCTCGGGCGTGGCATGGTTCAGGACAATGTCCACAAGCCGACCGCGCGCGAAATAAACCGTGTAGTCCGGGTAGTACCAGCGCTGGATGACCGGCCACTGCGGCTTCTGGCCACCACGCGGTTCGAGCTTCTGGGTTGGTGCGCCCAGGCGCTGCTCGACCTTGGCCATACCCATGCCACGCATCGAATGCGCCATGGAATGGCTCATGTGCGCACGATCCATGAGGAAGGTGTCGGCATGCGCCGGCATCACGCCGGATACGACAGTCGCGGAAAACAGCACGGCCGCAGCCGAGATCAACATCAAGCGGTTCATCTCACTCTCCCCAGTGTAGGAACCCGAGCTTTGTATCAGAACCGGGCGCGCATCGCCATGCACCAGCCATCCGCCCAAGCAAAGGGCCGCACGCGGCGGCCCTCGATCTTGTTGCCTGGGCGCGACAGGATCAGCGCTGGCGGGCCTTGAAGCGCGGGTTCGACTTGCAGATCACGAACACCTTGCCGCGGCGGCGCACGACCTTGCAGTCGCGGTGACGGCTCTTGGCCGACTTCAGGGAGGACAGGACTTTCATGGGGATGACTCACAGCGGGCGGGTTAGTCGACCATGATAGCTGGAAATGCCATGGCGTTTCAATAGCTTGCCAGAAGATCCATGTTGGCCCAACGCTCGGCGAAGGCTGGTTCGGAGCAGTTTTGCGGCTTCGGCGAGGCTTCGCCATCCCTTCATCGCGAGCCGGCAGCGCAACAATCGCTCCTGACCTGCGCGGCGATGACGTGCGTGAATGCCACAAGAGCGTCCTGGCAGTTGGGCTGGCAGTCTCAAGGTTTCTCTTCCGGCCCCTGGGCCAACCCGGGGAAAGACCCCGAAATCTTTCGAGTTTCTCTACACCGTCTTCACGACGGTCTTCACCGACGTGAAGGATGTCACGACCGTCTTCACGACGGTCTGCACCGACGTGAAGGATTTAACGACCGACATCACGACGGACTTCACCGACGTGAAGGACGTCTCGACCGTCGTTACGACGGCCTTCACCGACGTGAAGGATGTCTTGACCGTCGTCACGACGGCCTTCACCGACGTGAAGGATGTCTTGACCATCTTCACGACGGTCTTCACCGACGTGAAGGATGTCACGACCGTCTTCACGATGGTCTTCACCGACGTGAAGGATGTCACGACCGACTTCACGACGGCCTTCACCGTCGGGAAGGATTGATCGACTGATCTCAAGTCCGCTTGGGGCGGCGTGACGGACGCTTTCGCCGTCCTCGAGTCGGTCACAGGCGACTGCAGGGCTTGCTGGGTGGTTGGAGACAGGGCAGGGCCCTTGCAGGGATGGCAGGGAGCCTGAAGGTATGGCGGGGCGGGAATCGCCCTCGCGCGTATCCGGGCTTTCGCAGATGCCCGATGCGACCCTTAGAATGAGCGTCCCCCGATCGGCACCCCACATGGACTCCAGGACACCCGTACTCACCATTGATGGTCCTTCGGGTTCCGGCAAGGGCACCATCAGCCGGATCGTGGCTGGGCGCCTGGGCTGGCACTATCTCGATTCGGGAGCACTTTATCGGGTGGTCGGCTACGCTGCCCGTCGCGACAATGCCGACCTGAACGACCATCCCGGGCTTGCCGCGCTCGCCCGACGCACCGACATCCGCTTCCAGACCGATGGCGACTCGGAGCCCAGGGTGCTGGTGGACGGCGCGGATGCGACCGATGCCATCCGCACGGAAACCGCCGGTGCCGCAGCGTCGGCGATCGCCTCGATTCCCGAAGTGCGCCAGGCGCTGGTCGACAAACAGCACGCATTCAGGCGCTCGCCAGGTCTGGTTGCCGATGGCCGCGACATGGGCACTGTCATTTTTCCGGACGCCCGGTTCAAGGTGTTCCTAACCGCCAGTGCCGCGCAGCGCGCGCAAAGACGGTATAAGCAGTTGAAAGACAAAGGGGTTTCGGTTAACCTTGACGGTCTGCTGTGTGAGATTCTCGCCCGCGATGCGCGCGATGCCGAACGCGCGGTCGCACCGCTCAAGCCTGCCGAAGACGCGGTGCTGATCGATACGACCGACGTGCCGGTGGAACGCGTCGTCGAACGTGTGCTGTCCCTGCTGCCGGAATCATTCCGGGGCTAGGCCCTCGCGCGTTCGCGTCGGCTCGTGGATGCGTCGGGGAATGAATCGAAACGGCAGAACAGTCCCGCGACAATCCTGTCGCGGATTTACTTCAACCAACAGGCGTGAAAACGCCGCACTAGGGTGGGCCGAGCAACGGGCGAATGCCTGCGGTCCGTGTGTTCAACCGGATATTCAACCAATGACCGAATCATTTGCAGATCTGTTCGAACAGAGCCAGATGGGCATCGCCAAGCTCAAGCCTGGCAGCATCATCATCGGCACCATCGTGGAAGTACGTTCCGACGTGGTGGTGATCAACGCGGGCCTGAAGTCCGAAGGCATCGTGCCGATCGAACAGTTCCGTGACGACAATGGCGTCCTCAACGTCAACGTGGGCGACGAAGTCAAGGTCGCGCTCGAGTTCCTCGAAAACGGCTTCGGCGAAACCGTGCTGTCGCGCGAGAAAGCCAAGCGTTCGATGGTGTGGGACGAACTCGAGGAAGCGCTGACTGCCAACGCCACCATCACCGGCCGCATCAGCGGCAAGGTCAAGGGCGGTTTCACCGTCGACATCAAGGATGTGCGCGCGTTCCTGCCCGGTTCGCTGGTCGATGTGCGCCCCGTGCGCGATCCCGGCTACCTGGAAGGCAAGGAGCTCGAGTTCAAGCTCATCAAGCTCGACCGCAAGCGCAATAACGTGGTGGTTTCGCGTCGCGCCGTGGTCGAGAGCGAGCACTCGGAAGAGCGCGAGCAGCTCATGGACAAGTTGCAGGAAGGCGTGGTCATCAAGGGTGTGGTCAAGAACCTCACCGATTACGGCGCGTTCGTTGACCTCGGCGGCATCGACGGTCTGCTGCACATCACCGACATGGCGTGGAAGCGCGTGCGCCATCCGTCCGAAGTAGTCAACGTCGGCGACGAACTCGACGTCCGCGTGCTCAAGTACGACCGCGAGCGCAACCGCGTCAGCCTCGGCCTCAAGCAGCTCGGCGAGGATCCGTGGGACAACATCACGCGTCGTTATCCGAACGGGGCGCGTCTGTTCGGCAAGATCTCCAACGTCACCGACTACGGCGCGTTCGTCGAGATCGAGCCGGGCGTCGAAGGCCTGGTCCATGTGTCCGAAATGGACTGGACCAACAAGAACGTCAATCCGTCGAAGATGGTGCAAGTCGGCGACGAGACCCAGGTCATGGTGCTCGACGTGGATGAAGAGCGTCGTCGCATCTCGCTCGGCATGAAGCAATGCCAGCCGAATCCGTGGGAAGCGTTCGCCGCCCTGAACAACAAGGGGGACAAGGTGTCGGGCCAGATCAAGTCGATCACCGACTTCGGCATCTTCATTGGCCTGGATGGAGGCATCGACGGGCTCGTGCATCTGTCCGACATCTCGTGGAATTCCACGGGCGAGGACGTCGCGCGCAATTACAAGAAGGGCGACACCCTGGAAGCCGTGGTGCTTGCGGTCGATCCGGAGCGCGAGCGCATTTCGCTCGGCGTCAAGCAGCTCGAGCAGGATCCGTTCGGCCAGTTCATGGCCGCGCATCCGAAGGGCAGTATGTTGACCGGCAAGGTGCAGGAAGTCGATCCGCGCGGTGCGACGATCGATCTCGGCGACGGCATGGAAGGCTATATCCGCGCTTCCGATATTTCCAAGGAACGCGTCGACGATGCGAGTCAGCACCTGAAGATCGGAGACGCCATCGAGGCCAAGTTCATCGGCATGGATCGCAAGGGCCGCGTGTTGCAGCTCTCGATCCGCGCCAAGGACGAGGCCGAAGTGCAGCAGGTGATGGAAGAATACCAGTCGTCCGCGAACACCGGCACATCATCGCTCGGAGCGCTGCTGCGCGAGAAAATGAACAAGGCTGAATGATCAGGCGCGCGGCTCTGCGCTTTTCGTGACGACGCCTGAAATGATCGAAGTGATAAACCGCGGCCCGGTTTCCCGGGTCGCGGCATTCGCGCAAGCTTTCCGCTGCAACCCGACGGGCAACGCACACGCATGACCAAGTCCGAACTCATCGAAATCCTCGCCCAGCGACAAGGGCACCTGAAGGCCGACGATGTCGATCTGGCGGTAAAAACGCTGTTGGAGATTATGAGCGATGCGCTCACCCACGGCGACCGCATCGAGGTCCGCGGTTTTGGCAGTTTCTCCCTGCATTTCCGCCCCGCGCGGATCGGCCGCAATCCCAAGACAGGTGATTCGGTCGCCCTGGTTGGAAAGCACGTTCCGCATTTCAAACCCGGCAAGGAATTGCGCGAGCGGGTCAACCTGCACAATCACAAGTAGTGCGCTCACCGAACAGTTGCAGGCGACTGCGCGGTTGTATCGCGAGGCCAACGGTGCAGCAATCCAGTAGTCGTCCTGACGCCGCCCCTGCCGCTCGGCTAAGCTTCGCCATGTGTGAGCGCCGAGAGAGCAGACCATGCGTGTTCTGTTGCAAGTCCTTCTGGCATTGGCCTTCGTGGCCGGCGGCGTCCTTTTCGGCGCTTTCAACCCGCACGCGGTGACAATCGATTTCCACTGGTTCGAGTTGTCCGTGGGCCTTGGCGTCGCCTTGCTGGTCGCTGTGTTTGTCGGCGCAATCGTTGGGGGAATCGCGGTGACAGTCGGCATCGTGTGGCCACTGCAGCGCCGCTTGCGCAAGAAAGAGCGGGAGATTGCCTCGACCCTGCAGGGATCACCCTCCTCGCTACCGCTGCCTTCGAACCGTTCGGCATGACCGCGAATGTGTTTGTGTACCTCGTCATTGCGCTGCTGCCGGTCGCGGCGGTCAGCGGCTGGTATGGGGGGCGGCGCGGCGGAGCGCTGCAAACCGGGCGTCGCGTCAGTCGGCTGTCGAAGACATATTTTCGCGGCCTCAACTACCTGTTGAACGAACAGCCGGACAAGGCGATCGAGCTGTTCCTGCAACTTGCCGAAGCCGACAAGGACACTGTCGAAACGCAGTTCTCGCTGGGCTATCTGTTTCGCCGCCGTGGCGAAGTCGACCGGGCGATCAGGCTGCACCAGAGCCTGATCGCGCGGGCCGGGCTCAGCGAGGAACAGAAGAAGTACGCGATGCTCGAACTCGGCGAAGACTACATGCGCGCCGGATTGCTTGACCGCGCCGAAACCCTGTTCACCGATCTGGTGCAGGCGGATGTTTCGGTTCCGCAGGCGTTGCGCCACCTGATCTCGATCTACCAGGCCGAGCGCGATTGGGACAAGGCCATCCTGCACGCACGTGGATTCGAGTCCGCCACTGGCGAGCCGATGGGTGTGTTGATCGCGCAGTTCCAGTGCGAGCTCGCCGAGCAGGCGCGGCTGCAAGGTGATCATGACGCTGCGCGCGCGCGGATTGCGGATGCCTACGCTGCGGATCCGCACAGCACGCGTGCCGGTATCCTTGAGGGCCAGATCGAAGTTGCCGCGGGCAATGACGCTGCGGCGATCCGCGCATTCGAACGCGTCCCGCGCCAGGACGTCGATTATTTGCCGGAAGTCATCAAGCCATTGCTGGACGCCTACCAACGTGGCCAGGACACCAGTCGCGCGCGCGCCTTCCTGGCGGAGATGATCGAGCGCTATCCAGGGTTCTCGCCGGTTTTCGCCCTGAGCCGCATCTTGCGCGATGAAGAAGGCGTTGATGCTGCGCGCATCTTCATGTCAAGGCAGGTTCGCCAGCGCCCATCCGTGCGTGGACAGGCCGCGTTGATCGAGCTGAGTCTGGATAGCCCGGAGGATGCGATCGGGACGCTCGTCACCCTCAAGCAGATCAGCGACCAATTGCTTGTGCGATCGCCGGCGTACCGCTGCGGACGCTGTGGCTTTGGAGCCCGGGCCCACCACTGGCAGTGCCCGAGCTGCAAGAACTGGGGCACGATCAAGCCGCAATACAACCTGCTAGGCGAATGATCGAATTCTTCCAGGTTCGTTTCGACTCGGGCGTCATGTTCGCAACGCAGGTGTTTGTTGGCGGCTTCGGCATGTCGGCATTCCTGACATTGCTTGCGCAGCGCTATGCATTGCACCGTCAATTGCTGGACCACCCCGGACAGCGTCGCAGCCACGCGGTGCCCACGCCGCGCGGTGGTGGGATCGGGCCTGTGCTGGTGATGCTTGCTGGCGGTGGGATGCTGGCTGCGATCGATGCGGAATCGCGCGTTTCCCTGCTGGTATGCATGTTCGGGCTTGCCGCGGTCGCTGGCATCGGCTGGCTGGACGATCATCGCCCGCTGCCAGCGTGCTTGCGCCTGGCTGTTCATCTGGGCGCGGCGCTGGCGCTGGGCATAGCACTGATTGGGGCACCCGATACGCCAGTTCGATTTGCCTGGATCGCGGCAAGCACGATTGTGGTTGCCGGGCTGGTCAATGCGTGGAACTTCATGGACGGCATCGACGGGATCGCAGCGAGCCAGGCCAGTCTTGTCGCCGGTATCGTGCTGCTGGGCAGCTCGTTCATGGGCGAGTGGAGCAACGGTGCCTGGTTGTCTGGTGCATGGCGGGAATTCGCGTTGGTGCTGTTCGCGGCGACGGTCGGATTTCTGCCGTTCAACTTTCCGCGGGCAAGGATTTTTCTCGGCGACGTAGGTAGCGGAGCGCTGGGCTTTGCGGTTGCGGCTCTGCTCCTTCGCGCGGTCGCAGCCGGGACGCTCTCGCTGCCGCTCGCGCTGATGCCGGTGTCGGCGTTCCTGGTCGATGCAGGAATGACGTTGACCCAACGGTTCCTGCGCGGCAGGGCATGGTGGCGCCCACATCGCGAGCATCTGTACCAATGGTCGGTGCGCAGCGGGTACACACATGCGCAAGTCACGCGTTGCTATGCGTTGTGGACCGCAGTAGCTGGCGGGATTGCCATTTTCACGGCGCGGCTAGGACCAGCGATTGGGGCTACGGTCAGCGCTGGTGCGATACTATCCGGCTGTTTGCTCTGGATCTGGTTCAGGAACCACCTATGGATGTCCGTCAGGCATCGCCGTTGATCGTCCGAATCGGTCGTCGCGTTTCCACCCTGCTCCCGCGCACGCTAATCGTCATGCACGATCTGGGCATGGTCTGGATTTGCTGGGTCGGGCTGACCACGCTTCGCTACAAGTTCGTGCCCGGACACGTCGAAGTCATGCTGGTGTCGCCTTCGGTGGCTATGGTGCTGGTGGCACAGGGTCTGATCTTCTGGTGGTCGGGTCTGTACCGGGGGCTGTGGCGATTTGCGAGCCTGCCGGACCTGATCAATATCGTCAAAGCCAGCGTACTCGGGTTGCTTGCCGTTGCGCTTGGACTGTTCCTGATCAATCGACTCGACATGGTGCCGCGTTCGACTCTGGTGCTTTATCCGGTCGTGCTGGTCGTACTGCTGGGCGGGCCTCGTTTGCTGTATCGCGCCTGGAAGGATGGGCTTGCTGCCGTCGACCCCTTGCATCCGGAAAACCGCGTCCTGATCCTTGGAGCCGGACGCGCTGGCGAGACTATGGCACGCGACATGATTCGCGATCGTCGCTACTTGCCGGTCGGCTTCCTCGACGACGACGTGCGACTGAGGGGAGCAAAGGTTCGCGGCGTTCCGGTGCTTGGCGCATTCGATGAACTGGTCGATCTTGCGCGCGAAACGGATGCACGATTGATCGTGATCGCGATTCCGACAGCTGACACCGCGCAGATGCAGCGTGCAGTCGCATTGTGCGACGACACGGGCCTTCCATTCCGTACGGTTCCGCGCTTGCACGATGTGCTGCAGGGGCTCGCTGCACCCGGCGAACTCAAGGAAGTAGCGATCGAGGACTTGTTGGGGCGCGAACCGGTCGCTCCGGATTGGCACGCCATGCGCGGATGGATCGGGGGCCGTTCGGTGCTGGTAACCGGTGCTGGTGGTTCGATCGGCTCGGAACTATGCCGCCAGGTCACCGCACTGGGCGCGAGTACGTTGACCCTCGTAGAGCAGACCGAGCTCGCCTTGGTGACGATCCACGAGGAAATCAGCAGGCTTGCGCCAACGGTGCGCCTGCATTGCGTCCTTGGAGATTGCGGCGACCGCGCTGTGATCCAGCATGCCCTGAAGTTGGGTGGGGCACAGGCGGTTCTGCACGCCGCGGCCTACAAGCAGGTGCCGGTGCTCGAGGGACAGATTCGCGAGGCAATACGCAACAACGTCCTGGCAACGCAGACTGTTGCGGAGGCAAGCGTTGCCGCCGGAGTGGAAACCTTCCTGCTGATTTCGACAGACAAGGCAGTCGATCCTGCAAATGTCCTCGGCGCGAGCAAGCGGCTTGCAGAGATGGCGTGCCAGGCGATCGGATCGCATGGCCTGACGCGCATCGTGGTCGTTCGCTTCGGCAACGTGCTCGACTCGGCGGGCAGCGTGGTGCCCGCATTCCGCGAGCAAATTCGTCGAGGTGGTCCGGTCACGGTCACGCATCCCGAGGTCAGCCGTTATTTCATGACGATTCCCGAAGCCTGCCAGCTCATTCTGCAGGCTGCGGCTATTGGTGGTGACCAGGCGATCTTTACGCTTGACATGGGCGAGCCCGTCCCTATCAGGGTGCTCGCCGAACAGATGATCCGGCTCGCCGGCAAGGTGCCCGGACGCGATGTCCAGATCGTCTACACCGGATTGCGCCCTGGCGAAAAGATCCATGAGAGCCTGTATCACCCCGAGGAGCGCAATCGCCGCACGGCGCATCCCAAGATCTTGCAGGCGGAGTCGCGCAGGGTTGATATCCAGAACTGCCAGCGGATTCTCGCGACGTTGCGGATCGCTGTCGCCGATTACGATCAACCGCGCCTGCATCGACAATTGCGCGAAGCCATTCCCGAATACAAGCCGGCAGAAGGGGCCGTGATCGTACAATTACCGGTCGGCCGACGGAGTCAGGCTACATGAGTTCAATGCACAACCCGCGATCCAATTCCCGGCGCATCCGCAAGGCGGTATTTCCGGTTGCAGGACTTGGAACGCGTTTCCTGCCGGCCACCAAGACAGTGCCGAAGGAAATGCTGCCGATCATCGACAAGCCGCTGATCCAGTATGCGGTTGATGAAGCGATCGAAGCTGGTTGCGACACGTTGGTGTTCGTTACCAACCGCTATAAACACGCGGTCGCGGACTATTTCGACAAGGCCTACGAACTTGAACACCGCCTGGAGAAATCGGGCAAATTCGAATTGCTTCAGCTGGTGCGCAACGTGCTGCCCGACGGCGTGCAGGCAATCTTCGTGACCCAGACGGAGGCGCTTGGCCTTGGCCATGCAGTGCTCTGTGCGAAGTCGGTGATCGGGGACGAGCCGTTCGCGGTGATGTTGCCGGACGACCTGATCTGGAACCGTGGTCCCGGCGCGCTCGCGCAGATGGCCGATCTGGCCGAGCAGGAACAATGCAGCGTGATTGCCGTGCAGCAGGTGCCGCGTGAGCAAACCGCAAGCTATGGGATCGTTGCGACCGACACGTTCAATGGTCGATCGGGCCGAATTACCGGGATCGTCGAAAAGCCGGATCCTGGCGCTGCACCGAGCACGCTCGCGGTCGTGGGGCGCTATGTGCTCGAGTCACGCATCTTCGAGTTGCTCGAAAACACGATGCCAGGCATAGGTGGAGAGATCCAGCTCACTGATGCGATCGCCCAGCTGCTGACCGAACGCACTGTGAACGCTTACCGGTTCAAGGGGACGCGTTTCGATTGCGGGACTCATATCGGGCTGGTTGAGGCAACAATTCGCTTCGCACTCGACCATGAAGTCCTGAGCGAACCGGTGCGAAATTCGATGCAGGCCGCGCTGGACGAGCTTGGTGTTGAAGACTCGCCATAGCGTCGCCTTGCATTGGTGACGCCAAGGTCGTCATTCCGAGGATCAAAGCGCCTCGAAAATACCTGCTGCGCCCATGCCGGTTCCAATGCACATCGTGACCAGGCCATACTTCTGTTTGCGGCGACGCATGCCGTGCACGATGGTCGCGGTGCGGATCGCGCCAGTCGCGCCCAACGGGTGGCCGAGCGCGATCGCGCCGCCGAGCGGATTGACCTTGGCCGGATCGAGGCCGACGTCGCGGATCACCGCGAGTGCCTGCGCTGCGAACGCTTCGTTGAGTTCGATCCAGTCGATCTGGCCCTTCGTCAGGCCTGCTAGTGCCAACGCTTTCGGGATCGCGGCGATCGGGCCTATGCCCATGACCTCCGGACGCACGCCAGCGACCGAGTAGCCGACAAATCGGGCAAGCGGCACCAGGCCGTATTGCTTGATGGCCGATTCGGATGCGAGCAGGACCGCAGCTGCCCCATCCGACATCTGCGATGAATTGCCTGCCGTTACGCTGCCTCCATTGCGGAACACGGTGCGAAGTTTCGAAAGGCCATCGATGCTTGTATCGGGGCGCGGCCCTTCGTCGGTATCGACCAGGGTCTCGCGGACGCGGACCACGTTCTCGCCGAGATCCGGCGCATGCGATACCACATCGTAGGTTGTGATCTCGTCCTTGAACTCGCCCGATGCGATCGCGGCCATCGCTTTTTGGTGCGATGCAAGCGCGAATGCGTCCTGGTCGGCGCGCGACACCTTCCATTCCTCGGCGACCTTCTCCGCAGTAATGCCCATGCCATAGGCGATCGCAACGTGGTCGTTGTTGAACACCTGCGGGCTCATCGCGATCTTGTTGCCCATCATCGGAACCATCGACATCGATTCGGTTCCACCCGCGAGCATCAGTTCGGCTTCACCAAGTCGGATGCGATCTGCCGCAAGCGCGACCGCCTGCAGGCCCGACGAACAGAATCGGTTGATCGTCTGCGCGGCGACCGAGTTCGGCAGGCCAGCAAGCAGTGCGCCAATGCGTGCGACATTCATGCCTTGCTCGCCCTCGGGCATCGCACAGCCAATGATGATGTCGCCGATCTGGTTTGTGTCGATGCCTGGCGCCTGCGCGACGACCGCGCGCAGCACGTGCGCAAGCATTTCGTCGGGCCGGGTATTGCGGAATACGCCGCGTGGAGCCTTGCCGACCGGAGTACGGGTTGCAGCGACGATATATGCCTCCTGGACTTGCTTGGTCATGATCCTCTCCAACGTGTGTCGTTCAGTGTTGTCTGCAGCGAAATGGATCCCGGATCGGCGCACATCCATGTGCTGTCCGGATGACACCGTCCTGGCGTCAGTTCCTCAACGGCTTTCCGGTCGTCAACGTGTGCGCAATGCGTGCCTGGGTCTTCGGCATCTGCGCAAGGGCGACGAAGTGGTCGCGCTCGAGCTTGATCAGCCAGTCCTCGTCGACCAGGGAACCGCGATCGACCATGCCGCCACAAAGCACGGTTGCAATGCGGCTGGAGACTTCGTAGTCGTGTTCGGAGATGAAACGCCCCTCGAGCATATTGACCAGCATCATCTTGAAAGTCGCGATACCGACGTCGCCTGCGACCGGAATCTGTCGCGCCGGCAGTGGCGGGCGGTAACCGGATTCGGCCAGCGCGCGCGCCTGCTGTTTGGCGACGTAAAGCAGTTCGTAGGCGTTGAAGACCACCACATCGTCCTTGCGGAGCAGGCCGAGTTCCTTCGCCTCCATCGCCGATGCCGATACCTTCGCCATCGCGACGGCCTCGAAATACGGCTTCAGTCCTGCGAAGACGTCGCCGCCTTGACCCGCCGACAATCCCACGCGTGTTGCGATCTCCTTGAGTCCGCCGCCTCCCGGAAGCAGGCCCACGCCAGCCTCGACGAGACCGATGTAGCTCTCCAGTGCAGCGACCGTTCGAGCTGAATGCATCTGGAATTCGCAGCCGCCGCCGAGAGCCATTCCGCGCACCGCCGCGACCACCGGCACCTGCGAGTATTTCAGCCGCATGCTGGTCGCCTGGAAGGTCGCGATCATTGCGTCGAAATCGGCGACCTTGCCAGCCTGAAGCAGGCCCATCGCGCCCTTGAGATCGGCACCCGCCGAGAACGGTTCGCTGTCCTGCCAGATGACGAGGCCGTCGAAATCCTGTTCGGCGATGCCAACCGCTTTTTGCAGGCCATCGAGGACGCCATCGTTGACCGTGTGCATCTTGGTCTTGAAGCTGACTACAGCGACACCGTCGCCGTCATGCCACATGCGAACGGCTTCGGTCTCGAAAACGGATTCACCCGGCGCGAACTTTTCACCAAGCAAGGGGTCTGGGAACCGCTGGCGCTTGTAGACCGGCAATGTGGAACGCGCAAGCATCGCGTCACGGGCCGGGCTGAAGCTACCGTCGGCGCCATGCACGCCACTGCGTCCGTCGTACACCCAGTTTGGCAATGGCGCATTGGACATCGTCTTGCCGGCGACGATGTCTTCAGCGATCCAGGCAGCGACTTGTTTCCAGTCGGAAGCTTGCCAGGTTTCGAACGGCCCGAGCTTCCAGCCGTAGCCCCATCGGATCGCGAAGTCCACGTCGCGTGCAGTGTCGGCGATCGAGATCAGATGGAACGCCGCGTAGTGAAACAGATCGCGGAAGATTGCCCACAGGAACTGTGCCTGCGGATGATCGGATCCGCGCAACTTCGCAAATTTCTCGGCGGGGTTACTGGTCTTGAGTATCTCGCCGATTTCGGCGGCGACATCGCCGTCACTGAGTCGGTAGTCCCTTGAGGCGCCATCAAGGACGTGGATGTCCTTGCCTGCCTTTCGATAGATCCCCGCGCCGGTCTTTTGTCCGAGCGCTCCCTTCGCGATGAGGTCCTTGAGCAAGTCCGGTACCGCGAAGTACTTGTGCCAGGGATCGTCGGGCAGGGTATCGGCCATGGTCTGGATCACGTGGGCCATCGTATCCAGCCCAACCACGTCAGCAGTGCGGTAGGTCGCGGACTTGGGGCGGCCGAGCGCCGGACCAGTCAGTGCGTCGACCGTGTCGAATCCCAGACCAAAGGCGGTCGTGTGGTGCATCGTCGAGAGCATCGAGAACACGCCGATCCGATTGCCGATGAAATTTGGCGTGTCCTTGGCACGAACGACCCCTTTTCCAAGGGTAGATGTGAGGAAAGTTTCAAGTGCATCAAGCACTTCTGGCGATGTCTTCCTGCAAGGTATCAACTCTGCAAGATGCATGTAGCGTGGCGGATTGAAGAAATGCAGGCCGCAAAAGCGCTCGTGCAGCGCATTGTCCAGGACGTCGGCCAGCGCATTGATCGGAAGGCCCGAGGTATTGGATGCCAGGATGGCGGTCGGTCCGACATGCGGTGCGATCTTCGCGTAGAGATCCTTTTTCCAGTCCAGTCGCTCGGCGATCGCTTCGACGATCAGGTCACATCCTCCCAATAATTCAAGATGCTGGTCGTAGTTCGCCGGGACAATCGCGGCGGAACGATCCTTCGCCGCCAGCGGCGCGGGCGAGAGCTTGGCAAGGTTCGCGATGGCCTTGAGTACGATGACATTCGGGTCACCTTGCGTTGCTGGCAAATCGAACAACAAGACATCCACCCCGGCATTTGCCAAATGCGCGGCTATCTGCGCTCCCATCACGCCTGCACCCAGGACTGCAGCTCGACGCACAAGTAATTTCTTCGACATATCGTTTACTCTATTGTTTTAATTGATAAAATGGCACATTTGATCGCCTCGGCTTCGCTCGCCAGCGGCGTGTCAGCGGGCCAATGCAATGTCATTGCCTGATGCCGGCTGACGCAAATCGGATCAGCGCTGCAGCCGCACGTTGGCAATGCGCCTTCTCCGTGGCGCCGGCGGGTCGTCGGATCAGCCCGAAGTCGGCCATGGCATAGGTCAATGCTCCGGCAGTGAAGTCGAGCCGCCAGTAGAGTTCTTCCTTGCCGATGCCGGACAGGCAGGCCCCGATTGCCTTGGAGAACTCGCGTAGGACGTGGCCGTAGTTGTCGGACAGGAACTTGCGCAGGCGCTCGTTCTTCTCTGCATAGGCTCGTGCGAGTACCCGCACGAAGGCCGATCCGCCATGTCGGTCAAGAGTCAGGGCCAGTGCTGGCTCGATGAAGGCGGCCAGGATGGCCTCAAGCGAGCCGGGCTCGTCGCGCAACGCGGTGCGCAAGGCAGAAAGCCTCTTTTCGCTCAGCTCATCCAGCCTGCGTCGGAACACCTCGTTGACGAGGTTGTCCTTGGAGCCGAAATGATAATTCACCGCTGCGATGTTGACCTCGGCATGCGTAGTCACCTGTCGCAGCGACGTGCCAGCGAAACCGAATTGCGCGAACAGGTCCTCGGCTGCGCTGAGGATGCGTTCCTTGGTCGAGAAGTGGACTGACGCGGACAAGGCTTGATCAACCGATTGAAACGATCGTTTAATCGTAGGCGCAACCAGAATTCACGTCAATCGACCCTGCATGGGATCTGGTGCGTTCCTCACGATTGGAGCCGTGCAAGCACATGAATCGGAGCTGCAGAATGCGTCGCAACCCCGTGTTGCGCCGGACAATCATGGTATTCTTCGCGCTCGGAAAGCAGGGCCTGGCCGCTGCGTGCCTGCAACAACAAACCACTTCCTCCATAACCACGGTCCGACTCACTTTTCTGGAGCATTGCATGGCGCTGGAGCGCACTCTTTCGATCATCAAGCCCGACGCCGTCGCCAAGAATGCGATAGGCGCTATCTACTCACGTTTCGAGCAGGCGGGGCTGAAAATCGTCGCCGCAAGGATGAAGCACCTGTCGCGTGCAGAAGCAGAAGGGTTCTATGCGGTGCATCGCGAGCGCCCGTTCTTCAAGCCGCTGGTCGAATTCATGATCTCAGGTCCAGTGATGATCCAGGCGTTGGAAGGCGAGGGGGCAGTACTCAAGAACCGCGACCTGATGGGCGCGACCAATCCGAAGGACGCCGCGCCAGGAACGATCCGCGCTGACTTTGCGACATCGATCGACGCCAATGCGGTGCACGGCTCGGACGCGGTCGAGACTGCCGCGAACGAGATCGCCTATTTCTTCGCTCCGACCGAGCTTTGCCCGCGCTGAGCGCCCCACCCACGACCTGACGTGACAAACGATTCCGCCCTCATCAATCTGTTCGAACTCGATCGCGCTGGGCTGATCGCGTTCTTCGCCGGCATTGGCGAGGCGCGCTATCGCGCCGAGCAGGTGATGAAGTGGATCTACCACCGACACGTGACCGACTTTGCGCAGATGACCGACCTCGGCAAGGCGCTGCGCGAAAAGCTGGTCCGTGCATGCGTGATCGACCCGCCGAAAGTGCTTTTCGAGAAGCCCTCGGCCGACGGCACCCACAAGTGGCTGCTTGGCATGGACGGCGGCAACGCCATCGAGGCGGTGTTCATCCCCGACAAGGGACGAGGCACGCTGTGCGTGTCCTCGCAGGTTGGTTGCGGGTTGGCCTGCACGTTTTGTTCGACTGGTACGCAAGGATTCAACCGCAACCTCTCCACCGCCGAAATCATCGGCCAGGTGTGGGTGGCGGCGAAACACCTGGGCAACGTGCCGCACAGGCAGCGCAAGCTCACCAACGTCGTGATGATGGGGATGGGCGAGCCGCTGCTGAACTTCAACAACGTGGTGCGCGCGATGGGCATCATGCGCGACGATCTCGGCCTTGGTCTGGCCAACAAGCGCGTCACCTTGTCCACCGCTGGCCTGGTGCCAATGATCGACCGGCTTGCGGTCGAATCCGACGTGTCGCTGGCTGTTTCGTTGCACGCGCCGACGGACGAGTTGCGTACCCAACTGGTTCCGCTCAACAAGAAGTATCCGATCGCCGAACTCATGGACGCATGCGTGCGCTATGCGCAGCGCAAACCGCGCACCTCGATTACTTTTGAATACACGATGATGAAAGGCGTCAACGACCAGCTTGAGCAAGCGCGCGCCCTGGTCAAGCTGATGCGCGCAATGGACGCCAGGTTGCAACGCGCCAATGCGGCAAAGGTCAACCTGATTCCGTTCAACCCGTTCCCTGGAACCGGGTACGAGCGTTCGGATGAAGCCGACATCCGTAACTTCCAGACACACTTGCTCGACAACCAGGTGCTGACCATGGTGCGTCGCACGCGCGGCGATGACATCGATGCTGCCTGCGGACAGCTCAAGGGCCAGGTCCTTGATCGGACACGTCGCCAGGAAACATTCCGTCGCAAACTCGAGCAACAAGGAGCGGTTCATGCAGCTGCGTGATGCGTGCGTTGTCAGCGGCGCGATTCTGGTTCTGTGCGCGGCGACCGGATGCAACAATTCGAGGAACAGTCGCACGATCTACGACAACAAGTCGTCCGTCCCGCACTTCAAGACCGACTCCAACACGCCCCACGCTGCTGCACAGAACGAGGTTGCGCTCGCACAGGAATACATCCAGCAGGGTCAGTACCAGATCGCGCTCGATCGTCTCCAGCACGCCGCAAAGCTTGATCCTTCCTCGCCCGACGCCTACACGGTGCTCGGGCTGTTGTACGAAAAGATCAATCGTCTCGATCTGGCCGAAGTCAGTTATGCCAAGTCGCTCAAGCTCGCGCCGAACAACGGAGCGATGCTCAACAATTACGGTACGTGGCTATGCCGTTCCGGCCATCCGGCTGAAGCCGAGCCCTACTTCCGCAGGGCGATCGCCGACCCCTTCTACAAGACTCCAACGGTCGCGGCCGGCAACGCGGCAATCTGCGCCGCAAAGGCGGGAAAACCCGAGATCGCTGGGAGCTATTACCGCCAGATGCTTACCCTTGACGCAAACAATGCAGAAGCATTGGAGGCGCTAGCGGGAATTTCCTACCAGACTGGCGACTACCTGCGCGCGCGCGGTTTCATGGAGCGTCTTGTCGCGACTGGCAAGACCTCTCCCGAGATGCTCGACCTGGCCGCGCGAATCGAGGACAAACTCGGTGACCCGGAGAGTGCTCGCAGCTACCGCAGCAGGTTGGCCACGGAATTTCCCCAATTTACTCCAGGCCAGCACTGAACTTCATGCAGACGGATTTTCCCTCCGGTGTGGGTAGTCACAGGATCGAACGCGCTACGATTGGCGCCGGCAGTGTACGCACCCATCGGACAGGCACAGTCACAGGTGTCCAAATCGGAAATCCGAACGCAATTTTGGCGTTGCGGCATGGCGGGGCCCTTGATCTGAAGCAACTCCGGGGCGCGGCCGTGACACTCTTTAGGCTATCCTCCGACCGCAAACCCTCGCCGGCAATCGACTGACCAGATCCGACAGCCGGCTTGCGCTGCGGCATACCTTCCCCTACGAGCGCGCTCCGGCGCGATGCAAAACGACAGCATGGCAATCGACGATCAGGAAGAATACGAACAGGGCGAGCAGGTCCGTAACTGGCTGCGGAGCAATGGCGGGTCGGTGATAGGCGGCATCGCCGTCGGGCTGGCGTTGATCGCCGGCTGGCAATGGTGGCAGGGGAAGCAGGAACTGCACGATGAGCAGGCTGCTGCAACTTATGCCGTGCTCAGCAATGCCGTTCAGGCCAATGGTGACGAAAGACGACTTGCGGGTCTCGCCAAGGCGTTCCATACCGACTATGCGAAAACGCCCTATGCGACGCTGGCGGCGATGCGTATCGCCGCCCACCAGATGGATCGCGACGACGCAAAGGGGGCGCTTGCGACGCTCGATTCGATCGGGTCGATTTCGGACCCGGCGTTGGCCGAAATCGTCCGTCTGCGTGCCGCGCGCCTGCTCTTGATCCTCGGACGTCCGGCAGAGGCACTTACCCGGATCGGGCCGGCAACCGATCCTGCGTATGCGTCCGTCACCGGTGAAATCCGCGGCGATGCCGAGCGCGCATTGGGCCACATCGATGCGGCTCGCCAGGCATACATCGAAGCAATCCGGCATTTGCCGGACGCTACACCGAACCGCGAATTTCTCGAGATGAAGCTCGCCGATATCGGCGGAGTCGCCCCCAAACCCGAGGCAAAGAAAGCATGACCGCACTTCGTATCGTTTTAGTCAGCGCACTGATTGCAACCGCCGCCGGCTGCACGACGGTCAAGAGCTGGGTGGCAAAGGCCGGTTCCAGCGACAATATTCATGAACCTGCGGTACTTGCGCCGATCACGCCGAGCATCAGCGTGCAGCGACTGTGGTCGCGCTCGTTCGGCAAGGGCGAGAGGATGCTCGGCCTGCGCCAACATCCAGCGATCGCCGATGGCCGCGTCTATATTGCGGATAGTTACGGGCCTTATATGTACGCGCTGGATCTGGCCAGCGGCCGGGACGTCTGGAAGACCGATACCAAACTGCGGCTCACCGGTGGACCTGCCGCTGGCGCTGGCATTGTCGTTGCGGGATCGGTCAACGGCGATGTCGTTGCATTTGCCGCCGATACGGGCGCCGAGCGCTGGCGCGCGAAACTCAGTTCCGAAATCCTGGCGTCTCCGCTGGTCGCCGGAGATATGGTGGTCGTTCGTTCCGGCGACGGACACGTCGTCGCCTTGAATCTCACCGACGGGAAGCGTCGCTGGGCATACGAGCGGCCGCTGCCCAGCCTCAGCCTGCGCGGAAATTCTGCACCTGCGCTTGGCGGCAACGGCCTGATCTACCTCGGCTACGATGACGGGTCGCTGGTGGCGCTGCGTGCGCAGGATGGAGTCAAGGTGTGGGATGAGGTCGTCGCGCAAGCGGAGGGTCGCAGCGAACTCGATCGGCTGGCCGATATCGATGGTGATGTGATTGCCAGTCCCGACGGCATTTTCGCGGCAAGCTACCGGGGCAAGGTTGGAGCGTTCAATCCCGACAACGGCAACCCGATCTGGACCCATTCGCTGGTCAGTTACGCTGGCGTGGCGCGTGCAGGTGATACCTTGTTCGCGAGCGACGCGGTGGGAACGGTCTGGGCTCTCGACCGAACATCGGGCGCTGCGTTGTGGAAGCAGGACGCACTGGGATATCGCTGGTTGAGCGAGCCGGTGGTGCAGGGCGGTTACGTCGTCGTCGGCGACCTGCAGGGCTATTTGCACTGGATGAAGGCCGATACCGGCGCATTTGCAGCACGCGCAGAGATTGGCGGCCACAAGGATGAAATACGCGCAACGCCGCAGGTTTCAACCGATGGCATCCTGGTCGCGACGACAAACCGCGGCAAGTTGGCCGCATTCCGGATCAACAAATAGCGGTTACGGTCAACGCTGCGCGCAGCAGCCGTCAGCGGTCTGCTGCGACGCGTGCCGGAGATGCCGGACGACTTCTGCTCGCGGTCGGTCAGGCGCTGCATAAGGATTTCGTGCGACACCCATCATCATTTACGAGGCTCGTTCAGCATGCTGCCTCTGGTCGCGCTGGTCGGCCGACCAAACGTCGGCAAGTCCACCCTTTTCAATGCGCTGACGCGTAGTCGCGACGCGCTCGTCCACGACGAGCCCGGAGTAACCCGAGATCGCCACTACGGTATCTGCCGTTTGCTCGAGGACAAGCACTTCGCACTGGTCGACACCGGTGGACTGTCCGGGGAAGAAGCCGGGCTGGCAGGACTCACCGCGCAGCAGGCGCGTGCCGGAGTCGACGAGGCAGATGTCGTCCTGTTGATCGTGGACGGGCGCGAGGGCCCTTCCGCTCTCGACGAATCGATTCTTGCCTGGTTGCGAAAGACCGCCAAGCCGATCTTGCTGGTCGTCAACAAGACCGACGGGCTCGACGAAGAGGCGTGCCTCGTTGAGTTCACGCGGTTCGGCATCGGCGAGCCTCTTGCGGTGTCGTCGGCGCACCAACGCGGCATATCCGACCTGCTCGAGTCCATCGTCGAGCGGCTGCCGAAAGACTCTGGCAATGAAGGCATCCTCGACGATCCTGAGCGCTTGCGGCTCGCCATTGTCGGCCGGCCAAATGTCGGCAAGTCAACGCTGGTGAATCGCCTGCTCGGCGAAGAACGCGTGATTGCCTCGGAGACACCAGGCACGACCCGCGATTCGATTGCGGTCGACCTCGAGCGCGATGGACGCAAGTATCGGCTGATCGATACGGCCGGAATCCGTCGACGCGGCAAGGTCCAGGACGCCATCGAGATATTCAGTGTCATCAAGACGCTGCAATCCATCGATGCCGCGCAAGTCGTCGCGCTGATGCTCGACGCAAGCGAGGGGGTCACCGAACAGGATGCGACCGTGCTCGGCCACGTGCTCGACTCGGGACGCGCGTTCGTGATCGTGGTGAACAAGTGGGATGGGCTGACGACGTACCAACGCGAGCAGTGCGAGAGCATGCTCGATCGCAAGCTGTCGTTCGTGCAATGGGCCGAGAAGCTGCACATTTCCGCGAAGCATGGTTCTGGTCTGCGCGAGATGTTCAAGGCGATCCACCGTGCGCACGCATCTGCCACGCGCAATTTCAGCACCGTCGAAGTCACCAAGGCGATCGAAATCGCCTGCGAGAGTTCCCCCCCTCCCGCCGTGCGCGGACACGTCGCCAAGATGCGCTATGCGCATCCTGGCGGGGAAAATCCGCCGACCTTCATTGTTCACGGGAATCGTCTCAAGACCCTGCCGGACAGCTACAAGCGGTACCTTGAAAATTTCTTCCGCAAGCGCTTCAAGCTGGTCGGCACGCCGGTGAGGTTCGAGTTTCGCGAAGGCACCAATCCGTACGAGGGCAAGAAAAACGTGCTTACCCAGAAACAGCAGAAGTCACGTCGGCGCGTGATCCGCAACGCCAAGCGCTAATGTCCATGCGAAGCGATGGGGTCTGATCGCATCACCCAATACCACTCCACGACGCTTGGCATCCTGGCTGGCGGTCGCGCGAGGCGGCTCGGCGGAGTCGACAAGGCATCGGCCGTCTATCGCGGAAAGCCGCTGATCGAACGCATGCTGGAGTTGCTTGGCGACGCATTCGCGGCGCGCCTGGTCAGTACGAACCAGCACCTCGACAAGCATGCGGCGCTGGGACTTCGCCCAGTACACGATCGCATCGCGGGATTCCAAGGGCCACTTGCGGGACTCGATGCATTGCTCGCGGCGTGCTCGACGCCCATGTTGCTGACTGTTCCGGTCGATCTGCGCGACATTCCGCGTGATCTCGCCGCCAGGCTGCATGCAGCAGGTGATGGTGGCGCAGTTGCACACGACGCGACTCGCTTGCAACCGCTCGTGGCGCTCTGGCCGGTAGCCCGTGCCCGCGAGGCCGTCGCCGAGGCGCTCGAGGGCGGCGAACGCGCGGCCCACCGCGTCGTGGAGACACTCATGCTTTCCATTGTGCAATTCGACGGCGCAGACTTCGGCAATCTCAACACGCCGGAGGATTTCCTCAACTGACCTTGCTTGAGCGATCCTGCCCAAGCGATCGAGCCCAATCGAGCATGCCGACTGTGAACAAATCGACCGTGAACAAATAGAAGTGAACACATACCCGTCCCGCATTTCCTTCGTCGAGGCCGAATCCATCGTGCGAGCGCAGGCCGCTGCGCATCGTCTTGGCGTTGAACGCGTTGTGGTCGCCCGTGCCGCAGGGCGCGTGCTGGCGGAGGACATCGTCGCCCCGATCGCGCTGCCATCGTTCGACAACAGCGCGATGGATGGTTATGCGCTGCGTGCAGCCGATGCCGCGACGCCCGATGCAACCCTGCGGCTGATCGGAGAGCAGTTCGCCGGGCGACCCACTGGGTTCAATGTCGGTGCTGGTCAGTGCGTGCGCATTACGACTGGCGCGCCCATGCCGCCAGGTGCCGACGCAGTCGTGATGAAGGAGAACACCCGGAGCGATGCAGCAGCCAGCGACGGTGGGAACATCGTGCTGGCGGTCGCGGTTGCGCCAGGCGCTCACGTGCGCCATGCAGGAGAGGATGTCGCTGTCGGCAACCTGTTGCTGCACGCCGGCACGCAACTCACATCCGTCCAGGCATCGCTGGCTGCCGCGGTTGGCTTCGCGGAATTGCCGGTTGCGCGGCGTCCGACCGTCGCGGTGTTCACGACCGGCGACGAACTGCGCCCGCCCGGGCAAACGCTTGATCCGGGGACGATCCACGACAGCAACCGTTCGCTATTGCTGAACCTGCTCACCTCCGAAGGCCTGGAACCGTTCGCGTGGCCAATCCTGCCAGACGATCCGGATCGCATGCGTGCTCTGTTGCGCGACGCGGGCAATGCATTCGACGTGGTGATCACCTGCGGTGGCGTGTCGGCCGGCGAGAAGGACTATCTGCCTGTGCTGCTCGGCGAACTGGGCCACATCCATTTCTGGAAGGTGCTGATGCGACCCGGCATGCCGCTGCTGTTCGGACAGATCGGCAACGCGCAGGTCCTTGCGCTCCCCGGCAACCCGGTTTCGGTGCTGGCGACGTTCCTGACCCTGGGCAGACAATTGCTGGGCGGGTTGCAGGGCAATGGCGCTCCGCTGTCGAAGTTCGCAGCGCGCCTGTCGATGCCGGTCGTGAAAACACACGAGCGCCGCGAATTCCAGCGCGGTCGACTGGATTTCGGCAGCGACGGAACCGTGCGGGTCGCGCCGCATCCTGCAACCGCATCGCATCGCCTGCGCGGCGCCGCCGATAGCGATTGCCTGATCGTGCTGGCGGAAGGCGCGCAGCAACTGGCAGAAGATTCCGTGGTCGAGGTACTGCGCTACTGATCGATGCGACGGATAATCGCCCCATGGCGATCGCCCAGGAACGGCATGGACACCCAGCTGATTGCAGAGATTTCCCCCGCACAGGCGCGTGAGCGCCAGCGTTCCGGCGCCGTTCTGGTGGATGTGCGCGAGGAGTTCGAACGCGCGGCAGGACAGGCCGCGGGCGCAATCGGCATCACGAAAGCTGCGCTCGAAGCCGAACCATCGGCGGTGCTGCCCGATCGCGATGCACAGATCATTCTGATCTGCCAGAGCGGTGCTCGTTCCATGCATGCCGCCCGTGCCTTGCACGCATTGGGCTACGTCAACCTGGCGTCGGTCGCCGGCGGCACCACGCGCTGGGTCGCCGACGGTCTTCCGACGACGAAGCCGGAAGGCGACATCGATTTCTACGAGCGCTATTCGCGGCACCTGAAGCTTCCCGAAGTCGGTGAGCCGGGACAGCGCAAGCTCGAAGCCGCACGCATCGTGCTGGTCGGCGCTGGCGGCTTGGGTTCGCCCGCGGCGTTCTATCTCGCGGCTGCGGGCATCGGCACTCTGGTGCTTGCCGACGACGACGTTGTGGATCGCAGCAACCTGCAGCGGCAGATCCTGCATACCGAAGCGCGCATCGGCGTCGCGAAAACGCAGTCCGCGCGCATCGCGTTGTCCGCCCTGAATCCGCGCGTCGGAATCGAAGAGTTTGCCGAACGCGTGACGTCCGGAAACGTCGAGCGCCTGCTCGACGGGGCCGACGTCGTGATCGACGGCGCCGACAACTTCGCCGCGCGCTACCTGCTCAACGACGCGTGCGTGAAACTATGCAAGCCACTTGTATACGGCGCGGTGCATCGCTTCGAAGGCCAGGTCAGCGTGTTCGATGCCGGTCGCCAGCGCGGCGTAGCGCCATGCTATCGCTGCCTGTTTCCGGAACCGCCGCCGCCTGAAGCTGCCCCGAACTGCGCGCAAGCCGGCGTGATCGGCGTGCTTCCTGGCGTGATCGGCCTGCTGCAGGCAACCGAGGCGATCAAGCTGGTACTCGGCATCGGCACGTCGCTTGCCGGGCGGTTGCTGCATTTCGATGCGCTCGGATTGCGCTTTCGCGAAACGCGGCTCGGGGCTGATGCCGAATGCCCGGTCTGCGCGGTTGGCAGGCAATTTCCTGGGTATATCGATTACGCGGCGTTCTGCGCCAATGCATGAGCCCCGGGACATTCGCAGTCCGCAGGCTCCGACAGTTGCATCGATGCTGCTGCGATCCGGCCTGCGCATCGCCATGGGCCTGCTGATCGTGGCTGTCGCGGCGAGCGTACTGCTTTACGTCGAGCAGCGCAGGCTTCTCTACTTTCCCCAGCGCACGCGCGTTGCCGCGTCCGCTACGAACTTCGCTGTGCGCAACGAGGGCGTGGTGTTGCGCGGGTGGATCCAGAACCCCGGAAAGCCACGTGCACTGCTGTACTTCGGCGGTAACGGCGAGCCGCTTGGCGTCCAGCGCGAACGGCTTGGCGCGATGTTTCCCGCGCGTACCGTCTACCTGCTGACCTATCGCAGCTATGGCGCCAGCGAAGGCGAGCCAAGCGAGCAAGCGCTGTTTTCGGATGCACTCGCCCTGTATGACCAGGTCCATGCCCAGCACGTTTCGATCGCGGTCGTCGGGCGCAGTCTCGGCAGTGGCGTTGCCGCGTACCTTGCCTCGCGCAGACCCGTCGAACGCCTTGCTCTGGTCACTCCGTTCGACAGCATCGTCGAAGTCGCCCAGGTGCACTATCCGTTCTTCCCCGTGCGCGCGCTGATGCAGGACCGCTACGAATCGACCCGCTATCTTGCGCAATACCGCGGCCCGGTCCTGGTGCTGCGCGCGGGACGCGACGAGGTCGTGCCGCCTGTCGATACCGATCGCCTGCTCGCGGCGATGACAGTGGCGCCGTTGGTGCTGAGCTTTCCACAGGCCGGCCACAACTCGATTGCGAATGATCCGGGCTACGCGTCGGCGCTATCGGATTTCATGAAATGAGCGGTCCACACGGCGCTGCGCACTGTGTGCCTACAATCGCCACATTCGATCAACAGGTCATCCCATGAAACAGATGCGCAAGATGATGTGGCTCTTGGTCCTCGCCTGCGCGCCTGGCATGCCGGCGCAGGCGGCACCCAAACCCGATCCAGTTGCGCAAACGCTTGCGACGTCGGTGCATACGCACATGGCCAAGCTCGCGAGCGACGCGATGCACGGCAGGGGCAGTGCGACGCCGGACGAAGCGGTGGCGGCGAACTATATCGCGGGAGAACTCAAGCGCTATGGAATCGAGCCAGCTGGGGACAAGGGCGGTTACATCCAGACCGGCCAGTTGCTGCCGGGCGCAGGACCCAATGGTGCGAAAACCACCGTCAACGTGGTCGGCGTGATCAAGGGATCCGATCCGCGACGCGCCAGCGATGTGATCCTGCTGACGGCGCACCTTGACCATCTCGGGATCGGCCAGCCGGTCAATGGCGACGCGATCTACAACGGCGCGGACGACGACGCTTCCGGCGTATGCGCGGTGCTCGAGCTTGCGCGGATCCTCGGTCAAGGACCCAAGCCCAAGCGCACCGTGTTGTTCGTGCTGTTCGGCAGCGAGGAACTCGGCAGCCTCGGCGCGCTTTGGTTCCGCGAACATCCGCCGATGCCGATGAAAAACATTGTTGCCAACCTTGAGTTCGAGATGATCGGACGCGACGATCCGGCGGTGCCGCCGCACACGCTCTGGCTGACCGGCTTCGAGCGATCGAACCTCGGCCCGACACTTGCGCAACATGGGGCAAGGCTGGTCGCCGACCCACACCCGACGGAGAATTTCTTCGCGCGCTCGGACAACTACGGCCTTGCGAAGCAGGGAATCATCGCCCACACAGTATCGAGCTTCGGCTTGCACTCCGATTACCACATGCCCAGCGACGAGATCTCAAGGATCAACTTTCCGCATATGGATGAGGCGATTGGGTCTGTGGTGGGGCCCGTGGAGTGGCTGGCGAATTCCGATTTCAAGCCGGCGTGGAATGCGGGTGGGCGGCCGTAGAGCGCCAGCGATCCGCGAGTCGCTCATGCTGCCGTAGCGTGGCGGAAGGGCGTACGGTCAAGTCGCCATCTGACTCCGCCCGCCAGCAATGCGCAAATCCCACGATGCGTCGTAGATCCTGCGTTGTGCTAATCGCTCGCTACTTCGTCGCCTTGGCGTCCTTCGCATCCTTCGGATCTGCACGCTTCGACCGGCGTGCGCCGCGCGGATCGATCTGGACGCCGAGCACGGCGAAACAATGGATGCAGCAGTAGCTCAGGCATTTCACCTTGCTTTCGTTCGCAACCATTCCGTTGACGACTTCGACATGCACGTGCAAAACGCGTTTTCCGCACTTGGGGCAGACGCCTTGGTGGATCATGTCGGTTCCTTCGATGCTGTCGTAAGGGTAGGTGGGACGTCAGCTTGCGTGTTTGCGTTGCGCGGCGTCGAACGCCGCAAGTTGTTCCGGTGTCGCATCGTGCTGGTACTTCGCCTTCCATTCCGGGAACCCCATCCCGTAAATCGCCTCGCGCGCCGCATCCTTTCCGATCGGGCGACCGTCGGCCTCGGCGGCCTCGCGGTACCAGTCGGCAAGGCAATTGCGGCAGAAACCAGCGAGGATCATCAGGTCGATGTTCTGCACGTCGGGCCGCGCCTCGTTGAGGTGCTTGAGCAGGCGACGGAACGCGGCAGCTTCAAGATGCGTGGTATCCGTCATCGCGCATGCCCCTGGATTGTGCCCACTGCAGCTTCTCCCCCGTTCGAGACGCGCCAGCCCTCGGCCATCGGCCAGTCACAGGGCTAGTCCACACTCGGGCCGGCTTTCGCGGACCCGTCATGGGCGATAATGCCCGACTCTAGCGCAGCCGCGAACTTCCCGCATGACCCCTGCAAGCCATCCTGCCCGCATCCTCGACGGAAAACGCATCGCCGACGAGCTGCTCGAAGCCCTGGCCGTACGCGTCGAGGCTCGCATCGCGGCGGGCCGGTCGCGTCCCGGGCTCGCGGTGGTGCTGGTTGGCGGCGATCCGGCTTCCACGGTCTACGTGCGCAACAAGCGCAGGGCCTGCGAGAAGGTGGGCATTCACACGCTGGACTTCGACTTGCCAGCGGCGACCACCGAAACCGGGCTGCTGGCCCTGATCGACCGGCTCAATGCCGATCCGGCGGTCCACGGCATCCTGGTGCAATTGCCGCTGCCTGGCATCCCCGACGCCAGCCGGCTGATCCACCGCATCGACCCGCGCAAGGACGTGGACGGCTTCCATCCCGAAAACGTCGGCCACCTGGCGTTGCGCCAGTTCGGCCTGCGCCCGTGCACGCCACGCGGCATCACCACATTGCTCGGCTACACCGATCGACCGGTACGCGGCGCCAGCGCGACGATCATCGGCGTGTCCAACCACGTCGGACGTCCGATGGCGCTGGAATTGATGATCGCGGGCTGCACGGTTACCAGCTGCCACAAGTTCACGCCGCCAGATGTCCTGCGTCGCCACATCGCCGAAGCCGACATCCTGGTGGTTGCGGTCGGCAAGCCGCGGCTGATTCCCGGCGAATGGGTGAAGCCGGGCGCGGTGGTGATCGATGTCGGCATCAACCGGCTCGAGGACGGTCGGCTGGTGGGCGATGTGGGCTACGCCGAAGCGGCGCAGCGCGCGAGCTGGATCACGCCGGTGCCAGGCGGGGTGGGGCCAATGACGGTGGCGACGTTGATGCAGAACACCCTGGAAGCCGCGGAAGCGTTCGACCCGGCAGGTACGCGCGGCAGTTGAGGATGTGCTGACTTGCAGCCCGGGAAGGCGCGAAGGACGCAAGCACGCTTCGAGAGAAGCTGATCCCGGGCAGCAATGCACCCGGCGGGTGCGTTTTCCTGCGTCCCCGCTGGTCTGCGACGCATCGTGGCGCGCCGATGTTGTCCAACACGGTGGCCATGTTGCCCATCGCAGGGACGATGTTGTTCAACATCACAGCAATGTTGTCCATCGCTGGGACGATGTTGTTCAACATTGCGGCCATGTTGTCCATCGCACGGCCGATGTGATGCAACATCGCGCCGGCGTGATGCATCGCACGGCTGATGTTGTTCAACACTGCGGCGACGATGTCAATCGCAAGGCGGATGTGGTTCAACATCGCGGCGATGTGACACATCCGGGCGACGGTGTTGAACAACGCACGGCGCATGTTGTTTCACATCGCGGCGATGTGGCCCATCACCGGTCCCGCGGTATTCAACATGGCGGCGTTGTTGTCCAACGCGCCGACGCTGTTGTTGATCACGGCGGCGATGACGTTCGTCCCGGCGTCAGCGTCACGCAACGTCGCGCGGGAAGAACCGGATCGATGTCGCCTGTTTCCAGCCGCAGCCGCCATGTCCTGCGTCCGGCGGGCAGGGATCCCCCGAACACGGCCGCAGCGGCAGACATTGGAAGCGCCACCCGGCTATAATATCGCGCTCCTTCCCCCGGAGCCGCCCATGCTGCGCATCCTCGCCGAAGCACTGACCTTCGACGACGTCTCGCTGGTTCCCGCGCACTCGACGATCCTGCCGAAGGACGTGCGCCTGCAGGCCCGGCTTACGCGCAGTCTCTCGCTGAACCTGCCGATCGTGTCCGCGGCGATGGACACCGTCACCGAGGCACGCCTCGCGATCACCATGGCGCAGCTCGGCGGCATCGGAATCCTGCACAAGAACATGTCGATCAAGGCGCAGGCCGCGCACGTCGCGCAGGTCAAGCACTTCGAAGCCGGGGTGATCCGCGAACCGTTCACGGTCGGCCCCGATACCACCATCGGCGAAGTCCTCAAGCTCACCCGCGCACGCAATATTTCCGGCGTGCCGGTGGTCGATGGCGGCAAGCTGGTTGGGATCGTCACCAGCCGCGACATGCGCTTCGAGAAGAAACTCGACGATCCGGTCCGCCACATCATGACCAAGAAGGATCGGCTGGTGACGGTCGGCGAGGACGCTTCCGACGAGGAAGTGATCGCGCTGCTGCACAAGCACCGCATCGAGAAAGTGCTGGTGGTCAACGACGCGTTCGAACTGCGCGGCCTGATCACGGTCAAGGACATCCAGAAGGCGCGCGACAACCCGGACTCCGCAAAGGATTCCGCGGAGCGCCTTTGCGTTGGCGCTGCGGTTGGCGTTGGGGGCGATACCGAGGCCCGAATTGAAGCGCTGATCCACGCGGGCGTGGACGTGATCGTGGTGGATACCGCGCACGGCCATTCCCAGGGCGTGCTGGATCGCGTCGCCTGGGTCAAGAAGAATTTCCCCGGCGTGCAGCTGATCGGCGGCAACATCGTGACTGGCGATGCTGCGCTCGCATTGATGGACTCCGGCGCGGATGCGGTAAAGGTCGGCGTCGGCCCGGGTTCGATCTGCACCACGCGCATCGTCGCGGGCGTCGGGGTGCCGCAGATCACTGCGGTCGCGCTGGTCGCCAATGCGTTGCAGGATCGCATCCCGCTGATCGCCGACGGTGGCATCCGCTACTCGGGCGACATTGCGAAAGCGATCGCTGCGGGTGCATCGACCGTGATGATCGGCGGTTTGTTTGCGGGCACCGAGGAAGCTCCTGGAGAGATCGAACTGTTCCAGGGCCGCAGCTACAAGAGCTATCGCGGCATGGGCTCGCTTGGCGCAATGGAGCAGGGCAGCAAGGACCGTTATTTCCAGGACGCATCGGATGCCGACAAGCTTGTGCCCGAAGGCATCGAAGGCCGTGTTCCGTACCGCGGCACGCTGCGCAACATCGTCCACCAGCTCGCCGGTGGCCTGCGCGCGTCGATGGGCTATGTCGGATGCGCGACGATCGAGGAGATGCGTGCGAAGCCGACCTTCGTGCAGGTCAGCACCGCGGGGGTGCGCGAGAGCCACGTGCACGATGTGCAGATCACCAAGGAACCGCCGAATTATCGGATGACTTAGGCCGTGGGCGATTGGGATGTCGAAGAAATTGCCGGGGGATATCTGTCCCGTACCCTTCCACACACGACGTGGAAATGCGTGGAAACGCTGGTTTCCTCCGACCAGGAGACATTGGTTCGGGTGTTCGAGACATCGCTTGGCTTTCGGGTTGAAAAGCTGACGAGGACGAGTGGCGCACCGCAGTGGAAAGGTTTGTGGTGGACTGAAAGTTGTCCGCCAATTGGCGCTGGCAGCCACGAAGAGGCCATGCAACTCACGACCGGGTTTTTACGCGGCTAACCTATGATAGATATCCACGCCGACAAGATCCTGATCCTCGACTTCGGCGCGCAATACACGCAGCTGATCGCGCGGCGCATCCGCGAGCTCGGGGTCTACTGCGAGATCTGGGCCTGGGACCACGATCCGGCGCAGATCGCAGCGTTCGCACCGAAGGGAATCATCCTGTCGGGTGGCCCTGAATCGACGATCGAAACCAACGCACCGCGTGCGCCGCAGCAGGCGTTCGACGCTGGCGTGCCATTGCTCGGCATCTGCTACGGCATGCAGACCATGGCAGCGCAGCTCGGCGGCAAGGTCGAGGGCGACCACCACGGTGAATTTGGATACGCCGAAGTCGAGGTGTTGCGCGCGTGCACGCTGCTTGATGACCTGAAAGACCTGCCCGGGTCGCCGCCACGCCTTGGCGTCTGGATGAGCCATGGCGACCGGGTGACCGCGACTCCGCCAGGCTTCACGACCACGGCGCGCACCGAAAGCGTCGCGATCGCGGCGATGGCCGATGAGACCCGGCGCTGGTACGGCGTGCAGTTCCATCCTGAAGTCACCCACACCAAATCTGGTGCCGCGATACTCGAGCGCTTCGTCGTCGCCATCTGCGGCTGCAAGACACTGTGGACGGCCGCGAACATCGTCGAGGACCAGATCGCCCGCGTGCGCGCGCAGGTTGGCGGCGACCATGTGCTGCTCGGTCTCTCGGGCGGCGTGGACTCGTCCGTGGTCGCCGCGCTGCTGCATCGCGCGCTCGGCGACCGGCTGACGTGCGTGTTCGTCGATACCGGATTGCTGCGCTGGAAAGAAGGCGACCAGGTGATGGCCGCGTTCGCCGATGCCTCGAACGGCAACGGGCTCGGCATCAAGATCATTCGCGTAAACGCGGCTGCGCGTTACTTCACTGCGTTGGCTGGCGTGAGCGATCCGGAAGCCAAGCGCAAGATCATCGGCAGGCTGTTCGTGGAAATCTTCGACGAGGAATCCGCGAAGCTCACGAACGTGAAGTGGCTCGCCCAGGGGACGATCTATCCGGACGTGATCGAGTCGGCCGGCAGCAAGACCGGCAAGGCCCACGTCATCAAGAGCCACCACAACGTCGGTGGCTTGCCGGCGCACATGAAACTCGGACTGGTGGAACCTCTTCGCGAACTGTTCAAGGACGAGGTGCGACGCATCGGCGTCGAGCTCGGCCTGCCGCGCACGATGGTCTACCGGCATCCCTTCCCGGGGCCTGGGCTCGGCGTGCGCATCCTTGGCGAGGTGAAGCCGGAGTATGCGGAACTGCTCGCCCAGGCCGATGCGATCTTCATCGAGGAGCTCAGGCGTGCGGATTTGTACGACAAGACCAGCCAGGCGTTCGCGGTTTTCCTGCCAGTGAAATCCGTCGGCGTGGTGGGCGATGCGCGCGCGTACGAGTGGGTGATCGCACTGCGTGCGGTCGAGACCATCGACTTCATGACGGCGCAATGGGCGCATCTGCCGTACGACTTCCTGGACCTTGTTTCACGCAGGATTATCAACGAGTTGCACGGTATATCTCGCGTCGTTTATGACATCAGTGGCAAGCCTCCGGCGACGATCGAGTGGGAGTAGAGAGCGCTGGTTCGGGCTGCGACGGGGTAACGATGTGCCGCCCGTGATTCCGTTTGTGGAGATGGACGAACGCTGGATGCGTCATGCGCTGTCCCTGGCAGAGCGTGCCGAGCGCGAGGACGATGAAATTCCAGTGGGCGCCGTGTTGATCGGGGCCGACGGCGCGTTGCTCGCAGAGGGCTCCAACCGCAACATCATCGAGCACGATCCGACCGCGCACGCGGAGATCGTCGCAATGCGACAGGCAGGAACAGCTGTTGGCAACCATCGGCTGGTTGGTTGCACCCTGTACGTGACGCTGGAGCCTTGCGCGATGTGTGCGATGGCGGTGGTCCACGCGCGGATCGCGCGGGTCGTGTACGCTGCGGCCGATCCCAAGACAGGTGCGGCGGGCAGCGTGTTCGACCTGCTTGGCGATCCACGCCACAACCATCGCGTAGACGTCCAGGGTGGATTGCTCGCCGCGGATGCCTCGTCGCGGCTCACTGCCTATTTTCGACGCAAGCGCGGCAAACCAGTCGGCTGAGCAGCGCGCAGGCGAGCCGGCTCAAACCGATCAACCGCCTCGCGGACGCGCCCGGTCGCGATCCAGTTGCTCGCGCGCAAGTTGCCTGTCCAGATCGGTTTCGAGCATTGCCAGCGCCAAGCGCGCTTCGCGTCCGAGGCAGACCGATGCGACCAGCATCAACAGCACGCCAGCGACCGCCAGCAGCAGCGGCAACAGGTCCAGGTGCCAGATCAGCACGCTATCCACGGCGATCGCCAGACTCGTCCCAACGAACGCGGTGACCGCCGCGTACAGTAGCCGCACCGCCGCCAGCACGAGCCGCGAGCGCTTGCGGTGCAAATCGATGCGCCCGCGCAACTCGCCACCCGACTCGGCGTAGTCGGGATGCTTGAGTTCGGCGATATCCAGGCGCATGCGATCGACGATGCGCGATAGGCGCGCATTCGACGTCGAGAGCAGCGAACTCGTCGCAGTCAGGAAGAACGCCGGCGTGATCATCGCCGAGACCACGGCGAAGTGGCTGCTGTCGTAGCTCATCGGCAGTGGCATCGGCACGCTCCGGCTGGCGGGGACGATATGATGCACGTTCTTCACACGGATCGAGTCCATGCCCAACCCGAACGACGACAACCTGATCTGGATCGACCTTGAAATGACTGGCCTCGATCCCGATAGCGACGCGATCATCGAAATCGCGACGCTGGTCACCGACAAGGAGCTCAACGTCCTCGCCGAAGGCCCGGAACTCGCAATCGGGCATCCGCTTGCGCGACTCGAGGCGATGGACGACTGGAACCGCAACCAGCACACGAAGTCGGGGCTGTGGCAGCGCGTACTAGACTCGACCACCTCGATCGGCACCGCTGAAGCGCTGACCGTGGATTTCCTCAACCAGTGGATTGCCCCGAACAAGTCGCCGATCTGTGGCAATTCGATCTGCCAGGACCGCCGCTTCCTGGCCAGGGGCATGCCGCGGCTCGAACGCTATTTCCACTATCGCAACCTGGACGTCAGCACCATCAAGGAACTCGCGCGGCGCTGGGCGCCCGACGTGCCGAAAGGATTCACCAAGGACTCTGCGCACACCGCACTGAGCGACATCCGCGATTCGGTCGCCGAGCTTCGTTACTACCGCCAGTTCATGGGCCGGCTGGGCGGCGAGCTGCCCTGACCATGCCGCGGCCATGAGTGCGGCGCATCGCCCGTTCCGCGAGCTGCTCGTTGCGATCGTGTTGCTCGTGCTGCCTGCAGGAATGGCCTTCGCGCAGCACGCCGAACGCAAGCCGATGGATGCATGGGCGCGCGAAGGCTGGACGCAGCGAACGGGATTACCGAGCGACCAGGTCAATGCGCTGGCGCAAAGCAGCGATGGCTATCTGTGGATCGGTACGCCTGCTGGCCTTGCCCGGTTCAATGGCCAGGACTTCGTCCTCGACGATCGCAGCGCGGTGCCGGAATTGCATGACAACGACGTGCGCCAGCTCGCGATCGGCCGCTTCAATTCGTTGCTGGTCAGCACGGCGCGTGGTGGGCTGAGTTTCCTCGACCAAGGCTACTGGACAGTCGCTGGAGTCGACACTGGCCTGACCCAGGACACGATCGTTGCAGCGAAGGAAGACGCCAGGGGCCGGCTATGGGTGGCCACCGCGACGGGTGGGCTGGACCTGTTCGACGGCCCGCGCAGGCTGCACTACAACAGCCGGAATGGATTGCCTTCCGATCGCGTGCTGAGCCTGCTGGTAACGCATGACGGCAACGTGTGGGTGGGAACGTCCGCGGGGCTCGCGCGGATCGTCGATGAACGCGTGCAGACGATCAGCGTCAGTGGCGGGCTGTTGCCATCTGGCGCAGTGACCGCCCTCGCCGAATCGCAGGACCAGGCACTGTGGGTGGGCACCCAGGCCGGGACCTACCGGCAACGCTCCGGCGAACACCAGTTCGAAAAGATGACGTCCGATACGTTCGACGACGTGGTGTTGGCGATCTTGCCGGACTCCGCGAGCCGGGCGCTGGTCGGTACTGCGCAACATGGCCTGCTGCTGGTGCGCGATGGTCGCAGCGAATCCATCCGTGGAGAGAACCCCGGCCACGCGTGGCAAGTCGATGCATTGTTGCGCGGCGAAGATGGCAGCATCTGGGTGGGCGGCAACCAGGGGCTGTTGCGCCTGCGCGACACGCCGTTCAGCACGCTGGGCCGGGAGCAGGGACTGCACGACGAGAACGTGCAAGGCGTGCTGGAGACATCCGACGGCGATGTGTGGATCGGCACGCACAGCGGCCTGGAGCGGCTGCACGAAGGCCAGGTGTCCCGCATCGGTGCCGAAGGCGTAGCCAACCAGGCGATCCTTGCGCTGGCGCGGGCGCCTGACGGCGGTCTGTGGGTCGCAACCAGCGCGGGCGGTGCCTCGCATCTGTCGCACGGACAAGTCGATCGTGTGCTCGATCACGCGCACGGGCTTCCATCAGGCCTGGTGCGAGGCATCCTTGAGGATGCCGACGGCACGGTGTGGATCGCAACCAGCAACGGATTGCTACAGCAAGCAAAGAACGCGACACGCGTCTACACGATCGCCGACGGATTGCCCAACGCGTCGATCCTGAGCTTGCATCGGGATGCCGCCGGTCGCTTGTGGATCGGCACCGTCAATGGCCTGGCGTATCGCAGTGGCGAGCACTTCGTGCGCGTGCCGCTTCCGGTCCAAAGCATGGTGCAAACGGTCTACGGGTTCGTCGACGATTCCGATGGAGCGGTGTGGATTTCCAGCGATCGCGGCCTGCTGCGCTGGAAGGATGGAAACGTCAGGGTGCTCGCCAGCAAGCAGGGCTTGCCGGTGGATACCGTGTGCTCGGTCGTGCTGGATCGCCTGGGCAACCTGTGGCTGACGACACCCGGCGGATTGGTCCGCATCGCGCATGCGCAAGCGACCGCAGTCGCGGAAGGACGCATGGCCAGCGTCGTTGCCGATCTGTTTGGCGAGTCCGACGGCATGCCAACCTCGCTGTGCAATGGCGGAACCAGCCCGGCTGCATGGCTGCTGTCCGACGGCAGCCTGTGGTTGGCAACCGCACGCGGTATTGCGCAAGTCCATCCCGAGCGGCTTGCCGATTACCGCAGCGGACCACCCCAGACCCTGCTCGAGGAGGTGCGCGTCGACGATCGTGTCGTGGTGCTCAACGGACTCCTGGAACTGGGGCCCGACACCCGCAAGCTCGATGTGCGTTTTTTTGCATTGAACTACCACTTGCCCAAGCGTATCCAGTATCGCTATCTGCTCGAAGGCTACGATTCCGACTGGAGCGAGATCGGCGAACACACCAGCGTGCAATTCACCAACCTTCCGGCTGGCGCGTATCGGCTGCGCATCCAGGCAGCGATCGCCGGTGGGGCGTGGTCTCCACACGAGGCAGACCTGGAGTTCCGGATCGGTGCGCATCTGTGGCAACAGGGCTGGTTCGATGTGTCCATGGCGGTCTTCCTGCTGGCAGGCGGATGGTTGGCCTGGGTCAGCAGGAGTCGGCAAATCGCCGCCAACGAACGCCGGCTGCAGCAGCTGGTCGACCTGCGCACGGAGGACCTGCGTCGGCAGACCGAGAAACTCACGCGTTCGGATTCCGAGAAAACCGGGTTGCTGGAGCAACTGCGCGTCCAGTCGGAGGCGTTCGAACGGCAGGCACGCGAGGACGCACTCACTGGCCTTGCCAATCGGCGGCGCGTCGACGAAGCGATCGAGGCCTATTTCTCCGAGTCGCAGCGCAGCGGCAGGCCCTTGGGGTTCGCCCTGCTGGACATCGACTTCTTCAAACGCATCAACGACCGGTTCTCGCATGCAACGGGCGATGCAGTGCTGCGCGAGATCGGTACGATCCTGCGCGACCACCAGCGCCCGGGCGATCTTGCTGCCCGCCTGGGTGGCGAGGAATTCATCTGCATCCTCGCCGGATCGGACCTGCCGGGCGCGCGAACATTTTGCGAACGGATCCGGCAGGCGATCGAAGGCCACGATTGGGAAGCGATCGCGCCGGGACTGCAGGTCACGGTGAGCCAGGGCGTTGTGGTGTGGAACGGCGAGGAGAGCTACAGCCGCTTGTCGAGCCGTGCCGACGAGTTGCTCTACCGCGCGAAGGGGGCTGGCCGCAACCGGGTCGAGGGGTAGGGGCGGTCAGCTTTCCGGGGTTTGCAGCGTGGACGAAGATCCCGCGTCTTCGACCGCAGGCGCCTTCACGCGGTCGGATTTCCCTGTCTGGGCCGCCGACTGAAGAAGACTCTCGCCCTGGGCTGCATCGCTGACGCCATGATGAAACACATGCAGGTCCTGTTGCGGAAACGGCATGCTGACACCGCGCTCGCCCAGCGCCGTGCGCGCGGCTTCCAGCAGTTCGCTCTTCACGGGAGCGTAGTCGCGCGTCGCCACCCATGCGCGCAACACGACATTGACAGTGCTCTCGGCGAGTGCGGAGACCATGACTTCCGGCGCCGGATCCGACAGCACACGCGCATTCCCGGTTGCAGCGGATATGAGCGTCTCGCGCGCTGTACGAATATCGTCGTCGTATCCGATGCCGATCGTCAGGTCGATGCGGCGACGGTCGCGCGCGGTGAAGTTTGTGATCGGTGCCGTCGTGATGAGGCTGTTCGGCAGGATGATCACGCGGTTGTCAAACGTCCGCAGCACGGTCTGGAAGATGCGCACCTGGTCGACGACGCCATTGAGCCCGGCGACCTGCACTTCATCGCCCGCGCGGAAGGGTCGCAGCATGATCAACATCACTCCGGAAGCGATGTTCGACAGCGAATTCTGCAACGCAAGGCCCATGCCAAGGCCGACTGCGCCAAGCACGGTCAGCAGGGATGTGGTGGGAACACCAATGACATCCAGCGCGGCCAGGAATACCACGATGAATCCGATGGCGCGCACGATGTTGCCGAGGAACTGGGTCAGGATCCGTTCCTGGCCGAAGCGAACGAGCAGGCGCGTCAACAATCGCCCAAGCCATTTTGCGAGCGAGAGTCCCACCACAAGCAGCAGCACTCCGCCGCCAAGCCGGATGCCCCACTCGGTGCCGAGTTCTGCCCAGTCGATGTGGTGCAGGTGGTCCAGGAACCGCGTGGACGTGGCGACAGGTTGCTGGATGAAAGGCTGCAACGGCGATGCGGGGACTCGCAAGTTCACGCGCCCTTGAGCTTGGCAAGCCGCAGCCAGGTATCCACGACCGTGTCCGGATTGAGCGATACCGATTCGATGCCTTCACGCATCAGCCAATCGGCAAGATCGGGGTGATCCGACGGCCCCTGTCCGCAAATGCCGATGTATTTTCCTTTCGCGTGCGCGGACTTGATCGCCATCGACAGCAGTTTCTTCACCGCCGGATCACGTTCGTCGAACAGGTGCGCAACGATGCCCGAGTCGCGGTCGAGCCCGAGTGTGAGCTGGGTCAGGTCGTTCGAACCGATCGAGAAGCCATCGAAGATCTCCAGGAACTCATCGGCGAGCAACGCATTCGACGGCAGCTCGCACATCATGATGAGCTTCAGCCCGTTCTCTCCACGACGCAATCCGTTCTTCGCCAACGTCTCGATGACCTTGCGTCCCTCATCGAGCGTGCGCACGAATGGAATCATGACCCAGCAATTGGTCAGCCCCATTTCCTCGCGCACTTTCTTCACGGCGCGGCATTCGAGCGCGAAACACTCGGCGAAACTCGGGTCGACGTAGCGCGAAGCGCCGCGGAACCCGATCATCGGATTCTCTTCGTGCGGTTCGTACTGCGCGCCCCCGACCAGGTTCGCGTACTCGTTGGACTTGAAGTCCGACAGGCGAACGATCACCGGGAACGGCGCGAACGCTGCGGTCAGAGTCGCGATGCCTTCGACGAGACGCTCGACATAGAAACTCACTGGGTCGGCGTAGCCTGCGATCAACGCATTGATCTGCTCCTTGATGTCCCGCGGCTGGCGGTCGTACTCGAGCAATGCACGCGGATGCACGCCGATCTGCCGCGCGATGATGAATTCAAGGCGGGCCAGGCCAACTCCCTGGTGCGGCAATTGCGCGAAATCGAATGCGCGTTCCGGGTTGCCGACATTCATCATGATCTTGAGCGGCGCAGGCGGCATGTGCTCGAGGTCGGCAGTGGTCCGTTCGAACGCCAACAGCCCGCTGTAGATCGTCCCAGTGTCGCCTTCCGCGCACGACACGGTGACATCGCTGCCATCGGGAATGGAGGTGAGCGCGTTGCCGCAGCCAACGACCGCGGGGACGCCCAGTTCGCGCGCGATGATCGCCGCATGGCAGGTGCGACCGCCGCGATTGGTCACGATTGCCGCGGCGCGCTTCATGATCGGCTCCCAGTCGGGATCGGTCATGTCGGCGACCAGCACATCGCCCGGCTGCACTTTTTCCATCTCGGCCAGCGTGCGCACGATGCGCGCCTTGCCACTGCCGATCTTCTGCCCGATCGAGCGTCCCTCGCAGAGGACCGGGCCGTGCTCCGACAGGTTGTAGCGCTCGATCTGGGTCGCACGCACACGCGACTTCACCGTCTCCGGACGCGCCTGGACGATGTAGATGCGTCCACTGCTTCCGTCCTTCGCCCACTCGATGTCCATCGGGCGGCCGTAATGTTCCTCGATCTTCAGTGCCTGCCGCGCGAGTTCCTCGACATCGGCGTCGTCGATCGAGAAGCGGTTGCAAAGCGCGGTTGGCGTGTCCTCGTTGCGCACGCGCTCGCCGGGAGCATCCGAATACACCATGCGGATCGCCTTGGAGCCCAATGTGCGGCGCAGGATCGCGTGCTTGCCTTCGCGCAACGTCGGCTTGTACACGTAGAACTCGTCGGGGTTTACCGCGCCCTGCACGACGTTTTCGCCGAGGCCATAGCTCGACGTGATGAACACCACGTCGCGGAATCCCGATTCGGTGTCGAGCGTGAACAGGACGCCCGACGCGCCGATGTCGGAACGCACCATGAGTTGCACGCCGGCGGACAGGAACACATCCTCGTGCTTGTAGCCGTGGTGCACGCGATACGCGATCGCACGGTCGTTGTAGAGGGACGCGAATACATCCTTGACCTTGCACACGACGTCATCCACGCCGGTCACATTGAGATAGGTTTCCTGCTGCCCGGCAAAGCTCGCATCGGGCAGATCCTCAGCCGTAGCCGATGAGCGCACCGCAACGGAGGGCTGCTCGACGCCGGACTTCGCGGCGAGTTCGGCATATGCATCACGAATCGCAGAATCGAGCGCGCCCGGCAATGGCGCATCGGAGATCCAGCCGCGGATCTCGGTGCCGGCGCGGGTGAGTTCGGACACATCTTCGACATCCAGCGTCGCAAGCCGATCCTGCATGCGCTGCGCGAGGTTGTTTTCGGCAATGAAATCGCGGAAAGCGTCAGCTGTCGTCGCGAAGCCGCCCGGCACCGAAACGCCGAGGTCACCAAGGGTGCCAATCATTTCGCCGAGCGAGGAATTCTTGCCGCCGACCTGGGCCAGGTCTGTCAATCGCAACTGGTCCAACCAGAGCACATGCTGGGTCAACGTCTAACTCCTTTCGGGAACGGTGCATCAGGACGCGCAGGTGCAATGCGTATTTTGCGGGCCGGGATGTTTTCGTACAAGCTTGAATGCCGCGCCATGCGCGCTGCAGGGGAATCATCCGTGCGACACACAGTATCAACGATGGGGACTGAACGATGAACGAGCGGCTGGTGTTCTTCATCTCCGACGGCACCGGCATCACCGCCGAGACCATCGGCCACAGCCTGCTGACGCAGTTCGAGGGCGTGCGTTTCCAGACCCAGCGCATGTCGTTCGTCGACTCCGTGGAGAAGGCGCGCGAGGCGGTACGGCAGGTAAGGGCAGCAGGGGAAGCGCGCGGATGCCGGCCGATCATCGTCAGCTCGGTCGTCGGCGAATCGCTTGCGGGGATACTCGAAGAGAGCGGCGCACTGGTGCTCGATGTCTTCGGCCCGTTCATCGGCCGGCTCGAGACCGAACTCGGCAGGCAACGCGAGCGGCACGTCGGACATGCGCATGGAATGGTCGACTTCGCCGCGTACGAGCAGCGCATCAACGCGACGAACTACGCCATGACGCACGACGATGGCGGCAACGTGAACTACAACGAGGCCGACCTGATCCTGGTCGGCGTGTCGCGCTCGGGCAAGACACCCACGTGCCTGTACCTGGCGCTGCACTACGGCGTGCGCGCAGCGAACTATCCGTTGACCGAGGACGACCTGGAGGGCAAGGAATTGCCGCAGCGTCTGCGCGCCTATCGCAAGAAGATCTACGGGCTGACCATCGATCCCGTGCGGCTGCGGCACATCCGCCAGGAGCGCAAACCCGACAGCCGTTACGCGACGATCGAGCAATGCCGCTTCGAGGTGGCCGCAGCCGAATCGCTGTTCCGCGCAGAGCGCATCCCGATGCTGAGCACCACGCATACATCGATCGAGGAGATTGCGAGCAAGGTGCTTACCGCGCTGGGCATCCAGCGGCACATGTTCTGAAGGATCGAGGCGATCAGGCCATGCATCGGGGGTACCCGAGAGACTGAGTGTGCGACGCAAATCGTGTTCTGACAAGCTTGCGGAAAGCACGAAATCGCGTGCTAGGATCGGGCCATGTCCATCCTTGCCCAACCACCAACCACGCCGTCATTGCGCATCCCGCGCATGAGCCGGTTCGCGTGGATGATGGCGTTGTACGCGGAGAACCACGGCCGCCTGCAGAAGATGTTCGAGCCCGAGCGGCTGGACATCGGCAGCCACTTGTCGGTCGGCCACGACGGGCTGCAACTGCGCCTGGACGTGGTCGACCGCCACCCGTACACGATCGAGATGCGGCTGGCATATGCCCAGCTCCAGGACAGCCTGACCGGCCAGCCGGATCCGTCCGCCTATGTGCGCCACTACCGCGATGCCCGGCAAGCCGAGGTGACCCATTGTTACGTCGGGCGCCAATGGCAGGACGTCCTCGGATTGCATCCGCCGCTCGCCACGCTCATCGACCATCGCATGCGCATGAACGTGTTCTTCAGCAAGTGGCTGGAATACCTTGACGAGCAAGGCCATTCGTGGCGACGCCTGCGCCAGGTGGAAGCCACCCCGACCCCTGCCTGAGTGCGCCTGGGCGCGGCGCTTGGCTTGACGCCCCGGTAGCGGACCTTTATCCTTCGCGTTCGCCAGCACGTGGGGCTATAGCTCAGCTGGGAGAGCGCTACAATGGCATTGTCGAGGTCATCGGTTCGATCCCGATTAGCTCCACCATGGTTGGTCTGCACGTCGTGTGCAGTGCTTGCGTTGCAGGGTTGGGGGATTTCCAGGAATCGCTTGATCTCGAGTGGCTACCCGTACATCCATGTGCGGACTTCTCAAACAAGGCACGGCGTTCGTCTGGGACGACCGGCTTTTCAAATGACTGCCTCTGTCCCCATCGTCTAGAGGCCTAGGACACGTCCCTTTCACGGACGCGACCGGGGTTCGAATCCCCGTGGGGACGCCAGCAAATGCAACGACTCAGGCCACCGCAAGGTGGCCTTTTCGTTTCATGGGGAATTCTGGGGAAGTATGCCGCGCAAAAGCGACAGCGGTCTCACGCAACACCACACACAACCGGGCCACGAGCAAACGACGAAAGGCGCAACGCCAGACCGTCATGCACGCGGGGTTGACGGCAAGCTCCCTGCGGAATTGTCAGCTGTACTTGCGTTCAAACGCTTCACGCGAGTAGTCGATGTAGAAATTGACTGCCTCAGCAGCAGCCTCGCGGCCGACGAGAACTTTTTCCATGTGGGATTTTTCCTGGAGAACAGCCCCAGGAAAACGGAGCTCGCATTGCTTGCGATGAAATCCGACCAGAGCATGTATTGAGACTTTCCGACAGGCCGAATCTCAAGGAAATCTTTCTCACTACGGTAGAAGCCAACCCCAAATTGCTTCTCTGCGGCCGACGAAGCCTCGGCTCTGTCAATGAGCGAGAGGACTTGCTCTTTGGCAGCTTCGCCAAGTTCCTCGATGCTGCCATCGATGTGGGCCAGGTATGCGCGCATCTATGTTCTTGTGCAGCCAACGCTAAGCTAAGCGGCTGTTCGGCCCGCAACGCATGATTTCACCGGAAACTTGCTCCCGCACGGTCCGCGTTGAGCGCACTGTCAGGTGCGATTGCCGAGCGCAGCACTGCTCTTAGGAAGAACCTTGAGACTCTTTAACAGTCGGACTTGAGGATGACAGGTGCCAAGATGCACCTCTCCTGGGTCGACTGGAGTGTCACAGCACGGATGTTCCGTTTCGCCGCCGATGGTCTTGCCAACGACTTGAGCGCAGGCCGGCTCTTGCCCGTGCACAAAGAACTCCGAACCGGATGAGTCGGGCTCACGGGAGGCAGCCGAAAGGCCTACATAGCAAGCGGTCTGATGTTGTTTGACACCGTGACCCATCAACTCCTGACCGCGCACAACACCGCTCGGATCGTGGCCTGGCGGAGTGGAAGGAAAAAAGACCTTTCCATCTGCATTCAGTGCAGCGGCCTTGCACGATGCGACCTTCATAACGACCGAAGAGCACTGCAACGATACGCATTTTGCATGAGCAGCGTGTCCGCCCAGAAGCGTGATAAAAAGCAGGGCTGCGAGCGACCTTTTCATGCCGCGCAACGCCTGAAATAAACCGCGTGCCGAATGCACGTCCGATTGATTGAACTTTTAGCCCTCATTCCGGTGATCCACTGAACATGGCGGAGTCAGAATAGATGCCGCTATTCAGTTCATCGGGGAGACTTTGGAAGAATAAGAGTTTGATATCTACGACCGTCTTAAATGCGCGCTTCGCATTGCCAAGTGTGACTTGGGACTCCAAGGCGGAACTAGGATATTTGGATAGTTCCTTCTCGTACGCGTCCTCAGTAACGACCAACTCTAGAAACAGGTCTTCAGGTTTTCCGTGAGCGACTTTATTTCTAAAACCACATAGCCACTTCGCAGAGCTCCACGGCTCTGAATTTCGATCGAACTCTAGGTCCAACGTTTCACACAGCAGCCTAAGCTTAGCCCAGGGGCTGGAGCTCTCAAAATCTACCCAATCGGGGACGATCCTTGAGCCAATGGCATTGGCCAGCGCCTCAAGGGAAAGTGAGGACATAACTATTGCTGTGAACTCATGGTAGTGAGATCCAGCGTGCTTTGCCTCAGCCAAATCCAAACACGCTCGTGCAGCTCCCTTCAACGTGTGATGAGGAGAATATTGCCGCTCTTTCGTAACACGCATCGATGTCATCGCTATGAGGGGCTAACGCTGAACTAAGCGGCGCGGGCCGCGCGATTGGGAGAATCGTAGCATCCTGCCCGGCGTCCGCTTGTGAGCCCAGTTAGTGCACTTTGATTTGATGGTCTATTGCGAACAAAAACAGCAGCAACCCTGCTACGAGCGCAAGAGCCGCCCAGATCTGAGATGTCTGCTCGCGTCTGGAGAGTGCAGCAACCGTGACCATTGGCGCGAACCGTCCGATCAGGTATTGCGAAACGGCAACAAGGCCAACAGCTAGTAAGACGGGAAAGTACGAGCGAAGCAACATTCAGAAGGCCATTGAAACGAGGAGAAGCAAAAGCGCCGCCATGCCAACCAGATGCCGGTAGGGTCGATAGATTTCGATTCTTTGGCCACAAACAGGACAGACAGTAGCCTTGCTGAAGCTCGCAAGCCGCCATGCGGATGGACGGTACCGATCGGAGTGAACCTCGCCCATGGCCCCGAACTTTGATGTAGACCCCGCTTTCGGGGAATAGCACCGGATGTTCAGCTTCCTGGTGGGGCCTGTCAATCAGTGATTCCGTCGGCCGAACAAGGCCTTTCGTCAATCCGCATGCAGTGGCAGGTTGCCTTGCATGTCGACGAATCCACGGTGCTAGTTCCTATCGCCGGCGGAATTGAAGCAGCCTTCGGGGTCGGCCTCATTCCATTTCGATGGGGAAGTGACTCTCCACTGTGTTTTTCAGTGATGCCGCCGCGGTTTGGGGGACGCAGCCTCGCTGTACGGCTACGGCGCCGCGATGTTGGGTGACTCAGGCTCGCTGTACGGTTGCGCAGCAGCGATGTTGGGTGACGCAGGCTCGGTGTATGGTTGCGCAGCGGCGATGTTGGGTTGCGCCGGTTTGCCGTATGGTGACGCCGCAGCGATGCCCGGTAACACTGGCGCAATGCCGGATGACAAACGATCGATGTTGGGCTACGGCGGATTGGTGTTGGTCGGCGTACGATAGTGGCACGCGAAAATTCACCCGGTTACGGAAACCGCATAGTCTGTGCCTGGTATCAATGCCGCGTCGCATTGCAGGTGCACCTGGCAACCTGGCGTGATGGCCAGCCCGAAGTGGAACGCCGCATTGCTGTCGATGCGCACGTCCGCGTGCTCACGCGCCACCGCGTGCAGTTGCAATTGCCTGATCTGCGCGGGGAGGGCGCTTCCCCCGTTGCGCTTGATCCAGGCTTCCTTGGCGACCCAGCGTTGCAACAATGCGTCGGGATCCAGACTTCCAGTGGCTTCGTCGGCGTTCAGCAGCAAGGGTTCGATGGCGGCGTCCAGGATCCGCGGTCGCTGCTCCAGGTCGATCCCGATCGCGACGTTGGCGACTGCGGCGGCGACCCAGTCAGCGGCATGCGCAATGGATACATTCACCGCGCCGGCATGCCCGTCGACTTGCGGCGGTTGGCTTTTTTGTTCCAGCAAGCACCATCGCGCGGGCGGGCCTCCATATGCGCGCGCCAGCAACACGCGCGTGAGCCAATGGCCAGCGAGGTATTGCTCGCGCCGCGCTGGCGAGCGCATCTGCGCAAGTCGCACCTGTTCGCTTGTCGACAACCAATGCGTGGGGTCCGCCGGCATCTCTGCGATTGCGTGCGCGAGCCGTGCGATCGCGATGTGGGCGACAGCGGACACCATGCGCTCAGTCGAAGCGCCCGGTGGGCGGCCCGGCGACGATGCGCATGCCGAGGCCGTTGAATTCGTAAATCCGTCGGCCATCCGCCCACAAGCTGGCATTGGCCAGTGCATACGCGCTGCTGGCATCGCGTCCGATCTCGGTGACCTCCAGAGTGGTATGCACTTGCTGATGCTGCGGCAACACTTGGCCGCGGTATTTCCAGCGGTGTGGCAGCCCGAGTGCGATGGGTTCGAAATGCGCATCGGCGATGCCGCGATCCATGCCGGTGTGCAACATGAAGAACTGCAGGGCCTGGATCATCGCCTCGGTGCCGAGCGATCCGGGCTGGACGGGATCCTGGAAAAAATGCGCCTTGAAGAACCACGCGCTGCAGTCGATGTCCTTCACCGCACGCAACTGGCCCAATCCTGCAGCGCCTGCGCCGGGCCAGAAGCCATCGACGCGATCGAGCATCAGCAACATTCCATTGGCAATCTTCGGTCGCTGCGGTGCAAGTGCATCGTCCGACGGCGATGCGAGCTCAATCAGGACATTGCTCTCGCGTTCGAGTAGTTCACGTTGTTCCGGACTCGCGCTGAGTCCGGCCTGTATCGCCAGCGTGGCAGGCGGGAAGAACCCGAACACCGTGTCCAGCCGATACACCTCGCGCGCTCCAAGGAAACAGCGCACCGCGAAATTCTCGATGATCATGCCACCGGTCGCGGAGACCTTGGTCAGCTCCACTTCTGTTGTGAGCGTGCCGCAATCGTCGTGCAACTCGGCGAGCATCCGTCCTTCGCCGTCGAGATTGCGAAATCCGAGCTCGCCTTCTTCAGTCAATGTCGAGCCGACGTAGCTCGACAACCATCCACAGGGTTGCAGCGCGGCTTCAAGCAAGACCGCAAACGGCATCGTCCGGCAGCCGTTGTGGTCGAAGTACCACGCATCGCCTGGAACGTCGTATTCGACCCGCGCACGCCCACCGGCTTTCATCACGCCAATCGGCCCGTTGATTTCGACGATGCGGCTCATGAACAGGTAGGGTGGACCTGGCAAGCGGGCGACGCGTTGCGTGCCATCGAAGCGCTGGTACATCGGACCGAACGCTTCCGAAGGCCGGCCGATGGCGCAGGCCAGCAAGCTCTTCTGGTCGAATGCGAAGCCATCGACGACGGCGACCGCGTGTGTATCGGACGCTGTCTGCGAGGGTGGGATAGCGCCATGGATGTCCGAGAGGGGCCAGGCGGGTACCAGTTGCAGCGCTACGCGCCGCGCATGGAATGCCTTCAGGCCATCGACAGTGCACAGCAGGTCGGCGTACACGGTCGGCATCGGGCCGGCGATGATCTCTTCGACGAACACCTCGGTCACCAGCAGGCGCGAACGAGGCGTGACCTGTCCGCGGCATTGCAACTGGTAGGGAAGTTCAGGCACTGGCTGGAAGCGCCAGCCATCGCGTTCCAGGGTGTGTCCCTGCGCTGCGAGGTACACCGCCATCGCCTGCAGGCAGCCTTCGAACATCAACGTGCCTGGCATGCACGGATCGTTCTTGAAATGCCCATCGAAGAACCATTGCTGCGGATCGATATCAAGCTCTGCGCGAAGGTAGCCGCGACCCCAAGGCCCACCGATGGAATCGACTTCCGTCACGCGGTCGAGCAGCAGCATGCGGCCGCCCTGCAGCCCGGGCGTGCGCGTGTGCGTTTGCAAATATTCGAACCCTGCGCCGAAGCATCCGTAGCCGTCGTTGGCCGTGAGTGCCTCAAGGTGATGGCGCTCAAGTCGCGCCGGTACGCTGGCGACCGCGGGCGCATCCAGCCGCGGATTCGCGACGACCTCCTGCAGTTCGGGACTCCACAGACAACCAGCCGACCCGGCGAGTTCGGCATCGGTGAAGAATCCTGCCTGTCCCGCGCGCACGGAGAGTTGCCGGCGTTCGCCGTTCCAGCAGTCGTAGTGGAAGAACATCAGGCGTACGTCGCCCTGCGCGGCATGGCCATCGAGCTCGATCTCGAACCGCAGGGTGTCTCCGGCAGCTGGAAGATCGCCGTGGTAGGTCAGCTCGCAGCCGAGCAGTCGATAGACACGCTCACCCTTGTTCAAGCGATCCACGCCGAGGTACGAGATCAGCATCAGGTCGGCTTGCCCGGACTCGATCAGGATGCCTGCAGGCAAATGGCCAACGTGCAGGTAGTCGTGGTCCCAGCCGACATCCGTCTCGGTCCAGATCACGCCTTTCCCCATGCTGTCGGGTTCGGCGCGCAGGCCGCTCACGCGATCGGCCAGCAACAACGGTGGGCGCGGCATCCGCACCTGTCGCAGATGCTGGTCCTGGCCTGCAAACGCGGGGCCAAACAGTTCCGAAATGCGACCGTCGGAGTGCACTTCGAGTTGCTGCCGGTTGAAGCGTGGCCCTGCAGGCCTGTGCGGTCCGATGGTCGACGCCAAGGCCGGCGCGGGCTTCTCCGGCGAACCAGGCGTCGCAGGTGCGACGATCGACAACGCAGGTCGTGCGCGCTGCGATGAAACACCAGCCACAGTTTCGCGCGCGCGCTCGAGCACGCCAGGCGCGTGCATCCGCGCGTTGCCTGTCGCCTGCAGCAACAGCTGCATCGAGGACTGGCGCATCGACATGTAGCGCTGGTGCAACTGCGCCTGCTGCGTCGCAAATGCCTGTTGCGTCTGCGCCAGGCGTGCCAACTGGTGCTGGTACACGCCCAACACTGGATGTGTTGCCGCAGCGATCGCGGAATTGCGCGCGGGTGTGGCAGCAGGATGCAACTGCATCGGAATCGCTGAGCGCCGAGCGGTCCATGCGTCCGGGCCGATGGCATCCGGCCTGATCCTATCCGGCCCGCAGTCGTCCAGCACGGATGGAAGCGTGGGAGCAGGACGCATCGTCTGCCATCCGGCGTTGACCGCGGAAGTCGTGACCTTGCGCGGGGGAATGACGATTGCGGGTGGATGCGCCGTGAAACGCTGGACCCGCTTGCGCGATGTTGCCGTTGGATGGCGTGTGACAGCAGGTTCGAAGATCGCGTGCCGCACCGCGACCCCCGCGGCAAGCAACGCCGCGACCGCATTCAAGAGCGCATCGATGCCCTGGCCTTTCCGGTCGAGGCTGACCACCAGCGCTTCGCGCTCGCCGAGGATGCTTCGGATCGCACGACCGTATGCGCCGCCTGGCCCGTGTTCGACGAACACACGGACGCCATCGTCCCAGGCTGCGAGCACGGCTGGGCGCAGGTCGAGGGTGCAGTTGGCCTGTTCGAGGATCGCTCGCGCGCAGGTTTCGGTATCGGGCTTGTAGGCGCGGCCGAATGCGTTGGAATACACGCGACCCGTCGGTACCGTCGTTGATCGGCGGTGCAGTCGCAACCATGCATCGGCGACCTGGTCGAGCTCAGGCACGTGCACGGCGAGGGGATAGATCAGGCGCAGGCAACGGCTCTCTCCAATGCGCGCGACAACCGTTGCGCAACTGTCTTCATCACCCGCGACAAGGCAATCCTGCGCACTGTTGATGATCGCGATATGCACGCGAGGAACACCCCCGATGGCCGCACGTACTTCGGCAAGCGGCGCCAGTACGGTCCAGCTCGCCCAGCGCACGGGACGGTTCCACGCGCGCGCGACCGCTGCGAATTCCCCGCCAAGCGCATGGGTCACCAGCCCGGAGCTTTCCATATCGGCCATCAGCGCATCGGGATCGCCCCACGCCCCTGATGCAATCAGCGCATTGGTTTCCCCCGACGAGCACCCCAGCCATGCATCGGCCTTGAGTCCAAGCAGGCCCTGGCTCAGCTCGAGATGCAATTGCGACAGCGCCGACGCGCCCCAGAGTTGCTCCAGTGCATCGGGGTGTCGCATGTCGTCCCCGAACGCCCATGCCAATGCCATGGGCAGCCGCTGGCTGCGCTCAGCGAGGCGGTCGCGCAATTGCGGGAAGTGCTGCAGCAACGCGCGCCCCATTCCGTGGTACGACGCACCGGCTCCGGCAAACACGAATGCAAGTTCGCCTCCAATCGGCCGCTCGCAAAAATGCACGCCCGCACCTGCTGGCGCACCTTGTCGCAGGTGCGCGAGTGCGCGCTCGCGCGTCCCTTCAAATTGCGCATCCGCGGTCACCAGGACCAGCCGAGCGGTTCCATCGACGCTTTCGCTTCCAGCTTCAAGTGCCGCAATCACGGCCGCCTTGTCGGCGCCAGCGAAACAGCGCATTCGAGCCGCAGTGGCAACCGCAATCCGCTGCATGTCGGTCACCGCGGTGAGCATCACGCCATCGATTCCGTCGAAGCTAACGTCGGCTTGCATCGGTGCAGGGTCGAGACAGGGTTCGCCGTCGAGTGTGCAACGCTGACGCAGGCACGATGCGGCTGCGGCGACATGCACGAGTCCACTTGCTGCGAAGGCCGTGCCGAATCGCGACCCAAGGTCGATGCATCCTTCTGCATCACCCAGACGCAAGCCTGCTTGCGCGTGCGTCGCTGGTTCGGTGTTGAACTCGAAACTTGCAAGGATGCGATCGCCGTCACGCTGGGCATCGGCGAGGCGCCGGATGACCAGGCTGACTGCGGCATCGCCGGGTATCCGTTCACTGGCACTGCGATGCACGGGCTCGCAACTCAGGTCGACCGCGCCCACCAGTGCAGCGTCGATTTCGCCGCGCGCCAATGCGCGTGCGGCAATGCGCAATGCAACCAGACCAGAAGCTGCGCCGGCCTGCACGGTAAACGCCGGTCCGGCGAAATCGAATTGCGAACTCAGCCGGTTCGCCGGGATGTTCGGCATGCTGCCGACGACGGCCGCAGCCTCCAATGCAGGCGTTACTGCGGCGCGAGCCTGCGCCAGCCACATGTCGTCAACGGTTGGTTGCGCGAGTCGCCAGCGCACGCCATAGCGGGCGATTTCAGGATCGGGCTCGATGCCGATGAAGACGCCGGTGCGCTCGCGCGCAAGCGGGCCGACCTCGGCAAGTGCCTCGCGACTGGCCTGCAGGATGGCAAGTTGCTGTGGCAGCGTCTGCGCAAGATCGCGTGGCGGAAAGCGCAGGCCATCGAGGTCCAGCGCGATGGCCTCGGCCCTGCCTTCTCCGCGGTCGTCAAGAAGGCTTCGTCCGGAAAACAAAGCATCGCGGAATTCGGTCCTGTTGCCAGCGCTGGCGATGATGGTGCCGAGTCCGACGATCGCCATCGGCACGGCTGGATGGACGACTGGTGGACCGACGACTGATGAATCCGCAGAGCTGGCGTCGTCGATGCCCGGATCGTCTTCGGACACAATCAGATGCGCATTGTTGCCCCCGAACCCAAAGGCGGAAATCGCGGCAATGCGCGGTGCATCCGCGGGCCACGGCTCGAGCTGGTCCAGCAACCGGAATGGCAGGCCTGCCAGTGCAGGATTCGCTGCATCAACGTGCAGGGTCGGCGGACGCTGGGCGTGGCGCATCGCCTCGAGCACCTTGATCAGGCCAGCGGCGCCAGCGGTCGTGATCAAGTGGCCAAGATTGGACTTCAGCGAACCGATCGGCACAGAGTCGCATCCGGCGAATACGGCGCCCGTACTCGCAAGTTCGGTGGCATCGCCAACCGGCGTGCCTGTGGCATGGCATTCAAGCAGGGAGACCTGCTCCGGACCGAATCCGGCGGCAGCATATGCGGCGCGCATGGCGCGTTGCTGGCCTTCCTCGGCAGGAGCGAGCAGGCCCTTGCCACGTCCATCGTTCGACAGCCCGATGCCGCGGATCACGCCGTGGATGGTGTCGCCGTCGCGGCGCGCGTCGGCCAGTCGTTTGAGCGCGACGAATGCAGCGCCTTCAGCAGGAACCAGACCGTCGGCGTCGCGATGGAATGGTCGCGAACGACCACTGCGGCTGAGCGCGCTGAGTGCGCAAAAGCCGACGTGCAGGAACAGATCGTCCGCGCCCTGGACAGCGCCGGCGAGCATCAGGTCGGCAGATCCTTCCTGCAACTGATCGCATGCCAGCTTGATCGCGTAGAGCGAACTCGCGCATGCCGCGTCCAGGCAGAAGCTGCCGACATCGAGCTTCAGCGCGCGACGCAACAGCTCCGCCGTTCCGGAGCTCATGAAGCGGTTGCGCGGATCGCCGGTGGGTGCATCGAGCCAGACGCCTTGCGCGTAGGCAGCCATGCTTGCCGACGGGAATCCGAGGTTGCCAAATACCGCGCCAGTGCGCGTGTCGTCAGCGGCCTTGCATTCGCGCCTGGCTTCGCGCGCGCAATGCAGGGTCCATGCCACGAGGGGGTCGAGGCCTTCGAGTTCACCTGCGGCAATCGCGAATCCACTCGGATCCCAGACCTGCTCGAAGTCGCGTACGTAGCCGCCAGCATCGGACCACGTTCGATCGGTGGCCGGTTGGCCCGGCCCGCACATCGCCTGTGCAGGGTGGATCCGCCAGCGGCCATCAGGCACTGAACCGATCAGGTCGCGACCCTGTGCGACCAGTTGCCAGAGTTGCGCCGGACCAAGCGCCCCTGGCAACACGCAAGCGCGCCCGACGATGGCGATTGGTGCAAACCGCATCGATCAGGTCCGGCCCTGTGCTGGAGTACCGAGTGCATGGTTGTGCACACCCAGCAGTTCGGCAACGCGTCGCCCGCGATCATTGGTGAACACGATGTCGGTGGTCATCGACGATGGTCCGAGCGCGCGTCGGAAAGCGGTCGCGTTGAGCAAACCGACGCTAGGGGTTGCGCCAAATGTGCGGATCTGGTCAATGCCGGTTGGTAGGTTGGGCCCACCGAGCATGCGCTGCCCGTACAGTACGGCCATCTGCAGGCCCGCATCGAGGGCAGCAACATCGAGTTGCCAACTCTCACCATTCCATCCGGCGTGTGACACGCCACTCAAGGTGCCGGCGATTCCATGGTCGCTGACGCCGTTGAGTCCACGGATCAGCTCGAATGCACCGCGGTGGAACAGCAGGTCCTGGTAGATCGGCTCGCCCAGCCATGGTTCGAGTGCGAGCGCGTCAAGCGGTTGATCGGAATGATTGGGTTCGGGCAGTAGCTCGATGCGCGCGCTGTAGTTGGTGCGACCTTTCCTGTCGCGAATCAGCATCTGCATCTGTGCACCGCGCTCGCTCGGAAGCGGCGTGGCCTGGATCGTGAGGCGGTCGCCACCGTTTTCGAAGCCATCCAGGCGAATTCCCTTGAGTACCTTGATTTCATGCAGCGCCGCCTGCGGCAGGCCGGGTCGAAAACTGCGCGCTGCGCGCGATAGCCACTCGGCTGCAAGCACCAGCGGGAGTACCGGTTGGCCGTTGATCGCATGACCTTCGAGATAGGCATGGCTGGCGCGCGCGACCGTGATCTCCAACTCGTGCACGCGTTCGCTCGCGCCTTCAAAGAGCAGGGCCTCGGGCCGCGGTTCGCCGCCCAGCACCAGTTCCACCTGGTCGTGCTGGCCGCCGGAGAGTTCTGCGGCGAACATCCGCGCGCCCGTCGCGAGCGGAATCATCGGTACGCCGAGCTCGGCGAATCGCTCGCGCAAATGCGGCGTCACCATGCCGCCTTCCCACGGCCCCCATCCCAGCGACTTGGCAACCAGGCCAGGACTCCGCCGGGACTCTGCCCACGCCACCTTGGCGAGTACTTCGTTTGCCATCGCGTAATCGGACTGGCCAGGATTGCCGCAGCGCGCAGAAACCGACGAGAACACGCAAAGCAGCTTCAAGCGGTCGTCGCGCGTGGCATCCAGCAGCGCGCGAAGACCTGCGACCTTGGTGTTGAAGACGTGGTCGAATTGCGCGTCGGTCTTGTCCGCGATGCGCTTGTCGGCAAGAACGCCCGCGGCATGGACGAGTCCGCAGATCGGACCCCATTCACGGCGTACCCGTGCGACGGTTTCTGCAAGCGCAGCGCTGTTGGCAACATCGACCGCCTCGTAGCGCGCCTTCGCACCGGCGTTCGCGATCGCATCGAGAGTGCTGCGGATTTCGCGGTTTGCCTGGACCGCGCGAACCTCGACGAGCAGTTCCGCCGGTGTCGGTGACAGTCCGCGGCTGCGTGCCTGGTCGAGCAGGGCGCGCTTGAGTGCGCCTTCATCGACAACTCCAGCGCACGCTGCAGGTTCATCGACAAGCGCAGTGCGTCCGAGCAGCACGAAGCGGGCTTTGCATTGCCGTGCCCATTCGACGAGGCACGCTGCGGTTACGCCACGCGCACCGCCAGGCACCAGCACGACATCACCCGCGGCGATCACGGGCGAACCAGCAACCACTGGCTCGGCTACGCTGCGCAATGTGTAGCGACCCCCCGCCATGGGCAACGCGACCTCGATCTCGCCGCCGCCTTCGAGCAACTCGTCGGCGAGCGCGATCGCTATCGCCTGCGGGGCGCGCAGGCCAATGGCAAGATCGATTGCCTTGAGCGACGCGTGCGGCCATTCGAGAGCAGCCGTCTTTACCAGCGCCGGAAGCCCGGCAAGCCAGGCGCGCAGCGGATCCATTTCGTCGAGGCCGAACGCGCCGCCGGTGTCCTGCACGGTAACGAATAGACCGCGTTCGGTTTCGAGTCGGGTCGCCAGCGCACGCGCGATGTCGAATGCCTCGTGATTGATTGCGATGGCCTCGTCCACGCCAGCGACCTCGCGCAGGCCTCCCACGTAGATGCACGCATTTGCGCCAGCGGGAAGCCGATCAATGCACCGCGCGTTGACTCGGCGGTTGCGCAGTTCCGCCGCCAGATGCTCTCCCAGCACGGCGCAGCCCGTGATCCAGACTTCTTCTTCGCCGAGCAGGCCGGGTTGCGCCATTCCGGCAGCCGGCGCCGGAATGAGTTCAAGCCGGAATCGCCCGAGCGCTGCAATCGGGGCGATCGCCGACACGGACGCTCCGGCATGCGTTGTTTGCGGCACGGAATCGACAACGGCACGCGATTGCCGACCCTGCAGGTAGTCGACGATTTCGGCGAGGGTGTGCAGTGCACCCAGTTGGCTACGGTCGATCCTGGGCAAACCCTGGGCACGTTCGTCCACCGCTGCGAGAATCTCCACGCGCTTGATCGAGTCGATACCCAGATCGCCTTCGAGATCCATGCCGAGTTCCAGCATGTCGATTGGGTAGCCAGTCTTCTCGGCTACCACCTGCAGCATCAACGCCGTGAGGTCGAAAGTCGGAAGGGCTTCGGCTTTCACGGCTGCCGGCTCGGCGATAGCGGTTTCGCCGGCGTGCTGTCCTTGCATGTAGTCGACGATTTCCGCCAGCGTGTGCAGCGCGCTCATCTGGCTGCGATCGAGCCGGGGCAATCCGGCAGCGCGTTCGTCGACCGCGGCGAGGATCTCGACGCGCTTGATCGAGTCGATGCCCAGATCGCCTTCGAGGTCCATGCCCAGATCAAGCATGTCCACCGGATAGCCGGTCTTTTCGGCGACGATCTGCAGCATCAGAGAAGTCAGATCAATATCGGGCGTGACGGCGGCTGGGACAACGGGCGCTTGCGCGGCGGCCACGAGGGGCATTGCGCGGTTGCCCTCGTTCTCCACGCTGGACGATGCGGCAGTTGATATGGTCTCCGTGGCAACGCCCGGCATGTGCTGCATCGTGGGCGTAGCGACGACCTGTATTGCCGCCGGCATCGCCGAGGGCCGCTCCACGGCGCGCGATGAGGAATGAGCTGGTGTAGGTCCTCCAGCAATTGCAGCCAAACCTGCAAGCGCCGACTCGGTCACCTGCAAATACGCCGTATGGCTCTCGAACATCGAGCGTTGGAAGGCCAGGTGGGTGTCGGCCAACTGTTGCTGGCTGTCCTGGAATGCCTGCAACCATGCATCCGACACCATCGGTGACGTTGCGCCGCCGGCCAGCGACGCCGGCGCATTGACGGGGGAGTTTGTGGGAACCGGATTGGAGTGCAATGGATTCTCGATGCGCGCCGTCGGCACGGCAATGCGCGGCGGGTTGGGAGGAGGAAGGGCCTGCTGCCCACCGACGGGTGGATACGGCTTGCCGACATTGCTGCCATTGATTGGAGTCAGTGGTCGTCCGTGGGTCGGCGCCGGGGTTGGCTCGCGTTCGGACGCGAACAGTCGCTCCAGCTTGACGTTGACGCCGATGGCTACCAGGCGTGCGATCGCCAGCAGCAGCGACTCGACGCCATCCTTGTTTTTGCGATCGAGGTGGATCGCACCGTGTGGTCGTTCACCCAGAATTGCGCCGACCAGCCCGCTGAGCACCGCACCTGGTCCCACTTCGACAAACGTGCGCGCGCCCGCTGCGTACATTGCTTCGATCATCTCGACGAAGCGCACGGGTTGCGCGATCTGCGCGGCGAGTGCGCCACGCAATGCGGATGCTTGTGCAATGTGCGGCGCGGCGCTTGCGTTGGCGTACACCGGCATGTCCGGCGTTGCGAAGTCGATGCCGGAGAGAAAACCTGCGAACGCCTCGCTGCATCCCGCAACCACACTCGAATGGAATCCGCTCGCGACGGGCAGGCGACGAAACGCCACGTCCAGCGAAGACAAGCTTGCTTCAAATGCGACAATCGCATCCAGTGCGCCAGACACTACGACCTGTCGCGGGGCATTGTCGTTCGCGATCACGACGGACGCGTCGAACCGCGCGATCAATTCGCGCGCCTCATCGACTGGCATTGCCAGTGCGGTCATCGCGCCTGGAACATCGATGTCGGCCATCAACTCGCCGCGACGACGCGCGACCCGCAGGAGGTCGGCTTCCGACACCACTCCGGCCGCATGCAGCGCGACCAGTTCCCCGAAGCTGTGTCCGCCCACCATGTCCGCGCGGATGCCGCAATCGGCGATCACCGCCAGCATTGACACCGACGCTGCACCGATGGCCGGCTGTGCCCATTGCGTTTGCGTCAGCCGAGCCATGTCGTGCCTGGTCGACTCGGCGTCAAATCGGGGACGCGGAAACACGATGTCGTGCAGGCTTGTTCCGGAGTCGAGCGACAGGTCCGCAGCGCGATCCCAGGTGGACCTGGCGAGCGGAAAATGCACTGCGAGATCCGCACCCATTCCCGGGAACTGACTTCCCTGTCCCGGAAACAGCATCGCCAGCTTGCCCTTGTCCACACCGAAACCACAGGTAGTTCCGTCGGGCGACGTGAAACTTTCCCCTGGCAACTCTTCAATGCGTTGCGCCGCCGCAAGCAATCGCGATCGCAACTGCGCCGTGTCGCCCGCAACGATTGCGAGGCGCGCGGGTGCGCCAGTCTTGAACTGCCGCTGGCTGCGTCGCGCCAACAATGTCAGTGACGCATCCTCGGCAGCCATGGCACGGGCCTGTTGCGCCAGCGAGAAGCTGTCCTGCGCCGCGAGCACGACCAGGTCATGGCGATGGGCAGGAAGGCGCTCGGCGCTCGGCGCCTTTCCCTGGTATTCCTCGAGCGCCACATGGAAATTCGATCCGCCGAAACCGAACGCGCTCACCGAAGCGCGACGCGGATGCGCGCTGCCACAGATCCACGGGCGCGTTTTCGTGTTGAGATAGAACGGACTGCGCTCGATATCGAGTTTCGGATTCGGCGCGTCGATCTTGATGCTTGGCGGAAGCACCTTGTGGTGCAACGCCATGACCGCCTTGAACAGGCCGGCGGCTCCAGCGGCAGCCTTGGTGTGGCCGATCTGGCTCTTGACCGAACCCAACGCGCACCATTGCCTGCGTGCCGATGCGCCCGCATCGAAAACCTGGCGCAGACCTTCGAACTCAGCCACATCTCCGGCCTTGGTTCCGGTTCCGTGCGCTTCGACCAACTCCACGGTGTCCGGGCTGTAACCGGCCAACGTATAGGCGCGACGCAGCGCCTGGGCCTGGCCTTCCGGGACAGGTGCGTACACGCTCTTCGCGCGACCATCGGACGAACTTCCGATGCCGCGAATCACTGCGTAGATGCGGTCGCCATCGCTCTCGGCATCGGCGAGGCGCTTGAGCGCCATCATGCCGAGGCCTTCTCCGAGCATGGTTCCATCGGCCTTGTCGCTGAAGGGCCGGCAGTCGCCGCTGGGCGACAGGGCAGGCGTCTTGGAAAAACACATGTACATGAAGATGTCGTTGAGCGTATCCACGCCACCCGAGATCACCAGGTCGCTGTTGCCCAGTTGCAGTTCGCTGATCGCCATTGACATCGCGCTCAGTGCGGATGCGCACGCCGCGTCTGTCACGCAATTGGTGCCGCCCAGATTGAGCCGGTTCGCGATGCGTCCCGCAACCACGTTGCCAAGCAATCCGGGGAAACTCGACTCCTGCCATGGCACGTAGTGCGCGGCAATGCGTTCGCACGCGGCCTGCACTTCGTCCTCGGGTAGTCCGGACTCGCGCAGCGCTTTCACCCACACCGGCCGCTGCAACCGCGAAACCATCGAGAACAACAATTCCTGCGCGCTGGTCACGCCCAGGATCACCGAGATGCGCGAGCGATCCATGTGCTCGAACTGCTCGCGTGCGGCGTCCTGCAAGACTGTCTGCGCAAGGATCAATGCGAGCAGCTGCGAGGTGTCGGTGGCGGGCAGGCTGGAGGGAGGGACGCCGAAGCCGAGCGCATCGAACCCGACGGGATCCAGGAAGCCGCCGCGTCGCGCGTACGTCTTGTCCGGCGCCGAAGGATCGGGGTCGTAGTAGTCGTCCACCAGCCAGTGATCGGCGGGTACGTCGGTGATCAGATCGCGGCCTTCAAGGATGTCGCGCCAGAAGCCCGTCGCGTCGGTGGAACCGGGAAATAGCGCGCTGACGCCGACGATCGCGATCGGTTGCTGGTTTGGATTGCTGCTCATGGTCGATTCGATGGCGCCCTGGGTCGCCCCTTCGGATGGAATGCGGGAGGATGCAAGATGTGGTTCGCGGTTGTTCACGCCAGCGGCCTCGGTCGGAAGTCGAAGCCAGCCGGGGGAATCGCCAAGCCGAAACTTCGCAACTGCTGCGCGCGCGTGATGACGGCTGCGCCTTCCATCAGGTTGCGCGCCACCTGCACGACGCTGCGCTTTTCGGGAGCTTCCAGGAAACTGTCGCGTGTCCAGGTGTTGAACGCGCCCATTGCCGGTCCGCACCAGATCTGGAAGTCGGCAGCACGTTCGTCCACGTTGTCGATCGCCCATCGGCTGGACAGGCCGAGATAGGAGCGGAACACCAGGGCCATGCGGTGCTTCGGATCGCGTTCGGCGCGTTCCACCTGCGCAGGGTCGCGCGTCATCCAGAACTTGCGCGTGGACTCCCAGGCGTCTTCGAAACTTGCGCGCAGGATGTCGCGCTCGACTTTTGCGCGCTCACCGGCAGGGATCGCCTCGAGCGCCGGCCACGCGCGATACAACTCGTACAACTTGCGTGCGCGCACGGCGAACAGGCTGCCGCGTCGCAGCACCTGCACGTCGACACCCATCTCGAACATGTCTGCCGCCGGCGCCATGATCACGTCGGCCATGTCAGCCTGCGCCAGCATGGCGCGACCGCGTGCGCCGAGACCGCTTTCCACGCAGGCCTGGTTGATCGAGCCGGTCTGCACGTAGGCCGCCCCCAAGGCAAAAGCTGCTGCGAGTGCCGATGGCGTGCCCAATCCGCCAGCAGCGCCAATCCTGATCGGACGCGCATAGCCGCGCGCACGCGCGATCCGGTCGCGCAGGCTGGCGATCGTTGGAAGCAGCGCGGTCAGCGGGCGATTGTCGGTATGTCCTCCCGAGTCGGCCTCGACGGTGATGTCCTCGGCCAACGGCAGGAGTGCCGCAAGCTCCGCTTCGCTTGCGCTCAGTTGTGCCCTCTGGCGCAGTTCTGACAACAGGCCCGCCGGGGGTGGTTCCAGGAAATGGCGAGCAACTTCTTCACGCGATACCTTCGCGATCAGCCGGTTGCGTCGCTGCACGCGACCCGCAGCATCGCGCTCCAGGCCTGTGCACGCATAGCGGACCAGGGCTGGGGTAAGGCCCATGTACGCCGACGCTTCCACGCAACGCACTGCGCGCAGCAGGTAAAGATCAACAATCGTGTCTTCGAGCCCAGGTTCGGCAGGGCTGTGGATCAGGTTCGAGCCCCAGCCAGGCGACGCCGTACCGAGTTCGCGCTGCAACTCATCGATGGCCGCCTCGACCCGGCCCGGAGAGAGGCCCGCCGCACCGAAGAATCCCAGGAATCCGTTGCGCGCGAGTTCGGACACCATACCCACAGTTGCGATGCCGTTCGCCATCGCGCCGGCGACGTACGGGAAGCGCAAACCGTAGACTTCGGCAAAGGAACGATCGCCCAGCCATTCCGGGTACAGGGGTGGCAAGCTCGCGAGTACTGGCCAGCTGCCGCGCTCCGGAGCGTCGATCCATTCCCCGTCGCTGCCAAGGCCCAGCCGGCCATCGCGCGGGTCGCGGATGACATGCTGGGTCGCACGCACCTCCGCGCACGCGATGGCCAGTTCGGACGCTGCAAACGCAGGCGCCACGCCGCCCGGACGCCAATGGCGACCGGCCGGTTCGGGTCGGTGGAGCAGGGATGTAGTGGAATTTGGCACTGAGTGACACTTTCTTCGTGGCCGCAGTTATATCCTTGCGGGCATGAAAAAGCCATCGGAACCGCGCAAGATCGTGCCGCCCGTTAATTCCGGTGCATCTAAGGGTCGTTTTCGGCACGATCTTCCTGAACACGCGGACTGCTCCGCCACGCGTCATCCCCTCGAAGACAACGCTGACGAGGCAAGCACGGGTCACTTGGCCACCCGGCTCAGGGAGCGGAAAAAGGAGGCGACCCGCAGGGCCCTGCTCGCCGCGGCCAACATACGCTTCCACCTTGCGGGCTTCGAAGCGACCACGATCGACGAGGTCTGCCAGGACATTGGCGTCAGCAGGCGCACGTTTTTCCGCTACTTCCCCGACAAGGAATCGCTAGCGTTTCCGCACCGGCGCGAACGGCTGGAACGCTTCGTGAGCCTGCTGGAGAACTCCCCGGCAAGCGAAAGCCCGGTCAGCGGCTTGCGCCGCATCGCGCAGATGTTCGCGAAGGAATACACCCAGAACCGCGACGCTCTGGTCGCCCAGCAGCGGCTGGTCCAGACCGCGCCTGCGCTACTCGCGCGCGAGAACGAAATCGACCGCGACTGGGAAAACGGCATGGCGCAGGCGTTCCGCAACCGCGCTGGAGGCGGCGCCGATGGCGAACTGCGCGCGCGCGTCCTGGCTGGCGCTGCAATCGGCGTCATTCGAGCGACGATGCGGCATTGGTTCGCTTCCGGCGGCAAGGCCGATCTTGCGCGGCTTGGCGACGAGGCACTGGACTGCCTGGAGCGCGGGTTTCTTTCGAAATGAACCGCAGGTGGTGCACTTCGCAGCAGGCTCCCGGCCATGCGCTTGTCGATGCTCCCGGCGATCCCGCCCGGCTTATGAAAACCGCCACCAGCGCGCACACTGTTCCCCGACCTTCCTCACGGAGCCGCCGCTTGCAGATCAAACGCAACGGAACACAGGCTTCGACCAAAGGCCCTTGGATGGATGAAGCATGTCACCGACGCGCAACACCTTGGCCGCACACCGCCGGTACATGATCCGCAACGCAGGCATGTTCAAGGGCCAAAATCCCCCCGGCACCACATCAACCAGGAGTACCCAATGACGACGAAAGCCTACGGTGCGTACGCGGCGGACAAGCCGCTCGAACCGATGCAGATCCAGCGCCGCCAACCCGGTCCGCGCGATGTGCAGATCGACATCGCCTATTGCGGCGTCTGCCATTCCGACCTGCACACCGTCCGCTCCGAATGGGGCGGTACCCGCTATCCGTGCGTGCCGGGCCACGAGATCGTCGGCCATGTGAGCGCGGTCGGCGCGGATGTTGCCCGATTCAAGGTCGGCGATACCGTCGGAGTCGGTTGCCTGGTCGGCAGTTGCCAGCATTGCCACGCTTGCGACGAAGGGCTCGAACAGTATTGCCAGAATGGCTTCGTCGGCACCTACAACGGCCCGACCGGCGACGCTCCAGGCCATACACTCGGTGGTTACACGCAACGCATCGTGGTCGACGATCGCTTCGTGCTGAAGATCCGCCATCCCGAAGCGGAACTCGCGGCCGTCGCCCCATTGCTGTGCGCAGGCATTACCACGTGGTCGCCGCTGCGCCATTGGAACGTCGGTCCGGGCAAGACGGTCGGCATCGTCGGCATCGGCGGCCTCGGTCACATGGGCATCAAGCTCGCGCACGCGATGGGCGCGCATACCGTCGCGTTCACCACATCCGAGAGCAAGCGCCAGGATGCACTCGAACTTGGCGCCGACGAAGTGGTGGTGTCGAAGGACGCGGACGCGATGGCCGGACAGGCGAACCGTTTCGATTTCATCCTCGACACGGTAGCCGCGAGCCATGATCTCGATGCATTCACCCGGCTGCTCAAGCGCGACGGCACCTTGTGCCTGCTTGGCGTGCCCGAGAACCCGCATCCGAGCCCGCAGGTGATGCAACTGGTTTTCGGTCGCCGCTCGATCGCGGGTTCGTTGATCGGCGGCATCGCCGAAACCCAGCAGATGCTCGATTTCTGCGCCGAGCACGGTATTGTTTCGGATATCGAGATGATCCCGGTGCAGAAAATCGACGAGGCCTACGACCGCATGCAGCGCAGCGATGTGAAGTACCGTTTCGTGATCGACAGCGCGACTCTGGGATAGGCCTGGAGCCGCTGCACGGCATTTGATTCCGTCACGCGTTTCTTTGTCCCCTTCGAGGGAGGGACCAGGAGGCGATGGTGATGCCCTCGCGGCAAGGGCCACCGTGAAGGATGGGAAGACCGCCGTGATGCCGGTCGAGAAATCCTTCACGTCGGTGAAGGCCGTTGTGATGCCGGTCGTGAAATCCTTCACGACGGTGAAGGCCGTTGTGACGGCGGTCGAGACTTCCTTCACGTCGGTGAAGGCCGTCGTGATGTCGGTCGAGACATCCTTCACGTCGGTGAAGGCCGTTGTGACGTCGGTCGACAAATCCTTCACGTCGGTGAAGACCGTTGTGACGACGGTCGAGACATCCTTCACGTCCGTGAAGGCCGCCGTGATGTCAACATACGTTTCCCGTCAAGGCAGCGTCCCCACTTTGCCCGCAATCTGCCACGCAAACATCAGCAGCGACGGCGCGGTCAGGTCGATTGCGGGTTCCACTGTGCTGTACGACTGCGCGAAGTCCTTGAACACGGCTCCGCGCCCGTTGAACTGCGCATACGCATCGACGCCATTGGCCGGACACGCGCGCATGCCAGTGACGGCGCCGCCGGTCGCCGCCGAATTGGGTCCCTCGACGAGCGCCCCGACCAGGATTGGAGTGGTGCCATTCAAGTGGCCAGCCAGGTTCGCGACCTGGTGCTGGGGACAGATCGGAAATGTCTTGCCGTCGCCGATGATGAAGGAAGCTCCCCATGCGTTCGCGCCGAGGATGTTGTCGGCCCAATGCGCTTCGTCCGTCGTGGCATTTGCCGCATGGGTTAGGAATGCAACTTCAGCCGCGGTCACGGCGAGCCCGGCGCCATGCGTTGCGGAGTCGTACTGGTTCCATCCGAACCCGAATCCGAACGGATCGATTGCAGCCGTGGATTCGGCATTGCCAAGTTGCAATTGGAGATCGGCCAGCAGTTGCGGCTGGGTCACTGCGAGGCCGGACCCTGATCCTGCCAGGGTCATCGCGCGATACAGCTCGAAATGCGCAAGCCCACTGACGTCATACAGGTTAAGCGAATCGGCAGCGTCATTGGGACCGGTGATGTACGCATGCGCCCATGTTGCGGCGGCGCTCAGATACATGGCCGGATCCGTGTGCGGCAGCCCAGCGGGCAGGGCACCGCCGCCGGCATGCAACGCAAGGTAAAGCTCGGCGGCCCCCAGTTCCATGTCGTCGCGCCATTCGGTCTCGGGGTAAAAATCGAACGGGGCCGCGGTCAGCAGGTTCCCGGTGGGCGATGTATTGGCGAGATCGAAGATGTGTTCCGCCGCAAGCAGGCATTTGTTCGCGCGGGTCGCATCGGACAAGCGGTACACCTGGTAGCACAGTGCGAAATCGCCAGCCAGGCGGCCTGCAATATTTGGGCTGATCTTCGAGCCGGCCACGGCCGCGATGAACACCGGGCGGTTGCGGATGTAGCGATCGGCTGCAGCCCCGCCGCCCCACGTGTCGTCAGCCTGCGGAAGACGCCACAGATCGTGGTCGCCGTCGATGCTCGCGTTCACTGCGCCGATGCCAGCCTGGTAATACAGGGTCTTGCTGCCGTCGTCCCACATCCGCAGCAGCCAGTCGATAGCGAATTTCGATTCGGCGCTGAAGTCACTCGGCGAGGGCGCGCCCATCTGCGCGGGAAAATCGCGTACGCCGACCAGCATCATCGCGACCGTGTAGCTGTGGGTTTCGACGAACTTCAGGTAGTCGCCCGCATCCGCCCACCCGCCAGACGCATCGATGACCGCGCCCGTTGCAGCCAAATTACCCACGACGTTGTCGTTCGCGTCGAACGTCGGCGTCAAGTAGACGTTGGCGTGCGCATCGTTGAGATGCGCGGGCGCCGTCCGCAGCGCGGAGGGTACGAAGTTCGCTCCATCGCGCTGGTTCTCGAAATAGGACAATCCATTCGCTAGCGCAGTCGCATACAACGCCGATGGAGTATTGATGCGAAACGCAGGCGAGGTCGCCGCCACCGGCCCGCTCACAGTCAGCGTAAATGCGCCGGGATGACCGGCGACGAAATCCAGTGGATACACGTGGTACTTGTTCCATGCCTTCGAAGCGGTCGGCACCGTTCCAGAAGCAACGACAATTCCCCTCGCATCGATGAGCTGGAAGGTCGCGCCGGTTTCCAGCGCCGTCGACATCAGCCATGCACGCGCGGTCGTGCGGAATGGATAGCCGAGCTGGTTGATGCGGACAATGGCCGTGTCCGCGGCGAGCGCGCTCGCGGTGCTTCCCAGTGCCAGCAACAGTGCAAAACCGAGGGAGGCAGCGCGCATCGGTCTTCCCCGCTGATATGGATCGCCCGATTGTGCCTGACGTCGCGTGAAAATCTGCGATGCACGTCGATGCCTGCTGGCGGCGCTTCGCACGCAACGCCGAACGCATGCGGGCGGCGTATAGTTGCGGGCGGGCCAAATCGGTGCAGGGGACATGCCATGCGCTTCATCCGGACGCGAGTCTTTGCGATAGCAGTCGCAGTAGCCCTGTTGGCTGGCTGTGGCATGTCCGCCGACACGAAAACCGCCGAACTGGCGGTCACCCAATTCCACCAGATGCTCGACGCGGGCCAGATCGACGCAATCTACGCCGCCTCGTCCGACGATCTCAAGAAGATCACCACGCACGCGCAATTCGTGACGTTCCTGGACAGCGTACGTGCCAAGGCGGGTGCCACGAAGTCAACCAGCGAGAAGTCCTGGCACCTGGATTTCAAGACGACGGGTAACATCGTGACACTGGGATATGCGACGGTCTTCGCCACCGCACACGCGAAGGAGACCTTCGTCTTCCGCGTACAGGATTCGAAGGCGTTGTTGGTGGGCTATCACATCGAATAGGCGACGTATCAGGCGAGCCCGCCCGGATTCAGCGGGCACTCTTGGTTTCACGCAGCTTCGCCAGTTGCTGGTCCTCGATTTCACGGCGCCTGATCTCCTGCCGCTTCAGTTCCTCCTGGCGCATCTCCTCGAGGCTTTCCGCGCTCGGCTCCTCGTGCATCGCCAGCGCCAATCCGCCCGCCATCGCCGGTTCGCCACGCGGGCTCTTGAGCTTGATGTTGAGGCGCAACTCGTTCGCGGAATCGGCGTTGCGGATCGCTTCGTCGTACGGAATCAGTCCCTCGTTGTAGAGCTCGAACAACGCCCAGTCGAACGTGCGCATGCCCAGTTCGCGCGACTTGTTCATGACCGACTTGAGATCGTTGAATTCGCCGCGGAAGATGCGTTCGGCGATCGACGGCGTGTTGATCAGGATCTCGATCGCGGCGACGCGACCCTTGCCGTCCACGGTGCGGACCAGCCGCTGCGATACGATCGCGCGCAGGTTGGCTGAAAGATCCATGAGCAGCTGGGTGCGGCGTTCCTCGGGAAAGAAATTGATGATTCGCTCGATGGTCTGGCTGGCACTGTTCGCATGCAACGTGGTCAGGCACAGGTGCCCTGTCTCCGCGAATGCGATCGCATGTTCCATCGCTTCGGCATCGCGTACCTCGCCGATCAGGATCACGTCCGGCGCCTGGCGCAGCGTGTTCTTCAGCGCGTGATGCCATGAGTGCGTGTCGACGCCGACTTCGCGGTGGGTGATCAGCGAATTCTGCGACACGTGTGCGTATTCCACCGGGTCCTCGATGGTGATGATGTGCCCGGCTGACGTGCGGTTGCGATGGTCGATCATGGCGGCAAGCGACGTGGACTTTCCCGAACCGGTGCTGCCCACGAGCAGCACCAGGCCGCGCTTGGTCATCACCACGTCCTTGAGGATTTCGGGCAGCCGCAGCTTTTCGAAATTCGGGATCTCCGCAGCGATCGTGCGCAACACCATGCCCACCTGTTGCTGCTGCACGAAAACATTCACGCGGAAGCGCGACAGGCCCGGAATTGCAATCGCAAAGTTGCATTCGAACTCGCGCGCGAACTCCTCGCGCTGGCTGGTATTCATCATTGCGTGCGCGAGTTGACGGCTGATCTCGCCATTGAGCTTCTGCGTCACCAGAGGCTTCATCCGGCCATTGAGCTTGATGCTCGGCGGGTAGTCGGCGGCGATGAACAGGTCCGAGCCACCTTCCTGGCTCATCGCCCCAAGCAGCTTGTGCATGTAGCTGCGGGCCTGGTCTTCGGTGAGTGTCGACATGCTGATTCCAAGCAGTGGGGAGGGGTGCTGCAACTGAGGCGACTCCTGATTGTGCCATTCGTTCGGCCTGCCAGCGTGGGTACTTTTGTCACCCACGAAGGCGATTGCTCACCAATTTTGCAGCCATGGCGGATCGGCGGCGCAGGCCCAATAATGCTGAGCCTTGACGAAACGGGAATAGCGCATGCGCGAAACGGCCCTGGCCCTTATGCTGGCCACTGCGGCACTGTCGGCGAAGGCCGAACAGCTGACCATCGACCGCATGTACGCAGGCGGCAACCTCAGCGGCCCGGTTCCGGTGCGGCTGAAGGTGTCGCCCGACGGCGAACGCGTGACGTTTCTGCGTCCCAAGCCAGATGACCGCACCACGTTCGACCTGTGGGAATACAACGTCAAGGCGAACGCGACGCGCATGCTGGTCGATTCGAAGAAGCTCGCGCCGAATGGCGAGCAGCTGTCCGATGTCGAGAAGGCACGCCGCGAACGTGCGCGCATCGCAGACACCCACGGCATCGTCGAGTACACATGGTCGCCGGATGGCAAGAAGCTGCTGTTCCCGCTTGCCGGAAAGCTTTACCTGTACGACCTGGACGCGCCGACCGACAAGGCGATCTCCGCACTCGACACCGGTGGTGGCGAGGCGACCGACCCGCAGGTGTCACCGAAGGGCCACTTCGTGTCCTACGTGTCCGCACAGAATCTGTGGGTGATCGATCTTTCAACCGGCAAGCCACAGCAGCTGACCCACGATGGTGGCGGCAGCGTGCACAACGGCGAGGCCGAATTCGTCGCACAGGAGGAGATGGATCGCTTCCACGGCTACTGGTGGGCGGAAAACGAGTCGGCCATCGCGTTCGAGCGCTTCGACGAGGCCAGGGTTGCGCTGGTCAAGCGCCTCGAGGTGTATGCGGACCACAGCGAAGTGATCGAGCAACGCTACCCGGCCGCAGGCGCCAACAACGTCGTGGTCAAGCTCGGCCTGGTCGCGCCGCAGGGCGGGGCAGCGCGTTGGATCGATCTTGGTGTGAACCCGGACATCTACCTGTGTCGCGTGGACTGGCTGCCCGATGGCAAACGCCTGAGCTACCAGTTGATGCAGCGCGACCAGCAACACATGGACCTGATGCTCGTCGACGCGGCGACGCTCGCGCAGCGCAAGCTGCTCACCGAAACCAGCAGCACCTGGATTGATCTCAACGACGACCTGAAATTCCTCGAACACCAGGATGCATTCGTGTGGGGCAGTGATCGCACCGGATCGCGGCACCTGTACTTGTACGGCCTGGATGGCCGCTTGCAACATGCAATCAGCAAGGGCGACTGGAACATCGACGCCGTGCGGGCGATCGATGAGGCGAAAGGGCTGGTTTACGTCGAGTCCAACCACGACTTCGTGCCCGACCGCCAGCTGTACGCACTGCGGCTGGACGGCAGTACCGCGGATAAACCCGTACCCATCACCCGCCAGGACGGTACCCACCGCGTCGACTTCGGCAAGAAGCCGTCGATCTACGTAGACACGTTCTCGGATCCCAACACCCCGCCGCAGGTTTCCGTGCACGACGCGGACGGCGTCTTCCTCGCGTGGATCGAGCAGAACAAGCTCGACGAACACCATCCGTACTGGCCATACCACGACGCGCACATCGCGCCCGAGTTCGGCACGATCAAGGCCGCCGATGGACAGCTCCTGTACTACCGCCTCTACAAGCCTGCGCATTTCGATCCGTCGAAGCGCTACCCCGTGCTGGATACCTTTTATGGCGGCCCGCACGGGCAGACTGTTGCGCGCAGCTGGGGCGATCTGTTTCCGGTGTACATGGCGCAGCGCGGCTACCTCGTGTTCTCGCTGGACAACCGCGGCATGGCGCGGCGTGGGCGCAAGTTCAGCGATGGCATCTACAAACAGCTTGGCAAGATTGAAGTCGAAGACCAGGTCGCCGGCATCCACTGGCTGAAGTCGCAAGCGTTCGTTGATGGCGCGCGCATCGGCACCTTCGGCTGGAGCTACGGCGGCTACATGAGCGCGATGCTTCTGGCAAAGGCGTCGAGCGAGATTGCCGCAGGGGTGGTGGTCGCGCCCGTCGTCGACTGGAGCCTCTACGACACCTTCTATACCGAGCGCTACCTCGACACGCCGCAACACAACGCGCAAGGTTACCAACTATCCGGCGTGCAGCACTGGCTCGACGGCCTGAAGTCGCCGATGCTGCTCGTACATGGCATGGCCGACGACAACGTGCAGTTCACCAACTCCACCAAGCTGATGGCTGCGCTGCAGGAAAAGGGAATCGCGTTCGACCTGATGACCTATCCGGGAGGCAAGCATGGCCTGTCGACCCCGGCGATGCACAAGCATGCATTCCATGCGATTGTCGATTTCCTGGATGCGCATCTGCAGCGCCAATAGCCGGGCTCGCTTCAGCATCCTGGAGCGGTCGTAGCGCCGGGATGCACTTCGGTTTCAGCCTACCTGCAGGCGACATCAAGGATCGCTTCGACGTGACGCAGCACGGTGACCTCGACTCTGCTGCCGCGCTCGCAGGCAGCGAACTTCTCTTCGGCCTGGTTTGCCATCCAGCCACTCATTTCAAGCGCCACGGCCTTGCCATCCGACGTCGTGAGATCGATGGTCGCCCCGATGCCGCGGCCAGCCTTCGCCCCGCGACGGAACTGTTTCCATTTGGCGACAACCAGCAGGGCCTTGCCGTGCAACACAACCGGACCTTCGAGCAGGTCCAGCACCGGATTTCGCACCAGCAGCAATCCAATCAGCAGCGTGACTACCATCAGCACCCGCACCGATCTCTTGCGGAGGGATCCGGCATCACGCGCCTCCATGGCGATTGCGGCGACCAGCAGGATCGTGCCACCGAACTGCCATCCCGTGCGAATCTCCAGCGACTGCCACCAGTCGATGGAAGTCGGCGACGAGAAATTGGTCAGCAGGATGCCGAGGAAACTCGAGAGGTAGGCCACGATCGCCAGCAGCGTGAACGGCCGCATGCCGATGGTCTCCTGCCACGTCACGTCGCCATCGTGAATGTGCTGATAAATCGTTGCACCAACGACGATCGCGACGACCGCACCCGGAATGAACAAGATGATCCAGATCGGAGAGAAATGCTGAACGATCCATTGCATGCGCCGATTCTACCGGTGGGTTGGCGCGATGGCGCCAGAGCCTCTGGTTGAACAGCAACAGACCGCCCCAGGCGTTCGACGTGTAACCAGGCTGCATACAATGTTTCCGGCGCGCACCGATTCCAGATGGTGTGTGGCACTACAATAGGGCAACCGAAGAGCCACACCTTTGCCGGGCGATTCCTGCACGGCCAACGTGGTTCGCGATCACTGCCACGTTGGCTTCCAGGGATCCCGAATGAAGAGCCGTACCATCCCACACGTTCTCGTTGCCATCGCCGCAATGGTGACGCTGGCCGGCTGCAGCGAGAACAAGACACCGGAGCCATCTTCGATCGCCTTGCCGCTGCCAGCCGACAACATCGCTTCGGCTGCTCCTGAAGCGGTGCCAGCGGATGCAACACGCCCGGCGCTGGCTGTTGCCTCCACGCCCATTCCGGCAGCAACCGGCGACCTCTGGAGAGCCATCGACAAACAAAGTGCCGATCTCCAGGCAATCGTCCAGAACGGCGCGTTGAAGGACGTGCAAGGCAAGGCGAACGCGATTCGCGATCTCACCCAGGCGTTGCCAGCGCACGCATCAAGCTTGTCCACCGATGCACAGGCCAAACTGCAACAGGAGGTGACGCTGGTCGCCACCCTGGTGGACAAACTCGATGCCGCGGGTAATGCCGGCAACCAGGTCGGCGCGAAGGCGAACTTCGTCAAGTTGAACAACGTGCTGGGCGGCATGACACGATTCCCATAGGCGTGTTTTGCCTCTCCTGCAGGAGAGGGAGCACGCGGGCGCGATCCAGTTCGCAAAGCCCATTGCGCAGCTGAACCCCAATTCCCCAACCCAATGCCCGATGCGGCGAATCAGGGCGCAGGTCGTTAAACTCCGCACTTGCCATGTTGTGGCCGCATCGCAATTGATGGCGCGCTGCACCTGCCAACCAATTCCATCAGGAGAAATGCGTGCGAAACCAGTTCAAGTTGCGTCTCACCAAAGTCATGTGCGGCATCATCTGCACCCTTGGACTGACCCACGTGCTGGCGGCCGGCAATCCGGCATTCGACAAGGCATTGCTGGAATACAAGCAGGGGAACTTCGCCGCGGCGTTTGCGGACCTGAAGGTATTGGCCGAACGCGGCGATCCAGTTGCGCAGTCAGCGGTTGCCGGGATGTACGCCAACGGCCAGGGAGTTGCCGCCGATGCGTCGCAGGCGTTCGCGTGGATTCGCAAGGCGGCGGACCAGGGTTTCGCGCCGGCCCAGGATTCCCTTGCGGGAATGTACGAGAAAGGCGAGGGCACACAGGCCGACGATGCCCAGGCAGCCATCTGGTATCGCAAGGCCGCAGACCAGGGCGATCCCACTGCGGAAACGATGCTCGGAATGCATTATGAAAAAGGCCGCGGCGTTGCGCAGGACAATTTCCAGGCTATCGCCTGGTATCGCAAGGCTGCCGACCAAGGCTACGTGCTCGCGCAGGGCAAACTTGGCGTCGTGTACCAGCAAGGCCTTGGTGTTGCGCAGGACTACGCCCAGGCCATCGCGTGGTATCGCAAGGCGATCGTGCAAGGCGATGCGAATTCGCAGGCGATGCTCGGCTTGATGTACGGCCAGGGGCTGGGCGTGATGCGCGACGACGTGATCGGCTACGCGTTGCTCAACCTCGCCGCGTCGGGCCCGGGCCCTGTGCAGGCGCTTGCCACCAGGCTGCGCGATGGACTGGCGGCCGGCATGGCGCCGCCAAGAATTGACGCCGGCAAGATGTTGACCGCGCAGATGCAGCGGATGGGAACTCTGCAGGCACTCGATGCCCATCACTGACGCGCAAGCGACAAGGGCCTTCGACTCCCGACGTGCGAGAAACTGCCGCAACGACGCTTGCTGCGGTAGTTCCCGGCGGGCCATGCGCCGGCACTGAATCGCGAGGCTGCAGTCCATCGGCCTAGGGCGTGGCTCGTCGTCGCTGGTCGTCCCTCATCGCACACATGTTTGCAATGCACGCTTGCATGGGCACAGTCCCGTGAAGCACGGGAGTTCGGTGACGACCGACGTATCCGAATTCTGCCTGCATTTGTTGCGGGCTACGCATCTGCTCATCGCCGTGGGACTTGGGATCACCATATGGAAACGACGCACGCCGAAGACCATGCAGAACGCGCCGGAGGACAACCATGAACCTTCTTCATGCGCCCGCAGGAAGCCCTTGGTGGCTGTTCGTCGCGGCGGCCCTGGTCCTGATCCTGCACATCGCCGGTGGAAGCGTCGGGATCATCTCCGGCCTGGTCGCCCTGTTGACCCGCAAGGGCGCTCGCGTGCATCGCGCTGCGGGAACCATCTTCCTTGTTTCGATGCTGACCATGGCCACGATCGGAGCGGGAGCTTCGCCATTCCTGCCTGTGCCGGAAATGGCCAACGTTGCCGCCGGTGCGCTGACGTTCTATCTGGTCGCCACCGGGTGGGTGGCCATCCGGCGCAAGGACGGCCGCATCGGGCGCCTCGAGAAAGTCGGTCTCCTGGTCGCACTGGGCGTTGTCGCAGCCGGCGCGATGTTCGCGCGGATTGCGAGCAACAGTCCCAGCGGAACGATCGGCAACACGCCGCCGCAGGCGTTCTACGTCTTCATGATCATCGGGGGCATCGCCGCGATCGGTGACCTCAGGGTTATCCTGCGCGGAAGCATTGCCGGTTCGGCGCGGATTGCCCGGCATCTGTGGCGCATGTGCGCCGCGCTGACCATCGCTTCCGGCTCGTTTTTTCTCGGACAGCAAAAGGTCATGCCGGTGTTCATGCACGGCTCGCCATGGTTGTTCGTACCTGTATTTGCGCCCTTGCTGCTGATGTTCTTCTGGCTGATCCGGGTTCGACTCACGCGCTGGTACAAGAGCGATCCGATTGCCGGCCCGCAAACCAACCCGCAACTTTCACCGGAGGGTTCATGAGCAGGTTTTCGATCGCAGCATTGCTGACTGCAGCATTTGCAACCGCTCCTTGCGTCGCGCCGGCATTCACTGGCGACGACCCGATGGCGGGTTTCTATGGCAACACCATCGTCTCGAGCGGCGGCTCGGCGAAGATCCGGACGCATTATCACGCCGATCACACCTTCGACTTCACCGGTTCGATGATGTTGATGAAGCGCAGCTTCAAGGGCACGTGGGCCTTTGACGGCAAAGGCAATCTTTGTCGCACCTACGTCGGCGAGGTACCGCCGAAAACGTCGAATCCCACTTGCACGCCGTTCGTGCCGCGCAAGCCCGGCGATTCGTGGAAGTCGAAAGACAACACGTACACGTTCACGTTGAAAACGGGAATCGAGTAGTCCGTTCGCGAGGAGCCACGGAGATGACTGTGAAGGGGGTCGCGCGTTTCCTGTGCTACTGCATTTGCGGCCTGCTGGTCGTGGTCGGGTTGGCTGGCGCGCTGTTCGGATACTTCCTCTACACGCCCGCCCAGGAAGTGCCACGCCTGTCCGGTACGCTGGCCAGGGGTTCGATGGTGGTGGGCGGGGTAAAACGAACTTACCTGACCTATGTCCCGCGGGGGCTGCCGAAAGGAGCGCCGCTGGTGGTGGTGATGCATGGTTCGGGCGAAGACAGCGCGCGCGCGCGAATCGGGACGGGATATGGGTTTGATCGCCTTGCGGATGCGCACGGCTTTGCGGTCGTCTATCCCGACGGATTCGAGGGCTATTGGAACGCGTGCAACATCGTCGGCGACTACCGCGCGAACGCGCTCGACATCGACGATGTCGGGTTCCTGACGGGGTTGGCCGACAAGCTCGTCGCCGAAATCGGTGTCGATCGGGGCCGCGTGTTTGCGGCAGGTATATCCCGCGGCGGCAGCATGGCGCTGCGTCTGGCGCTCGAAGCACCATTGCGGTTCCGTGCGGTTGCGGCAGTGTCGGAAAACGTACCGACGCCCGACAACTTCAAATGCAAACCTGCGGGACAACGCACCTCGTCGGTCATGATCATGAACGGCACGAAGGATCCCCTGGTCCCATTCGACGGTGGAGAGGTCAACCTCCTGGGCTTGTTCATGAAACGCGGAACTGTCCTGTCGTCGCGAGCGTCAGGGCAGTATTTCGCAGACCGCAATGCCATCGCCGGTGCGCCCGAAACCCATGTGAGTTTGGTGGCCGCCGAAGTCCAGGTCGAACAGGTGCTCTGGCGCAACGACTCCAGGGTAGAGGTGGAACTCGATGCCATTCACGGCGCTGGACACGGAATGCCCCAACCTTATCGGCGTCATCCGCGACTGTTGGGACCATCACCGGGTCGTCCGAATGGGCCTGAAGTGATCTGGGCGTTCTTCAAGCGACAGCGACCCAATTAGCGTGTCGGGGAGCCGTCAGGGCCGCTGTGTGTCGGCGGCGATTGGCTTGCTGCCGGCCCATGCGGGATCCAGTCCGCACCGATCGCGCGTGGACCGGCGAAACCGTCGAGCGAAGACCCGCGTCGGGATTCACGGATCGAACGCGATGCGGGTAGGCTGTTGCGAATTCAGGAGCGCTGCCGATGGACTTTGCCCACTCCGCACGGACCAATGCGTTGCGTGAACAGCTTGCACGCTTCATGCGCGACGAGGTCCTGCCCGCCGAGCGGACCTATGCCGCAGCGTTGTGCGGCAGCAGCGATTGGCGCGCCTGGCGGCAACCGCCGGTCATGGAAGCGCTGAAGGCAAAGGCGCGTGAAGCGGGGCTGTGGAATCTGTTCCTGCCGGAGGCGGAGTACGGCGCTGGATTGAGCAATGTCGCGTACGCGCCCCTGGCCGAGATCATGGGCCATTCCTTCATCGCACCGGAAGCGTTCAACTGCAGCGCGCCCGATACCGGCAACATGGAAGTACTGGTGCGTTACGGTTCCACTGAGCAAAAACAGCGCTGGCTGGCGCCTCTGCTGGCCGGCGAGATCCGTTCGGCGTTCTGCATGAGCGAACCCGCTGTCGCGTCGTCCGACGCCACCAACATGCAGGCCACCGCCACCATCGAGGGCAACGAAGTCGTTCTCGACGGCCGCAAGTGGTGGTCAACGGGCATCGGCCATCCGAATTGCCGCTTCGTGATCTTCATGGGCCTGAGCGATCCACAGGCGCCACCGCACCAGCGGCATGCGATGGTGATCTGTCCGATCGATGCCACGGGCGTACGGATCGAACGGATGCTGTCGGTGTTCCACGACCTTGATGAGCCCGCAGGTCACGGCGAGATCAGCTTCGACAAGGTGCGGTTGCCGGCAGACCACGTGATCCTTGGCCCTGGTCGCGGTTTTGAAATTGCGCAAGGTCGGCTCGGACCGGGTCGCATCCACCACTGCATGCGTGCGATCGGTGCCGCTGAACGCGCACTTTCCCTGCTGTGCACGCGCGCGAAATCACGCACCGCGTTCGGCAAGCCGCTGATCGAGCTGGGTGGCAATGCCGACGTCGTCGCCGACCTGCGCATGGCCATCGAACAGGCGCGCCTGCTGACGTTGAAGGCGGCGTGGCTGATCGATACGCAGGGCGTGAAGGCGGCGATGAGCGAAATCTCGCAGATCAAGGTGGTTGCACCCGCGATTGCGCAGAAAGCCGCCGACGCGGCGATGCAGATCCACGGGGGCGCCGGCGTGTCGGACGACTTCCCGCTGGCGGCGCTGTATGCATACGCGCGCGTGCTGCGCCTGGCCGATGGTCCGGACGAAGTGCATCGCGGAGTGATCGCAAAACTCGAGATGCGCGCGCAGGCTGTCGCGGCCAAACGTGGATCGGGCGAATGACAACTGCTGGCGACCACGCCGCGCTGGACCAGCCGCGCGATGTGCGCGACGAGGACCGGCTGGACGCCGCGCGCGTCGACGCCTTCCTCAAGCAGCATGTGCATGGCTTGCGCGGCGATCCTGCGATCCGCCAGTTTCCCGGCGGCGCTTCCAATCTCACCTATCTGATTGCTTATCGCGATCGGGAACTGGTGTTGCGCAAGCCACCGGCTGGCACCAAGGCGAAGTCCGCGCACGACATGCTGCGCGAAGCCCGGGTCATGGCGGCATTGAAACCGCACTATCCGTACGTGCCGGGGATCTTCGCGATCTGCAACGACAATGCCGTGCTCGGCAGCGATTTCTATGTGATGGAACGCGTCCAGGGGATCATCCTGCGTCGCGACCTGCCGCCCGGAATGGGCATGGACGCGGACGGCGTGCACAAGCTCTGCACAGGATTCATCGACCGCCTGGTCGATCTGCACAAGGTCGATGCGTCACAACCCGACCTTGCGCAGATCGGAAAGGGCGATGGCTACATTGCACGCCAGGTGGCAGGCTGGAGCGAACGCTGGCGTGGGGCACTGACCGACAATTCCGAACCTTGCGACGACGTGCTTGCATGGCTCGCGCAGAAGCAACCGGTGCGTGAGTCGGCGACCTGCGTGATCCACAACGACTACCGCTTCGACAACGTGGTGCTTTGTGCGGACAATCCGCTCGATATCGTCGGCGTGCTCGACTGGGAGATGGCAACGTTGGGCGATCCACTGATGGACCTGGGTGGTTCGCTCGCGTACTGGGTGCAGGCCGACGACGACGCGGTGTTCCAGTCGTTCCGGCGCCAGCCCACGCATGTTCCCGGCATGCTGACGCGGCGCGACGTGGTCGCGTACTACGGCGAGCGCAGCGGCCGGGACGTTGGCAACTTCGATTTCTTCGAGGTGTTCGGACTGTTCCGCCTGATGGTGATCATCCAGCAGATCTACCGCCGTTTCGTGCTCGGCCAGACGAGCAATCCGCAATTTGCCGGCTTCGGGCAGGCGGCCACCTACATGGGCCAGCGATGCCGTCGGCTGATCGCCGGGGCGGGGGGCTGAGCGTGGCAAGCGTGTTCCTGATCCGCCATGGCCAGGCGAGCTTTGGTGCGGCCGACTACGACCAGCTCTCGCCAATCGGCGAGGAACAGTCGCGCTGCCTCGGTCACTGGTTCAAGCAGACCGGGCAATCGCCGGATCTGATTGCAACCGGATCGCTGCGCCGCCATGTGCGCACCGCTGCGCTGTGCGTTGAAGCCGCAAGCGTGGCAGTGTCGACGATCACGCTTGCCGGGCTCGATGAGATGGATCACGAGGAGGTTCTCGCGCGGCATCGTCCCGATCTTGCCGCGCCCGGGGCGCTGGTCGCCGAGCTGGCACGCTCCGACGATCCGCAGCGTGGGTTCCAGCGGCTGTATGTCGCGGCGGTCACGCGCTGGACCAGTGGCAAGTTCGACAGCGACTACGCCCGCAGCTGGCGCAGCTTTCGCGCCAATGTCATGGAGGCTCTCGCGGCGCTGGCCGCGCACGAAGCCCGCACAATCTGGGCGTTTACCTCGGGCGGGCCGATTGCCGTCATCGTCAACGCGCTGGTCGGTGCGCCGGTCGAGCAAGCGTTCGCGCTCGCATGGCCGCTGGTGAACACATCGATCACGCGCGTTTGGGTCGATCCAAGGGGCAGCCATCTAGTCGGCTATAACGCCTGGCCGCATCTGGAGGGAGTCGGCGAGGCGCGCCTGGTTACCCACCGCTGACGCGATCGACACCGTGGGCAGCCGTCGCGAGCACCGACTCCAGACATGGGCCATACCCGGTGCGTCGAAACAGGTCCAGGACGCACTTGTTCAGGCCATCCATGATTTTGACGCACAAATGAAAGGGGCACCCCGAAGGGTGCCCTCAATGCATTGCACTGCGTACTTCAGTCAGTTCACGCCGAAATAAGGATCAGCGGTCGAAAGCGAACTATCGGCATGATGCCAGGCGGCATGGATCGGATCGCGCGCTTCTTCCCAAGTCAGTCGCGACGCCCCCTTCGTGCGTTCCCATTCCGACTGCAGGATGGTTTCAGACTCTTCCCAGGTGCGCTTCGCGTTGTTGCGCCGATCGGTGTAGCCGGCCCGATACGCCGGAGCGTAGTCGTCGTAGATCAGTTCGCTGTTGTAGTACGGCTCGGTGATGAACGCCCGCTGCCAGTGCACATCATCGTCGGTTGCGTCGACAGCGACCACGCGATCACCTGTAACGCCATCCACAACGACCACATCTTCCTTCTCGCCGGTGGGATTGACCGCTTCGCCGACGCCCTTGCCGGCAAGCCCACCTGCGACCGCACCAACTACGCCTCCGACCGCCGTGCCAATCGGCCCGGCCATCGAACCCAGCGCTGCGCCAGCGGCTGCGCCGCCTGCTGCGCCAACACCGGTACCAACCGGATGCGCACCCGGGGTGCCGGTGATCGGGTCGCGATTCATGTCGCGTGCTTCCTGTTTTACGGCCTGGATTTGTTCCGTCATGTCGAGCTCCTTGGTTGTGATCGAATTGGTTGTGATCGAACCGGGTAATTGTCGTGGCGCCAGCTGCGGCGAAACGCGCCTGCATGCTCCACGCCTCAACTATCGTGCTTTGCGTATGAACTTGTCGCCAACGTCGACGCCGCGTGCGTTCTCGGCTAACACTCCGTTAAGGTCGACCGGGTTCCGCGGGGGGTTTAGACGGGTGCAAGTGACGCAGGTACCAGCGTGACAAGGAGATGTCACGCATGCACTGTGGGCATGACGCCGGCTGCGTCGGCGTGGATTGCCTGGCGGCGCCCGCTGTCCTTCGCCTGGTAGAGCAGGGCATCGGCGCGCTGCAGTGTCGTCTGCGCCTGATCGCTCCTTCCGGGCTGGAGGCTAGCAGCTCCGATGCTGATGCTGACATGCCCAGCGCACAGGGAGTCGGCGTGTTCGATCTCCAACCGATCCACTGCGGACAGGATGGACTTCAATAGCGTGCGCACTCCGCCCGGGTCGATATCGGGCAACACGATTGCGAATTCCTCGCCGCCATAGCGTGCCACCAGATCCGATGGCCGTGTGCATTGCAACGCGACCGCCTGTGCCACCGCACGCAGGCATGCGTCGCCGGCGACGTGGCCGTAACGGTCGTTGTAGCGCTTGAAGAAATCCACATCGAGGATCGCCAGGGTGATCCAGTGTCCGTCGCGCTGGGCGCGCTTCCATTCCTGCTCGAGGATGGCGTCGAACTTGCGTCGGTTGGGGACCCCGGTCAGCGCGTCCTCGGTCGCAAGGCGTTCGAGCGCGTCGCGTGCGGCAACTAGGTCGCTCGTGCGCGCTGCGACTTCGGTTTCAAGGCCGCGTGTCCTGGCTGCCATCGTGCGCACGCGCAACTGCATGGCAAAGTAAGCGACCAGCACGACAAGCAGGCCATAGGCGAGGAAGGCCCAGATTGTCAGCCACGGCGCAGGCTTCACCGAGAAACGCAGCGCAGCCGGCCCGGAGACATTGCCGCGTGCGTCCTTGCCCCATACGAGGAACTGGTATTTCCCTGCGCCCAGGTTGGTGTATTCCTTGGTGTTCGCCGCCATCCAGTCGGATGGATGCGGATCGAATCCGGCGAGTTGGTAACGATAACGGATGCCCGACTCGTGTTCGTAGGCAAGCAGCGCAGAGGAGAACGTGAGGTTGCGCTGGGTGTGCGACAGCTTTTCGCCACCGCGCAGCAGCATGCTTCCATCGGTGAGCGCGGCCTTGTCGATCAGCAGCGGCTTCGGCTCGCGGTCGGGACGCTCGGTGCGTGGGTCCAGCATCGCCAGACCGCGTGCGGTGCCGAACCAGACCCGGCCGTGTGCGTCCACCAGGCGAGCTCCCTGCTGGCAATCGCTGCTTGGTAGCCCATCTTCGGAGGTGAACAGTTCTTCGTCGAAGGAAGCGCGATCGGCGGAACCGGGCTTGCGTGGTGTCAATCGGGCGACGCCACGCGTGGTGCACAGGTACACGCGGCCCGTGTGATCCTCCGCGACACTGAGCACAGTGTCGCTTGGCAGCGCGGGCGAAGTCTGCGTTGAAAAGTTCTGCCATTGCGTCCCACCGGCGTCGAAGCGCAGCCGTGAGACTCCGCGCGAAAACGTTCCCGCCCAAAGCCAGCGCGTTCCATCAGGATCGGTCGTTACCTGCAGCGACGAAATATCCTGGCCAGGCAGTCCCGCTTGGCTCCACGTGTTGCCTTCCAATCGCGCCACGCCCTTGCCGGTTCCCACCCACACGACACGGGAGCCATCGGTTCGCCTGGTCTCGACGATCTGGGTGACGATTTCGCTCGGCAGTTGCGGGCCTTTTCGGTAAAAGGTCCATTGCCCATGTGCCAGACGGCCGAGGCCGCCTTCGGTTCCGGCCCAGATCACGCTCGATCCATCATCGTCGCTGGTTTCGACGAGTTGGTACACGCGCGGATTTGGCAGGGTCTTCGGATCCACCACGGCCCAGTACCCGTTCTCCAGTCTTCCAATGCCGCCGCCGAAAGACGCAACCCACAAGGGATGCGTGCCGTCCGGCGCGCTGGTCTCAAGCAGCGAAAAAATGATCGTGTGCCGCATCGGTTCGGGTAATTCCACTGGCTCGAAACGTGCACCGGAAAATCGCGCCAGCCCACCATCGGAAGTGCCGGCCCAGACAACCTCTGCGTCCTTGTTGTCGCGGGTGAGCAGCACCGATGTCACTGCCCCCGAGGGGATGCCGGTTGTGGCATCGAACGCTCGCCAGTGATTTGGCGAAAGTCGCACCACGCCGCCACCCCAGGTGCCCAGCCAAAGTGTTTTCAGCCCGCCAGGCGAGGTCGTTTCGAGTACCTTCCAGATGATCCGGATCGGCAGGCCGCTACGTTCGTCGTACAGGGTGAAACGACCATGCTCGAAGCGCAGCAGGCCGCCTTCGGTGCCGATCCACAGCGCAGGGGAACCGTCGTCTGCGCGACTCGCAGTGAACACTTCAGTGTTGCTGGGTAGCCCCGACGTGGTGTCGAGCAGCGTCCATCTCCCGTGTTCGAGCACCGCCATGCCGTTTCCATAGGATGCTATCCACAACGCAGGATCGCCATGCAGTCCTGGGCTCTCCACGATGTCGTCGATCCGCTGGCCGAGCAGCGCCTTTGGAACAGGAACCGCAACAAAATGATCGCCGACCAGGCGTGCGAGCCCGTTTGCCGTTCCGACCAGCAAGCTGCGCGTGCCATTCGCCGCCGTCGTCTCATACAGTCCTTCGGTGTCGAGGCTGGGCAAGCCGGACTTTCCGCCAAAGACCTCGATGCGCCCGTGCTGCATGCGAGCAACGCCAAGGTCGGTTGCGATCCACAGCACGGTGTCGTGCGTGTCGCCTGTTTCCAGCAGACCACGGATGCGGTTGCTGGGTAATCCGGATGTCCTGTCAAAGGTCTTCCACGTACCGTCCTTCAGGTAGGCCAATCCGCCGTCGAACGAGCCGAACCAGATCCCGCCATCGCGTGAGGTACGCATGACACGCGCGTAGTTCGACCCCATCCGGCGTGGAAATGGAACGGTTTCCCAGGCGTGTCCGTTGTAGCGTGCGGCTCCGTCCTGGGTTGCGGCCCACACAAACCCGCGCTGGTCGACCAGCATGTCGAGGATGGTGTGCTGCGGCAGGCCCGATCGCTCGTCGAAAACGACCCAGGGCAATCTGCCAGGTGGCGCGGGATCGATCGTGAGGTGTGTCGTTTCCGCAGTGGCCCAGGTACCGGTCGTCGCGCGTGCGGAAAGCATTCCAGCAACCGCCAACCACGCAAGCAGTGCGGCCACCAGCAACCTTGCGTTTCGAAAGCGCGCCAATCCCATCATTTCGCCACCGCAATCGAAAGGCATGCCAAGTCAGGCACCAGGTTGCGATGAACCTGGCTGCTGTTACAGGCCGACGATGTTGCCGCCGGGGTCGAAGAACCTTGCGGTGATCCCGGGCGCATCAAACCCGAATGGCTGCACGACCACTGTTGATTCACTTGTGGGCTGGCGAGACCACCTTGGGCGCCCCGCCTTTGAGTCGGAGTGAGATCAGGCTCTCGGTGATGCGAAACACTTCCTGCACGTCGGCGAACGATGTGGTCGGATCGTTGTTGTAGTCCATCAATCGGTGGTCATAGTTGCGGGTGGCCGCAATTTCGTCGATGACGAAGCGCATCTCCTGCAGCGCCGCACCACGATGCTCGAAGTTACGCCCTACCTCGGTCGTTGCCGTCTGCAGCGCGCAATAGAGACTGTAGGTTTTGGCCTTTTCGGGGCACTTCCGGTTGTCGGCGCAGTTCCATTTCGCTGGCGCATCCAATAGCTCGCGTGCGCGCCTCACGATCAACAGATCTGCCTCGGTGACCGGCGGTCTCGCGTCGGGATCATCCGCTGCGGCGGCTGTCGTCGCCGGTACGGACGGCTTTGCTGGCGATTGCGCCATCGCTGCGAACGCCATCAGCAGCGCAGTGGCGCCCAGGATGAAGCCGCTGCCCATTCGCGGTGATCCTTTGCCTGTCACGTCTCTGCACATGTAGATTCCCCTTGACGATCAAAACATTCCCACGTCCGGCTCCATCAACGGTGCCGAGCCGGCACGTACCTGTGCGATCAGCGAGGCGCTCTCGGGATAGAGCTTGGCGAAATAGAAGCGCGCGGTGCTCAGTTTGGCTTTGTAGAATGGATCGCCACTGTCGAGCTTCTTCAGTGCGACCCCGGCGGAATTGCACCACGAGAACGAAAACACGAGGTGGCCGATGACCCGCAGATAAGGCACTGCGGCAGCTCCGGCCTCGTCCGGATTGCGCGCGGATTTCGCGGCGATCTCGGCAGTGAGCTTGTGCACTTCGCCCAGCAGGTCGAGCAGGGGCGTCGTGAATTCCTGCATCGCGGGGTTCTCGTTGTGCGCCTTCGCCGCATCCTCGATGATCCTGCCGAACTTCATCAGCTTGGCGCCGCCGTCGCCGAGCACCTTGCGGCCGAGTAGGTCCAGCGCCTGCACGGTGTTTGTGCCTTCGTAGATCATGTTGATGCGCGCGTCGCGCACGTATTGCTCCACGCCCGACTCCACGATGTAGCCGTGGCCTCCGTATACCTGCATCGCAAGCGTCGTCGATTCATAGCCGTTGTCGGTGATGAATCCCTTGACCACTGGCGTGAGCAGAGCAACCAGGTCCGCATTGTCGCTGCGCACCTGAGCATCCGGGTGATGCTGTTCCCGATCGATCGCAAGCCCGGCCCAGTAGGTGAAGGTGCGTGCCGCTTCCACATAGGCCTTCTGGGTGAGCAGCATGCGCCGCACGTCGGGGTGGCAAATGATCGGATCTGCGGGCTTGTCGGTCGCCTTCGCACCGGTCAGCGAACGTCCCTGGATGCGCTCCTTCGCGTAGGCCAGTGCATTCTGGTAAGCGGCTTCCGCGAGGCCCAGCGATTGCATGCCGACGCCAAGCCGCGCGCCGTTCATCATCACGAACATCGCATTGAGTCCGCGATTCGGTTCGCCGACCATCCAGCCTTGCGCGGCATCGAGGTTGATCACGCACGTGGCATTGCCGTGGATGCCCATCTTGTGTTCGATCGAACCGCACATCACCCCGTTGCGCGCGCCAGCATTGCCGTCGGCATCGGGCACGAACTTCGGCACCACGAACAGCGAGATGCCTTTGGTTCCGGCGGGCGCATCCGGCAACCTCGCAAGCACGAGGTGGATGATGTTTTTCGACAGGTCGTGCTCGCCGGAGGAGATGAAGATCTTGGTTCCGGTGATCGCATGCGACCCATCACCGTTCGGCACCGCCTTCGTTCGCAGCAGGCCAAGATCGGTGCCGCTGTGCGCCTCGGTCAGGCACATCGTTCCGGTCCACTCGCCAGACACCAGCTTCGGAAGATAAAGCTGCTTGAGCGCGGGCGTGCCGAACGCGGAAAGTGCGTTGTAGGCGCCATGGGAAAGGCCCGGATACATTGCCCAGGCCTGGTTCGCGGAGTTCATCATTTCCATGAAGGCGCCATGCACCACGTGCGGCAAGCCCTGTCCGCCAAACTCCGGATCGGCACCGAGCGAAGGCCAGCCGCCTTCGACGAACTGCCGATACGCTTGCCGAAAGCCGGTCGGCGTGGTCACCACGCCATCGCGGATCGTGCAGCCCTCGCGATCGCCGACCTGGTTGAGCGGAAACAGGATCTCGGCGCAGAACTTGCCACCTTCCTCGAGCACCGCATCGATCGTCTCGCGGTCGATAGCCGCGTACGGGGTCAGCTTGCGCAGCGCATTCTCGACGCCCAGCAATTCGTGCAGCACGAACTGCATGTCGCGCAGCGGCGGGGTGTAGTGCGGCATGGCGAACTCCTGCGACGACGGCGGGGCCTGGCGAGTGGGTAGAGTAACGCCGGTCGGGCAGGTTTCCCCTAGCCTGTCTGCAGAATGGCACGCACGACTCCATCCGATCCATCCGCCCGTCCCACCATCGCGCTTTTGGCTGGCCGCCAGCGCATCGCAGCGACTGACCAGCGTGTCCTCCCACCTGCCGACAGCGTTGAACGACCGGCGCGCAGGCCGGATTCAGCTGACCTGCAGGCCCGGTGGCGCATGCTGCTAGTCTTGGAGTTGACGCATCGTGCGGATTGCGAACCGGCCGAGGCGCGAACCACGGAAAGGTGAAAACCATATGGCGACACAGCAGTCGACGGCACCGTGTTCGGATGCCTTTGTGTTCTTTGGCGCGACCGGGGACCTGGCCTACAAGAAGATCTTTCCCGCATTGCAGGCGATGATCAAACGCGGCGAACTGACCATTCCCATCATCGGCGTCGCGCGGGCCGGGTGGAACCTGGAACAGCTGCGCGCGCGTGCCCAGGACAGCATCGAGAAGAACGACAAGCTCGATCCCGACGCTTTCGCGAAACTCTCCGCGCTGTTGCAGTACATCGATGGCGACTACAACGACCCGGCCACCTACGAAAAACTCAAGGCCGCGCTGACGGGTCGCTTGCGTCCCATCCATTACCTGGCGATTCCCCCAAGCATGTTCCCGGTAGTGGTTCGGCATCTCGCCAACTCCGGCTGCGCGAAGGACGCGCGCGTGATCGTGGAAAAGCCGTTCGGACGCGACCTGCAGTCCGCACGCGACCTCAATGCAACCCTGCACTCGGTGTTCCCGGAGGAGGCGATCTTCCGCATCGATCACTACCTCGGCAAGGAAGCGGTGCAGAACCTGCTGTACTTCCGCTTTGCGAACACCTTCCTGGAACCGATCTGGAACCGGAACTACATCGACAGCGTTCAGATCACCATGGCCGAGAATTTCGGCGTGCAGGGCCGCGGAAGTTTCTACGAAGAGGTCGGCGCGATCCGCGACGTCGTGCAGAACCACCTGCTGCAGGTCATTGCATTGCTTGCGATGGACGCGCCGGTGGGGCGTGACGCCGACGCAATGCGAGCAGAAAAGTTGCGGTTGTTCCGCGCGATGCGACCGCTCGACCCGAGGGAGGTCGTACGCGGCCAGTTCCGCGGTTATCTCGATGAAGTGGGCGTGGCCAGGGATTCAACTGTCGAAACCTTTGCCGCGCTGCGCCTGCACATCGACACCTGGCGCTGGGCGGGCGTGCCGTTCTACATCCGTGCCGGCAAGAACATGCCGATCACCACGACCGAGGTCATGGTCGATCTCAAGCGTCCGCCGATCGGCATCTTCGATGACATCCGCGCGACCGAGTCGAACTATTTCCGTTTCAGGCTCAGTCCCGAGGTGGTGATCTCTGCCGGCGCGCGCGTCAAGAAGCCAGGAGAAGAGATGGAGGGCGAAAACGTCGAGCTCGTCGCGCGCAACCGCCCGCAGCGCGAGAAATCCCCGTACGAACGCTTGATTGGCGATGCGATCCGTGGCGATGCGTCGCTGTTCACCCGCGATGATTCTGTCGAAGCCGCCTGGCGCATCGTCGATCCGATCCTCGGCGGCGCCAGGGGAGTCCATATCGAACCTCCCACGGTCTATGAGCCTGGCACGTGGGGGCCGCCTGCGGCCGCGAAGGTCGTGGCGAGCAGGGAGGGTTGGCACGATCCGAAGAAGGAGGAGAGCCCGCCATGCTGATGCCGGGTGACCTCGTGTTCCTCCTCGATGTCGACAACACCCTGTTCGACAACGACCGCTTCAAGTCCGACCTGGCGGCGCGCCTGTTGCACGATTTCGGTCCGACCGACAGCGAAACGTACTGGAAGCACTACGATGCGCTGCGCAAGCAGCTTGGCTACGTCGACTACCTCGACGCCTTGCAGAGGCTGCGCGCTGAAGTCGAGCAGACGCCCGCATTGCTGCAGATGTCCGCGTACCTGCTCGATTACCCGTTCCCGGCGAACCTGTATCGCGATGCGCTCGCCGCCATCGCGCAGCTTGCGACATTCGGCACGCCGGCGATCTTCTCGGACGGCGACATCGTGTTCCAGCCGCGCAAGATCCAGCGATCGGGAATCTGGGACGCAGTCGGTGGCCGGGTCATCGTCACCGTGCACAAGCAGGACACGCTCGATGCCATGCAGAAACAGTTTCCCGCAAGCCACTACGTCATGGTCGACGACAAGCCGCAGATCCTTGCTGCGATGAAGTCCGCGCTCGGCGACAGGCTCACCACGGTGTTCGTGCGGCAGGGTCACTACGCCACGCAAACCGACATGGCAACGATTTCCCCACTGCCCGATCGCACAATTGAACGTATCGGCGACCTGTGCGCGCAGGGCCTGCAGTGGTTCCTGCGCGACGCAGCATCTGTCACCGCCACGCCGCAAGCTGCAACCGTCCAATCTCGATAACGTTCGTCCCCTGATGCCCGAACAAGGAAGACCCGGAGCCGCCATGAACAAGACCCAGCTACTGCACGACCTCGGCCAGAGCCTGTGGCTCGACAACATCACCCGTGAAATCCTCGACAACGGAACCCTGCGCGGATACATCGACGACTTCTCGGTCACCGGGCTCACCTCGAATCCGACGATCTTCGACGAAGCCATCGGCGGGACGAACGCGTACGACGCCGGGATCCTCGAGAAGGCCGAAGCGGGCAAGTCCGGCGAGGAATTGTTCATCGAGCTGGCACTCGAGGATTTGCGTCGCGCAGCCGACCTGTTCCGCCCGGCGTTCAACGCGACCCAGGGCGTGGATGGCTGGGTGTCGATGGAAGTCTCGCCACTGCTCGCCGCCGACTCCGAAGGCAGCATCGCGGCAGCGAAGCAGATCCATGCGCAGGCCGGGCGACCGAACCTGTTCGTGAAGATCCCGGGTACGCCAGAAGGCATCCCGGCGATCGAGGAAGCGATCTTCGCGGGCGTGCCGATCAACGTCACCCTGTTGTTCTCGCGCGAGCAGTACCTTGCCGCCGCCGGAGCCTACCTGCGCGGCATCGAGCGGCGCATCGAAGCTGGCCTCGATCCGAAAATCGAGTCCGTTGCCTCGGTGTTCGTCAGCCGCTGGGACAAGGCGGTCGCCGACAAGGTGCCTGCGGACTTGCGCAACAAGCTCGGCATCGCCATTGGCCAGCGAACCTATCGCGCCTATTGCGACATGCTCGCCTCGGATCGCTGGCAGAAGCTCGCGAAACAGGGCGCGCATCCGCAGCGGTTGTTGTGGGCAAGCACCGGCACCAAGGATCCAAATGCTTCCGATACGCTGTACGTCGAGGCCCTGGCCGCAGCGGACACCGTCGATACCATCCCCGAGAAGACCCTCAAGGCCTATGCCGACCATGCCGCCGCCCCCCGGGCGATGGCGAAGGATGGCGTCGACGGCGAAGCGATGCTTGCGCGGTTCGCCCAGGCTGGTATCGACATCGATGCTGTCGCGAAACAATTGCAGGTCGACGGTGCGGCATCGTTCGTGAAGTCGTGGAAGGAACTTCTCGATCGCATCGCGGACAAGACACAGACACTGGCCAATGCAGGGGGAGCATGATGACCACCGGACCAACACCACCACCGCCTTCGCGCACACCACCACCGACGCCACCACGCACGTCGCCAGCTGCCGCGTCTCCGGCTCGCCCGACCAAATCCGTGCGGCCTGCAGCGCGGCCGGAATGGCTCGCGCTCAAGACGCATGCGGGCAAGATCATGCCGATGCACCTGCGCGACCTGTTCAAGGCCGACGAGCGGCGCGGTTCGCGAATGTGCGTCGAAGCAGCCGGCTTGTACCTCGACTACTCGAAGAACCGCATCACCGATGAGTCGCTGGCGTTGCTGCTCAAGCTGGCCAGCGCCAGCGGCGTAACCGAACGTCGCGATGCGATGTTCCACGGAGAGAAGATCAACACCACGGAAAACCGCGCCGTGATGCACATGGCCCTGCGTGCGCCGAAGACCGCGTCGATGGAAGTCGATCGGCGCAACGTGGTGCCCGATGTGCAGGCCGTGCTGGACAGGATGACCGTGTTCGCCGGCAAGGTCCGCAGCGGCGAGTGGAAGGGAAACTCGGGGCGTCGCATCCGCAATGTCATCAGCATTGGCATCGGCGGTTCCGACCTAGGCCCGGTGATGGCGTTCGAGGCATTGCGCGCGTACACCCAGCGCGAACTCACGTTCCGTTTCATCTCCAACGTGGATGGCGCGGACTTCCTCGAGGCCACACGTGACCTGGATCCAGGCGAGACGCTGTTCATCGTGTGCTCGAAGACATTTACCACGCTCGAGACGTTGACCAACGCGAACGCCGCGAAGCAGTGGGTCGTCACCACGATGCGCGACCCGAAAGCCGTGGCGAAGCATTTCGTCGCGGTGTCCACCAATGCTGCGGAAGTGGCCAAGTTCGGCATCGACACCGACAACATGTTTGGCTTCTGGGATTGGGTTGGCGGACGCTATTCGATGGATTCGGCGATCGGCCTGTCCACGATGATCGCGATCGGGCCGGAGCACTTCCGCGCGATGCTCGCCGGCTTCCATGCGATGGACAACCATTTCCGCACCGCACCGCCCGAACGCAACCTGCCGATCCTGATGGGCATGCTCGCGATCTGGAACAACAACTTCCTGTTCGGCGCCGAAACGGTCGCCGTGCTGCCGTATTCGCAATATCTCAAGCGCTTTCCGGCGTATTTGCAGCAACTCACGATGGAGAGCAACGGCAAGCACGTCGACCTCGACGGCATCCCGGTCGTCTTCGAGACGGCGCCAATCTACTGGGGCGAGCCAGGCACCAATGGCCAGCATTCGTTCTACCAGCTGATCCACCAGGGCACGCGACTGATTCCATGCGACTTCATCGGCTTCTGCCTGCCGCTGCTGGATGCATCCGCCGAACAGCACGACCTGTTGATGGCCAACCTGTTCGCGCAGGGCGAGGGGCTCGCGTTCGGCCGCACGCTGGAACAGGTCATCGCCGAAGGCGTGCCAGCGGCGAGCGCGCCGCACCATGTGTGCGAGGGCAACCGGCCCAGCAATACCATCCTCGCCGAACAACTCACCCCAGCGACACTCGGTGCGCTGATCGCGTTGTACGAACACAGCGTGTTCGTGCAGGGCGTGGTGTGGAACATCGATTCGTTCGACCAGTGGGGCGTCGAGCTCGGCAAGCAGCTCGCGAAGACGACCGCCGCCGAACTCGCCTCAACCAAGCCGCCCAAGCTCATGCACGACAGTTCCACCACCAACCTCATCAAGCGCTACCTGCGGTTCCGGAAGCCGCGCCCATGAACAGTCCGCTGGCAGGGAAGCCGGCCCAGGCTGCGCAACTGGTCGATGTCGGCAAGCTTGTCGACGCGTACTACAGCGTGAAGCCCGATGCGAAGAATCCCGCGCAGCAGGTACTGTTCGGGACCTCCGGGCATCGCGGCTCGTCGTTCGATGGCAGCTTCAACGAAAACCACATCCTCGCGATCTCGCAGGCGATCTGCGAACACCGCAAGAAACAAGGTATCAACGGCCCGCTGTTCGTCGGCATCGACACGCATGCGCTGTCGGTGCCTGCGTACGAGAGCGCGCTCGAAGTGCTCGCCGCGAACAACGTGCATGTCGTCGTGTCGCTGGACGGCGAGTACACGCCGACGCCCTCGGTGTCCTTCGCGATCCTGGGTTACAACGAAGGGCGTACGTCGAGCCTTGCCGATGGCATCGTGGTCACCCCGTCGCACAACCCGCCCGACAACGGCGGCTTCAAGTACAACACGCCCAACGGCGGTCCTGCCGACACCGACGTCACCGGCTGGATCCAGGATCGTGCGAATGCGTTGCTCGGCGCTGGCCTGAAGGACGTCAAGCGCGTCACCTACGACCAGGCAACTAAGGCCGCGACAACGACCGAGCAGGACTTTCTCGGCAGATACGTCGCGGAACTCGGCAACGCGATCGACTTCGACACGATCCGCGGTTCCGCATTGCACCTGGGCGTTGATCCGCTTGGCGGGGCAGGCGTGCACTACTGGGCGCGCATCGCCGAGCAGTACAAGCTCAACCTCGATGTGGTGAGCGAACAGGTCGATCCGCAATTCGGCTTCATGACGCTCGACTGGGATGGCAAGATCCGCATGGACCCGTCGTCGCCATTCGCGATGCAGCGCCTGATCGGCCTCAAGGACAAGTACGAAATCGCATTCGCGTGCGACACCGACCACGACCGCCATGGCATCGTCACCCGTAGCACCGGCCTGCTGCCACCGAACCATTACCTCAGCGTCGCGATCGACTATCTGTTCCAGCATCGCACCGCTTGGGCCACGTCCGCGGCGGTGGGCAAGACCGTCGTCAGCACCGCGATGATCGACCGCGTGGTGCGCCGCATCGGACGCACGCTGTATGAAGTCCCGGTGGGCTTCAAGTGGTTCGTTGATGGACTGTTCGACGGTTCGCTCGGGTTCGGCGGTGAAGAGAGTGCAGGCGCTGCATTCCTGCGCCGCAACGGCAAGGTCTGGACGACAGATAAGGACGGCCTTGTGCCGGCACTGCTGTCCGCCGAGATCACCGCGAAGACAGGAAAGGACCCCGGCATCCTCTACCAGGACCTGTGCAAGGAATTTGGCGACGTCTTCGCAGACCGGCTACAGGCTCCGGCAGATGCAGCGCAACGCGCGGGGCTTTCCAGACTTTCTCCAGCGCAGGTGCAATGCAAACAGCTCGCGGGCGAGGCCATCGAGACAGTCATCGACAAGGCGCCCGGCAACAACGCGCCCATCGGCGGCATCCGCGTTACCTCGAAAAGCGGCTGGTTCGCAGCACGCCCATCCGGCACCGAAGACATCTACAAGATCTACGCGGAAAGCTTCCGCGATGCAGACCACTTGAAACTGATTCTCAATGAAGCGCAGACAATCGTCGATGCCGCACTCGCGACCAGCTAGCAGCGCGTCAGTCACGCGAAACAGGCTGCAGGCTGAGTTCCTGCCGGTTCCTTCTGCCGCGGGCGGGAAAGGGAGTGCGCAGCATCCCGATTCGACCCCAGCCCCAAGGAAGTCCAGTTGACCGATTCCAGCAGCAACGATTCACCATGGTGGAGCAATAGCGCGCAGGAAGCGGCCCACGGTATCGGCGCGTCGCTTGATGGACTCGATGATGCGGCGGCAGCGGCGCGCCTGAAGCAGTACGGCGCCAGCACCCTAAAAGGCAAGAGCCCGTCGCGCGTGCTGCCGTTGCTGATGCGGCAGGTCAGCTCGCCGATCGTACTGATCCTGATCATCGCGGCCATGGTGTCGTTCGCAGTCCGCGACCCGACCGACGCGGTCATCATCCTGCTGATCGTTTTCGCAAGCGGCCTGCTCGGGTTCTGGCAGGAGTTTCGCGCAGCCCACGCTATCGCCAGCCTGCAGAAACTGGTCGCATTGACTGCCGAAGTCATGCGCAACTCCAGGGCATGCACGGTTCCGATGGAACAGGTCGTGTCCGGCGACGTGGTGCTGCTCTCGGCCGGCTCCAACGTTCCAGCGGACTGCCGGCTGCTGGAAGCACGTGATCTGTTTGTCGACGAGGCGACCCTGACCGGAGAGACATTCCCGGTCGAAAAGGTCCCCGGAGATCTGGCCGCAGACACACCACTCGCGCGCCGGAGCAACGCGTTGTTCCAGGGCACGCACGTGGTCAGCGGCACCGGCAGGGCACTCGTCGTGCGGACCGGCGGCAACACGCAGTTTGGCGCGATTGCGCAGCGCCTGCAGTCGCATTCGGACGAGACCGAATTCGAACTCGGAATCCGTCGATTCGGCTCCCTGCTGATGCGGGTCACGCTGGTGCTGGTGACGCTGATCTTTGCCTTGAACGTCTACCTGGCGCGGCCGGTCATCGACTCCTTCCTGTTTGCGCTCGCGCTGGCAGTTGGCCTGACGCCGGAATTGCTGCCGGCGATCATCAGCGTGAACCTCGCGACCGGCGCCCGGCGAATGGCGGCCAGGAAGGTCATCGTCAAACGGCTGGTCTCGATCGAGAATTTCGGCAGCATGGATGTGCTGTGTTCCGACAAGACCGGCACGCTGACCGAGGGCCAGGTGCACCTGGACAGCACCCTCAATGTCGATGGTGCGATTAGCGAACGCACCTTGCGCCTTGCCGCGATCAACGCGACGTTCCAGACCGGGTTCCACAACCCCATCGATGCTGCGATCCTGACCGCGGCGGGTAAACGCGATCTTGGTGCAACGCGCCTGGATGAGGTTCCATACGACTTCACGCGCAAATGCCTGAGCGTGCTTGCGGCTGTGGACGGCCAACCCGTCATGGTGACCAAGGGTGCCCTGAAGCAACTTCTCGACACCTGCACGACGGTTGAGTTGGCCGATGGTCGCGTCGTTCCGCTCGCTGAACAGGCGCAGGCGATCCACGAACGCTACTGCGCGTTCAGCGCGCGCGGGCTTCGCACGCTTGGTATCGCGACCCGGGCCATGCCCGGCTGTTTGAAGATTACGCGTGCCGATGAAGCCGGTCTCACCTTCGTCGGCTTCCTGTTGTTTGCCGATCCGCCAAAGCCCGGGATTGCCGCGACCATCCAGGAGCTGAAGGGTCTCGGGGTCACGCTCAAGGTCATCACTGGAGACAACCCTCTGGTCGCTGCAGAAATTGCGCGCCAGATCGGCCTTGCGAACGCGCGCATCGTGGGAGGGCAGGAACTTCGCAAGGTCAGCGATGACGCCTTGCCGCAACTTGCGCACGCGACCGACATCTTCGCCGAAGTCGAGCCGAACCAGAAGGAACGCATCATCCGCGCGTTGCGCAAGGCCGGCCATGTGGTTGGCTACATCGGCGATGGCATCAACGATGCACCGGCGCTGCACGCGGCCGACGTTGGCCTGTCGGTGCAGAGTGCGGTCGACGTCGCGAAGGAAGCCGCGGACATCGTCCTGCTCGATCGCGACCTGCAAGTGCTGGTCGACGGCGTGCGCGAAGGCCGCAAGACGTTCGCCAATACGCAGAAATACGTGTTCATGGCGACCAGCGCAAACTTCGGCAACATGTTCAGCATGGCTGGTGCGTCGCTGTTCCTGCCGTTCCTGCCGCTGTTGCCCAAGCAGATCCTGCTCACCAACCTGATGACCGATTTGCCGGAAATGGCGATCGCAACCGACCAGGTCGATGCCACGGCGATCGCCAGTCCGCAGCGCTGGGACGTGAAATTCATCCGCAATTTCATGTTCTGTTTCGGATTGCTCAGCTCGGTCTTCGATTTCGCGACGTTTGGCGTCCTGTACTTCGTGCTCAAGGCCGACGCTCCGTTGTTCCGCAGCGGTTGGTTCGTCGAATCGATCGTATCGGCATCCATGGTGGTGCTGGTGATCCGCACGCGTGGCCCATTCTGGAAAAGCCTGCCTTCAAGGCCGCTGACGATCGCCACTCTTGCAGTGGTGTCGGGCGCCGTTGCGCTTCCCTACACGCCAATCGGGCAACTTTTCGGTTTCGTGCCGCTGCCGCTGTTTTTTCTCGGAATCATGGCCGTGATCGTGGCGGCCTACATTGGCTCGGCGGAGGCGCTGAAGCAAGTCTTCTACCGCAGGCATGAAAAAACCGCTGCCGGAGCGCTGGCCGCGTCACCGAATCGTCCTGGCTAACAATTCTGGCAAGTTCATCGCGTACGGCTAGAATTGCACACGCACACTCCATTGAAATCCGCCACCTTCAGCAAGGAAGCAACCATGTCCGACGCGCTCGATCTGCAATGCATCAACACCCTGCGCTTCCTGTCGGTGGACATGGTGCAGAAGGCCGACAGTGGTCATCCGGGGCTGCCGCTTGGCGCCGCGCCGATGGCGTATGCGCTGTGGTCGCGGCTGCTCAAGCACAACCCGAAGAATCCGTCATGGATCGATCGCGACCGCTTCGTGCTGTCCGCTGGCCACGGCTCGGCATTGCTCTACAGCCTGCTGTTCATGACCGGCTACGACCTGTCGCTCGATGACATCAAGCAGTTCCGCCAGTGGGGCAGCAAGACGCCGGGCCATCCCGAGCGCGAGCACACCGCCGGCGTTGAAGTCACCACCGGGCCACTTGGCCAGGGGTTCGCGAACGCAGTCGGCATGGCGATCGGTGAAGCGCAACTGTCCGCACGCTACAACCGCGACGGCCACGCGATCGTCGACCACCACACCTACGTGATCGCGAGCGACGGCGACCTGATGGAAGGCGTCGCATCCGAAGCCGCTTCGATCGCAGGGCACCTCGCGCTCGGCAAGCTGATCGTGCTGTACGACGACAACCAGGTCACGCTCGCGGCAGGCACGCCGATCACCTTCACGGAAGACCGTGCGGCGCGCTTCGCCGCGTACGGCTGGCAGACCATCCACGTCGACGACGGCAATGACCTCAACGCGCTAGGTGCAGCCCTCGACGCCGCACGCGCCGAAACGGCGAAGCCATCACTGATCCTGGTGCGCACCCACATCGGTTTCGGTTCGCCGTACCAGGACAGTTTCAAGGCGCACGGCTCGCCGCTCGGCGTTGACAACGTGACCAAGACCAAGCAGGCGCTCGGCTGGCCGACCGAGCCCGCATTCCTCGTTCCCGACGATGCACTCGCCCATATGCGCGATGCGCTGCAACGCGGCAAGCAGGACGAAGGCGCGTGGAACGCGCGCATGGCTGCCTACACGCAAGCCTTCCCCGACCTCGCGAAGGAATTGAACTGCAGTCTGCGCGGCGAGCTGCCCGACGGTTGGGATGCCGACATCCCGGTGTTTCCCGCCGATGCAAAAGGCATGGCAACACGCGAAGCGGGCGGCAAGGTCATCAATGCAATCGCACCCAAACTGCCCGCGCTCACCGGCGGTTCGGCGGACCTCGATCCATCGACAAAGACTGCCCTCAAGGACCTCGGAGACTTCAATCCGGGCGATGCGAAGGACGAACAAGGCTCCGACGGCGGCGGCTGGAGCTACAAGGGCCGCAATCTGCACTTCGGCGTGCGCGAACACGCGATGGGCGCGATCGCCAATGGTTTGGCAGCGCACGGCGGATTCGTCCCGTTCGGCGCGACCTTCATGATGTTCTCCGACTACATGAAGCCGACGATCCGCCTGGCCGCACTGATGAAGTTGCACGTCCTGCACATCTTCACCCACGACAGCATCGCGCTCGGTGAAGATGGCCCCACCCACCAGCCCGTCGAACAACTCGCCGGCCTGCGCGCAATCCCCGAACTCACCGTGATCCGCCCCGGCGACGCCAACGAAACCGCCATCGCGTGGCGCGTCGCCATCGAATCGCGCCACCGCCCGGTCCTGCTGATCCTGAGCCGGCAAAGCGTCCCCACCCTGGATCGCACGCAATGCGCATCAGCCGATGGCCTGCGCAAGGGCGCGTACGTGCTCAGCGATTCCGACGGAGCCAAGCAACCCGAACTGATCCTGATCGGCACCGGCGCGGAAACCGGCCTCGTCGTGTCCGCAGCGGAACAACTGCGAGGGCGGGGCATCGCCGTGCGCGTCGTCTCGATGCCAAGCTGGGACTTGTTCGATGCGCAGCCGCGGGCGTACCGCGACAGCGTGTTGCCACCGGCAGTGCGCGCCAGGCTCGCGGTGGAAGCCGGCAGTCCGCAGGGATGGCATCGCTACGTGGGCGATCGCGGCGCTGTGCTGGGCGTGGACCGCTTCGGCGCTTCTGCGCCGGCGGAGGTGTTGCTGAAGGAGTACGGGTTCACCGTGGACAATGTGTGTGCGAGGGCGAAGGCGTTGTTGGGGTAGGAGACGAGGGGAGTACGTAGCCTGTCGAGATTCAAACCGGTCCTTTCGCGAAAGGAACCCTTCGCTTGGTTCCCTGCGTCCCCCTTTCCCGTGTCCGGTCGCCCGCCGGGCAGTTCTGTGAGTGGAATCGGTGTCATGTCGCGGGCCTCGTCATACCGGTACCACTTCAGATGCGGATCCGACAGATCGATCTGCGACGGATCCGTCCATGCAGTTGGCGCGATCTCGATCTTGCGGCCCCCTCTACTACTTCCGACTTCGACAAAACCCGTCCAACTCGGGAATTCCCAGTCGAGGCGGTGGCCTGCGCAGTTGATTGCCGAGCTGCCGCCCATTGCAATCTTCAGGATACCGACGAGCGGGCGACTGGACAGCTTCAGATGCTTCCTGCGCGCGCTGTCGACCCGAAAGTCGCCTTTATCGCCGGGCCATTGGTACGGATCCGCTTCTGCAGCGAGGTTTCATCTCCGGAATTGAACGCGGTTGCTGGCTTGGAGTCGTGACCACGCCTGAACGCACCGAATCAAATCGCGCAATGCATCGCATCAGAACGGACAAGAACGATTCGTTCCGGCGGGACGGCCACCGAGGCGGCAGTGACTAAAGCGTTGGACTTGAGCGCCTGGAGGGCTTGATCGAACGAAGCGAAATGCCCCCTTTCATTCTCCGCACTGATGACCGAACTTGCGGCGATCGAGCCGCTCAAGCCGAGGTACAAGAACGCGGACAAGAAACGAACAGTCATACTTGGGCCCGTGAAAAATCTAATTGTTCTGACGGAATCAACGATCCAGTAGTTCGCTGCAATAGAGAGAAAGGCGTGGTCTGAAGTCAGGGGAGGGGGAGGAGAGTAGTTATTTCGAATTGACTGTTCTCGTCCCCTTCGCTCGCATGGTACAGGCGTTGCAGGCGCAGGTACGCCTTTGTCCCTCCATTTGGATTGCCGCATTTCGTCGCGTTTGTTGTCTGACTTGCCGTTGCCGCCAAGTTTGTTTATTTCGCGTTGTTCGGCTTGTGCGTGCGGGTGTCGCATGCGAGCCGACCGGAGAGATTGCGGCGCGTCGCGGATGCAAGGCGGCCCGTATCGCGTGGCTTGCGGCGCATCGACCGTGGAGTTTGCTGCGTACAATGGTTTCCGGCGTGAGTACCACACGTTCCACGTTGGGCATGACGTTCGCGAGAAAAAACATCGTGGTCGCCGGCGCCGGTATCGTGGTCGGCAGAAAAAAGACCATGGTTCTGGTTTCCTCGACCACGGTCGCCAGGAAAGAAACCGTGGTTTCGGGTTCCTCGACCATGATGTTTTCTCTGGGGACCATGATACCGGCGCCGGCGACCACGGTGTTTTTTCCTCCGACCATGGTGTTGGCTGCGAATTCCACGGTCGCTGCGGCGAAAACCAACGAGGAAGATTGCGCACACCATGGTGTTTGTTCCGGAAACCATGGTCTTTTTCCTGTCAACCATGGTGCTGCCCACGATGTCTGTGGTACCGGCGGCGGAAACCATGAAACCGAACCTGCGAACCACGGTTTTTTTTCCGTTGACCACGATCTTTTTTCCCCGCGTGCCCGTATGGGCCGCGCAAACCACGATGTTTTCGCGGCCCACGCCAATGGTTTGCGCAGGCACGCCGCGCAGTTCATTGATCGCCGACCGTTCCGTGCGCAACGTGTTGCACGCGGCCTTGGTTGGCATCGGCTCGGCCATCGACACCGGGTCGCATCGCTGCCGCATGCAGCGGTCTTCGCGCTGGGCAGCAACTCCATGGTTGACGGGCAGGCGGGCAGGAACTACTTCGAAGACGCCGCCGGCTTCCTGGAAAGATTCGAAAATATCCTGACGCCGAGTCCGAAATGCAGCACGAAGCCCAGTACAAGGACGGTGGGAATTCCCAACATCGATGCGTGCTCAAGGCGTGAAACGATCTGCTTGTCCCGCGTCGACACATAGGCGACCCGGCCATGGTCGACCAGGGTTTCGGTCTTGTCGGAGGTGGGCGTTGCGGATCCATTCTTGAAGACGGTGCCGAACTCGTAGAAGAACGCGACAAAGGTCAGCCAGGTCGCCAGGAACGCCACGGAATAGGCGCTCCTGGCGATCTTCTTCCATCGCGGTTCGCTGTCCGCTTCGACCGTGACAACGATGGTGCTTTCCTTCGCACTGTTGCAGCACGCAATGAAGTCCACCTGCGAAGCCTGGACGATCCGCAACTCCTGCAGGAAATTGAACAGCACGATTCCGAAACCCGCCGCGTACCACGGGAATGCAAACGGCCGCGTGGGCGGAAACAGCGGAGTGGCGGCCATCAGGAACAGCAGTCCGAAGAACACGACCGCAAATGCCTTCAACCAGTTGCCGGACCGGGTCGCCGGCCGATGCCAGCCTCGACGGATCTTGTTCCTGGCAACCAGCGCCACAACCAGTCCGAGTACGACAACGACGACCGCAGCCTCCAGCGGAATCGACAGCGATTGTCCGAGTCCAAACAGCACGAGCATGCAGATGTGGTAGACGCACATCGCGCGGTAGTCAAAGGACATGTCCTTCAAGGTACCGGGATACTTCGATTCGGGGGAGCTGAAAAACATCCGCTTGGATTCCGGTCGCGCGAAACAATGAAGGGTCCATTTGCGTGGTGCGCAGCTCAGCGCTAGTGCGGTGTGCATTCCACGTAGCCGAGCGCTGCGTAGGCATTGATGATGTCGAACACCTCGTCGAGCGCCACGGAGCTGATGCGGGAAACCTCGTGCAGTTTGCGCGGGACGTTGAGCAGTGAGCCGATGCGATATGCGCGCGGGTAGTCGAGCGAGAAATCGAGCCTGTTGGTGAGGACGAAGGTGCCGCTTGGATCAAGCTGTTTGGCAAGGAAGCCATTCGAGCGGACGTAGTGGTCCATCCACAGCAGGCGCGCATACGGCCTCGCGGCGGAGCCCCTGCGCGCATCCTCGAGTGCCTTGCCGGTGAGGCGTTCGAAGTCTCCGAAACGCAAGGGTTGGCGTGCGTAGATTTCGAGCGTCGGCAGCAGTCCCGAGGCCCAGAACAGTTGCTGGCGCGGATCGAGCAACAGCGTTGTCGCACCGCGCAGGCTGATCCGCGCGGATCCTCCCAGCAGGCCCGTGCCGAGGTAGTCGGTCAGCGGATAGGCTGCGTTGCTGTCGATATCCGGCCAGATCTCCGGAGCTGGCGAGCGATCCGGTGCTGCTTGCGCCCTGACTTGACGCAAATGTTCGGCACCGGGTTCGACACCGGATGCACCGGGCGCGCCGCTTTCACCTGGACGAACGGGCGTCGGCTCCACTGCTGAATTTGCGCCGATCAGCAAGCTGGACAAGTCAGGCCGCGGCTCGCCAGAGGGCGTGGGTTCGAATTCGGCGCCCGCACGGCTTCCATCGTTGCGATGCGCGCCGACGTCGTACACGCCGGGATGATCTGCTTCCAGAAAGCTCAGGTCGACAGCACCCATGTCGAAGCCCTGGTATGCGTCGGTCCAGCTGTCGGCATCGTCGGCGACGTCCTCTTCACGTCCAACGTTGTTGAGCAGCATCACCAGCGCATCGCGCTGCAGGGGCCTACGCAGCGACAGGCCTGGCGGCTTGGCGGCATTCGCGGCGATCACCTGCGCGGATGCGACACCGCGCTGCGTGGCACGTCGCATTGCGGAATCGCCGACCAGCTTGCGCGTGTCGACCAGGACGAGGTCCGCCTTTGCCTCAGGACCCCACGCCCAGTTGTCGCGAAGTTGCGCCTTGGCGACGCGCAGCAACAGGCGCACGTGGGCCATGTCCTCCTCACTGGTGCCAATGCAATGGATGATCCGTTGGGTTTCCATGCGGGGTGTCAGGGTAAGCGCTGGGCTCTGGCGGGACTGGCCACGATTATAGGGGCAGCGCAATTGCGATCTGGCGGCGTGGGAACAATCCAAGTTGATCCGGCTTGCTCCACCAGTCCGCGGCATGCGCGATCGTTGGGCCAGGCGGGCAGGGGGCTAGGCTAGGGATGCATCGCCAAACCTGGGGAAATCCGCGTGTCCAGACTTCTGGTACGAAGCTTTGCCATTTCCATCGACGGCTATGGTGCCGGTGCGAACCAGGATCTGCATAACCCGATCGGTGTCAGGGGCCCGGAACTGATGGATTGGCTTTTCCACACAGACATGTGGCGGCAGATGCATGGGCATGACGATGGCGAGGCCGGCGTCGACAACACCATGGCGCAGCACGGGTTCGAAGGAATTGGCGCGTGGATCATCGGGCGACACATGTTTGGGCCCGTGCGCGGGCCGTGGCCGGACGACAGCTGGAAGGGCTGGTGGGACGACGAGCCGCCGTACCGCGTGCCTGTGTTCGTGCTGACGCATCACCCGCGCGCGCCACTGCGGATGAAGGGAGGTACGGAATTCCGATTTGTCGGCGGGGACATCCATGCCGTCCTGGAGCAGGCGAAGGCGGCGGCGAACGGTCGCGATGTCCGGCTCGGCGGTGGCGTCGCAACCATTCGGCAGTTCCTGCGGGTCGCACTGATCGACGAACTGCATTTCGCCCAGCGACCGATGCTGATGGGCGCCGGAGAACATCTCTTCCACGGCATCGATCTGCACGCGTTGGGCTACGCATGCGCAGAGCATGTCGCGGGCGAGCGCGCGATGCATGTGTTCGTGCGCAAGCGGCCTGGCCGAATCAGCGACCAGGCAAGCGGCAGCAGTGCGCGTACAGATCCGCAGGCGATATCGTCGCTGAAGGATTGAGCCAACCGCACTGGAACCACGAGTCCGTGTCAGAGTTGATCACCCGGAACCCTCTCAGTTCGTTGTTGGCATTGTCGTTGCAGCCACCTCCGGTGGCGCTATACCCGACGGGGCACTGAACCATTGCAACGATCGAGCCATGGTTCGCAGGAACCTGGACGGTGGAAGAGACATCCAGGCAGTCCAGCTTGGTTGCCTGCGGGGCCATGAAATAACCCACCACGTCCACTACGACATCGGTCTTGCCAGAGGCAAACACGCTGAATTCGGACGTAGCCGAGCCGATTGTCATCTTGGCCGCGATTTCGTTGCCGACAATGGCCCCGCTGGCGTAATTCAGGTTGGCGGCGAATGGCTGGGTCGTGCCGAAAGGAAACACGGTCAGATAACCGCCCGTAGTCGGCGAGACCACCGTCAGGTTCAGCATCAGCGCTGACGGACTCGCCGGGATGCCGCAATCGCTGCTGTTGTTTCCACCCTGGGCGGCGAAGTTGGTCGCCGTGAATCCATCGAAGCCGCGCGACGTCCTGCTGGCGATGGGTCCACCGACAACCCGCGTATCGGCAATGCGGCAGGGCGCCAGCGGTGTATAGACCAGGTCCGCCGTGGTGCTGCCGAGCAGCGCTGGGCCGGGGCCGGACTTGAGCACCTGCGCCTGGGTCACGAGGGAGTCCATGACCTGGGCGTCCGACAAGCGCTGGCCGGTCAACGCGTCCATCATGCCCTGAAAGGTTCTCATCCCGACTGCGCGTTGCAGGTTGGTGTCATTGGCGGCGGCAAACGTCTGGTGCATGCGCGCGACCCACGCGTCGATGCTGGTCTTGTGGACATCCAGGACGAAAGTGCCCCACCTGCGAACGATCTGGGCCACGATGGCATCACGTTGGGCAGGCGAGAGCTGCGTGCCCGCAGTCGCCAACTGTCCTGCCGGCTGCGCGCCCTTCATCGCTGCGGCTTGCACGACGCCCGCCGTTGCAATGACCATCACCACCACGAGAGCCGACAACCGCATTTTCATTGCGTTCATGGACGTGTCCCCCTGAGCTTGGCACCTGACGTTACCACGTACTGGCGAGTCCGCCGTTTGCCACGGGACGTCTGGCCCCGCCACCCCTATCCATACCTTCCCGCAAGGTGCGACTGACGCCAGCGCAGGAAGAAGCGAAGGAATGCAGCAAGCCCTTCGCCGCTAGCGGCCGGCCTCGAGGAGAAGAAACCCGGTGATCGAGTTCGGCCTCTTGCTGCGCGTCCCTAACAAGGGGAGAGGGTTTTCCGACCCGGGGAGCATTCGCATGCGTGCCATCCTGAGCCTGCTTGTCGCACTGGTGCCTGCACAGACCCGGGCTGGTCAGGCGCGCTCGGGGATCATGTCGAACGACCGCGGCGTCGAAATCCTGTCCCGCACGAGAGTGGTCGCCCTGTTCGCAACGTGCGTCGCATTGGCCTTCATGGCGCTCGTGTTCGTTCCCGAGGTCTCGCTTGCGGCGCGCGTGCAGGTGACCGCCCAGCTCTGGCTTCTCGACCTGTGGGGCTTCATGGCAGGCCTGGTGGGCGGCAGCAGCCTGTGCGAGCTGTTGATGGGGTCGCACATCTACGGATATGGGCGCATCGACCGGAAGACGATGTGGACGCCCAGATCCAGGCTCAACGTGGCATTCCAGATCATGCTGTCCCTGGTCGTCTCGGTCGGGATCGGATTCTGCATGGCCAATGAGTTCCTCTACGGGATGCATCCCTTACCGCTGCATTGAAAGTCCCACTGCCTCCGGGCGAGGGAGCAAGACACTCTGGTTCCCAATGCAGGCGATCAGGTGTAGGACGTTAGCGACATCACTATCACGAGGGTGAAGACGATCGCGAGCGTGGTGCTGATCGCGAGGGATACCCAGCACCAGACGGCGGCCTTGTGCGCGCTGACGCGTGCGCCGGCGAAGTCGCCTGCCGCGACTTTGGCCTTGACTTGCGCCGCATGGACGATCGCGACGATGCCGGCCGGAAGGCAGACAAGCACCGTGGCGAGGATCGCCCAGAGCATGTGGTTGGCCACGTGAAGACGTTCGCCTGGTTGGGCGATGTCCGGCATCGGCAAGCCCGCTGCTTTGGTCGCGGCTGCAGTGGGTGCATCGGGCTGAAAACTCATTCCGCACGCGATGCAGGTGCGTGCGTTGTCATCGTTGGCGTGACCGCAACCTGGACACTGCATGGGGCTCTCCGGATGCTGCGCGCCAATCGTTCTGCTGGCGACGCAAGGTTGACGCGCGATGCTTCAGGCAGCAGGCAAGCCCTTCGATTCGCGCATCCAGCGCACGATGGCGTAGATCACGACGAGGGCGAGCAAGGCGTAGCCGATTGCGAGCCATTCCTCCTTTTGCAAAGTACTGAGCACGAGTACGAGCCCGGCACAGCCGATCACCGGGATCAACGCGCCGCCAGGCAAGTGGAAGGGTTTGCCTTCGCCGTGCTGGTCGCGTCGTTGCAGGCGCCACGCGGCGGCGCAGCAGGCGACATAGGCCATGCACACCGCGCCTCCCGACAGCACGATCAAGTGTCCAAAGTCGCCGACAACGGCAAGCGCGCATGCGACGACGGCATGGGTCACCACGGCGATCAATGGCACGCGGCTGTTGGTGGTGATGCGTGCGAGCGGGGAAGGCAGGTAGCCGTCGCGACCAAGTGCGTACAGCAGGCGCGATGAACCCAGCAGGTCGTTCTGCAGGTACCCGAACTGGGAGACGATGGCGACGATCAGGAACGCCGAGTAGAGAAAAGGCGCGATTGCGCCGGCCGTCGCGGCGAGCGGTGCAGTGTTGCCGGCGAGTGCGTTGCCAAGCACGCCCTGCGCGACGACCTGCAATCCGATGTAGATCAGCACGACCAGAGCGATCGCAGTCATCGTCGCGCGCGGCACGACGCGGCTGGGATCGCTGACTTCGCCGGACGGCATCAGCGCTGTTTCCATGCCGGCGTAGGCGAAGATCACCGCGACCATCGAGCTGCCAACCGCTGTGGAACCCGGCATCGCGACAACGTGCAGGTTGATCGGATGGATGTACGCAAAGCCAAGTGTTGCGAGCAGGATCAGCGGTACGAGTTTCATGGTTGCGAACGCCATCACTGCGCGCGCGCCGATGCGCACGCCGCGTGCGTTGAGTACGCACAGCACGGTGAAGACCGCGACAATGAGTGCGTTGCGCGCAAGCGGGTTGGCGAAGACCGCGGACACGTGCTGGGCCTGGTCGGCAAGTGCCGCGGCAATTCCGCCGTCGGCGGCGACATTGGAAATCCACAGTACCGCCGCGATCACGAACCCGGGGAATTCCCCGAACGCCGCGGAAACGTAACTGTACGGTCCACCGGTTGCATGCACGCGACTGCCGGCGGCTGAGAAGCACAACGCGATCGGGATGAACACAATCGCGCCAAGCACGAACGCGAGTGGCGCGGCGGAGCCCATCGACTTCGCAAGGGTGCCGGGCAACGCGAAGATGCCGCCGCCTATCGTGTTGTTGATGACCGATGCGGCGAGCGCCCAAAAGCCGATCCTGCGCAGCAGCGCGGCATCGCCATTGGTTGCACCGGCAGTGCCTGCATCCACTGCATTCGTCCCCATGCGCGCTTCCCCGATGGCCATGCCGATGGCCTTGGTCACAGGATAACCTCAGAAGACGGTCTAGAAACTGCGGCTGATGCCGACAGTCACGGCATATTTGATCAAGTGCACTTCCTTGCCGGAGAGGCTGGTGCCGTAGTCGGCGAACACCGACCAGTTGTCGTTGAGCTGGTATCCCATCGCAGCGCTTAGCTTGGTGTAGCTCACGTTGAGCAACGAATCGTGGAACAGGAAATAGCCGAAATTGATCGACCCGTCCGGATTGATGAATTGGGGGTCGGTGATCCCGTTGAACGACCATTCGTGTTCAAGTGTGAGATGCGTGTTGAGGCGCGGCGTGATCAGATAGCCGAGGTCGAGGACGAGGTTTGCGTGATTGACGCGCAGGCCGCCCTTGGGTTGCATGAAGGAGTACACGCCGCTGACCGACCACAGGAGGTTTTGCCAGGGGCGCGCAAAGCGGCCGCCGGCATTCAAGCCGAACTGCAGCGCGGTCTGATGGGTGCCGAACGCTGATTCGGCAAAGAAAACATAGTCGTGGCTCGGTCGCGAGTAGGCGATGTAAGGAGTAAGCAGAAACGGTTCGGCGAGTAACTGATAGCGGATGCTGACCGCCCAGTCGGCCCAGCCGCCGCGGTATTTTCCGTCGTCGATCAGGCGCTGCCCGTCGCGGAATTGCGGCGGCAGGCTGGCAGGATCGTGCGACGGAAACCCGGAGAACCGGTTGTACTTGTAGGGGATGCCGGCGGTGACCGCGAGGCGGTCGGTGAGCCCGTAGTCGAGGTTGAGGTACAAGGCGTTGTCGGTGATGTTGCCGATGCCCATGGAGTTGCCGAGATCGTCGGTGTGTTTTTCGACCGCTATGGTCTGGTAGGTCATCGCCACCGCGCCGTGGCCCTTTTCGGGAACGGCCGCCTGCGCGTGCGCCTGCGGCAGCCATGCCGCCGATGCGATCGACAATGCACAGCACGCGATCGCTGCAATCCGATTGCGTCTGCGCCGGTGGATTTGGATGTTCGATTCCATGGACACACCGCTCAGGAAACGGAAAGGTTCAAAAGCTGATGCTGATCCCGAAGCTCGCGTCGTAGTCGTAGATGTGTGCGTTTGCGGCACTGGACGTTCGGCCAAGGTCGAACGACACCTGGCAGGTCGGATTGAGCCTGTATTCCAGCCCGACAGATGTAGTCGATGAGCGCAGCAGCAGCAACTGGTCGTGGTAGAAAATATTGTTGAAGTTCGGAGAACCGTCTGGATTGCCGAAGCTTCCTTCGGCATTGACTCGGTTGCCGCAGGAATTTGAGTGCGTCACCATGACGTGCGTGCCAATTCGTTCGCCGACGGCGGCGAATGCGTGAAGTCCCCGGGACTGGTCACGCAGCGACACGCGTTTGGCGTGCCGCAGCGCGTTCATGGACTGCTGGAAGCCATCATGGTGTTGATGGACTTGAGATACTGGCCGAGGCTTGCTCCATCGACCAGGAAGTCCCGGTAACGACTGTGCAGCTCGCTCGCGTTGCGTTCGCCGCGGGCGACCACCGGCAACAGGCGTGGTCGATCCGAACCGCCGACGCTTGCGGTCGCCGTGTCAACTGCGGTCGCGGTATCGAGCGAGGTGATCACCACGTCGTAGTGATGATCTTTCAAGGCACTGCTCAGCCCATCTGCGTCGTCCACTACCGTGAGGGTATGGCCGGCCCGTTTCAGACCCGCGTACAGCGCATCGCGATCGGTGTGCGACATGATCGAATCCGGGGCAGAGTAAATCAACACGGTCGCCGGACGCGGCGCGAGATAGCCCTGGTAGGCCAGGCCATGCCCTGTGTTGAACTGTCCCTCCCCGCACGCCCAGGTTGACGACGACGCTGCGGCGAACAGCATGGAGGACACTGCGAATCCGAGCAGGCAGTGCCTGGATGCACGCGAGATATTCATGGCGACTCCCGGGTAATGGGTGGGACTGGCGCGGTCTGCGACGGCAATAACATCCTCTGTCCTGAATCACTACGCAAATAGGCGGTGGAAATGACACTACCTGGCGCCGTCGTCGGAATCGCGGGTTCAAGGGTGATGCCGAACGTCATCACGGGGACGTCAGCGGCAAGGTCCAGGCATCGGATGGCGCGGTCGGGATGGGGGTTGGGTAGGCGTGGTGCCTCAATGACGTCGGAACCCAATCCGGTCAGGGCCCAGCTCAGGTCCGTCGCAAACGCGAACGGGACGGCCTTGTCCTGGCCGGCGTAGCCAGGCACCTCGCGTCCGGCGCGGAATGGCAACACCGCGCTACTGCCATCGGCGTAGTGCAGGGTGACACTGCCAAGGACCTGATCCAGCGGTGCAGGGTCTGACAGGCTGATTCCGAGGAGCAGGCGCACATCGGAAACCGGAACCAGGGGAGTCGCGAGGCAGTTCACCGGTCGGCTGACGCCAGCGACGATCGAGCTGACGATGCCGCGCAGGTCGAAATCTGTTCCGTCGATGCGCTGCACGCCGGCAGGATAGGGTCGCATGAGCGCCCGGACGTTGTAGTACGTGCTGCGGACGTCCTCGGGGGCTACGTCATAGACCGTGGCAATATCCATCAACAGCGGCGAGGTGTCCGGCGAACGCTCTGGAACGGACACCCCAAAAGCATTGCGCGGGGTCTGTGCCGGTGCAGGGCGGGGTTGATCAACCGACCATTTCCCAGGGTCGTTGCGGCGCAATGCGTGCCGCTCAGACGGCATCGGCGCGTTGATGAATTGCTGGCTTTCATTGTCCACGCTGACGTGGCGCACTGCATCGGCAAGCACGCCGGTTGAGCGGCTCTCGACAGCGATGTTCCAGACCAGCCAGTGGCCTTCGACGGTGCGCGCAAGCAACTTGCCATTGTCCGGCGAAAACGCGAGTTGCTCGATCCTGTCGACAGCATCGCTGTCGCCTTGCAAGGGCGGCCCGATCGCCGCCATTGTCGCAACGTCGTAAAGCTGGACTTCGCGCCGAAACGCACGCGCGAGCAGTCGACCATCGGCACTCAATACAGTCGTCGCAACCGCGGCGCTGATGGCGCGTCTCTCGAGCGTGCGCGCGCGCCCGGGTGTCTGGATGGCCATGTCCTGAGATGTCCCTGCGACGAACGCGCCCGAACTGGTCGCGGTCAGTCCAAGCGGTTGCGCTTGCGCCGTCGGGTATTTCGCCACGATCCTGTCGTTGGCCGGATTCCAGACCAGCAACCCATCGTTGCCAAGGCGTGGGTCTCCGGCGCGTGTGACCAGCAAGACGTCTTCCCCAGCGGTCGCAAAGGCTGCCCATTGCACCGGTTGGAATGGGTCGTTTGGAAACGCGCCGAGCTGGCGCAAGCCATCGCTCGCCAAAACCACGGTCGACGCATCCGCACCGTCGATCGGACCCACCACGAGAATGCGCGATGCGTCCGCAGAGAAGGCAAGGTGACGCAATTGTCCGGGCAGGATCGCCTCGCCGGGCAGGCGCTGCCCCTTTCGGACATCGAATATCTGCAGCTTCTCGACGAAACCGTCGGCACTGCTCCCGCCGAAGCTCAACAACACACGCGTTCCGTCGGCGGTTGCGAGTAGCCTCTCCGGACTGTTCTGCAGTGCGATTGGCGCAAAGCGCTGGCGCATCGTCGCTGTGTCGTAGGCCCGCAGTTCGGGACCGACCGTCACCACCAAGAGGCGGCCGTCGTCAAGGAGTTCTGCGAAGCCCGGAGGCTGCGGCAATGACAACCAATCGGTGATGCCGTTGCCAGATGTGTCCGCTATGCGGACCTTGTTCCATTCGACATCGACGAGTCGGCGTCCGTCGAAGAATGTGCGCTCGGGAACCTGCCGCGCCGCTGTCGCGCGAAGCGTGGGAGGCAAAGGCAATCGCCACAGGCGCAGCTGTCCGTCCATCCCAGCCGTGGCAAGCAGGCCGGCGGTCAGCGACCAGTCGGCTGGGTAGCGTCCGGACAGACCGTGCGGCGCCGCAGCAACGCCGATACGTTGCGCGGGGATCGCGCCCGGACCCTGCTGCGGAAGGCGCCACATTGCGGTCTGGCCCTGACCGTTGGCGATCAAGAGACGCTGGCTGTGGCTCAGCCCCACACGCTCGATCTTGAAGTCGTGGTTCATCTGGCCCGCAACCAGCGAATCGCCGCTGCGGGCGTCGAACGCATCCACTGCTCCGTCCTCGCCCGCGGCCGCGAGCCACGCATCGTCCTCGCTGAAACTGATCCAGGTGATTTCGCGGCCCCGGGCCTTGGGCAGTTGGCGCAAGCTGCGCGTTGCGACGTCGAGCAGGAACAACCGCCCTTCAAAGTCGCCCAGCGCAAGGGTCTGTCCGTCGTGGCTCAAGGCCCAGGCGAAGATCCCGATGTGGCCGGGCAGGTTGACCTCATGAGTTGCTGCCAGAGTGGGCAGGTCGAAGAATTCAAGGCCGCGCATTGCCGTTGACAGGTACACCGCAACATGTGCTTTGGAATCGATCATCCAGGGCTGCCCCTCGGCATCCCCCGGAAGAGTCACCAGCTGCGATTGTGCAGCCCATGGTGACGTCTGCCAGAGTTGTACGTGCTGGTGGTGGTCGCGCAGGATCGCGTAACTGCCATCCGCACTGTAGACCGCGTCGGAGAAATCCTTGAAGGCTGCAGGCGGGTTGACCAACGCGGGGCGATCCAGATCGATCAGCCAGCTGTCGCCATCGTCGGGATTGACCAGGTTCGAATACCACTCGAGGGTTGCGCGCAGGTGGTGTTCATCGACAAAGCGGAGCAATTGCACGGCACGGCGCTGGCCGTTCGAACTGAACAATTGCGCAAGGCTCACGCGCCCGCGTTCGGTGAGGGTTGCAGTGTCATACCAGCGCACTGTCTGATCATTGAGGGCTACTGCGAGCAACGCGCCGTCCGGGCTGATGGCGACCGCCATCGGATTGGCATCGGCAATGACGGTACGGTCGATCAACATTGCGCCCTGTCCAAGCAGGATGCCCATTCGGCGCCGGTCGAGCTGCGCCGCCGAGCTCCTGCCCACGTGTTCCTCGTCGGATATGTTTGCCA
>JBBQTD010000001.1:0-250391 GCA_038234715.1 Lysobacterales bacterium | reverse complement strand
CGTTGCGAAAAGTCGACGGCTGGCAAACGCTGCACGAGCAACCGAAAGCAATCGAACTTGACCGCGCTGCCTAACTTTCAGGATGATCGAATCGCTGGAGACACGCCAAAGGCAATTTCCACCACCGCCGCGACACAACCGAACGTTCAATCAGCAATTCGTTCCGACTCTAGCTACGCCCAGTACAAGAGGTGTGCGCTCATGGGCAAGACGATTCATCTTTCGGTCAGGCCCTTCGTTCAATATTTCGCCGCGACCACTTCCAACGGATGCAATTGGGGGGCGACACTAGGACCAATTTGGCTCGTCTCTTTCAATTCGAGGCGCGGCAAAATTGTGCTCGTCTCGGGGGGCGCATCGGTCACGGTTGGGACACACTCACATCACGGGTTGCGAGACTTGGCGCTCTCGGCCGGCACTGCCGGGAGATATGAAGAGCAAGAGTGGCAGTTCGACGGCAAGAGATATGCGAAGACAAGAGAGTATGTTGGCCCTCCTCATTGATGGTGCGCCATTGTCCGCTAACCGTGCGCTCAAGAAGACCGTACGAGATGAGGTTTCCGGTGCAATCATGCGTTGCGGCCCGCACTGCCGCTTAACTTAGCGTTAGAGCCCATGAGACATTTCTTGCGCGTCCCCTGCAATAAGCACGGCTGTCCTGGCACTGTGAGATTCAGTGCGTGGGATTTCGGTTTCACCACATACACAGTCCATCGCATTGCCGCAATCTGTCCGGCCTGCGGCCTTATGCATGTTTTTCCTTGGATTTGGAGCGTCATCGCGCAACTTGCCACTCTGATTCTGGCAGCGTTGCTCCCAATGTCTGCAGTTGGTGAAATCAAGAGTTGGTATGACTTGGCTGCCGTCGCTCTATTGTTTGTTTTTACGTGGCATGTTGCTGCGCGTTTTGTAAGTTTCATTTGTTTTGCGTGTGGTATGCGATTAGATGTGCGGTAACGATGCGCTCAAGCGTACGGTGCGGGAGGAAGGTTCGCGTGCAATCATGCGGTGAGGCCCTCACGGACGCTTAGATTCGGCGGTTAGGCCGCAAGAAAGGAGTCTTGGAAATGCGCAACAAGATTTTCGGTGGCATTGGCATTCTGTGGGGTGGAGCACTTGTTTTTCATTGGCTCACTTCGGGTTGAACCGCCAATGGTTCTCAACCACGTCGTGGTTGGTATTTTGTTGCTACCCCTGGGTGCACTTACTTTCATTGCAGCGTCGCATGCGGCAAGCGGTGTCGGTTGGGCTCTGGTCGTCGTACGATTGACCGCATTGGCGGTAGCATCACTACCCATCGCGCTGTTCTGGCTCATGGGAGCACGCTACTTTGAAGCGGTGCCATTCATGGTTGCAACCGGTATCGTTTGCCTTGCGAGCGCAGCGCTGCTGGCCGCTGCATTCTGGCCAGTTGGGCCACCGAAGTAGGTCAACCGGTTGCGCCCCGGGTTCGTCGCCATGCACTGCAGCTTCAGCACGCCTGCACGTGCGCAGAAACCGGTGAACACCTTGGCCGAGGCATTTGCCTCATTGACGTGGCCTGCCACCCGCCTGAACATCCAGTTCCAAACCCCGATGCGGGGTCTGGCAAGCATCAGGATGCGAAATGCAAATTCGTCGCCTCTCGAAGTCTGACGCCTCTTTGCTGCAGGAGTGTCGGCTGCGTGGACTTTCGGAATCCCCTGAAGCATTTCTTGCGACCTACGCTGACATCGAGGGCACACCGCTTTCGGAAGTCGAAATGGATCTGGCGGACCCGAATATTTTCTATCTCGGTGCGTTCGACAATGCGAGCCTGGTCGGAATCATCCGTTTTGTTCGCCCTGATCGCCTGTCGCGCCGTCACACGGCTGAGGTCCGTAGTGTGTATGTGCGGTCATCGCACCGTGGTCAAGGTGTAGCGCACCGCCTTCTGTCAAGTCTTATTGAAGAATCAAGGCAGGTTGGGCTTCAATCGCTCACACTGTCGGTGCTTGCTGGCAATAAGCCGGCTCTGCACCTGTACGAGACCCTGGGTTTCAACGTCTACGGCCGCGAGCCCAAAGCTGTCAAGAAAGGAGACGAATATACCGACCAGTTGCATCTTTGGCTTGACTTGGCCGCAACCTAGCGCGTCCAGGCAACGCGTCTTCGGCGCGCGGCGTTGGGCCGCAGAAAACATTGTCCCTCACCACAACCCGACCCCGGAGGTTCCATGCAGCGAGTCACTGGAATTGGCGGCATCTTCTTCAAGGCCAAAGACGCACCGGCCCTGCAGGACTGGTACAAGCGTCACCTCGGAATCGATGTGCAGCAATGGGGTGGCGCAGCTTTCGACTGGACCGACGGTGAAGGCAAGCCGGTCGGTGGAACAACCGCGTGGTCTGTCTTTTCAGAGGAAGGTGTCCAGTTTGCGCCCAGCACTGCATCCTTCATGGTCAACTATCGGGTAGAGGATCTCCACGCCCTGGTCAAGGTCTTGCGCGAAGAGGGCTGCAACGTTCTCGAGAAGATCGACGATTCCGAGTACGGGAAGTTTGCCTGGGTCATCGATCCAGAAGGCAACAAGGTAGAACTTTGGCAACCTTCACCCGGCCAATGACCACGGCGGTCCGCTTGGGAACGCATGTGCGGCCGTGCCTGCGGGATGCCTTGCGGTGCAGGCATGCACCGCTGCCCGCACAGCCGCTTTGCTCAAGCGTTCCGCGTGCCGCCCATACCGACAGCAAGGCGGACGACAAACAGCAACACTGACAGTTGCACGCAGGCGTCCAGGAAACGCCCCGGCATCGTTCGGGGCTTCGGTCTATTCTGGGCTCTTCAATTCCGGGCGTGGCACCAACTCTGAGACTTGCACGTCGCTCGTCGCCGCCTTGAGTCGATCGAACAGCGTGCGCGCCTTCGCTGCGCCCACAACCCGCGCGACCGCATCCTGCGGGGAACCGGCGCTCCGGAACGCCGCCTTGTCCGGCGCGAGCCACAGCCCGATGTGCCGACCGCTTCCGAGCATGCTGAAGAAGCCGATGCGGCTGAGGGGGTACTTCGCTGCAATCAACGCCGCGCTGATTTCCTTCCATGCCGCTGCGTAGTCGTCCGAGCGCACCTGTTCGACCACCATCTGCATGTAGCCGGCCGTGTATTCGTCCAGCGCCACGCCCGGCACGTGGTAATCGAAATCGGTGTCGCGCGACCACACTTCGCTGTTGTGCGGCGAGGTGATCGCAACGTCGCCGAGGTCGTACTGCCGTCCTGCATTTTCGCCCTCAGGGCCGATGCGCTGCGCTACAGCTGCGCGAAAAGCGCGCAATGTATCGTATTCGGAAAACGTGTTGAATGAGTGCAGGGTGATCAAGGTGTTGCCGTCGCGCTGCAGGAAGAATCCGCGGCCATCGGTCGTGTGATGCCCAACGAGAATCTTCAGCCACGCGATCCGCGCATCCTCGAAGACGTGCTGCAGGCTTGGGTCGATGGTATCGACGTGCACGGCACGGTAGCTTGCCGTTGGGTCGAACGCAGGTGTCGTCGCGTTCGCATTCACAGCGGGCGCGGGACTGGTCTTTGCCGCATCAGCGACACGCGGCAGCATGGCTCCGAGTAGCAGCAATGACAGGGTGGCGGCGTGACGCATCGCGGTCTCCAGGGAAGGAACCAGGGCGGGCTTGCTACGTGGCGCGATCGTTGCGGACGCCTTGCGCCTGCGCGCGGGCTGCGGAAATTGCGCTCAATGCGCGGGCGTCGTGACGGCCAGCGTGCGCGGCAACCTCATCCGCACCTGCAGGCCTGCGCCAGGAGCGCTCACCACCTTGATCGTCCCCCCCAGCACACTGGTGACCTGGTTGAAAACGATGTGTGCGCCGAGGCCGGTGCCTCCACTGCCGCGCTTGGTGGTGAAGAACGGATCGAAGAACTGCTTGAGGTCGGCCGCGACCATGCCGGCGCCGTCGTCGGAGACTTTCAGCACCACGTCTTCGCCGTCCACGGCGCCGTGGATCCGGATCACGCCATCGTCGCGACCATCGAATGCGTGCAGCAGCGCATTCATGACCAGGTTGGTCACGACCTGCGACAACGCGCCTGGAAAACTGTCCATGCGGATGCCGGACGGACAGTCCACGTGCACCTTGCACGGAGCGTGTTTGAGCTTGGGCTTGAGCGACAGCAGGATCTCATCGAGGTATTCGGCAAGGTCGAACGTGCGCCGCTGGCCTGACGACTGGTCCACCGCAACCTGCTTGAACGAACGCACCAGCTCGGCGCCACGGCGGATGTTGTTGTCCAGGATATGCAGGGCGACGCCGAGGTCGTTGAGCATCACGTCGATCCTGGTCGCATCGAAGGTGCCCGCGTCGTTCCATGCGCGCCATTCGCGCATTTCCCCCTGCAGGTGCGACGTCGCGGTGATGCAGATGCCAAGCGGCGTGTTGATTTCGTGCGCGATGCCGGCGACCAGGCCGCCCAGCGACGCCAGCTTCTCCTGCCGGACCAGTTCGCTTTGGGTATCGCGCAACTGGTCGAGCGTGCTGGTGAGGTCCTCGTTGCGTCGGCTCAGCTGCTCCGCCGCGTCGCGCAACTGCACGTCGGCGTCGCGTCGCGACAGTGCGCCAGCTACGTGCGTCGCCATGTAGGCCAGCAGGGCGAGGTCGTCTGCACTGTGGCGGAAGGCGGGGTCGTAGCTCTGCACCACGATCACGCCGTAGACGCGCTCCGCGACGATCATCGGCGCCCCCATCCAGCTGTAGAAGCCCAGATGCCCCTTGGACTCCTGGATTTCGCCGTCAAGCACGAGTTGCGCGCGCCGCGCGGGATCGACCAGCTGCGGGTGGCGGGTGCGCACGACGTAGTTGGTGAGGCCACGCCAGATCGGAAAGCGCTTGTCAGGCGGGAAGGGTTCCTCGAACTGATCGACGGAGTACGGGAAGTTGAATTCCTGGTCCGCCTCGTGGTGCAGCATGATGAAGAAATTGCGCGCGTAGAGCAGGCGCGATGTCACATCGTGCACGGTGCGATAGACGTCCTCGAGCGTTGCGCCGGTCGCCGACAGCGCGGCGATCTCGTACAGGCCGCGTTGCAATTCCTCGGCCTTGCGACGCACGGCGACTTCATGTTCGAGTTCGCAGGTGCGCTCGGTGATTGCCTGCTCGAGTCGCTGGGTGGCGGTGAGTTTTTCCAGGGTGGTCGAGATATGGTCGGCGATCTGTCCGAACAGGGCCACGTCTTCATCGGTGTAGATGCGGTCCCCGTGGTAGCTCTGGATCACCAGTGCACCGAGGATCTTGCCGTCGCTGAGCCGTAGCGGCATGCCCACCCAGTGCGCGGAATCGGTCCCGGTGCGCCATTCCGCCGATCCCCATTTCCAGTGGCTCTGGCAAAATTCCGCGGCTGTCAGGTTCAACGGCTCGCCCTTGAGGATCACCCATGCGGTCGCTGACTCATCGGCGTTGCGCAGCGGGAATCGCTGGGTGGGGTCTTCCGGCGGATCGACCTCATCGACGAAATAGACAAAACGGATGGTGGAGTCGCCCGGGTCGTACAACGCGACAAAAAAATTTGCGGCGTACAGGATGCGGCCGACCGCCTCGTGGGTTGCTGCCAGGAACTGGTCGAGGTCGTGGGTGGTACATGACAGGCGCCCGACGTGCAGAAGCATCGCCTGCACTGCTTCCAGGCGCTTCACGCGAATCTGCAGCTGTTCGATGTCGTCCATGGAGCCTTCGGGCTGGGCCGGCACCGCCAACGCGCGAGCGGCTCTCGTTGCAAGGAACAGCGACTGTCGCAGTCTCGCCGATCCTGAGCGGCAAGAAAAGCAAGCCCGGACCATCGCACCGCCGGCGGCCTCGGGTCCAGCGTTCCGGCCGTACATGCAACCATCCGCTGTTCCGGGAAGCGCGTTCCGTTGGGTGGTGGCGGGAAGAAGCGCGTTGCGTTGGGGCGGTGTTAACGGCGCTTGCGGTCAACTACACAGTCCGCTAGCCGTTCTGGCGGGACAGTACCCACGCCGAGCACCGCCGGTTACGTCGTGAGTGTCCGCATGGAGCGAAGCATGGATGGGCCGGATCTCTGCTCAAGTCGGCCGCGGGCAGGTCGTATCTGCCCGAGCCGGACGCGCCGAGGTCCATCCGCGGTGCATCACGCGGCCTGCCAAACTGACGACAGTCAAACCTGTTCAAATCCGGAATGCCGTTGCAAGCTCCGAACTTGGCGTTGCGCATTCGCGTGGCACGACGCAACGAACCCAAGCACCATGCCGCCTGGGCGCTGATGTGAGCTCCCCCTACCCAATCGACTGGCAGACATGACCACTCAATCCGACACGCATGCCACGCGCGAGAATTCAAAGCGCCACTGGGGCGCGGTGATGATCATTCTGGCGGTGGCCGCTGTGGTTGCCGGCGGAGGCTACTACCTTGCAAACCATGGCGCGCCTGCACAGACCGGAGGTCGCGGTGGCGGTCGCGGCGGCCCCGGTGGGCCGGGCGGACAAGCAATGCCGGTCGGCACGGCGATGGTCGCCACCGGCGACATCAATATCTACCTCAACGGCTTGGGTACGGTGACGCCGCAGCGGGGCGTCACGGTCAACGCGCAGGTCAGCGGGCAATTGCTCAATGTGCAGTTCAAGGAAGGGCAGATGGTCCAGAAGGGCGATCTGCTCGCCGCGATCGATCCGCGCCCGTATCAGGCGGCATTGACGCAGGTTGAGGGTGCGCAGGCGCGCGACCAGGCGCTGTTGGCCGAAGCGAAGATCAACCAGAAGCGGTACGAGACGCTCTTCAAGGAGGATTCGATCGCCAGACAGCAAGTAGATGCGCAGCATTCGCTGGTGCACCAATACGAAGGATCGGTGAAAGCGGACCAGGGGCAGATCGACACGGCGAAGGTGAATCTCGCCTACACGAAAATAACAGCGCCAGTGACCGGGCGAGTCGGCCTGCGCCAGGTCGACCCAGGCAACAATGTGCAGGCCGGTGGCGGCAGCAGCATCGTCGTCATCACCCAGCTCAAGCCAATCGACGTTCTGTTCACGATGGCCGAAGACAGCCTTCCTGGCGTGCTCCGCAAGCTGCACGCCGGAGAAACGCTGACAGCTTATGCCTACGATCGTTCCGGGCAAACCAGGCTTGCGAGCGGCGCAGTCGCGAGCCTGGATAATCAAATCGACACCAGCACCGGCACCGTCAAGGTGAAGGCCGAATTCGCGAACGACGATGAAAGCCTGTTCCCGAACCAGTTCGTGAACGTGCGCGTGCTCCTTGACGTCATGCGCGGAGCGACGGTGATCCCAACCGCGGCTTTGCAACGCGGTTCCGACGGTTTGTTCGTATACGTCGTCAATCCAGACAAGACCGTGAGCGTGCGAAACATCAAGACGGGCCCGACCGAAGCCGAGCGCGTGGCGGTGACCAGCGGACTGCAGCCTGGCGAAGTCGTGGTCACTGATGGCGGTGACAAGCTGCGCGAGGGCAGCAGGGTGTCGCTCCCGGGCGATGCGCCGAAATTCATTCGCGCAGCTGCGTCCGGTGCCGCTGATGCCGGCCACGCCGGCGCGCAGGGATGGCAGGGCCACCGGCACGTCGAAGGCGGCCAAGGCCATGGCAACGGGCAGAATCGCCACGGCGGTGCCAATGGAGCGAACCCTGCAAATTCCGGAGCCAGCGACGGTAGCGGCGGCCAGGGCAGTGGAAATCCTCGAAGCAGCGGTGGCAGCAGGCAATAACGCATGAATCCGTCGCGTCAATTCATCGTGCGGCCAGTTGCGACATCGCTGCTGATGGCGGCGATCCTGCTGGTCGGCATTCTTGCGTACCGGTTCCTGCCGTTGTCGGCATTGCCGGAAGTCGACTACCCGACGATCCAGGTCACCACGTTGTATCCGGGGGCAAGCCCGGAGGTGATCACGTCGTCGGTGACTGCGCCGCTCGAACGCCAGTTCGGGCAGATGCCGGGCCTCAACCAGATGTCGTCGACGAGCTCGGCCGGCGCTTCGGTGGTGACGTTGCAGTTTTCACTGGCGTTGCCGCTGGATGTCGCCGAGCAGGAAGTGCAGGCGGCGATCAATGCGTCGGGCACGTTCCTGCCTGCCGACCTGCCGACGCCGCCGATCTACAGCAAGGTCAATCCGGCCGACGCGCCGATCCTGGCGCTGGCGCTCACCTCGAAGACGGTGCCGCTGTCGCAGGTCGAGGACCTTGCGGACACGCGGCTCGCGCAGAAGATTTCGCAGATCGCGGGCGTCGGCCTGGTGACCTTGTCCGGCGGTCAGCGTCCGGCCGTGCGCGTGCAGGCGAACCCCACCGCGCTTGCGTCGTACGGGATGAGCCTGGAGGACCTGCGCAACGCGATCGGCAGCGCCAACGTCAACACCGCGAAGGGCAGCTTCGATGGACCGACGCGCGCGTACACGATCGATGCGAACGACCAGCTCAAGACCGCCGCGGAATACAAGGGCATCATCATCGCCTACCGCAACGGCGGAGCGGTGCGCCTGTCGGATGTCGCCGACGTCGTGGATGGCACCGAGAACAACAAGCTTGCGGCATGGAAGGACACCACGCCCGCGGTGATCATGAACATCCAGCGCCAGCCGGGCGCGAACGTGATCGATGTCGTCGACCGCATCAAGCAGTTGCTGCCGACCCTGACCACATCGATGCCCGGCGGCGTCGATGTCGCAGTGCTGACCGATCGCACCGTTACCGTGCGCGCTTCGGTGCACGACGTGCAGTTAGAGCTGTTCCTCGCCGTCGTTCTGGTCGTGCTGGTGATCTTCCTGTTCCTGCGCAACATCCCGGCGACGATCATCCCGAGCTTCTCGGTCCCGCTGTCGCTGGTCGGCACATTTGCGGTGATGTACCTGTGCGGCTTCAGCCTCAACAACCTCACGATGATGGCGTTGACGATTTCGACCGGCTTCGTCGTCGACGATGCGATTGTGATGATCGAGAACATCTCGCGTTACCTGGAAGAAGGCGACGCACCGCTCGAAGCCGCGCTGAAGGGATCCAGACAAATCGGCTTCACGATCATCTCGCTGACGATTTCCCTGCTTGCGGTGCTGATCCCGTTGTTGTTCATGGGCGACGTGGTGGGGCGGCTGTTCCGCGAATTCGCGATCACGCTCGCGGTGACGATTATCATCTCGGCGGTGGTGTCGATGACGCTGGTGCCGATGCTGTGCGCGAAGATCCTCAAGCATGTCGAGCCAGAGAGGGAAAGCCGTTTCTCACGGCGCACCGGCGAGGTGTTCGATCGTATCATCGCGCGCTACGGGGTCTGGCTGAACTGGGTGCTCGATCGACAGGGCGCGACGCTGGTGGTCGCAGTGCTCACGCTCGCGTTGACGGTCGTGCTGTACGTCGTGATTCCGAAGGGATTTTTCCCGCTGCAGGACACCGGCGTCATCCAGGGCATTTCCGAAGCGCCGCAGTCGATCTCGTTCGCAGCGATGTCCGACCGCCAGAACCAGCTTGGCGCGCTGATCCTCAAGGACCCTGCGATCGAGAGCCTGTCGTCGTTCATCGGCGTTGATGGACCGAACACGACGCTCAACAGCGGACGCTTCCTGATCAACCTCAAGCCGCATGGCACCCGGGACGGGGCCGAAGCGGTGATCCGTCGCCTGCAGGACAACGCGGCGAAGAATCCAGGCATCGCCCTGTACCTGCAGCCGGTGCAGGACCTGACGATCGAGGATCGCGTCAGCCGTACCCAATATCAGTTCACGCTGGCGTCGCCGAGCCTGGACGATCTCAACACGTGGACGCCGAAACTCATCGAGCGGCTCAACAGGCAGCCACAGCTCGCCGACGTCGCCAGCGATTTGCAGTCGCAGGGCCTGCAGGCGTACCTGAGTATCGACCGCGATACCGCCGGGCGCCTGGGCATTACTCCGGCAGCGATCGACAGCGTGCTCTACGACGCGTTCGGCCAGCGCCTGGTATCGACGATCTTCACCGAGTCGAACCAGTATCGCGTCGTGCTGGAGGTGAAGCCCGAGTACCAGAAGGGACTCAAGTCGCTGAGCCGGATCTACGTCCCCGGTTTGAGCAATGCCAACAGTGTGTCGCAGGCGCCGCAGGGTTCGGTGTCTTCCCCAGGCGGCGCGCAGGCGGGAGGAGGCACGCCGCAGGGCGTGACGTCGGGTTCGACACAAGCCGCGGCATCCAGCGGCCAGGTGCCGCTCTCGTCGGTGACCACCCTTAGCGAACGCGCGTCGCCGTTGTTGATCAACCATCTCAGCCAGTTCCCGTCGACCACGGTGTCGTTCAATCTCGCGCCCGGCGCATCGCTCGGCGCAGCGGTCGAAGCGATCAAGAAGACCGAGGCCGATGTCGGATTGCCTCTGAGCATCGACACCGCGTTCCAGGGTGCGGCGCTCGCGTTCCAGGCGTCGCTGACGAATACCCTGCTGCTCATCATCGCGGCGATCCTCACGATGTACATCGTGCTGGGGGTGCTCTACGAGAGCTACATCCACCCGATCACGATCCTGTCGACGCTGCCGTCCGCGGGGGTCGGCGCATTGCTCGCATTGATGCTCGCCGGGGACGACCTCGGCATCGTCGCGATCATCGGCATCATCCTGCTGATCGGCATCGTCAAGAAAAACGCGATCATGATGGTCGACTTCGCGCTTGATGCCGAACGCGAACAGGGCATGGCACCGCGCGAGGCGATCTACCAGGCCTGCCTGTTGCGCTTCCGGCCGATCCTGATGACCACGCTCGCCGCGCTGTTCGGAGCATTGCCGTTGATGCTCGGCACCGGTGTCGGATCCGAGCTGCGCCATCCCCTCGGCGTCACCATCGTTGGCGGCATGATCGTGAGCCAGGTGCTGACCCTGTTCACGACGCCGGTGATCTATCTTGCGTTCGATCGGGTTGCGCGGCGCGTTAAGGGACGTCGGCGCAGGGGACGCGGCGGCGGATCGCTGCCTGCCGCCGATGGGCGTGGCGCATGAGCGAGAGGCCACCCCCAGTCCACGCGTCTCCCGCGGGTGGGGGAGGGAGCGAGTCCAACGGCGCGGTGGGCTCGAAGCTCCCGAGCCTGTCGGCGCCGTTCATTCGGCGCCCTATCGCAACCACGTTGCTGACGCTTGGCGTCGCACTTGCAGGCATGGTGGCATTCGGACTGCTTCCGGTCTCGCCGTTGCCGCAGGTCGATGTGCCGACGATCTCCGTGTCGGCGTCGTTGCCCGGTGCGAGTCCCAAGACGATGTCGACGGCAGTCGCGACGCCGCTGGAACGCCAGCTCGGCCGCATCGCTGGCGTGACCGAGATGACCTCGTCGAGTACCCAAGGCCAGACACGCATCACCATGCAGTTCGACCTGAGCCGCGACGTTGACGGCGCCGCCCGCGATGTGCAGGCTTCGATCAACGCTGCCCGGGCCCAATTGCCAAGCGGCATGCCCGGAAACCCGAGTTATCGCAAGGCAAACCCATCCGATCAGCCGATCCTGGTGCTGACGATGACATCCAGGACGCTCGATCGCGGACAGGTGTACGACGCAGCATCGACGATCGTCGCGCAGAAGATCGCGCAGGTGCAGGGTGTCGGACAGGTGATCGTCGGCGGTGGCTCGTTGCCGGCGGTACGCGTCGAGCTCAACCTCACCGCGCTGAACAAATACGGCATTGCGCTCGACACCGTGCGCACCGCGCTGCAGAACGCGAACGCGAATCGCCCGAAGGGGTTTGTCGAACTCGACGACAAGCACTGGCAGATCTACACCGACGACCAGGCGCGCCTGGCCAGCCAATATCGCGGCCTGATCGTCGCATGGCGCGATGGCGGTCCCGTGCGGCTGTCGGATGTCGCCGACGTCGTCGATTCGGTCGAGGACGTGCGCAACCTGGGCCTCGCCAATGGCCAGCCCGCGATCATCATCCAGGTGCTCAAGCAGCCGAACGCGAACATCATCGAGACCTGCGACCGCGTGCTGGCGCTGTTGCCGAGCCTGGGGGCATCGATACCGGCGGACATCCAGATCAACACAGCGATCGAGCGCACCAGCACCATCAAGGCATCGCTACGCGACGTCGAGCGCACGCTGATCATCTCGATCCTGCTGGTGATCCTGGTCGTGTTCGTGTTCCTGCGCAGCGGGCGCGCCACGCTGATTCCCGCGGTCGCGGTCCCGGTCTCGCTGATCGGCACGTTCGCGGTGATGTACCTGTGTGGATTCAGCCTCGACAACCTCTCGCTGATGGCGCTCACGGTCGCCACCGGCTTCGTCGTCGACGATGCGGTGGTGGTGCTCGAGAACATCTCGCGGCACCTCGAAGCGGGAATGTCGCGCATGCAGGCGGTGTTGCGGGGCGCGCGCGAAGTCGGCTTCACCGTGCTTGCGATGAGCCTGTCGCTGGTCGCTGTCTTCCTGCCAATCCTGCTGATGGGCGGCATCATCGGACGTTACCTGCGGGTGTTTTCGATCACCCTGTCGGTCGCCATCCTGATCTCGCTGCTGATCTCGCTGACCACCACGCCGATGATGTGCTCGCGGCTATTGCGCCGCGATCCCCAGCGCAAGCCCGGTCGCTTCTTCCAGACCAGCGAACGCATGTTCAATGCAATGCTGCGTACCTACGAGCGCACCCTCACCTGGGCACTGGCGGCGCCGGCGCTGATGATGTTCATGCTGCTCGTCACGGTGTGCCTGAATGTCTTCCTGTATGTCGAGGTGCCGAAAGGACTGTTCCCGTCCGAAGATACCGGCCGCCTGGTCGGCGGCGTGCAGGCCGACCAGAGCATTTCGTTCCAGGCGATGTCGAAGAAGTTGGTCGATCTGCTGAAGATCGTGAAGTCCGATCCAGCGGTCGACACGGCGGTGGGTTTCACCGGCGGCGGGCGCAGCAACGGCGGCTTCATCGTCGTCGCGCTCAAGCCACTGGCCGTGCGTCACGCATCGACGGACGAGGTCATCAATCGCCTGCGTCCAAAGCTGGGCAAGGAGGCCGGCGCGAACCTGTTCCTGCAGGCTGCGCAGGACATTCGCACCGGCGGTCGACAGAGCGATGCGGCCTACCAGTACACCCTGCAGAGCGACAGCCTGTCCGAGCTGAGATCGTGGGGACCGAAGATCATCCAGGCGCTCAAGGATGTTCCGGAACTCGCCGACGTGAACAGCGACCAGCAGGACAAGGGGCTTGAGACTGCACTCACATTCGATCGCGCGAGCATGGCGCGCCTTGGCCTCACCACGCAGCAGGTCGACAGCACGCTCGACGATGCATTTGGCCAGCGCCAGGTATCGACGATCTACAACGCGTTCAACCAGCACCACGTGATCATGGAAGTCGCGCCGCGTTTCCTGCAGAGTCCCGAGACGCTCAAGGACATCTACGTGCAGAACAAGTCCGGCAAGATGGTGCCGCTCTCGGCGTTCGCGAGTTACGGCCCCGGCTCGGCGCCGCTTGCGGTGAACCACCAGGGGCAGTTCGTCGCGACCACGGTGTCGTTCAACCTCGCTCCGGGCGCAAGCCTGGGCCAGGGGTCCGACGCAATCGCCCGTGCGATGGTGGGCATCGGCGCGCCGGCGTCGATCCGCGGCAGCTTCGCCGGCACCGCGCAGGCGTTCCAGGACAACTCCAACAGCCAGCCGTGGTTGATCCTGGCCGCGTTGCTGGTGGTCTACATCGTGCTGGGCGTGCTGTACGAGAGCTACGTCCACCCGATCACGATCCTGTCCACGCTGCCATCGGCGGGGGTCGGCGCATTGATGGCGTTGCTGGTGTTCCACATGCAGTTCACGATCATCGCGTTGATCGGGGTGATCCTGCTGATCGGCATCGTGAAGAAGAACGCGATCATGATGATCGACTTCGCGCTCGATGCCGAACGCAACCAGGGCCTGGATTCGCGCGATGCGATTTTCCAGGCCTGCATGCTGCGCTTCCGTCCGATCATGATGACCACAATGGCTGCGATGCTTGGCGCGGTGCCGCTCGCGATCGGATTCGGCGAAGGCAGCGCGATGCGTCGCCCGCTGGGCGTGGCGATCGTCGGCGGGTTGTTGGTCAGCCAGTTGCTGACGTTGTACACGACTCCCGTGGTGTATCTGTACCTCGATCGGTTCAGCCTGTGGAGCAAGCGCCGATGGGTGCGCCTGCATGGCGATCCGCCGGGCAAGTCGTTGCAGCCCGCGCCACCACGGCCGCCCGCGCCGCAGGCCGCGACATGACGTGGACGCAAACATGAAACTGGACATCACATTGTTTCCATCCGGGACGGTCATGGCGCGAATCCGCGCATGCGTCATCGCCATCGCATGCACGCTGCTTGGCGCGTGCACGGTCGGGCCGGATTACGTCAGGCCCAAGGTCGCGGTGCCCCCGGCGTACAGGGAAAACGTCGACTGGCACCCATCGGACTGGAGTTCCGCGCAACCCGCCGACATGCTCAAGCGCGGCGCGTGGTGGGAAGTGTTAGGCGATCCAGTGTTGATCGGACTCGAGGAACAGGTCGACGTCTCGAACCAGAGCCTCGCCCAGGCGGATGCGCAGTACCGCCAGGCGCGTGCGCTGGTCGGCGAGGCGCGTGCGAGTTATTTCCCCACGGTTGGCGTCAGCGCGTCGGCGACGCGTTCCGGCCGCTATGCCAACGCTGCCGGAACCGGGCTCGACCACGGTGTCCCCGATTCCTCGCATCCGTCCAACTTCTACTCATTGCCATTCACTGCAAGCTGGGAGCCGGACTTGTGGGGCAGGGTGCGGCGCACCGTCGAGGCGAATGTCGCCAATGCGCAGGCCGCCGACGCGACCCTCGAATCCACGCGGCTGAGCCTGCAGGCGGAACTCGCACAGACCTACCTGCAACTGCGCATCACCGACGAACAAAAACGCCTGCTCGACGACACGGTCATCGGATACCAGAAGTCGTTGCGGCTCACGCAGAACCAGTACAACGTCGGCGTCGCCGCGCGCGCCGACGTTGTTGAGGCCGATGCGCAGCTCAAATCCGCGCAGGCACAGGCGCTCGACCTGGGCATCGCGCGCGCCCAATTCGAGCATGCAATCGCGTTGCTGGTCGGCAAGGCTCCGTCCGATGTATCCATTGCCGTCGCGCCATTACAACTGCTGCCACCGCCGATCCCGCCGGCAGGGCTGCCTTCGGAACTGCTGGAGCGACGACCGGATGTCGCCATTGCCGAACGCCAGGCGGCTTCCGCAAATGCACAGATCGGGGTCGCGAAGGCTGCGTATTTCCCGAACCTCACCCTGTCCGCAAGCGGCGGTTTCGAGAGTTCGACTTTCTCGAAATGGTTGCAGGCGTCGAGCATATTCTGGTCGCTCGGACCGCAGCTGGCCGAAACGCTTTTCGACGGAGGCCTGCGCCGCGCGCAGACCGCGCAGGCGCGTGCCGGCTTCGATGCGGCGGCCGCGAACTACCGCGAAGTGGTGCTCGCCGCCTTGCAAAACGTCGAGGACAATCTCGCCGCGCTGCACATCCTCGAACAGGAAGCCGCCGTCCAGGCCGAGGCGGTGAAGTCGTCGGAACAATTCCTGCAGATCACGCTCAACCAATACCGTGCGGGAACGGTCAGCTATCTCAATGTGGTGACTGCACAGGCCGCAGCCTACGCCAGTCAGCGCAGTGCGATCACGATCCTCGGTACGCGCCTGAACGACAGCGTCGCCCTGATCAAGGCACTTGGTGGAGGCTGGCAGGCGAACGCGCTGCCAATAGCGCGCGATATCAACCTGGAGGCTCCGAAGAAGGTGTCAGAGTAGGTCCTGCCTGCCCGCGCCACGCGTTCGATCATCGGACCACGCACGAAAAATCTCCGCTGACCCTATTGCACGCGCTCCGAATGCGTGTAGATCGTCATCGTTTGTCGCCGCGCAAACGCGACCAGGGTGATGCCAGCCTGTTCGGCGATGCGGATGGCAAGGTCCGTCGGCGCCGACATGGCGACCACGATCGCGATCCCCGCCGCGGCTGCCTTGTGCACGATTTCATACGAAGCGCGCGAGGTGATGACCAAAAAGCCCTTGCCGACTCCGGCGGAGGCGAGTGCCCCGACCAGCTTGTCGAGCGCATTGTGCCGGCCGACATCCTCGCGGACGAGGGTGCCGTTGGCATGCACGAATGCCGCCGCATGCACGCCGCCGCTGATCCGGTTGAGCGGTTGTGCCTGTTCGATCAGGCGAAGTCCGTCGCCGATCGCGGCAGTCGACACGCATGCATCGTCAACGAGTTTGCGAACCGGGCGAATGGCCGCCTCCAGGGTCTCGATTCCGCACATGCCACAGCCGCTGCGACCAGCGAGATTGCGGCTGCGCGCGGACAGCGTATCGAAGCGGTGTTGCGGGATCGCTGCCTGCAGCGAGATTCCGTGCCCGGTTCGCAGGCAATCGACGAGGCGGAATTCGCCGGCATCCGCGACGATCCCTTCGGTCAACGCAAAACCGAGCGCGAAGTCTTCAAGATCGCTCGGCGTTGCCATCATCACCACGTGCGGGTGGCCGTTGTAGAGCAGGGCGACCGGCGTTTCCTCGACCACCTGGTCGACAAACCATTCGCCGTGGTCGCCGCTGACGCGTAAACCCGCAGCAGGCTTGAGGCCAATCGGCTGCGGCGCATCCACGCCTTTGTCCATCACGATTTCCATCGCCGCCGCATCGGATTGCCAGGTCGATCCGGGAGAATCGGCTTTGATTCCGATCATGGTGCGACAGGCTCGCCACGAACGGAATCATCGATTTCTGACTGCGGGTGTTGCATCCGCGGCCCCGCGCCCGCTGCCTTCCTGATCGTGACCGGAATCGATTTCGCCGCCGGCACCATCGACTCCTCGGCATGGTGCCAGACCGGGATCAGCGGATTGCATTCCGGGTAGTACGCGCCGATGCAGCCTTCGGGAATGTTGTAGGTCGTCACGCGCAGGTCCGACACCTCGCGGTGTACGCCATCGTCGGCATGGGTTACCAAGGTCACTTCATCGGCTTCCACAAGTCCATGCCGCAGCATGTCGGCCGCATGCATGAACACGATCAGGCGGGTTCCACTCACGCCGCGAAAACGATCCTCGTAGCCGTAGATGGTCGTATTGAACTGGTCGTTGCTGCGCAGCGTGATCAACCGCATCACGCCGGGTGCGTCTTCGAATCCGGTCGCCGACAGGCTGCCAGGCAACAGGAAGTTCGCCTTGCCGCTGGCGGTGTTCCATTGCAAATCGCGGGCGGGGTTCGGACGATGGAAGCCGCCGGGCTGAAACAGCCGTTTGTTGAAATCGCGGAACTGGTCTGGGTAGGTTTCCTCGATCGCATCGCGTACCAGCGCGTAGTCCGCGACCCATCCATCCCAGTCCACGCGTGGATTCGGCGGCAGCATCGCCTTTGCAAGTTCGGCGACGATCCTTGGTTCCGACAGCAGGTGCGCAGACGCTGGCTCAACCTGTCCCATCGACCCGTGGATGCAGCTCGTCGCGTCCTCCATCGATACCGCCTGTGCGCCGGTGGCCTGGGTGTCACGCTCGATCCGGCCAAGGCAAGGCAGGATGTACGACACCGCACCATGCACGAGGTGGTTGCGGTTGAGCTTGGTCGAGACCTGCACGCTCAATCGCAGGTCGCGCCACGCACGTTCGAGTTTTTCGGTTTCCGGTGCGGCGCGCACGAAGTTGCCGCCAAGTGCAACAAATGCGCGTACCGAGCCATCGAAGATTCCTTCGCAGGCTTCGATGGTGTTCAAGCCCTTCTCGCGTGGCGGCTCAAATCCGTATTGCTGCGCGAGCCTGTCGAGTGGCACGAGGTCGGGATTGTCCGCGATGCCGACCGTGCGCTGTCCCTGCACGTTGGAATGCCCTCGGATCGGACATGCGCCGGCGCCGCGTCGGCCGATATTGCCGCGCAGCAGCAGCAGGTTGCAGATCATGTGCACGTTCTGCACGCCGTGGCGGTGCTGGGTGACGCCCATGCCCCAGGCAGCGATGGCTGTCCTGGCTTTCGCATAGACGCTCGCTGCCGTTTCGATGGCGACGCGCGAGAGGCCCGACTCGCGTTCGATGTCGGCCCAAGGCGAGGAACGCGCGCGCGCCGCGAACGCATCGAAGCCGTGGGTGTGTTCGGCAATGAATCCGGCATCGATCACCCGCGCCGAACCGGATTGTTGCGCTTCGTCGTCCGCTGCAATGAGCGCCTTGCACATCCCCATGATCGCAGCGATGTCGCCGCCTGCCTTGACCTGGTAATAGTGCGAGCTGATCCGGGTGTCGGTGCCCGTCAGCATCTGCAGGCTCTGCGGGCTGCGGAATCGCTCGAGCCCGCGTTCGCGCAACGGATTGAAGGTGACGATCGGTACCCCGCGCCGGCTCGCGCGCTGCAGGTCGTGCAGTAGGCGCGGACTGTTCGAACCGACGTTCTGCCCGAAGAACAAGATGCAGTCGGTCGCGTCGAAATCGTCCAGCACGACCGTGCCCACCGGCGTACCGATGCTCTGGCGCAAGCCGACGCCGGACGTTTCGTGGCACATGTTGGAACTGTCGGGAAGGTTGTTGTTGCCGTACATGCGCGCGAGCAACGCATACATGTACGAGGTCTCCAGCGACGCGCGGCCGGATGCATAGAACACCACCGACTTCGGCGCCAGCGCCTTGAGCTCGCGCCCTATTTCAGCGAACGCGGTTTCCCATGCAACCGGGACGTACTTGTCGCTGTCTGCGTCGTAGCGCATCGGATAGGTGAGGCGACCGTGTTGCTCGAGATCGTGGTCGGCCCACCCCAGCAGCTCGGTGACCGTGTGCTGCGCGAAGAATTCCACGCTCGTGCGCAGACTGGTGATCTCCCACGCGGTCGCCTTCGCCCCGTTCTCGCAGAACTCCGCGAGGTGCGGATGCGCGGGCTTGGGCCACGCGCAGCTCGTGCACATGAAGCCATCGGGCTTGTTCTGGCGCAGCAGCTGCGCCAGGCCCGATGGGCCGACGCGTTCGCGTATCAGCACCTCGGCGACGCTCTTGAGGGACCCCCATCCACCGGCGGGTCCCTTGTACGCTTTTATTCTTGCCTTGTTGATTCTGGTCTTGCGGACCATGCCGTCACCATTCCATGCAAACGCCATCGCGCGCCGTTGTAGTGTGCGTCACCAGATCCGGACGCGCTTAGCCTCGTCGCGCACCATCGCATCGCCGGCCTTGCACCCGAATGCCGCCGCGAATTCCGGCATGTTCGACGGCGCTCCGACCGCGCGGAACTTCGCCGGCGCATGCGGATCGGTATTGAGCAAGGTCAGCTGCGCCTCCGGCAGGACATTCCCGCGCCAGACCCGCGCCCAGTTCAGGAAGAAGCGCTGGTCCTGCGTATAGCCGTCGATTTTCCTCGTGGCCTCTTCGGGGCTTTTCGACAGCGCCATCTGCAGGGCCGTGTACGAGGCATTCAGGCCGCCGAGGTCGCCGATGTTCTCGCCCATCGTCAGTGCACCGTTGACGTGCTTGCCTGGCAGCGGTTCGTAGGCGTCGAACTGGGCGGCGAGCTTCGCGGTGCGCGCCTCGAATGCCTTGCGATCGGTATCCGTCCACCAGTTGACGTTGTTGCCCTGCACATCGAACTTGCTGCCCTGGTCGTCGTAGCCGTGGCCCATTTCGTGGCCGATCACCGCGCCGATGCCGCCGTAGTTGATCGCGTCGTCGGCGGTCGCGTCGAAGAACGGCGGTTGCAGGATCGCCGCGGGGAACGTGATGTCGTTGCGCTGCCCGCTGTATTGGGCGTTCACCGTCTGCGGCGTCATGCCCCAGTCGGTGCGGTCGACGGGTTTTCCGATCTTGGCGACTTCGTAGTCGTGGTCGAACTTGTCCGCTGCCTGCACGCTCGCGAAGTAGTTGCCTGGCACGATCTTCAATCCGGTCCAGTCGCGCCACTTGTCCGGGTAGCCGATCTTGGGCACGAACGTGGCCCATTTCTCGAGCGCCTTTTGCCTGGTCGCATAGCTCATCCATTCCAGGTGCTCGATACGCGTCTTGTACGCGGCGCGCAGGTTGGCGACGAGTTCTTCGGCGCGCTGCTTGGCTGCGGGCGAGAAGTTGTCGGTGACATACAGCTGGCCCAGCGCCATGCCCATGCCATCCTCGACGGCGCGCAGCGTGCGCTTCCAGCGGTCCTCGATCTGTTTCTGTCCGTTGAGCGTCTGGTCGTGGAAGCCGAAGCTCTCCTGCACGAATGGCATCGACAGGTACGGTGACGCGCTGTCTATCGCGTGGTAACGCAGGTAGGCCTTCCATTGCGCAACCGGGACGTCGCCGAGCATGGCGTCCACCGCGGTGAAGAACTTCGGATGGGTCAGCGAAAAGCCGTCGCCGACGTTCGCGCCCTGCGCCTTGAAGAATGCAGCCCATTCAAGATGCGGCGTGACCTTCTCGGCGTCGGCGATACTCACGTAGTGGTAGCGGTTCTCGGTCTGGCGCAGCTCGGTCGGTACCAGCGAGGCGGCGGCAAGGCGCGTCTCGAATGCGAGCACCGACGTCGCCTGCGCTTGCGCGTCGGCGGCGTTGGTGCCGGTCAGCACGAACAGCTTAGCAATGTGGGCGACGTATGCATCGCGGACCTTCGCGAAGTCCGGCTTGCTGTAGTAGTCGGCGGTTGGCAGGCCAAGCCCGCCCTGGCCTGCATAGGCGATCTGCCGGGTGGAATCCTTGAAGTCGGCGTTGCCGAAGAAGCGGAACAACACCGGCTCGCCCTGCGCGTAGCTGTCGATGACGTAACCCACGATGTCGGCGCTGCTCTTCAGGTGGTCGATGCGTGCGAGCCTGGGCTTGATCGGGTCGAAACCGGCCTTGTCCACCGCAGCTTCGTCCATGCCTGCGGCGTACAGATAGCCGATCTTCTGCGCAATCGAGCCTGGCTCAGCGGTGCCGGCATGCGTGGCTGCGGCCTCGACGATCTTGCGCTGCCGGTTGAGACTGTCCTCGCGCAGCGCGTCGAAAGAACCCCAGCGCGTGCGGTCGGCGGGAATCGGATGGGTCGCGATCCACTTCGCGTTGACGAAGCCGTTGAGGTCCGTGCATGGACGCACGCTGTCGTCGAGCTCGCGCATGTCGAAATGCATCGGAGCGGCCATGAAGCCGGCCGCCGGGGACGTAGCGTCGGCCGCTCCTGCGGCGGGCGCCATGCCCACGCCAACCATCGTGACAATGCCGGCGGCAACAGCGACGGAAAGGTTGCGCACGGGAGGCGTCGTGCGGCAGGCAGCCAGGTGGATCGACATCACTCGGATCAAATTCACCGCGAGCCTCTCCATGTTGTTTCGTTATCGGGCCGCGAAGAGTTTCTCGGCCTCGGCGGCAATCACTGGCCGGCCCAGATGGTAACCCTGGAGTTCGTCGCAGCCGATACCGGTGAGGAAAATGGCCTGGGCCTCGGTCTCGACACCCTCGGCCGCGACAACCATGCGCAGCTGGTGCGCCATCGCGACGATGGTGCGGGCGATGCTGGCGTCGTCGGCGTCGTCGGGCAGGTCGCGCACGAAACTCTGGTCGATCTTGAGCTTGTCGATCGGGAACTGCTTGAGGTACGACAGGCTCGAATAGCCCGTGCCGAAGTCGTCGAGCGCAAGTTGCGTGCCCAGCGCCTTGAGTTCGGCCAATGTGCCGCGCACGCGCACGATGTTCTCCATCAACGAGCTCTCGGTCAGCTCGATGCCCAGCGCCTCGCCAGGCAACGCATGCCGCTGCAGCGCATCGCGGACCTGTTCCACCAGGCCTGGGCGCTGCAACTGCTGTGCGGACACGTTCACGGCGATGGTGAATCCGCGATGGCCGCGATCCATCCACGCGCGCATCTGCCGGCAGGCTTCGTTCACGACCCACCCGCCGATTTCGGGAATCAGCCCCAGCGCTTCGGCGATCGGAATGAAGCGCGCGGGAGAGACCTGGCCGAGTTCCGCGTTTTTCCAGCGCAGCAAGGCCTCGAAGCCGGTCAATGCGTGGTCGGCGGCATTGTGCTGGGGCTGGTAGTGGAGCTCGAGTTCGCCGCGCGCGATCGCGCCGCGCAAATGGCTGCCCAGCACCAGGCGATCCTCGATATCCTGCATCTGTCCGATCGAGAACTCGCAGACGCTGTCGCGCCCCTGCCGCTTGGCCCGTGTCATTGCGGCTTCCGCGCGCCGCAGCAATTCCTTCTGGCTTTGCCCGTGGTCGGGCGAGTGGCTGATGCCGATACTCGCCGTCAGCAGCAGGCGGTAGTCGTCCGACTCGATCGGAAGAGCGACGGCGTTGCGCATGCGTTCTGCCAATGCCATTGCCGAGGTTTCGTCGAGCGCGGTCGCTGCAATCACGAATTCGTCGCTGCCGAAACGTGCGATGTGTCCTGCCTCTCCCAGCGTCGCATGCAGGCGTTCGGCCACGCACTGCAACACCGCGTCGCCGATCACATGGCCCATCGATTCGTTGACGACCCCGAAGCGATCCAGGCCGATGAAGAACAGCCATACCGGAGTCGATGCGTGCGCAAGCAAGGTCTCGAGCGTCTTCTCGAACACGTGGTGGTGCGGCAGGTTGGTGACCACGTCGTGGCTTGCGGCATATGCCAGCTCCGCTTCGACCTTGCGCCGCTCGGTGGTGTCGTGCGCCACGGCATACGCCAGCCCGTCGTTGGCGGCGACCGATTCCCATTCCAGCCAGCGGTAGCCGCCGTGCTTGCACTCGAAGCGATAGCCGAACGCGCTCACCCGCGCGCCTTCGGTGGTCAGCACGGAGACTGCGTTCGCGGCGATATCCCGGTCCGCGGGGTGGACGAAATCCAGGTAATGGCGCGACGTCAGCTCCTCGGCACTGTAGCCGGTGACGCGGCAGAACGACGGATTGACCTGGATGATCCGTTCCAGCGCCGTATCGAAGATGCAGTAGATCTCCATCGACAGGTCGAAGAAGCGGTCGCGCTCGGACAGTCGGGTGATGAGCCTCGCACTTTCGATTGCGGTGGCGGTGAGAGGGATCATCCGGTCGATGTCGTGCAGCTCGTGGGCGGTGGGTTCGCGACTCTCGAGGTAATAGACGGCATACGTACCCAACACCCGGTCGTTTCTGCCCATCACCGGCGTAGACCAGCAGGCTTTGAGACCATTGGCCAGCGCCAGATCCTTGTAGTTTTTCCAATACGGATGCGTGGCGATGTCGGTCACCACCACGCGTTCGCGGCGCCATGCGGCCGTTCCGCAGGAGCCGACACCATCGCCGATTTCGAGCCCGTCGATCGCATTGTTGTACTCCGCGGGCAGGCTGGGGCCGGCGCCGTGCAGGACGCGCTCGCCGGTCTCGTCGAGCAGCTGCAGGGAACACAATGCGCCCGGATTGAGAGCTTCGTGCAGGCGCACGATTGCATCCAGGCTTTCGGCAAGCGGCCTGCGTGCCGCGATCCCTTCAAGGATGTCGTGCTGGCCGGCTTCCATCTGTTCGGCCCGCCTGCGTGCGGTGATGTCCTGGCAAGCCCCGAGCATGCGTATCGCATCGCCATTGCCGTCGACATCCACCATCCCGCTGCTGCGCAGGGTACGGATGGTGCCATCGGCACGCACGATGCGTTCGTCGAATTCGAACGGGTTGTGGTCCGCGCAGGCGCGCTGGATGATGCCCTGCACGCGCTCGCGATCGAGCGGATGCACCAGCGCGAGATACGCCTCGAACGTTGCGGCGTACTGGTCGGGAACCAGGCCGTAGATCCGGTACAACTCGGCCGACCACGCAACCTTGTTGGCGCGGATGTCCCATTCCCAGTTGCCCACGTGCGCAACCTGCTGCGCCTCGGCGAGCATGCGCTGGTTGTGCTGCAGGGCGTCCTCGATCTGCTTGCGTTCGGTGATGTCGACGAAATAGATCGTCAGGCCGTCCGGCGATGGATGCAGCCGGTTCTCCAGCCAACGGTTTTGGTGGAGCTCGTAATACGCCTCCAGCGACGATGGCTTCTGCTCCGCCATCGCTTTTTCGCAGGCGCGTCGAAACGGATGGTCGTCGGGGTGCGGGAACTCGGTCCAGATGTGCTTGCCGAGTAACTCCCCGGCTGGGCGACCGAAGAAATCGCTGGCCTTCGCGTTGATGAAGGTATAACGCCAGTCGCTGTCCAGCGCGACGTACGCATCGGTGATGCGATCGAACACATGGTGGAACGCGATCTCTTCGATGGAACGATCCATGGCCCGGGCCACCCCTGGTGCCTGGACAGCCGACCTTTCACGCAGTTGCGATGCGCGGACACCATCCAGTGGCTTGAAGGTTACCCTTGCGCGCGCCGGATTGCTTGGCTGCTGCCCGGGTTTGCGATCACCGGGTTTGCGATGCCCGGCTCAGCGATGCCCGCCTCGGCGATGCACTGGCTCAGCGATGCACTGTAGTGCCCGGCGCAAGCGCATCGCAAGCCGCCTCAGCCTGATGCTTGCGTGCTCGCCTGCGCCCCGGCGATCGGGCGCCTGCTGCGGATCGGCACCAGCCGGTCGGTTTGCCGCTTGACGGTTTCGTAGCATTCGCACGCCTGCGCCGCGAGTCCAGCCCGATCCAGCACGGTGATCGATCCACGGTTGTATGCGATCAGGCCTGCCTGGCGCAATTTTCCAGCTGCGATGGTGACGGCCGGCCGATGCACGCCGAGCCTCTCCGCCATCAGTGCGTGGGTCGAGTCGACCCCGTCGGCCGCGGTCCGGTCCATGATCAGCAGCATCCGACGGCATAGTTGCTGGAGCACCGAGTGATGGTGATTGCAGATCGCGGTTTGCGCGGTCTGCATCAGCAACGCCTGCATGTAGCGCAGCAACAGTTGCAGCACAATCCGCGAGTTCTCGAACTCCGCCCGCAGCGCCTCTATCCGCAAGCGGTATGCCTCGCCGCGGCATTGCACGATCGCGGCGCACGCCGCGTCCGCCTCACCCACCAACAGCGCCGTGCCCAGCATGCCCTCGTTGCCGATGATGCCGACCTCTGCCACGGCGCCGCCGTGCAGGTTGGATACCAGCGACACCGCCGACGTGGTCGGAAAGAAGACATGTTCGAATGGCGCCTGCCGCGCGTACACCACCTGGTGCAACGGCATCGGCACCAGCTCCAGGTGCGGGCGCAAGCGAGAGATCGAACCCCTGGGCAAGGTCGCAAGCAGCCGGTTCTGGCGAAGACTCGATGCACTCGCCATCAGGGAAGACCGTCACGGACCATGCGTGCAGGCTATGCGCATCCCTGCGATCGGTATGTTACGCAACACGCTTAAGGGAGATTGGTGTCAGCAACGGTTCATGTGCCGACATATTGCACACAGGCCTCCGGGCACATTGGCGAGAAACGAAGAAGACCGGCTGCCCTGGGGAAGTGCAATGACGGGCGCGCGCGCCTCCCGGAAATTCGTCAAATATAGTGCGGATTAAGTGCGCTGGCGTACCGACCGGCTTGCATAAAGCTGAAAGTATGAGATTGGACTACCGCGTCTGCGCCGCAAGGATGCGGCCATCCCAATATGCGGATGGCGTGCCCACCCGGGGGTTATCAACGATGGCAACGTATTGGATCTTGAGCTCGACGTACCTGCCGCATCGCGGCGAGACGATCGATTTCCAGCTCGACGATCGCGAGGAACCGGTCCACGGGACCTTCGCGGACGGCAACTTCCATTCGCGCTGGGCCGACTACTCGGTCGATCGGGTCACGTCGTGGCGGAAGGCGGTTGTCGATCCAATGCACGAGCCCATCGCAACGCAGCGCAGCGCAACGCCCCGCGTCCCAGCGCCCCGGGCATGGTTGCGGCCGTTGCAGCGGCTCGCCAGGGTGCTTGGGGTCGATCGCGTCGGCGTCGCTGCGCTTCCCGCTGGATCAGGCGAGGCCGTCGATTTCCACATGCCGTCCATGCGCGTCGTCGCAACGCGGCCGCGTCCGACGAAGACGCGTCACGATAGCAACCAGATTTCATCGTAGTCACTGCAACAACCACATCGCGTTCCATCGGAGGGAACCATGCGCAGGCCACTGTCGAATTTCGCGCCGATCGGACGCCTGCACGAGCCACTGCCGGGGTTGGCCGCACGCGTCCGTCGCGCCATTGGAACAAAGCCCAGGTCCATCTGGGCCGATGCGCTCGGCGGGGTCTTTCTCAACAACCTCAACCGGCTTGCGTCGACGCCACCACGGGCGCTGATAGGCACATACGACAAGGACACGTCCGTGCTGATGATTGAGCTGGACCTGCGGCTTGCGTTGCGCGAGCGGGCAAAGCAGTGGATCACTGACTGGAACACCCACCAGCTCGGCCATTCGGGCGACCGGGCCGGATCGAACTGCATGCAATCGCGGCGAGGGCGACCGCTGCGGCACAGGATGGCAATCAGGAGCGCGCCGCTGCGTAGCGACATGCCGCAAGCGCTTGCGAGCGCGGCAAGCCCGGTTCTTTCGTGAGGCAAGCGATCCGCCGCGCTCGATGAATTCCTCGCTGCAAACAGAAGAGACCTGAGCGCAGGGCGAAATGCTCGGCGTTCTGCAGCTGTGCCGGTTACCCGGTCACGATCTCCAGCGGCATCGCCATCGCGCCGCTGCATGGCGAGAGCGGCGAAATGCTGCTGCGCAATGCCGACACCGCGCTGTATGCGGCCAAGGCGGCCGGTCGCGACCGCGTGATCGTTTACCGCGCGGAGTGACGTCGCGGTTGACCTTTGCCGTGGCGAGCCGCAGCCGGCGAGGGCCGGCGGCTGGTCGGCCCCCTGCCATCGTGCACATTCACGTCGCGCCTGCGATCAGTAAGCTCCCGGGACTGGGGTTTTCCGAGGGGCCGTGCATGCGTCGCATCCTGGTTTGTGCCATTGCCGCGGCATTCCTCGCTGGTTTGTGCAACGTTGAGGTCGTGCGCGCCCAAGCAGTCGCCGCCGCCGCTCCGGCGCAGGCCACCACGCAGTTGCCGCGCACCGTGCGGCCCACGCACTACGACGTGGCGATCGTGCCGGATGCGGCGAACCTGCGATTCAAGGGCACGGTGACCGTCGTTATCGACGTGCTGCAACCCACAAACAGCATCACCCTCAACGCGATCGACATGACCATTTCCAAGGTCGGCCTTTCCCCGGTGGCCGGCAACACCACGTATGCGGCACCCGGCGTGAAGGTCGATGCCGCCACCCAGACCGCGACCTTCACCTTCGACAAGACCATCGCGCCGGGCAGCTACCGGCTCACGATGGCCTACACCGGCAAGATCGGCACCCAGGCCAATGGATTGTTCGCGATCGACTACGATTCCGATGGGGCCAGGCAGCGCGCGCTCTACACGCAGTTCGAAAATTCCGACGCGCGCCGTCTGATCCCGTCGTGGGACGAACCGGCGTTCAAGACGACCTTTGATCTCACCGCAACGGTGCCCAGTGCGCAAATGGCGGTCAGCAACATGCCGATCGCACAACGCACCGACATCGGCAATGGACTCGCGCAGGTGCGCTTCGCGACGACGCCGAAGATGTCCACCTACCTGCTGTTCTTCAGCGTCGGCGATTTTGATCGCGCAACCGCGCAAGTCGGGCCGACCGAAGTCGGCGTGGTCGCCCGCAAGGGTTCGCTGTCGCAGGCCGCGTTCGCGCTGGAATCATCGCAGGCGATCCTGCGCGAATACAACGACTACTTCGGCACCCCGTATCCGCTACCCAAGCTCGACAACATCGCGTCGCCGGGGACCAGCGAGTTTTTCGGAGCGATGGAAAACTGGGGCGCGATCTTCACCTTCGAGCACGACATGCTGCTCGACCCGACGATCTCCACCCAGGCCGACAAGCAGGGCGTCTTCGACACCGAAGCGCACGAGATGGCGCACCAGTGGTTCGGCGACCTGGTGACGATGCAGTGGTGGGATGACCTGTGGCTCAACGAGGGATTCGCTTCGTGGATGCAAAGCCGCACCACCGCGAAGCTGCATCCGGAATGGAATTCGACGCTGTCGGCGGTGGGCGTGCGCGAAGGCGCGATGGATCGCGATGCCGTGGTCACCACGCATCCGGTTGTGCAGCACGTGGAAACGGTGGAACAGGCCAACCAGGCGTTCGACTCCATCACTTATTCGAAGGGCGAGGCGGCGATCCGCATGCTTGAAGCCTACGTCGGCGCCGACGCGTGGCGCGATGGCGTACGCCGCTACATGAAGAAGCATGCGTACGGCAACACCGTCACCGACGACCTGTGGCACGAGATGGATGTCAGCCCAGGCGAGGCGACCGCGGCGAAGCCGATCGCCGACATCGCGCACCAGTTCACCCTGCAACCTGGCGTGCCGATGGTCCGCGTCGAGCAGGCCACCTGCGCGGGTGGCAACACCACGCTGACCCTCACGCAGGAAGAGTTCACCAAGGACCGTCCTGGCAAGCAGCCACTGGCATGGCGGGTGCCGGTCATTGCGCAGGTGGTCGGTGCGCCCGCATCGGCGCGTACCCTGGTGGCCAATGGCCATGGCACGGTGGTGGTTCCTGGATGCGGAGCGGTGATCGTCAATGCAGGGCAGAGCGGTTACTACCGCACCCTGTACGCTCCCGCCCAAATCGGCGCGATCAAGCGCAGCTTCGCTAAGCTGAGCCCGATCGACCAGCTTGGTGTCATGAACGATTCCTGGGCGCTGGGCATGGCTGGCCTGCAGCCGGCATCGGACTACCTTGACCTCGCGCAGGCCACGCCAGCCGATGCCGATCCGCAGATCTGGGGCGACATTGCCGACAGCTTCACCGCGATCGATGCGTATTACGACGGCGACCTGCCGCGGCAACGGCAGTTCCGCAGCTTCGCGATCGCGCGGCTCGCACCGGTATTCGCCAGGATCGGATGGATCGCACGGCCTGGGGAATCGGACCCGCTCACCAACCTGCGCAGCCAGATGATCGCTGCGTTAAGCGAGCTCGGCGATCCGGTGGTGATTGCCGAGGCGCGTCGGCGTTATGCGGCGCAGGGTTCCGATCCTGGCGCGGTTCCCGCTGCGTTGCGCAAGATTGTCTTTCGCGTGGTCGCACGGCATGCCGACGCTGCGACCTGGGATCAGCTGCACGCCGCTGCGATGGCTGAAAAATCGCCGCTGATCAAGGAACAGTTCTACCGCATGCTGTCCAGTACCGAGGACGAAGCGCTGGCAAGCCGCGCGCTCGACCTTGCGCTCACCGACGAACCCGGCGCGACCACCAGCGCGGGGATGATCGGCGAGGTGGCACAACTGCATCCTGCGCTCGCCTTCGATTTCGCCACCACCCATCTCGCACTGGTGGACGCGAAGGTCGATACGACGTCGCGCAGCCGCTACTACCCGCAGTTGGCCAACCGCTCCCTGGATAGGGCGATGATCGACAAGGTCAAGGCCTTCGCCGAAGCGCACATTGCCGCGACGTCGCGACGCGATGCCGACACCGTGGCCGTGAACATCGCCTACCGCATCAAGATCCGCAACGAGCGTCTGCCCGCAGTCGACGCGTGGCTCGCAGCGAACGCGCACTGAGGATCGGCGTTCCATCGTGTCCGGCGCGTCACCCCGGACGCTGGATGACACATGACGCTGCATGACGCTACCGCGCCAGCGCCTCCATCAAGGCCAGCACCGCTTCGCGCTTGCGTACGTTCAGTTGCCTCGACGCCAGCAGCATGCGTTCCTCGATTTCATCGCGCGCAAAGTCGGAAGGAATCCGCTCGCCCGTCTCGTAGGATGCATCAAGCTTGATGCGCCCGCGTCCGGTCGCCAGCCATTCGAAGCTGACCTCCAGCACCTCGGAGATCTTGGCCAGGTGCTCCAGGCTGGGCGTGGTTCCATCGGGCTGTTCCCACTGCGCGACCGCACTGCGGTGCACGCCAACAAGCAAGGCGAGCTGGTCCTGGGTCAGGTTGCCTACCGTGCGCGCGCGTCGTATCCGCCTGCCATATTCCATGATCCGGCCACCCCCGCGGCCCATGAATGTTAGCAACGATGACACGATAGCAAGGCTATGCAATGCCTGTACAGCAACCCTAACGACCGCGCTTCCTGGGCGGCTTCTTGCCTGCGATGGCCGGGCGGTTAGTAGGACTGGCCATGCATCCGCACTGACGCTGTTGCGATGCTGTCGCGTAGCGTGCATTAACCGGAGTGATCCGCTTGAACTGGCTGATCGCCAACAAGGCCCCGGGCTGAGCATGGACATCGCGACGCATCCGTTGCGCGTGCTGATGGTGGAGCACTCGGCCGCCGAGGCGGAGCTTGTGCTGCGTGCGCTGCGCGGGCTATCGCAGCCATTGAAGCACCTGCGCGTCGCCGACGAAGCCGGATTGCGCGCGGCACTCGCCGGTTTCGTGCCGGACGTCATCCTCAGCGACTTCGCGATGCCCGGTTTCAGCGGCCAGCAAGCGTTGGCGATCGCGCGCGAGGTGATGCCGCACGTGCCTTTCCTGTTCGTGTCCGGCACGATCGGTGAACAACTTGCGACGGATGCTTTGCGCCTCGGCGCGACGGACTACGTGCTCAAGGACAACCTGATGCGGCTTGCGCCGATGATCGAGCGCGCGATCGACGCTGCACGCCAGCGCAGCGAACGCGTGCACATGGAGCGCGCGCTGCGCGAAAGCGAAGAACGCTTCCGCACCATCGTCGAGAGCAGCCGCGACTGGATCTGGGAAAACGAATGCGACACCCGCATCACCTACAGCAACGGCGCGATCGCGCACATCCTCGGCTACACGCTCGAGGAGATGCAGGGCAAACTCGCCACCGACCACATGCTGCCGCGGGACCGCGAACAGGTGCGCGTGCGGATGCGCCAGGCGATCGCGGAGCGTACCGGGTGGGAACGCTGGCGGCTGCGCTGGCGCCATCGCGACGGCAGCGTGCGCGTGCTCGAGAGCACCGCAACGCCGCGCCTGGATGCGTCCGGCGCGCTGGTCGGCTATCGCGGTGTCGACCAGGACATCACCGAGCAGTTGCAGCAGGAAACGCGGATCCGCCACCTCGCGCGCATCCATGCCGTCCTCAGTGCGCTGGGCAACACGGTGCTGCGCTCCCGCACGCGCGAACAGCTGCTGCGGCAGGTTTGCCAGGTCGCGGTCGAGGAGGGGCATTTCGAGGCAGCGTGCATCGGCGTGCCGACCGACGCGCACCGCCTGGAGACCGTCGCAAGCCACGGCAACCAGGCCATCATCGCAGTGATCGCACGGTTCGCCGCGCAGTCGCCGGAGGAGGCGGCGTCCGCAGGGCTGCGCCCTGGACTGCGCGCGTTGGTCGAGGCCCGCAACGTGGTCATCCGCAATTTCGCGACCGCCGAAGTGCCCATGCGGATGAAGACCGACATGGGCGCCGCGGGCATCGCCGCGCAGATCGCGTTGCCGATCGGTTCACCGCCGTGGGGCGTGCTCGGCCTGTTTTCGGCGCAACCGCAGGAGTTCGACCACGAAGAAATCGCGCTGCTCGAGCGCCTGACCGGCGAAGTCGACTACGCGATCGACTTCATCACCAAGGGCGAACGGCTCCAGTACCTGGCCTACCACGATCCGATCACCGGGCTGCCCAACCGCAGCGGTTTCCAGCAGCAGGTTCTGGCGCGCTTTCCGGAAGGCCCGATCACGGTGGCGGTCGTTCATCTGGCGAGCTACACGCACATCAACGATACGCGTGGACGTGAATTCGGCGAGCGCCTGCTGCATGTCGTGGGCCAGCAACTCAAGGCGGCGCTCGGCCCCGGCGCGATCGTCGCGCACCCGGGGGACGACTCGTTCCTGCTCGCGCGACGCACCCTTGGCACGGCGGAAGACGAAGTGGAACAGCTCGATGCGTTGCTGCGCGCGTTCGAGGATGCGCCGCGGGAACTCGACGACGAGCAGGTGTTCGTGCACTTCAATTGCGGCGTTGCGGTCAGCCCGTGGCACGGCAGCGACGGCGAAACGCTCGAACGCAATGCCGACGCCGCGCTCGCCGAGGCGATCAAGCGCAAGGTGCGCGTTGAACCCTTCACCGAACGCCTGCACGAACGCGCGGTCCGTCGCGCCGAACTCGAACGCAACCTGCACCGCGCATTCGCCCAGGACGAATTCGAACTGTTCTACCAGCCGAAATTCACCGCATACGACAAGCGCCTGGTTGGCGCCGAGGCATTGATGCGCTGGCGTCATCCGGAGAGCGGGCTGATCTCGCCTGCGGAATTCATCCCGGTGCTCGAGGAAACCGGGCTGATCGTGCCTGCCGGCCGCTGGGTGATGCGCAACGCACTCAAGACCGCGCTGGCATGGCGCGCGATGGGCAAGCCGGGACTGCGCATCGCAGTCAACGTGTCCGCGCGTGAAATGCGCAACCTGCACTTCATCGACGAATGCCGCGACCTCCTGCAGGACCATGCAGACGAACAACTGCTCGACATCGAATTGACCGAAAGCCTGCTGATGGAAGACATCGAGCACAGCATCCACCTGCTGCAAAGCCTGCGCGCGCTCGGTTGCCGCATCGCCATCGACGACTTCGGCACTGGCTATTCATCGTTGAACTACCTTGCGCGGTTGCCCGTCGACGTGATCAAGATCGACCAGAGTTTCATCGCCCAGCTCGCGCAGAGCCCCGAAGCAATGAGCCTGATCACCAACATCATCACCTTGGCGCACTCGCTGTCGCTGAAGGTCGTCGCCGAAGGCGTCGAGGAAGAGGACCAGGTGAAACTGCTGCGCCTGCTGCGCTGCGACGAGCTGCAGGGGTACCTGCTGGGTCGCCCGATGCCTGAATCGGATTTCGTAGCGCGGCTGCTGTAGTCAAAAGCCCCTCTCCCTTCGGGAGAGGGGGTGAGGGGCAATCGAAGTCCAGGGCCCAACTCTTGTGTCGCAAAGCTGGCTACATCTGCATCCTCAGAGCGCGTACTTCCTCGTATTGGGTTCGCCCGCAGCCAATTTGCCCCCATCTACCACTCTCGCAAATCCTGTGGTACCATCCACACAGATGGTATATGGATGTTAAAGAGATGGCTGATAGTGATCTAACGGTTCGCCTGCGCCCCGGTGAAACCGAGAAACTGACGATCAACCTGGGCGTCGTGGACCTGGGGCAGATCGACCTGCTGGTGCAGGAGGGCTTCTACTCGAACCGCACCGACCTGATCCGCACGGCGATCCGCAACCAGCTTTCCACGCATGGCGATTCCGTCAGGCAGACCGTCGCGCGTCGCACCCTCGCGCTGGGTCTGCAGGATTTCAGCCGCCACGACCTCGAACAGGCGCGCGCGGAAGGACGCATGTTGCAGATCCGGGTGGTCGGCCTTGCGCGGATTGCTGCGGACGTCAGCGCGGAACTCGCGCGAGCGACGATCGCGTCCGTCGATGTCCTTGGCGCCTTCCATGCAAGTGCGGCGGTGCGCGGCGCGCTCGCAGATCGCATGCGCTGAAATTCACTTCCCGGTAAAGGATTCCATTGAAATCTTTCAAGAACCTGTCGCAGCTGCCATTCAAGCCGGCGTCACTGACCGCAATGCCACGCACTGCCCGGTTGCCCGACGCGCAGGCGATCAACGACACCATTGGCAAGGCGCTTGCCGCAGCCGGCCTGGACACGCAAACAGGTGGCCTCAAGAGCGCTCCGCAGACGATCCAGCGGGCGTTGGCCGCCGCAGGTTTGCATCCGCATGCGCCACCGATCGCGGACGCGGCGATCATCGAAGGAACCGCGCGCGTCGTGGACCAGTCCGTCGACGTCGCGCGCGGACAATTCCTGCACCGGTCCTTCACCAACGATGCCGGGACACGCGCGTACAAACTCTACATTCCTGCCCGGCATGGCAGTGCGCCCGACACCCGCGTGCCGATGGTGGTGATGCTGCATGGCTGCACCCAGTCTCCGGACGACTTCGCGACAGGGACGCAGATGAATGCGCTGGCCGATCAACATGGATTCCTTGTGGTCTATCCAGCGCAGTCACCCAACGCGAATGGGTCGAACTGCTGGAACTGGTTCCGGCCCCAGGACCAGCAACGCGCTTGCGGCGAGCCCTCGATCATCGCCGGCATCACGCGCCAGGTGATTGCGAACCATCATGTCGATCCGGATCGCGTCTTCGTCGCTGGCTTGTCGGCTGGCGCGGCGATGGCGGTGATCCTTGGCGCGACCTATCCGGAAGTGTATGCGGCAGTCGGCGCGCATTCGGGACTACCGCATGGCGCCGCGCACGACATGCCGTCTGCATTCGGTGCGATGCAGGGACAAGCCGGCCAACGTCCAGCCAATGCTCCGTCGCAGACGGGCACCCACGCACCGCGCACACGCCGGACCGGGACACCAACGATTGTCTTTCACGGCGACCAGGACCATACCGTGCAAGCCAGCAACGGGTCCGCTATCGCAAGCCAAGCCGTCGATGCATGGCCAGGTGCATCGCGCTTGCGTTCGACCGTTTGCGAACGAGCGACGTCGGGCGGCCGCAGCTACAGTCGCACCTTGCATTCCGACGAGGCGCATCGCGTGGTCGTGGAGGAATGGCTCCTGCATGGGGCAGGCCACGCATGGTCGGGCGGCGATGCGTCGGGATCGTTCACCGACGCGCGCGGCCCGTGCGCTTCACGCGAGATGGTGCGCTTCTTCCACGCACATCCCCGCACTGCCAGCGACTGAGCGAATGCGCACGGGCTGCACCCACGCCCGTACGCCACGGCGCTGCAACCATGCCCGGCGCATCAACCGCTAGGGCCGCACCAACCGGGCAGGTACTTCGCGTCGTGATCCCTGGCAAGTACCAATGCCAGGCTCACCGCGGCGTCCCAGTCGACTGATTTCTTCTTCAGCGCAATCCGCGGACGAAAATAATCCGCCCACAGGAATTCCTCGTAGCACGCATGCGTCTTCGCGCATCCGCCGAGTTTTTCCACCTGGTCGGCGAGGCTCCGGTAGGGATCGTCGCTCATGCCCCTGAGCTTTCTCGGGATCGCCGAGAAATCGTCGCGATGGCCTTTCGCGTTGTACGGGTGCACCCAGTTGTGGTGGTCCATCGCCATCCAGAACGCCTTGGGCTCCAGCGCCGAAAGGTCTTTCATCACGATCAGGAAAACTTCCTTCACGCCGCACTTGAGCAACGCCAGCCCATGATGGTGGTGGTCGGTGATGAAGTAGTCGCCGTGCGGGCCGAGCACGGCGGGAAACCAGCGGCGCGACAGTGCCTGCTCCCTGTCGTCGGCCTGCATGCCGCGCCACTCGTCCACGATTGTTTTTACGGCACGCATGCCCACGGAGATCTGCGTGGGGTGCAGGTCTTTCAGCTTTGCGGCGACGAGTTGGGATGATTCCTTGCGCATCGGATTGTCCTCAGGGCGCCCGCGTCGGGCTCAGGTGCGGCACCACGAACCAGAGTGTGACGAAGACGGCCAGCAGCAATCCCGCGATCACCGCGGCGATCGACTGATCGATCACGATGCTGGCCACGATGAAGAAATCGGTGCATATGCCCAGCGCAAGCGGAATCATGCTGGCGAGCATCATCGTCGTGCAAAGGCGGATGAATGCCTCGGTGACCTCGTGCGGATTGTTCTGGCGATGAAACGCCGCCGGCGTCATGATCATTGCGACCGCGATGGCGGTCATGCCGAGCGCGACGATGTGCAGGATTTGCTGGCCGTGGCTGAGCCTGTCGTGGAAACCCGCATTGAACACCGCGATCAACTGGAACCCGAACAACGCCTGGATCCCGGGCAGCACCATCCGGCATTCGTTGAGCAACAGTTCGACCGCCTTGACCAACGGCAGTGTGGCGCTGGTGCCATGCGCCGGTGTTTGCGTAGTTGACATGGATCACCTCAATCCCATCGCCAGCGACAGATGCGTTGTCGATCGACAGGTTAACCCTTCATGCCGGCCTCCTCCATGAGCGCTGCAGGCATTGCACCAGCGCGGAGAAGCTCCCCAAGGAAACTAGCGCCTTGTGTCTGAATGAATGCGGAGCAAACTGCGGCGCCCTTGGCACGACCTGCCGTGGCGCGCCGCCCTAGGCGGATCGCGTCAGCCCACGGAGGCCTGCAGGGCGGCTGCGAGCTCCGCATCGCCATTGACAAGGTCGCGCCAGCGCAATGCGCTTCCATTGCGGCGCCCTTTCTCGACGAGCTTGAATCCATCCGCATCGATGGTGAGCGTGTACGGCTTGTCGCCGACCAGGATTTCGCGCCGCAGGGGTTTGTCGAGCCGGGTCACGGTTGCCTCCTGTAGTGATGAGAGAGCGCAATCTAGACGGCAATCGCAAAGCGCGCATCAAGGCAGCGAAAACCCCGTTCGTGCTGGGTTCATGCACGCCGCCTGACGATTGCAACCGGGCAGGGATCTGCCCGATCACCAATGGAGGGAACCATGGCTACCGGCAAGCGGGAATTGATCGCGCCAAACGGCGACAAGCGCTTCGTCAAGCGCGACGCAAAGGGCCAGTTCAACGACGTTGTCGACGTCGGCAAGTCGCTCGCACAGGACGTGAAGAAGCACGCGAAGACCAAGGTCAAAAGCGGTCACGGCGATCGCGGCGACAAATAGTAGAGGGGTAGGCGATGCGGACGTCGTCCTGTGGGCGCGTCCGTACCGCGCGGGGTGGTCGGGTAGAGCGTCAAGATCAGGTTATCGTCCTGCCGCGATGCGCTTCGCCCGGCGTGCCCGCCGGTGCGGTGCGTTCGGTGCGCGTCGGACGGCAGTGATCAACCATCGTCAGTCACGGTTTCACCCAGGGGAAAAAGATGAACGCTTGTGCAAGGAAGCGCGGTTCCACGCTGCTGCTCGGTTCGCTTTTAGCGCTCGCGCCGCTTTGCCAAGCGCTGGCGCAGGATGCGCCGCCCCCAGCGAAAGACGCATCCTCCAGCGATGCCGCCCCGAAGGATGCCGCCACGAAAGATGCGCAGGCGAAGGATTCCAAGGAGCCCGCGACGCCCCCCATCAAGCAAGAGATCGACGCCTGCAAGCAGCAGGAACAGCAGCAGGGCAAGGACGCCGGCACCAGCGCGGTCAAGTGCACGGTGAAGGCGCTGTTCCAGAGCCGTATCCGCAGCAAGAACCGCGCCGAAGCGGTGGAGATGACCGTCGGCTCGCCCCCCATGGTGATCGACGATACCGGCACCCCGGGCCCTGGTGACTGGGAAATCAATCTCACCGCCAATTCCGAATTTGCCGGCGGCCAACACCGCACCGATTTCCCCCTGATCGACATCAACTACGGCGCCGGCGAGCGCCTGCAATTCAAGTACGAGGTGCCGTACGTCTTCGTGGCGCAGCCTGCATCCGGCGGCACCCCCGGCGCATCGGCGCACGGCCTTGGCGATTCGATTTTTGGCGTGAAGTACCGCTTCTACGACAACAAGGACACCGGCCTGTCGTTCGCAGTCTATCCGCAGCTGGAATTTCGCACGCCGGGCGGCAGCAAGGTGATCTCCGAAAGCGCTACCGGCTTCATCCTGCCGTTGATCATGACCAAGGAATACGAACACGCGAGCATCGGCGCAAACCTTGGCGTGGAAACATCCGGCGGCCACCAGAAATATTTCGCAAGCTTCGGCGCGGGCAGGCGCCTCACCGACCACATCGCTCTCCTCGCGGAAGTCGCGGGCGTCGACCTCAATTCACCGGGCGACAAACACATCCTGCTCAACATCGGCCTGCGCGACAAACTCAACGACACCCAATCGCTATCCGCCTCCATCGGGCACGACGTCTATTCGGGCAGCAATGAGCCGTCGCTGACGTACATCACCGTCAACTACCAGAAGGTGTTCGGAAAGTAACGCGCTTAGGTGGTGTCCAAAGCCACGGTGTCAGCGTGGCGCTTCCCGTTGGCTGCATGCCGAGCCCCGATCACGGGCTTACCGGGTACGATGTCGCCCTGCACGCCAGCACTGCAGGTGGTCGTTGCGGGAGGCGGTGCAACGGGTGCTGCGACCAATGCGATGATTCCAGCGATCAATCCATTGATCGCTGCGATGCATGCCTTGATTTCCGGAATTGACCCGTTGATCGCTGGAATCAATCCGTTGATTTTCCAGATCAACCCCTTCATTGCCCAAATCAATCCGTTGAATTCCCCGATCAACCCGTTGATTCCGCGAATCGACCCGTTGATTTGACGAGTCAATCCGTTGATTCCGCTGATCAACCCGTTGATTCCGAAAATCAACCCCTTCATTCCGCGGATCAACCCGTTGATTTGGCGAAAGAACCCCTTGATTCCGCGGATCAACCCGTTGATTTGGGGAAAGAACCCCTTGATTCCGCGGATCAACCTGTTGATTTGGGAAATGAACCCCTTGACGTCGTGAATCAACCCGTTGATTCGCGCATTCGATCTGCCTGCCACCCGCAGGAATCCCTTCGCACTCACCCCGGCTGGATGCGCCGGTCTGACGCACGCGCTGTTCGCGCTGAGTCAGGCACGGCGCCGTTCGCTGGAATGCTGCAGTCCTGCGCAGCGACGTGCGCGGCCGGTTGTTTCATTTGGCTGATTGGAGTGCGTCGGCCATCGGCCGCCACGCGATCACCGCATCCACCCGCAGGATCCCGCAACGGCCCTGAACGGATCTGATCCAGTCAACGAGAATCGCGCCCACCGCTGCCGCATCGAGCCGCAACGCACATTCCCAGACGACCGCAGTCCGCCATCCCTGCGTAGCAAGCGAATAGACATTCGCAGCGTCCCGCACCCGGTTCCCCATCAGCTTGTCCAGCCAGAAATCCGGTCGTGTCGCAGGTAACCGGAACAGGGCACAATCCTGATGGGCATGCCAGAAACAGCCGTTGATGAGTACGGTTGCTTTCCAGCGTGGCAAGACGATGTCGGGTCGACCGGGAAGGCCGCGCGTATGCAGCCTGTAACGCAGCCCCGCCCGCGAGAGCATTCGCCTGACTTCGACCTCAGGCTTGGTGTCCCTGCCTCGGATTTTTGACATCAGCGCCGAGCGTTTTTCGGCACTCATCACGTCGGTCATCTTGCGCGTTCAACAAATTGCGCAGCGCAACCATCAGCAATTGCAACTCGAACGGTGGGACATCATTGCCAGGCTATCCCGTATGTCTTTCCTGTTGCATCGCGAGAGTGCTTGTGTTCGTTCAACTTAGACCAAGTGGACTCGAGTTCGACGTTGCCTTTGCGCAGTTCTCTACCGGATTGCCGACGGAGTAGCCACGCCATTCAACATTGGAATCCCCGTTTTTCGAAGGAACTCAAAAGTCGAGTCGTACAGGGATGGCCTTCTCGTAGGATCTCGATGTTCTCCTTCTGGAACAACAACCACCATTCCTTGTCGGGCACGAGTCAAAAGAACGCGATATGCGTTCTCTAGATAACGCTTTCTCTCGGCCATTTTGATTCGAATCCATCGTGTGCCGCGAAATTCATGATGGCTCCAGTCGTTTCCCTCAATCCGAAGGTCTGCGTCCCAAACCACGCATGCCCAATCCAGCTCGAGCCCTTGAACCTGAAATTCCGTAGCGGCGTCTTCCAAGTAAAAGCTTGACCTTACGTCATCTTTTGCATTCAGAAACCATTGCACTGGATTGACGGGCGCTCGCACGTCAATCGCATGAGGCTTTAGGCGTTGCGCCTGCGACGACACGATCAAGCCGAATCTTTCCGATCCACGCGCATGCTGACGCAGCCATGTCTTGGCGTCGTCGAGACTTCTAGTAACAGCAATCGGATAGCGCTCGACAATCTCCTCGCACAACTGCGCCGCAGCCGCGACTTCGAGATCGAGGACTAGTCTGACGAACTCACTGACCCGCTCCGAGCGAAACGATCGCATAGACGTCGCCAGATGCAGATCCTCTTGCGCAAACAGCATGCGCTGACGTTCAAGGCTAGACAGCGCGCTTTCGCAACGGTATTCGGATTCACGCAGTCTTGTCGGGAGATGAACCTCCCAGTCGGGAAATCGCTTCAAAAGTGCCTCGATCCAGCCGCCAATTCCTGATTCACCCGTATTGATCTCCTGTCCCCCTCCCACAAGACAAACGACTACTGCCCAATCCAGGTGTCGGTCCATACACGAAATAAGAAATTCCGGTTCGGACTGATCAAAGTCTGGAACGCCTTTCTTACGCCTCATAAAGGAGCTCGTTTGTGCGAAGTCCCATGCTCGTTGAGCTTCGTCAAATAGAGCAACATGTTCGTGCGGAGGGCTTGTCGAATCGACGAGACAATCGTCTCTGAAGTGGTGCACATTCTGAATGAAGGCACTTACTCGTCGAACCGCGTCTCGTTTCTTCAGCTTGCGGCCAGCGCATTTCTCACTACGGATCAGATCCCTGGCGAGAGCTTCTCGCAGCACCGCTACCAGAGGGCCGTTTCCAGAAAGGAACACGCAACGAAGTTCGCCTGAAGCATCATCGTGTCGAATAGCAACGTCGAGCCCAACAAGTGTTTTTCCTGCACCGGGAACCCCAGTAACGAAACAAATAGCTTTCTTTCGGCGAGCCATGGCGGTGCCGATGATGTGATCCACAGCCTGCGACGTGCGTGTCAGATTTGTTGCACCTGCGTCGCTGCGCGAGATTTCTTCAACCGAATGGCTAGCATAAAGAGCACGCGCTGCTTCGATGATTGTGGGCGTCGGTGAGTAGCGGCCCTGCTCCCACTCGGTGACTCGGAGGGGTGGCCCGTCAAGAAACTTTAGTGCTTGATCGACAGCTTCTCTGATCTGCATTGCGCCGACGCGAATCGGATCAGACATGCGCGTGTCATATGCGTGACAAACAACCTTTACAAACGAACATCGCGCGCCAGTCGCGACGAGAAGCGGCACGACTGCCGCATGGTGACTAGTCGAATGGAAGTTTCGCAGGTCGAGTGCGTAGTCCCAGACCTGATCCACGTCAGCGCTGTCAAAAGCCGTAGCGCCGACCTTGAATTCCACGACGAATAGCACGTGATCGATGACGAGCAGAACGTCAACGCGTTTTCCGAGTCGAGGGATGACGAATTCGAAATAGACGCGACCACGCGCTTCAAGTCCGACGAGAGACGATTGGAGCAAGGAAATCTGAGTGGTCCAGGCATCAGTTTGGTCCGCGGTAATTTCAAAGGTTGACGCGGCAGTAAGCTTGCCGAGAACGGTCTCTATCGATTTTGATCGAAAGTCGCCAATGTCGTCGGCATAGAAACTTCGCGATAGACGCGAACTGCGGATCATGTTGGGAGCGCCCGTCGAGGGTGGCATAGGGGTATCGAAATGCGAGGCTGAATGCCAGGGTAGCCCACAGTCGGCCATGGGAACAGAAGTCTCTGGAAGGCTAGATCTGGTTCAATTCGCTACTCGCGCTGTCATGATTCGACTAATCTCCGCCGGGACGCTGGCTCTCTCAGTTTCGTCATTAGAATTGGCGCTTCCATTGGAAGGATCCCATGCTCCGACTCACCGACATCAAGCTCCCCTTAGAGCATGCCGAGGACGACGTCTCGGCCGCCATCTGCGCACGCATAGGTATCGCTGCCAACGAGCTGACCAGCTACACCGTCGCCAAGCGCAGCTATGACGCGCGCAAGCGTGGGGCGATTGTGTTGATCTATTCGGTGGACGTGGAGACGCCGCGCGAGGCAGAGATCATGCGGCGTTTGCGCGAGGAAGCAGGCGTTGCCGCAACTTCGCGTGGACCGAGTGCAAGGCCGAAAGGTTCGCCAGCATCCGTCGCGCGCAAGCCCGTATTGGTCAATACCGCGCCCACGCCGGACACGGCGTACAGGTTCGTCGCGCATGCTCCTGAGGATCTTGCGCTGCGTCCGATCGTGATCGGCACTGGCCCCTGCGGTCTGTTCGCGGGGTTGATCCTTGCGCAGATGGGGTTTCGGCCGATCATCCTCGATCGCGGCAAGCAGGTGCGCGAACGTACGGTGGACACGTTCGGGTTGTGGCGCAAGAGTGTGCTCAATCCGGAATCGAACGTGCAATTCGGCGAGGGCGGGGCGGGGACGTTTTCGGATGGCAAGCTCTACAGCCAGATCCGCGATCCCCTGCACCATGGACGCAAGGTGCTCACCGAATTCGTGAAGGCCGGTGCGCCCGAGGAAATCCTGTTCGTCGCCAAGCCGCACATCGGCACGTTCCGGCTGGTGACGATGGTCGAGAGCATGCGCGCGAGCATCCAGGCGCTGGGTGGCGAAATCCGTTTCGGACAACGCGTTGACGATCTGCATGTGGAGTCCGATGCCGCTGGGCAACGGCATGTGCGTGGGGTGACGTTGGCGAGTGGCGAGCAGTTGCGCGCGGATCATGTGGTGCTGGCGATCGGGCACAGCGCGCGCGATACATTCGCGATGCTGCACGCGCGCGGCGTGTACGTTGAAGCCAAACCGTTCTCGATCGGGTTCCGCATCGAGCATCCGCAGTCGTTGATCGACGCCGCACGCTTTGGTGCGCAGGCGGGGCATCCAATCCTTGGCGCCGCCGACTACAAGCTGGTGCACCACTGCAAGCCCGAAGGCGATGCGCATGCGCGCTCGGTGTACAGCTTCTGCATGTGTCCTGGTGGCACCGTGGTCGCTGCCGCGAGCGAGCCGGGGCGCGTGGTCACCAATGGCATGAGCCAGTATTCGCGCAACGAGCGCAACGCGAATGCCGCGATCGTGGTCGGCATCGCGCCGGAGGATTACGCGCCCTACGGACAAGGCCCGCTTGCCGGCATCGCGTTGCAGCGGCATTGGGAAGAGCGCGCATTCGCACTCGGAGGCGGCAACTACGACGCACCGGGGCAACTGGTCGGCGATTTCCTCGCGCAGCGTGCGTCCACGCAATTCGGCAGCGTGTCGCCTTCGTACACGCCGGGCGCGCGTCTGGGGGATCTTTCCGAAGCGTTGCCCGACTACGCGATCCGTGCGATCCGCGAAGCGCTGCCCGCATTCGATCGGCAACTCAAGGGATTCGCGATGCACGATGCGGTGCTGACCGGCGTTGAAACGCGCACGTCATCGCCGGTGCGCATCGCCCGCGGCGCGGATTGCGAAAGCCTGAACACGCACGGGCTGTATCCGGCGGGTGAGGGCGCGGGTTATGCCGGCGGTATCCTGTCGGCGGCGGTAGATGGGATCAAGGTTGCGGAGGCGGTGGCGTTGCGGATTGTGGATTGCGTACAGCCCGCGCGGTAACAGACATGTCCGACTGGTGATTGTCTCAGTCCCAATATGGGACTAAGATTGTTCGGTGCGGATCATTGCCCTGTCCACCTTGAAAGGATTCTGGGCGTCCAATCCAGGGCACGCCGATGCCAGAGAGCCGACTTTGGCTTGGCACACCTTTGGAAAGGCGGCCAATTGGACGAGCCCAGCCGACCTCAAGCGGGATTTCAGAACAGCGAGCATCCTCAAGGACGGTCGTGTGGTTTTTAATCTGGCGGGCAACAAATATCGCCTGGTCGTTTGGATCAACTACCACTATCAAGTGATTTACGTCCGATTTATCGGAACCCACGTGCAATACGACGCAATCGATGCCCAAACGGTCTAGGCGAGGCAGCATGAACATCAAACCCATTCGCAGCGACAAGGACTATCGGGCAACACTCGGTGAAATCGAGAGCCTGATGACGGCCCAACCGGACTCGGAGGATGGCGAGCGGCTCGATGTGCTCGTCACATTGGTGGCGGCATGGGAGCACGACCATTTTCCCATGGACTTGCCCGACCCAATCGAGGCCATCAAGTTCGCAATGGAGCAGCAAGGCTTGACGGTCAAGGATCTGGAGGCCGCAATCGGCAGGCCCAACCGCGTCTATGAAGTACTGAACCGAAAGCGCGCATTGACCGTTAACATGATCTGGAAATTGCACGAACGCCTGCGACTTCCGGCGGAATCGCTGATCAAGCCGATCACCAAAGTGGCGTGAACATCGTCGTCTGACGTCCTCCCATTGCTCGACCATGCAGCTCGATTCAAGGAGGCAGGAGCGATGAAATCAAGGAACACCAACAAATCCGAAAGCGACGATGGACAACGCCGCCTGGTGGTGTTGATCGATGCCGACAATGCGCAGCCTTCGGTGATTGAGGGATTGCTGGCAGAGGTTGCCAAGTACGGGGTCGCGAGCGTCAAGCGCATCTACGGCGATTTCACTTCCACGCGGCTCACGCAGTGGAAGCAGGTGCTGCTGAAGCATTCGATCAATCCGGTGCAGCAGTTCGCCTACACCAGTGGCAAGAACGCGACCGACAGTTCGCTGATCATCGATGCGATGGACCTGATGTACACCGCGCGCTTCGACGGAGTGTGCCTGGTGTCGAGCGACAGCGACTTCACCCGTCTTGCGCAACGCATGCGCGAGGAAGGGTTGATCGTGTACGGCTTCGGCGAGCGCAAGACGCCGGACGCATTTGTGCAGGCTTGCGACAAGTTCATCTATACCGAAGTGTTGCGCGCGGATGTCGCGCCGGTCGCGCCGACGCCAACGCGCAGTGCAAGGCCGATGAAGGCACCGGCGAAAGTGACGGCCTCGGCGCAGAATGCGACGCCGACCCAGGGTGCGAGACCAGTGCAAGGCGCGAAGTCCGCGCCCGATATGAAGCCAGCTGTCGATGCGCCGCCGGATGCGGCGCCAGGATCGACGCGAAAGCCTGCAGCATTGCCGCTTCCATCGGAACTGCTGCGTCGCGCGATCGAGGAAGCATCCGATGAGCAGGGTTGGGCGCACCTGGGAACGGTCGGCAGTTACCTGACCAAGATCCGCCCCGATTTCGATCCGCGCCTGTATGGCCACAAGAAGCTGAGCGACCTGTTGAAGCGCCACCCAACCCACTTCGCGGTGGAGGAGCGCGGCAAGACGCTCTACGTGCGTGCGATTGGCTGACTCTTTCTCGCGCTAGCGCGGCGGGACTGCCGGCAAGGTGCGGCACACCGGTGTGGAGACTGCAGCTCGGATGAGGGTGGGGTTACAAAGGAAACCTGGCGATGATCGAAAAACCGCATGCACCAGCAACCCAGCGCAATCGCGATCCGATCCTGGACGTGTTGCGCACCCATTTCGCCGGGCGCGAGCGCGTGCTCGAGATCGGCAGCGGCACCGGACAGCACGCGGTGTATTTCGCAGCCGCCATGCCGCACCTGACGTGGCAGTGTTCGGATCGCGCGGACAACCTGCCGGGCATCTGCGCATGGATCGATTCGGCGGCGTTGCCGAACACGCCTGCGCCGATCGCGCTCGACGTTGCAACGTTCGACTGGAGTTCCCCGGGGCTGCACGGGTTGGTGGATGCACGCGGATTCGATGCGCTGTTCAGTGCGAATACGCTGCACATCATGGGTTGGCCCGAGGTGCGGGCGATGTTCGCGGGACTCGATGCGGTACTTTGCGCCGATGCGACGGTCGTGGTCTACGGTCCGTTCAACGTCGCCGGGCAGTTCACCAGCGACAGCAATGCCGCGTTCGATGCAGACCTCAAGTCGCGCGCGCCCCACATGGGTTTGCGCGACGTCGCGGCAGTGGATGCCTTGGCGCGATCGATCGGGCTGCGTCTGGTGGCGGATATTGCGATGCCGGCGAACAATCGCTGCCTGGTGTGGCGACGCTCTGGCGCGCAGCCCTGAAGACCTTGAAATGCCCTCTCCCTGCGGAAGAGGGGATGGGGTGAGGGTTGGGCGAAGCGTAGTCCCATCCCTTGTTCGCCCCCTCACCCCAACCCCTCTCCCGATGGGAGAGGGGCTAACCAAGCCCTCTCCCGCAAGGGGAGGTCTACTTAGTGCCGCGTAGCTTTCATCATGAACATGAGACCCAGACAGCGATGCACAGGCACTCGCGTACGGAATTTCCCCGCAATCGACCGCCTAAAGCTGCCGGCCACGACTTTGCGGTGGCTGTTATTTCCAGCAGTATTGAGCAGGTACGTTGTTGTCGCTACGATCCTTGTTGAACTGCTGCAGATTCTTGGGGTTCGAAATGTATTCACGCGCCTTTTTGTTATTGCCCCTTATGACTGCTACTGAAGCTTTGAGGTTATCTCTTCGATCCCCAGGTTTGGCGGTAAGCTGGTCAAGGAACACTGCCTGATAAGGATTCTTCTCGACCCAGTCGATAGCTTTATCCTGAGCCCCCTGCTGCTTGGAAATATCGCAAAATGCATAGCTGTTGATCACTGGACCGACAAAGGCAAAAAATGAGCTGACCGCATCCTCAACTTGTGCCAAGGCAGGGGACCTGACCTCCACGACATCAGAGAGTGTGATGTATCGATCCTTCGCAACGTAGTACCAAAATACCGCCTCATCGCGTAGGCCAACATCGTAGAGACGGATCGAAAGAACCATCAATGTCATTGGCGTGATTAGTTGAGGTTCCGCAGAAATCAGGTCACGCACAGCAACAATGTCCTCTTGCTTGTTGGAGCTCAGCAGGTCATTGAATTTGGCACCTACAGCAACAGTTGGATGTTCTCCTGGTGCTCTTGCCGCTTCGTAGTAAGGTCGCACGTCTATGTCAATTTCTGTTACATGCTCTGATTTCTTGCTGGAGGTTGGGTTGGCGTGTTCGGACGGGCCACTCTGCGATGCAGCAACAACACATGTCTTTCCATCTGTTGACGCGATGCCACTCAAGACGTAGGTCTTGTTTGCCTCTACTTGCAAAGAAACATTTCCAGGTAAGAGTTCGTTGCCCCACGAATGACGAAATTCGCACATGACTGAAACTTGATGAGGGCCTGGCTGTATGCTGGCTTGTGTGTCCAGAGTGTAGTTCTTCGCCCACAAGACTTCGCCGCCATCAATGTTTCGAATCAGTACTCGCAAATCTTTCGTGTTCTTGCCTGCCAAAATGCTAACCATGTCGTCTGCAGCCAGTGCATTGCCAATTGAATCAGCGAACAGAAGGACGACACCAATGAAAAACGCGTACGAGTACTTGAAATGCATTGATTTGTTCCTTGCGACGAGAGAGAGCCGGCCCCATTCGAGTGTACAGATCAGAAGGCTCCAACAATTGACTTCCCGAAAGCGGTCGGTCGCGAACGGCTGAATTGGGTCGGACTGCGCCGGTCGCCACCATCGCCGCGATGCGGCTCGACCTAATCAAAATTGATCCATCCCTGAGAGCGAATTTTCTTCCGTTCGGAATTTCGGGGAGTCTCTGTGGGCGCAAGCTGCCGGGATGATGTCAGAATCCGAAGATTCCACCGGTTTCACAATACCCCTCTCGTAAGCGGAGAGAGAGCCAAAAAAAGGCATACCGGCCGGAGGCGAGCAAGTGATCAGCCCTGCACAATCCAGTTGCCGATTGGCGCAGGGCGGCCGAGCAGGAAGCCCTGGCCGTATTCGCAGCCCAGTCCGATGAGCGCGTCGCGTTGTTCGATGGTCTCGATGCCTTCGGCTACCACGTCCAATCCCAGTGCGTGTCCCATTGCGATCACCGCGGCGACGACCTTGGCGCTGGTGTTCTGCGCTTCACTGTCCAGTTCGGCGACGAAGCTGCGGTCGATCTTGAGCATGCGCAATGGGAACTTGTGCAGGTAGCTGAGCGACGAGTAGCCGGTGCCGAAATCGTCCAGTGCGGCGCCGATGCCGGCAGCGCGCAGTCTTTCGAGTGTGTCGCGCACGCGTTGCGGGTGATCGATCAACGAGCCCTCGTGCAGTTCGATGACCAGCTGCGACGGCGGTAATTTGCAGCGCTTGACCAGGGCAAGCAACGTGGCATCGAAATCGATGTGCCGGAAATGATGCGGCGAGACGTTGATGCTGACGTAAATGCGGTCGTTTCCCGGATGTAGCCGGGTAGCCTGCTTGCAGCTCATCTCGAACATCTTCCAGTCGATTGCCTCGATGCTGCCGTTGTCCTGAGCGATCTGCAGGAATTCCTCGGGGCCGATCACGCCGCGCGACGGATGGTTCCAGCGCAGCAGCGCCTCGTAGCCCACCACCGCGCCGGTTGCCAGGCGTGCGATCGGCTGGAAGTAGGGTTCGAACTGGTCGCGCAACATCGCGGCGCGCAACTTGATTTCCATTGCGAGCACGTCGACGGCGCCCTTCTGCAGCGCATCGTCAAACAGCTCTATGCGCTTTCGGCCGAGCTTTTTCGCGCGGTACATCGCGGCGTCCGCATCGCGCAGCACGTCATCGGCCAATTGGTAGTTGGCGTCGCCGATCGCAATGCCCACGCTGAGCGAAGGCTCGACCACGGTGCCGTCGTCAAGCTGCTGCGGTGCGGCCATCACCGAGAGCACGCGCTGGGCGACCTTGACCGCGGTGTCGGGAATCGGGACGTCCTCGAGCAGGATCGCGAATTCATCGCCCGACAGGCGCACCACGATGTCCGGTTCGCGCACGCAGGTCTGCAGCCTGCGCGCGACTTCCTTGAGCACTTCATCGCCCACGAGGTGGCCGAGGCTGTCGTTGATCACCTTGAAGCGGTCCACGTCCATGTACAGCAATGCGTAGCGGCGCCCAGGTTCGCGCTTGAGGCGTTGCAGCACGCGTTCGAGGCGATCGCGCAGGTAGGCGCGGTTCGGCAGCCCGGTCAATGCGTCGTGCATGACCTGGTGCTTGAGCTGCTTCTGCGCGCGTTCGCGCTCGAGGATGACCTTGCTCAGGTCGCGGGTGCGTTCCTGCACCCGGCGTTCAAGTTGCGCATTGGCGATGCGCAGGCTGTCGGCGGAGCGGCGCCGCTCCAGGCTGTTGGCAACCTGCGAGGCGACGAAGCTCAACAGTTCCTGGTCGGCAGGGCCGTACTCGACGGATGCGTCGTAGCATTGCACGACGATCAGTCCGATGGTCTCTTCCCCGACGGACAGCGGAACGCCCAGCCAGCAGACCGCAAGGCCACCGACAGTGTCCAGGTCCATTTCACCCTGCTTGGCGAGTTCGACCATGTCATTGGCGGTCAGGATCGCCTTGCCATGCAGCAGGACGTATTCGCTGGCGCCGCGTCCCAGCGGCCGGGTTGCATACGTTTCGCTGGTCTCGTCAACGACGTAGGCGAATTCCAGCGACAGGCCGTCGTCGCTGATCAGGGCGATGAAGAAGTTCCTCGCGTTGATCAACTCGCCGGTGGCGGCGTGCACGCGGCGATAGAATTCGGCCTGGCTGATGTCGGCCGTGGCGAGTTCAGCGATTTCGAACAAGGCGACCTGCAGGCGCTCGGTGCGCTGGCGTTCGATGATCTCGAGTTGCAGCACTTCATTCGCTTCGGCGAGCTCGAACGTGCGCAGGCGCACGCGCTGCTCGAGCTCGTCCTTGCCGAGCTTACGTTCGAGCGCAATCAGGATGTGGCTGCCGACAAAATCGAGCAGGTTGCGGTCGTCCGCCGAGAAGCCAATTCCTTCGCGGTAGCTCTGCACCACGATCGCGCCCTGTGCGTGGCCATCGCGCAGCATCGGCACGCCGAGCCAGTCGTGGCTGTCCGGCCCGATCACTGCAAGCGGACCGGACACCTGGCTGCGCAGCTGTTCGGGGTTGCCCATCAGCGGCTTGCCGTCGCGCAGCAGGTACCAGGTGAGCGAACGCGCCATCGAATTCATCGGCAGCTCGCGGTCGTCGCTGGGCGGATCGGGATCCTCGACATCGACGAAGTACAGGAACCGCAAGGTATCGGCCTCGGGGTCGTGCAGCACGATGAACATGTTCTCGGCATACATCAGCGTGCCGATGATCGCGTGGATGCCGCGCAGCATGTCGGGCATGTCGTGATCGGAACCGGCAAGGTCTGAAATCGCGAACAGCGCACGCTGCAGGCTTTCGGACCGTTCGAGGCGTTGCAGCGCGTTCTGCAGATCGGCCCATTCCAGCGCGCGGCACAGCTGGCGACCCGCAACTTTCAGCTGATCCCTGGTTTCAGTGATGAACTGCCGGCCTGCGGATGCGGATTCGACTTCCAGCAACAGGATCGCCGCGTTCGCAGGGCTCGCGTGGGGCAGCTGGATCGCAACGCGACGGCCATCGGACGTGAAAACCGGCGACTTGCGCAATGCTGCGGAACGCGCCAGTTCAATTTCTTCGGCAGCACGCTGCGATTCCGGCTCGCACTGTGGATGCATCGCCGCATCCAGGGCCCATAGCACCGTGGCTGCCTTGCATGCCGGCGCTGCCTGCGCGAGCCGCACGATGACGCTGGCGACGTCCCGCGGATTGCCGGCATCGGCCAATGCAAGCAGCAGCTCGATCGGTATCGAGGCTGCAGGTTTGGCGGGTGCCGGGGTCGTCGCGCGGTTCACGGGTCCATCATAGGGAAATGACGGACGCTTTGTAGCTCGAACCGATGTTCACGGATCGCATGCGCCGGTGCGCAACGCATTCCGGCGCCCCCGTCAGCTGCCCTTGCTTGCGGCTGCGGGCCAGTTGGCCACGGGTGCCGGGCGACCGAGCAGGTAGCCCTGCCCAAGCTCGCAGCCCAGTGCCATCAACGCGCTGCGCTGTTCGGCGGTCTCGATGCCTTCCGCAACCACTTTCATGTCCAGCGCCCGCGCCATCGCGATCACCGCGGCGACGACCTTGGCGCTGCTGTTCTGCGCATCCGGATCAAGCCCCATCACGAAACTGCGGTCGATCTTGAGCACCTGCAAGGGGAACGTGTGCAGATAACTCAGCGACGAATAGCCGGTGCCGAAGTCGTCCAGCGACGCGCCAATCCCTGCGGCCTTGAGCCGGTCCAGGGTGGTGCGCACTTCCTGCGGGTGTTCGATCAGCGAACCTTCGGTGATCTCGATCAGCAAGCGTTCTGGAGCCAAACCGGTACGTCTGAGCAGCGCAAGCAACCTGGTGTCGAAATCCGCATGGCGGAAATGCAATGGCGAGACATTGATGGTCAGGAAAGCGCGATCGTGCTCCGGGTCGAGCCTTGCCGCCATTCCGCAGCTGATCTCGAACATCCGCCAGTCGATCGCCTCGATGCTGCCGCTGTCGTCGGCGATCTGCAGGAACTCGGGCGGGCCGATCACGCCGCGTGCGGGATGGTTCCAGCGCAACAGGGCTTCGTAGCCCACCACGGTGCCGGTCGCGAGCTGCACGATCGGCTGGAAATACGGTTCGAACTGGTCGTGCGACAGCGCGGTACGCAATTCGCCTTCCATCGCCAGCACGTCGACCGCATTCTTCTGCAGCGTCTCGTCGAACAGCTCGAAGCGCTTGCGACCGAGCTTCTTGGCGCGATACATCGCGGTGTCCGCATCGCGAAGCATGTCGTCGGCGAGTTGGTAGCGGCCGTCGCCAACCGCGATACCCACGCTTGCCGATGGATGGATGACCGCACTGCCAACCTGCAACGGCTCCCCGAGCACAGCCAGCACACGCTGCGCGACCTTGATCGCTGCCGCGGGGACCGGCACGTTCTCGAGCAGGATCGCGAATTCGTCGCCGGACAGTCGCGCCACCACGTCCGGTTCGCGTACGCATGTCTGCAGGCGGCGTGCGACTTCCTTGAGCACGTCGTCCCCGGCGAGGTGGCCAAGGCTGTCGTTGATGACCTTGAAGCGGTCCACGTCGAGGTACAGCAATGCGCAACGCCGCGTGGGTTCGCGCTTGAGTTGCCAAAGCACGCGTTCGAGGCGATCGCGCAGGTAACGGCGGTTCGGAAGGCTGGTCAGCGCATCGTGCATGACCTGGTGCTTGAGCTGCTCCTGGATGCGTTCGCGTTCGAGGATTTCCTTGCTCAGGTCCTGGGTACGCTCCTGCACGCGCCGCTCGAGCTGCGCGTACGCCAGCTGCAGGGTTTCGGCGGAGCGCCGACGTTGCAGGCTGTTCGCAATCTGCGAGGCAACGAAGCTCAGCAGTTCCTGGTCGGCAGGCCCATACACGACCGCGGCATCGTAGCTTTGCACGACGATCAGGCCGATCGTCTCCTCGCCAACAGTCAGCGGAACACCCAGCCAGCACACCGCTGGCGAACCGATCCGGTGCGGCACGATGTCGCACCGGCGCTCGAGCTCGCGGATGTCTTCGGTCGTTCCGCAAAACGGCTTGCCGTTGCGGATCACGTATTCGCTCAAGCCCTGGCCGAGCGGTCGCGATGGAAAGATGCGTTCTTCCGCGTCGACGTAGTAAGGGAACTCGAGCGATAGACCATCCTCGGAGAGCAGCGCTATGAAAAAGTTATGCGCGTTGATCAGCTCGCCGACCACTGCATGCACGAAACCGTAGAACTCGTTCTGGCTGATGTCGGCGGTGGCGAGTTGGGCAATCTGGAACAACGCGGCCTGCAGCCGCTCGGCACGCTGGCGTTCGACGATCTCAAGCTGCAGCACCTGGTTGGCATCGGCGAGTTCGAATGTGCGCAGGCGCACGCGTTGCTCAAGGTCTTGCTTGCCCTGTTTGCGTTCCAGTGCGGTGAGGATGTGTTCGGCCACGAATTCAAGCAGCGTGCGATCGTCGGCGGAGTAGCCCATGTCCTCGCGATAGCTCTGCACGACGATCGCGCCCTGGGCGCGGCCGTCGCGCAACATCGGCACACCCAGCCAGTCGTAGCCCTCGGGACCAATCAGTGCCAATGGGCCTGACAGCTGCGTGATCAGCTCCGGCGTGCTGCCCATTAGTGGCTTTGCATCGCGCAACAGGTACCAGGTGAGCGAGCGCTCCAGGGTGTTCATCGCGATTTCGAGGTTTTCGCCCGGCGGCAGTGGATCCTCGGCATCGACGTAGTGCAGGAACCGCAGCGTGTCGCGCTCGGCATCGTACAGGACGATGAAGAAATTTTCGGCATACATCAAGGTGCCGACGATCGCGTGGATTGCACGCAGCACGTCGGGCATGTCGCGATCGGAACCGGCAAGGTCGGAAATCGCGAACAACGCGCGCTGCAGGGTTTCGGATCGTTCGAGGCGTTGCAGCGATGTTTGCAGGTCCGCCGATTCGAGCGCGCGGCACATATGGCGCCCTGCAAGTTCCAGCTGCGCCGAGGTTTCTGCAACCAGATGCAATGCACCCGGCGGCGTGGCTGCGGTCAACAGCAGGATCGCAGGATGCGTCTCGAACAACCGGATCGCGACGCGGCAGCCCTCGGAAGAAAATACCGGTTGGCCACACGTGGCGGCAGAACGCACCAGTTCAAGCTGATCGTGGCCGAGCAGCGCTGCCGGTTCGCTTTGCGGTCCGGCGTCGGCATCCAGCGCCCATGCCACCAGCGCCGACTCGCACTGGGGCAACGCACGCGCAAGGCGCACGATCACCCTGGCGACTTCGCGGGGAGTGCCTGCATCCGCCAGGCGGGACAACAGCTCGAATTGCGTGGAATCGACGCGCTTGGCTGGGGATTGGATTTCGCCGTTGCCCACTGGCTCCAACATGACGTATGGGGATAGAACCCCTATTTATCACAGCGATTCTGAACCCGCGTGCGCACCATCACAGAGTCGGCAACAAGACTCACGGCAGCGTGCCGCAACGGCGATCCTCCCCCTTAGAAATCGCGATTGCAGCACGCTTTACCGACTACCCAGTGCAATGAAGGGCAGCTGCGCGTCCTTCGTTTGCTTAACCGCAACCAACGGTGCAGTCCGGGATGCCGTGTCTGGTCGGTTGCAGCGACGGATCGCGACGATGTTTGTCCCACGGCGCTCGGAAGTGTTTTTCATTGGCGAGCTGGTTGCCATAGGTCTGTCCGTAGTCATCGGCGGGCTGGTTGTCGGCGAGCCTCTTGGCGAGCTCGACGTTGGTGATGTGGCCGTGCAGGAAGAGCAGGCCGGTAAAGATGTTCATTGCGATCTCCTTCTGGTATGCCGCCGCCGGATGGCTGCGGTTTCACTTGAGTGAAAAGAAAGATAGGCCGATCATTGTCCGCACGGTAGCGATGCTTTTGCACAATAGGGTTGAGGTAAATTCAAGATGAGCCGCATTCCGTTGCACCCCTTGCAGGGCTTCCTGAGCGCCACGCGGTTGCGCAATCTCACCCGTGCCGCGGACACGCTGCACCTCACGGTAAGCGCACTGAGCCACCAGATTCGCGCGCTCGAGGAGCGCCTTGGACAGCGTCTGTTCGAGCGTGGTCCGCGCGGCATCACCCTGACTGCAGATGGCCAACGGCTATACGAATCCGTCGCGGTGCACTTCGATGCGATCGAGCGCGCACTGCAACCTTGTTGCCTGCGGCGCGATGACGTGCTGACCCTGAGCCTGCTCCCATCGCTGGCATCGAGCTGGCTGGTGCCGCGATTGCCGCAGTTCCTTGCGGAACATCCGCAACTGGAATTCAACCTGCAGTCGAGCGTCGAGCTGGTCGATTTCAACCGCGATACGATTGTCGATGCAGCGTTGCGTTATGGACCAGGGCAATATCCGGGACTGACGTCGGTGCGCCTGTTCGACGACTGGATCACGCCAGTCGCCAGCCCCGCGCTGATCGACGCGCATGGCGGCGGCAAAAAGTCATGCGACCTGACGGACTATCCGCTGCTGGGCGATACCGGCGGACGCTGGAGCGAATGGTCCACACGCTTTGGCGTTGCGGCACCCACGCGTTACGCCGCGATGTTCGACAACACCGAAACCCTGCACCGCGCTGCGACGGCGGGTTTGGGCGTGGCGATGGGCCGCATGATCCTCGCGCGGCCGCTGATTGAAGCAGGGCTGCTGAAGACGCTGAGCTTGCACCGGATGAAGTCCGAATATGCGCACTACCTGGTGTATCCGGCGCGTTCGGACGACCATGCCGGGCTGAAGGCATTCCGCGACTGGTTGATCGGGCAGGCGCGCGTATATGCCGCAACGCTGGAGGCGGAAGCAACGCCTCCGCAGAAGCGCAAACGCGGGCGATGACACCATTGCACGGCGCGCGTCAGGCGTTTGGGCGGCCTGCCCAGGCGCAGGGCATCACTGCGCGGTCCAGCAGCCGTCGATCGGGATCGAGGAACCGCTGAGGTTGTGCGCTTCCGCCCTGCATAGCCACAACAGCGTGCTCGCGATCTCCGCCGGCAACGAAACGCGCAGGCTCGGCTGCTTCTCGCGCAACAACGACCGCAGCGCATCCTCGCGCGTGCCGTCGCCAAGCCGCGCGGCGACCTGCGGCTCGATCAGCGCCGTATCGACCCAGCCGGGACAGATGCAGTTCACGGTGACGCCACCACTTTCACGGGTCCCAAAAGCTGCGTGTTCCAGCGCCGCAACCTTGCTCAGTCCGATCAGTCCGAACTTCGAGGCAACGTACGGCGCCTTGTGCACGGATGCAATCAGGCCGTGCACCGAAGCGATGTTGACCACGCGTCCGAAGCCGCGCGTGGCCATGCCGGGCAGGGCGTGGCGCATGGTGTGGAAGGCAGCGGAGAGATTGATCGCGAGGATCGCATCCCAACGTTCGGTGGGCATGTCCGCAATTGCCGCGGTGTGCTGGATGCCGGCGTTGTTGACCAATACATCGATGGGCGACCACGCTTCGATCGCAGCCATCATGCGGTCGATCGCCAGCGAATCGCGCAGGTCGGCATCGAAATGTCGCACCTCGATCGCGCCCGCACTGCGTACGGAGTCGACCGCGGCATCGATCTGTTCCGGTGTGCCCAGGCCATGGGTCGCGATGCGCGCGCCGGCCGCGGCAAGCGCTCTGGCGATTGCAAGTCCGATGCCCGACGTGCTGCCGGTGACAAACGCGGTGCGTCCGCTCAGGAATCGGTCGTTCATGGGTGGTCCCTCATTCGATGGATTTGCCGCGCGCGGCGTGTCACTGAAGCAAGACGCTAACAGGTCGCGCAAGGGCTGTCGTTCGGTCCAAGGTACGATGCAGGTTCCGCCACGATGCAACGCCACAGGCCAGCATGTTCGAGCCAATGCGTATCAGCGAACACCGCGGCGTTGACGACCTGCTGAGCGCTGGCCTGGGCCTCGATGGACTGCGGAACATGACGCCGCCAGCGTTCGCCGATGGCGAGCATCCGACGCCACAGGAATTGCGCAGGCGCGCAATCTGGAGCAACTGGCGCGGCATCGCAGACCTCGCTCCCGACGGTGGATACGGCACGGTGTACGGTCAGGTTCCGAATGTGCCGGGGCGGGAGTTCACGGCATTCGCGACGCTCGGCGGCGCACATCAGCCGCACCGCGTGTTGACCCAGGTACCAGACGCGTTCGATCAGCGCAGGCGCTGCGTGCTGGTCGCTGCGAGCTCGGGTTCGCGCGGAATCCATGGCGCGATCGCGGTCGCGGGTGCATGGGGCTTGCCGAATGGTCTTGCTGTGGCCTACACCGACAAGGGTGCGGGCACCGATTATTTCGACTGCGACGCAGATACCGGGGTGCAGTGCGACGGCACCCTCGCCAGGCGTGGCGTGCATCTCGCATTCACCCCTGACCAGGGCGGTGCCGGCATCGCGATCAAGCATGCCCACTCGCGCGATAATCCGGAGGCCGACTGGGGCCGGCACGTGAAGCAAGCCGCGGAATTCGCGCTGCAGTCGCTGGACGCGGCATTCCCGCACGGCGCGCCTTTCACGTTCGACAACACACGGGTGATCGCGGTCGGCATCTCCAATGGCGGCGGCGCGGTGTTGCGCGCGGCGGAACTCGATGGCGACTGGCTGGATGCCGTCGTCGCGGGCGAGCCGAACATTTTCATCGAAGGCGAAGGCGCACGCAGTCTCTACGACTACACCACCGAAGCGGCACTGCTTATGCCGTGCGCGCTGCTGCATCCGCCGCTCGCAACGTTGCCGCAGCCGCCATTCAATGCGCAGGTTGCACCACTTTGGGAAACGCGATGCGCCGCATTGAAGGCAGCGGGCCTGGTGGAAGGCGAGGACGCCGCCGCGCAGGCCGCATCGGCCTACACGCAGATGCGTGCAACTGGCTGGACCGATGCGGCCCTGCGCGCTGGCGCCCTGTCGACCGGTTTTGATTTGTGGCGCGCGATTGCGGTGACCTATGCCTCGTCATACGGGCGCTACGGCGTCGGCGGACATCCCTGCGGATACTCCTTCTCCGCACAGAATCTGGATTTGTCCACACGGGTGGCCAGCGCCTCGGAACGCGCGGCATGGTTCTGCGATGCCAGCGGCATTCCGCCGGCCGCAGGCGTGAACATCATCGACTGCAGGCTCGCACTACCTGACTTCGCCTTGCCCGGCTTGCTGAGCCTGCGTGCGCTGTGGGACGGCGCGGGTGCGGACGCCGCACGCGTGCGCCAGGGCATCGCCGAAACGCGTGCCAGTCTGCCGCGCGCCGGCCTGCCGATCATGGTCATCCACGGCACCGACGACGGCCTCGTGCCGGCGGCCCTCAGCAGCGCTCCGTATGTCGCGCAAGCGAAATCCGCAGGCCGCGACGTGCGCTATTGGCAGGTTCGCAATGCCCAGCATTTCGATGCCTTTCTCGGCCTGCCAGAGTATGCCGCGCGCTACCTTCCCCTATTGCCGTATGTATATGCGGCGCTGGATCGCGTGTGGGCGCACCTGGACGATGGCGCAACGCTTACTGCCGACGCGGTGATCGAAGCGAAGCCGCGTGGCGCGGGTACTGCGTTGACCTCGGATCATCTCGCGATCCCGCCCTGAAACATCTGTGCGATTCAGTCGGAAGTCCCGCTGTGGATCGCGTGGCCATTGCGCCCTGCGCGCTTGGCGCGGTACATCGCGTGGTCGGCCAGCTTGAGCAAGGTCGCTGCATCATCCCCGTCGTTCGGGAATGCGCTGATGCCAACGCTGATGGTCACCGCAAGATCGTGTCCATCCACCCGCATTGGTTGTGCGACCCGGGCAACCAGCTTGCGTGCGACCACCTCTGCGCCCTCTGGATACCGGAGGTTGGGCAGCACCAGCACGAATTCGTCGCCGCCAAGTCGCGCGATGGAGTCACTCGGGCGCACACAGTCTTGCAGTCGTTTTGCCACGATTTGCAGCACCTGGTCGCCCGCCGCATGGCCGAGCGTGTCGTTGATCCGCTTGAAGTCGTCGAGGTCGAGCAGGGCCAATGCGGTGACCTGACCGCGCTTGCGCGATTCGACAATTGCCCTTGAGAGCGCCACATCGAAGCCGGCGCGGTTTGCCAGGTTGGTCAGCGGGTCGTGCAATGCCTGGTGACGCGTTTCGTCGGCGATACGTCGCGCCGTGGTGATGTCGCGCACGGTGACGCCCAGGCCGTCGCCAAGCTTTACCGCCTGCAAGTGGTACCACCGCGTGTGCCCATTGGCTGCGACCGCGCTGCGTTCTTCGACCAGCGGTTCGGCGGTTTCCATCGCGTGCAGATACTTGGCCAGCATGCCATCGGTACGGCGTTCCGGAAACAGCTCGCACATGGCACGTCCGATGACCTGGGCGCGCGACATTCCAAGCGTGCGTTCGGCGCGCGCGTTGAGCAGCACATAGCGCAGATCGTCCTCGCCGCCCTGGTTGCGCATGCGCTCCAGGATAAAGAATGCATCCAGGTTGCTTTCGACTGCGGCTTCAAAGCGCGCACTGCTCGCCCGCGCCTGAGCGCGCGAGTCCTCCAGGGTTCGCAACAACGGACGCAGGCGCCGCCGCATCAACCAGAGCCCGCCCAGCAGCAACCCGCCGATGAAGATCACGATGCGCTGGAACTGATCGCGGATCGGCGCGTAGATCTCCGCAATATCGCGTTTCACCACAAGGCCCAGGCCGGTATTCCCGATTGGGCCGTAGGCAGCCAGCACGCGATGCTGGCGATAGTCGGACGCGATGATGGATCCGGACTTGCCGCGAATCGCATAGTCCATTGGCAGCGGCTGCCCGGCCATGATGCGCGGGGTGGAGTAAGGCCTGGGTCGACTTCGCAGCGGGAAGCAATGCAAGCTGATGGCATCTGCTGCGCACACGGCCATTTCACCAGATTCGCCGAGGCGATTGGTTGCAGCATTCACGGTGTCCAAAGCCTGCAGTTGCTGCTCGGTGATCAGGCTGCCAGCCATGCCCGCGGCGTCATGCACCTGCAGGGATCGACGCAGTACGAAGCCATCGTGCCAAAGCAGCCATCCCGGATTGTTGCCTTGCAACGTCACCAAAAGTGCGGGTTGTACTGGCGCACCGCTCAGTTGCCAGCGCTGGGCGGCAGTCTCCACGATCACCGAGGAAAATCCGTTCCCGCGCAGCGAACCTGCCCAGCCGCGCAGTGCATTGACGGTAGCGGGGTCCTGCGGTGCCAACGCCAATGCGCGCAGTAGCGGGGCCAGCTCCGGGTCGTCGCTCACGACTTTTGCGCGACCACTGCGATCCTGGATGACCTGGTCGAACAAGACGATGCGATCGACTTTCATCTGCCTCAAGGCATCGCGCACCTGCTGCTCCACCTGGCTTTGCAGGAATGCAAACCCGCCGATGCCGGCGCTGGCAGCGACCAGCAACAGCAGCAGGGTCGCGGTGCGGTAAACGCCTGCGACTTCCTTGCCGTCGGAAACGGGCGATGCACCAGAGCGCGCGCGGACGAGATTCCACAATCCGATGCCGAGTACGATCATGCCCACGCCGGTGTGCACGGCCATGCGCACCACGCCGGTCCAGCCATACAGGTATTCAAGCTGCAGCGAGTAGCCGATGACCCCAAGCAGTCCGATCGACAGCACTGCGATCGCCGCTCGTTGCACCCAATCCATGACGCGCTCGCGAGGCGAGCGCAGCAATGCCAGCAGCCCCGCGCCGAACAGCAGGAAGCACAGCGCCGTGTTGGGTGCCATTCGCCCCGGATGCGGATAGTCCGGTTGCAGCGGCCGGTGCAGTTCGGGCAGCGAAAGCGCCGGGCTGATGTCGAAGATCAGCACGCACAGCTCTTCCACCGCGATCAGTGCGGCTACGACGCCGACCAGCATGGCGACGCGCGCACTCCAGTCGCCGCGCAGACTCGCCGAGAACAAGCCGACGCCGCAGACCACGAAGGCCATCGCGGTGTTCACCACCATCGGCGTCCAGTCCGGGCGCAATCGCACCATCGATGGATTGCCGAGCGCCCACCCAAGCAGTGTCACTGCGCCCAGAGCGAGCACGAAGGCTGCACACAGGCGCGTGGTCATTGTGTGGCTGCGGCTGGGCTCGGTCCGCCGGATTGGCTGATCTGGATCGGTACGCGTTGCCATGCCAATGCGCCAGCTGGGAAGCGGACAGCATAGGCCATCGACGATGCCGGTTCCGTACGCTGCAGCACACGCGGCCGGAGCCCTGCGAGGCGGGTGCCGCGCGTTCCAATCGTGTGCGTTGCCTGGCGGTCAGTGCACCCCGACCGCATTCCATGCGGCAGCGACGGTGCGATGCTGGATCGACGTCGCACCGAACAGATCGGTTGCAGCACTGAGCGTCGCGGCGCGCGCGTCGGCGTAGCCGGTGTTCGACGTCATGTAGACCGTCATCGCGCGATACCAGATCTGTTCCGCTGCGGAGCGACCCACGCCGCGCAAGCGGGTGTTGCCGTTGCACACCAGGTCGGTTGGCGTCAGGCCGAAACCATTGCTCGCCGGGACCACCGCGCCTTCGGCAAGCAGATAGTAGAAGTGGTTTGCGACGCCCGAAACGTAGTGCACATCCAGCCCATTCCTGAAGAACGCGAGGTAGTCCGGGTCGGTTGGATAGCAGTCCGGCGAGATGCCATCAAGGCTCGGCTTGAACATTGAACGCAGCGCGTAAGTGCCCGGGTTGTTGATGAACAGCTTCTCACCGATCAGATAGTTCGGCGGGTTCGCCGGATTGTTCGCGCGGAACTCGACCATCGTGCCCATCATGTCGGAGTTCGCTTCGTTGAGACCGCCGGATTCGCCAACATAGTCCAGGTGCGACGTGCGGCTGGTGACGCCATGGCTCATCTCATGGCCGGTGACGTCGAGCGCGGTGAACGGGTTGGTGGTCACGCCGTCGCCATCGCCGAACGTCATGCAGAAGCAGTCGTCGCTCCAGTAGGCGTTCGCGTAGTTCTTCTGGTAGTGAACGCGGGCGAGCGCGCCGATGCCGTCGTTCGCAACGCCCTTGCGACCGTGGATATTCAGGTAATAGTCCCAGGTCTGGGCGACGCCGAATTGCGCATCGGCCGCGACGGTCGCGCGATCCGACCTGGTGGAATTTCCCCACGTGTTGTCGCCATCGACGACAAGCACGCCATTGCCGCGGAATCCGTTGCCCATGTCGGTGGTGTAGTTGCCGCCTCGGGTCGGATCCATCATGTCGTAATAACTGCGGCTGTTGAGCTCGGTGCCCAACCCGACCGTTCCCGACATCAGCGAATGACCGATCCCGACGGCAGGCGTTGCGGTTGATGCGACTCCGGTTTCGACAGTGTCCCAATGCGCGAGCAACTTTCCGCTGGTCGCGTCGATGAAATAGCGCATCGCAGTGGGAGTCTTGTCCTTGCGGAAGCCCCGGTAGAGCACCTCGTACGCAAGTACGGGCGCGCTCGGCTTCGCATACACCACGAGACTCGCAGTCGGCAGGCCTTCGAACGCGGTGCCGAATTGCACCCCGGCGGTAACCAGCGCATCGTCGGCCGACAGCCTCGGCTGAATCGACAGGTTGATGGAACTGGCAAGGGTCAGGCTCGCGCCGATGAAACCGCCAGCCTTCGAATGCACGACGACATCGCCGCCGATCACCGGAAGGCCGCGGTAGCTGCGGTTGAAGCGCACGTGCTCGGCGCCATCGCGGTCCACGATCACGTCGCGCACCGCGAATCCATCCCAGGGCGACATGTGGATTGCGTTGGCTTGCGCCTGCATCAGGTGCGATGCCCGCGCGACGACGTCGTTCGTGGTTGCCGCGCCAGCGGTCGCACCCAGGCCCAGCAGGACTGCAATCAGCAACATGTTTGCTTGGTAAGTCATGGATCTTCCTCGGAATGGATTGGCTCGGAATGGATTGGGGCGGCAACGCGACGTTGCTGGCCAAGGTTTGTCGATGCAGCCCGACTCAGGCACGCATTACCAGCTGAAGCCCGCACCCGCATTGATGCTGCTTTCCCTGTTGCTGAACGCGCCACCGACCGAGACGCTTGCGCGGTTGTTGTTGAATGCGCGCTGGTAACCAACCGAAACGGCCTGCTGGCCACTGAGGCTGCCGAACCCGACGCCGACACGATTCTCGCCCGCAAGCCCGGCGGTGTTCATCGCCATGCCGGAGAACGCGGCGCCCATCGCGCCGATTTTGCTGATGCGGCGATCCTGCACCGAAAATTCGGTATCCACGTGACCCAGCAATGCACCGACCTGGTTGCTGGTGAAGGAGTTCGCCGCGGCCAGAGTGGTGGCATCGCCTGCCTGCATCTGCGCCAGGTTCACCGCATCGTGCGCGCTGGTTCCGGCGGCGACATTGACGACACGGCGCTCACTGCCAGCGCTGCCCACCGAAACCGTGTTCGCCTGGTTGGCGATTGAACCGGCACCCAGCGCGACCGCGTTTGTCGCGTCGGCGGCGACCGAGCTGTTCGCGCCAATTGCCGTACCCGACTTGGCCATCGCCTGCGCATTGCTGCCCATCGCAACGGAATGGGCACCGCTTGCATTCGCATCGTCGCTGCCATCGGCGGGACCGGAGGCCTTGAAGTAATGCTCAGCGGTGGCGACGCCCGAGGAAACGGCGTTCAACTGTTCCATCGTTACCGCGTCGTGCGCCTGGGTGCCGTCGCCGACGTTGGTGATCTGCCGATACGTTCCGGTTCCCGCATCGCCCACCGAAACGGTGTTGACACGGCCTCCGGTCGATGAATAGCTGCCGAGGGCAACACTGTTGCTGTCCGCTGCAGTCGCATGGGCGCCGATCGCAGTGCTGTCCGCACCGGATGCCGCGCTGCTCGCGCCATTCGCAGTGCTGTTGACGGCCGAGGCGGTGCTGTTCGCACCGGTTGCGCTGCTGAAGTCGCCGGTTGCGCTGCTCTTGAAGCCGGTCGCGTTACTGTAGATGCCGGAGGCAAAACTGAAAGCGCCGAGCGCGGAACTGAAATCGCCGGTCGCCGTGCTGCTATCGCCCAGGGCCGCGCTCGACGCTCCACCCGCAACCGCAGATGATCCAAGCGCGGTGCTGAAATCGCTGATCGCAATGCTGTTGGCGCCAACGGCCGTGCTGGCGTTGCCAATGGCATGGCTATAGGCGCCTTCGGCCGAGCTGGAATCGCCCAGCGCGACGCTGTACGCACCGGTCGCATTGCTGTGGCTTCCGGTCGCCTGTGCGTAGACGCCGCTGGCGGTGCTGAAGTCACCCAAGGCGCTGGCATATGTGCCGTTTGCCGTGCTCGCGAATCCCGCAGCAACCGTGTTTGCACCGGTCGCAGTGGAAAAATCGCCACCCGAGGAAGCATACGCGCCGGTAGCGCTGGAAGACTTGCCATTGGCATAACTGAAGGCGCCACTTGCGGTGCTGTTGCGGCCAATTGCGTAGGCGTACATTCCGACTGCCGTGCTGCGATCTCCCAACGCGCGCGACTCCGCGCCAACTGCCGTCGCAAACGATCCGGTCTCCATGGCGCCGTTGCCCAATGCGGTGCCGTTTTCGCCGTATGCGCGCGCCGATGGGCCCATCGCGGTCGATCCAAGGCCATATGCTTTTGAGCCGACTCCCACCGCCACTGCAAAGCCGCCAGTTGCCGAAGCACCTTCGCCCACGGCCGTCCCGAAGAAACCCGACGCGTTGCTCTTGAAGCCAAGAGCCGAACTGTAGGCGCCCGTCGCTTGGCTGTAGGTACCGATCGCGGTCGCAAAGCCTTTGCAGGTCCCACCATAGTTGCCGCAGGACGCTCCGCTCGCATTCGCGTAGGCGCCGACTGCGACACCGGCGTTGTAGGCGTAGGAATGCAAACCCACCGCGGTCGAAGGTGCGTGATACACGGAATAGGCGTTCGGAAGCTGATCGGCGCTCCGCGCATAGGCACCGATCGCAACCGCACCATTGGCCGAATCCACCGTACCAGCGGAGCTCGCGTAGCCGACAGCCGTGCTGTATCCGCCCACCGCATGCGCGTTCGAGCATTGGGTGCTGTTGCCGTCATCGCAATTCTCGGCCATGGCGGCCATCGGGGCGAGGCCCATGGCGAGCAACAGCGCGGCGGAAATAAATGAGTGGCGTGGTGTCGTCGAATGCACACGGCTGTGGAACTTGATCACAAGATGATCCTCGGGGGATGCGCTGCAGAAAAGCGACTGCAGGGGTGGATGGCTGCGCGGTTTGTGCCGGGTTTGTTGCACCGGACGCGATGCAAGCGGGAGGCACGCAGTGGATTCGGGCGTGCAACCATAAGGCAGGCCGCTTGGTCGAAGCCCCCCCATCATTGGGGGCATCGAACTGGCCCGATCACTCACGATGATTTGAAAGCTGGTCGTCGCTGCGTCCATCATCGTCAAGAACCATCAATTCAGCCGATAACGACGTGATTTCGCCGCAGGTGTGGCTATCCTCCCGTGTGCGATTACCGCGCAGAAGGAGTGGCGACACAAAGATGAATTGCCGTTGTGCGGATTGCGACGGCCACTGCGCGCAACGGATCCATCGATTCGCGACGTGACGCACACTATCTCTTGCGTCCCCGACCGGCCGATCGGGTACCCTTGCTCGCGTTGGCGGCTGCCTGCATTGGCGGCTGCTTGCAATCACGCCTCAAGACGCCGGTGAGCTCCACTCCGATCGCGAGATATGTTCGAACCCGAGTTCGTCCTCAAGACCACGCCACCCAGGCTGCCGCGCATGGCGGTGGAGCGTGATCGTCTGTCGCGGATATGGGACATCGTGTGCGATCGAACGGCGATCACGGTCCTTGCGCCCGCAGGTTTCGGCAAGACCACGCTACTGGTGCACTGGCGTCGCCGCTGGCTGGCTGAAGGCGCGTTGGTCGCGTGGCTCACCGCCGATCGTCTGGACGATCCCGCGCGTTTCAACATGGCGCTGTTGCACGCCATCCGTACCGCGAGCGGTCGATCGTCGCTCGACACATCGGGGACGGAAAGCGCCGCGAACACCGACCATGGGATCGACACGCTGACCGGGCTGCTCGCCGAAATCGCAAGTCTGGGACGGCAGACCGTGCTGATCGTCGATGATGCCGAACGCCTTCCCGAGATCAGCCGGCACTCGCTTGCGTACCTGCTGTACAACGCGCCATCCAACCTGCACGTGGTCATCGGGACGCGCGTGCCGCTGTCGATGCAGACCAGCGAACTGGCCGCCAAGGGGAACAGCGCCCTGCTCAAGGTCGACGACCTTCGGCTTGCGCTCGAGGAAACCATGGCGATCCTTGGCAAGCGTTTCGGTTCGCGCTTGAGCCTCGACGAATGCGTGCGCCTGCACGAGGCGACCGAAGGCTGGCCGATCGGCCTGCAGCTTGCAGTCGCCACGATCGAACCCGAGTCGAATCTGTCGGCTGCGATCAATGCGCTCTCGGGCCGCCATGGGGACATCGAACGCTATTTCATCGAGTCGCTGTTTTCGAAGCTGGCGACACCGGTCGCGGACTTTCTTACCCGCATCGCGATCCTCGACCGCATGAGCGCGCAAATGTGCGAGGCCGTTACCGGTTGCGCGGCATCTTCGGCGTATCTTGACCAGCTCGTTCTCGACACGCCAATCCTGATTGTCGCCGAATTGCAGGGATGGTTCCGGCTGCACCCGCTCATGCGCGATTTCCTGCTGGGGCGTTTCGAGACGCGTCCCGCCGCCGAGCGCGAAGCGTTGCACGGCCGTGCGTGCCGTTGGTTCGCCGAACAACAGCGGTTCCCTGAAGCGGCTTCGCACGCGCTCGCGGCCGGAGACGAAGCGCTCGCGCACAACTATGCGGTGCAATCGCTGTGGACGCTGCGGACCCAGGGCAAGTTCGCAGAGGCGCAAGCGTGGCTCAGTCGCATCCCCCCCGAAAGCATCGCCAACGACACCCACCTGAGGCTGATCGCGGCGTGGGTTACCGCGCTGGGCGAACGCAACGCCGAGGCTTTCAAGGTTGCGCAGGAAATCCTCGCGGACCCCGACACACTGCCCGCGACGCAATTCCTCGCCGCGCTTGTTGCATCAAGCGCAACCGGTTATTCGGATCATCTGGGCCTGGTGCCTGGCCTGTTCGCGCGCTGGCCCGAACTTCCGGGCGATTGCACGGAACCGGTGTGTGCGCTCGCCTATCGCAATGGGCTGGCCAATCTGGAAATGCATACCGGCCACACCGACGCTGCGCGACGCATCCTGACTGCGATTCCCGTGGATGCCGAAAACGACTCTGCGATGCTCGCGCTGTCGTATCGCACGATGCTGCTCGGCCTGAGCCATCTGTGGGATGGCGATGCCTACCAGACCGAGGCGATCCTGCGGCCGGCGCTGGTCCACGCCGAACGTGTCGCGGGTCGCCGCAGCATGGTGGCAAGCATGTTCGCGGCAGTCCTCGCGGCTGCGCTGCATGAGCGCGACCAGCCCGCGGCCGCGCAGGCGTTGTTGGCGAACCGGCTGGATGTGATCGAACGCACCGGCTTTCCAGACGCCATCCTGCTGACCTACCGCACGCTGACCTATGTCGCCTTGAGCGAAAACGATGAGCGGCGCGCGCTGAACCTGCTGGACAGTCTGGGCGCATTGGCCGAACGTCGTGGCCTGCCACGCCTGACCATGCACGCCCTTGCTGAAAAGATCCGCATTTACGCGTTGGGCTTGTGCACCGAAACGGTCGATCGCCTGATGCGGCAACTCCATCAGCTTGCGAGCGCGTTCGAGCTTCAGGAGTTGCTGCCGTATCTGCCGCAATACAGGCTTGCCTGTGCCATCGCAGGAACCTACGCGGCATTTGCGCGCCACGATTTCGATGCCGCCGATCAGGAGCTGCAGATTGCGGACGTGTTCGCGAATCAACTGCACCGTCGCCGCGACGCGTTGACCGTCAGGGTGTTGCGCGCGGTGCTTGAGCGGCAGCGCAATGCGCCCCAGGCGATGTCGCTGCTGGGCGAAGCCCTGAGCCTTGCCACGCTAGGGGGCAACGCGCGTCTGCTCGCCGATACCCATCCGCTTGCCGTACAAATGGGGATCGGGCTGCACACAGCCACCACCGGCCTGCGTCTGGTGTCCACGCCGCGACCCGTGGACGAGCCAACCACTCCGCCGATTCCGGCAAGCCGGACCGCGCATCTGCGCTGCGGTCCGCTCACGCCAAAGGAAGCCGAAGTCCTGAGCCTGCTCAACAACGGCATGTCGAACAAGTTGATCGCGCGCGCCATGGATATCAGCGACGAGACCGTGAAGTGGCACCTCAAGAACCTGTTCCTGAAGCTCTCCGCGGGCACGCGCAAACACGCTGTGGACCGCGCCAGGCTGCACGGCCTGATAGGCTCCTGAGGCGGTCCTCGTGGACGTTCACGTCGCACCGTTGGGCGCTGGTGACCAGGACGAGTGGGAACGCCTCGCACGTGCGTACAAGGACTTCTACAAGACCTCGTTGCCTGACGCTGCCTATGCCACCGCATGGGGCCGCCTGCGAAACGCAGATGCGCTGTTCGCCTTCGGCGCCAAAATGAACGGCCAGCTCGTCGGCATCGCCCACTACCTTTTCCACACGATCGTGTGGGCGCCAACGACGTGCTATCTGCAGGACTTGTTCGTCGATCCCTCGGCGCGCGGGCAGGGCGTGGCGCGCGTCCTGATCGAGGCGGTCGCGGATGCGGCGCGTGATCGTGGGGCGCAACGCCTGTACTGGACCACCCAGGAACACAACACGATCGCACGCGCCCTGTACGACTCGATTGCGCGATTCAATGGATTCATCCGCTACGATCTTTCGCTGTGATTGTTGCGCGACGTCGCGGCAGTCTCGCCATTTGTTCCGGCGTGCCCTAGAACAGCACCCGCACCCCAAGCTGCACCTGGTTGTCGATTTGCCTGGCGCTTAGCCCTTCCAGCAGGCGCTGGGCGCGGACCGAATCGATGCGCAGCATCTCACCCGTCACGCGTAGCCAATCGCGTGGACGCCAGTTCAACGCAAGCGTGAGGGCGTTGCCGTGTTCGCTCAGTGGCGAGTCGAGCACCGTCGGCGACTGGTAGAGGTTGAAGAAATCGATGCGCAACGCCGGACGCCACGCGCCGCGGTCCCATCCCGCGAGCAGGTAGGCCGACTGGAACCTTGCCTCGAGCGAAAAGTCCGGCGCCGGTTCGAAGATGGTCGTGCCGTTCATCGCCTGTGCGATCAGCACCACGTCGCCAATCCGCGTCTTCGCACCGAGGCTCCAGAATCGCGTATGCCACGCGAACACCTGGCGGTCCTCGTAGTCCTGGTAGGTCTTCGGATCGGCGCGGTTGTCGTAGCGCATCAACGTCACCTGTCCATACGCGGGCGACTTCCAGCTCGCATCCGCATACCAGCCCAGGCGGTGGTCGATCTCGCCGAAGGGCTTGTATCCAACCGGCACGGTGCTGCCGGTGAACAGCGTGTAGACATCCGGTTCGCGCACGTGGGTGCCGATTCCCGAGGTGAGGTCGCTGAGCGACCATCCGCGCGCAAACAGCAATTCACCTGCGGGATCGTTGCCCGTGAAGACCGCGCCCCCCGCTTCAAGCGTGCCTGCGTCGCCGCGGTGTTCGACGCTGAACTCCGCTCCGATCGTGCGCAACTCCTCGCCGACCCAGCTGTTGATCGCCGAAGGCGTCAGGGTCCATGTGCTGGTCCAGCCAATGCCATCGTTCTCGAGCGAGATCGGCGGAAAAAATGCGCCGAGTTTGAGCGACCAGCGCCACGGCGTCATCGAGGCAGGGCGAAAGCGCAGGTAGACATCCAGCAGGTCGACATGGGGACTCGCATCGGCTTGCACGCGCATATCGGCTACCGCGAGCCACGATGGAGCGAATTGCCATGTCCCGGCGAGTGCCGCGCCAGCAAAGCGCGCCTCGATACCGCTACCACCACCGTAACGCGACTTGCCTAGGCCTCCATCGTTCCAGCTGGTCTCGTCCGTCGGCACCACGGCGCGTATGTCCGCATAGCCGTGCAACGTGATGTCCTGCGCAAGCGCACCGATCGGCAGCACCGCGACCATCGACAAGGCGAGCAAGGCCCTGCGCATCACGCATCGCCCATCAGGAAGGCGAAGGTGGGGCCGGTTGCGATGAAACTGTTGAACGCATCGGCTGGCATGGCTTTGGCGATCAGGTAACCCTGGGCATAGTCGCAGCCTATCCCGGTTATGTAGTCGAGAGCGATGCGATCTTCGACTCCTTCGGCGGTGACCCGATAGCCGAGGCGATGGCCGAGGTCCACGATCGAATGCACGATGGTGCGGTCCTCAGGCGAGTCGGCCAGGTGCTCGACGAAGGTCTTGTCGATCTTCAGTTCGCGCACCGGCAGCCGGCGCAGGTATGCGAACGACGATTGCCCCACGCCGAAGTCGTCGATCGACAGGTCGATGCCGAGATCCGCGAGCTTGCGCAGCACCTTGATCGCGGCATCAGGCTTACCCATCACGGCGCTCTCGGTAACTTCCAGCACGACCCGTTCCGGAGGGACTTCATGGAGCGCAAGCAACTCCGAGACGCGGCGCGGCAGGTCGGCGTCGTCGAGGTCGCGCGCGGAGACATTGATCGACAGCCGGATCGCCACGCTTTCCGTGCGCCAGCGATGCGCCTGCGCGATGCCAGCGGACAGCGCCCAGCGCGTGAGCCGGCGAATGTTGCCGGTTTCCTCGGCCATCGCGATGAAGGCGTCGGGCGGAACGAAACCGAGCTTTGGATGCTGCCAGCGCACTAGTCCCTCGGCGCCATCGATGCGGCCGCTCGTAAGATTCAACTTCGGCTGGTAATACAGTTCGAGCTGGTCGCCATCGAGCGCCTCGCGCAGGTCGCCCATCAGCGACAGACGCTCCGGTCGATGCGGGTCGGTCGCCGGATCGTACACAACGATCGGTTCCTCCGAATCGAGCGCGGCCAGCAGCGCCACCTCGCCGCGACGCAGCAGCCCGCTCGCTTCCGCGCCGTGCGCAGGGAACAGGGCAATGCCGACGGCAGGCGCGATGTCCAGCGACAGGTCGGCTTCCTGGTACGGCACCGCCAGCGCGTCGATTACCCGGAACGCAGTCGCGATCGCTTCGGATTTTCCGGCTGCCGGCAGGAAGATCGAAAACTCCGTGTCTGTCGCGCGCGCGATCAGTCCATCGCCAGCCGGGCGCTTGAGGCGTTCACCGGTGTCGTGCATCAGCCGATCGCTCACCGCGTGGCCCATCGTCTTGACGATTTCGGGAACCCGCCCTAGTCCCAGCATCAGCAATGCAGCCTCGCGTTCTGGATGCAGATTGAGTTCGAGCTGGATCGCGGTTTCGGTGGCGACACGATTCGGAAGGCCGGTGACCTGGTCGTGCCCTGCCTGGTGCAGGATGTGCGCCTCGCGCTCGCGGATCGCCCGCGCCATGCTGCCGAATGCCGATGAGAGCTGGCCAAGCTCGTCCTTGCGCGCGCTGGGTTTCGAGGCGCTGTAATCGCCGGCTTCGATGCGTCGTGCGGATGCGGCCAGCGCCTCCACCGGGCGCGAAACACCGCGTGCGATCAGCCACGCGCCGACGAGGCCGACCGCCAGCCCGAGCGCGAGCAATGCGGCCCACGCACGCCCGACGGATCGGTACGGCTGCAACGCTTCGTCCACCGAGTACCCAAGGATCGCAGCAACCGCGGGACTTTGTCGCGACGCGTCCAGGTGCACGGCCTGCACGACGTATTCGCGACCGCCGACGACGAACACGCCCGGCGCGGTCGGCAGGCCGCGGTTGTGCGCAGTCAACTCCGCCGTCAGTGCAATGCGATCCTGGCCGTGCGCAACCACCTTCCATGTGCCGGTGTTCGTCTCGGCCGCGATCTCGACGCCTTTTGGCAGGGTCGATTGCGTCTGCAATCGCGCCAGCAAAGCGTCGTCGACCGGGATCGCCGCCGCGATCAACGCAACCAGGGTTGGCGCGAACACCGGCACCACCACCATCCAGTACGCATGCCCGTCCACCGAAACCAGCGCAGCGGAGGGCCGCTCGTAGGCGCGGTTCAACAGGTCGCTGTAGGGAAATTTCGTGGGCGCGGCTTGCATGCGCGCATCGGCAACGCTCGCATCGGCCTGATTGGTATCTGCCTGGATCTGCCCATCCGTGCCGATGAGCAGCATGCGCGCGGCGCCAACGCGTCGGCCGTGGTTGCGCAATGCCGACAACACCGTTGCCTGGTCGCCCTGCGCGATCGCCGAGCGCAATGCGAAATCCAGCGCGAGCACCTGCACGTTGGTCGCAACGCGTTCGGAGATATCGTCGAGCTGGTGCGCGAACGCCGTCGCAGAAACGCCGAGCTGGCGTTGTCCTTCGCCGATCAACTGCTGGCGGGTGACTTCATAGACAAGCACCGCCGTGAGCGCCTGCACCGTAACCAGCGCGGCGACGAAGAAGGATGCGAGCCGGAACCGAAAGCCCATCGCAACAATCCTTAGTCCCGGAGACCAAATCCTGGCGACGCGTGCTAGTACCGCGTATGTTCCCGATCGAATTCGTGGCGCGCATCCGGCAGCAGCGACAACGCAAACGTGACCACCTTCGACTCGTCCGCCGTCACCAGCGTAGCCGATTGCGCAAGGTCAGGCTTGCCCGGCCGCAGGCGCGGGTGCCACACCCGCACCACCCATGGCCCTGCGGGTACGTCCGCAAACACCGCGCGCCCATCCGCACCGGTGCGAGCGATCCATGGCGCATCCGATACATACAGATAGGTGATCATCATGTCGTGGATGTTGCAGCCGACCGCGATCACGCCGGCCTGGTCGAGCGCGATCAGCTTCGAACTTTCGCCCGGAACCAGCACGAACTCGAACGGCTTGAGCGGCGAGAACGTGTAGACGTGGTGGCGCATCTGATCGTTACTGCGGAACAGCACCTTGTCGCCGGGGCGAAAGATCTCGATGTAGGGGATGAACGTTTCCTGCTTCTGGTCGATGGTCTTGGTGACCGCCGGTCCGCGCCGGTCCGGCACCTTCTGCGTCGCGCTCTGCGGCAACACCGTCACCACCGCATCGCCGACCGGATGCCCCTTGTCATCGTTGACCTGGACTTTCAGCTCGGCCGCAGACACCGTCGACGCGCATGCAAGCATTGCTGCGAGGGGAAAGATCACCACCCAACGCCATTGCCGCGATACACGCATCAAGCTACCCCCTGTTCGTGGTCGTAACCGGATCACGCTGCGGCATGAGGACGCCCTGGCCGCAGCACGGCTGAGGGTAGCATTGTGCTGGGTTGCTTCTGCAGGCCGGACGGACGAGCCAACGGCTCGACCACCCGTACGTGCTGCCCAGCCGTCACCGATGGAGACCAGCGTGCCGTGGCCAATATTCCCAAGCGCGATGTGTATTGCTTCCTCCACCTTCGCCAATCGCCGGGGGCTGCGTCAGCGCGTGCTTTCGTCCGCGCGGTACCACGCGGCTCGCGCTGCGGGGCGGGCTTCTTCCCAGCGCAGGCGCGAGGTGGTCGGATTGCTTTCCCATCCGGACTGCAATTCCGGCTCGGCCTGCTCCCAGGTGTGGTCGCGGAACTCATTGCGGTAAAGGTAGCCTGCGCGGTACGCCGGGGAATAGTCGTCGAAATTGCGGTCCGGGTTGTAGTACGGCTCGCGCACAAACGCGTCGCGCCAAAATATTTCGTCGGCGGTCGGGTTGACCGCTTCGCCTGCACTGTGGCCAGCGGCGGCACCGACAATCGCGCCAACCAGCCCTCCGATGGCCGTGCCGATCGGCCCGCCGAGCGAACCGAGCGTCGCGCCCGCAATCATGCCGCCGGTGGTGCCGATGCCGGTTCCAACCGGATGCGAACCCGGCGCTCCGGTAATCGGGTCGCGATTCATCGCGGATGCCTCGGCGCGATCGGCTTCCTTGACGAATTTGCGGTCTGCCTCGCTCTCGGCCTTCGCGAGTTTCTCCTCCGCCTTCGTGCGCTCGGCGTCGACTTCAACCTGCGTGTCGTGGCGAACCTTCGCGGCGTTGTCGAGGTCCTTCTGGTATTGGTCCGTCATGCTGGAACTCCTTGTTGGTTCGTGGTTTGGCACCGCTGCGCAGCGGCTGTTCTCGGCTTGGTGCCAGGCACCATCGTGCGCACCCGCGCGTGAATCCAGACGGACTCCCGGAAGCATTATGGAGGCGGTGTAACACCCAGTTAAGCTCGCAAGGGGAGGCGAGCCTGCCTGCGAAACGGCGCACGGCGCGTGCGAACGAGCCCGCATCGACAGCAGCCATGCCGGATGTGCATGCACCCTGGCGGCACGGCTGTCGTGGCTATCCTGGTGGCCGAGAACCCCTGCATCTGGGCGCTGCGATGCATTTGCAGGGCCATGCTTGACGCCGCAATCCCCGATCAAGCTTTCATTGCGACGATGAAAGGTATCCGCGCGGCGATGAAGACCATCCGCGCACGCGCGCAAACACGCGCGGCCGCGATTGACTGTTGCATCGGAGCGAAGAAAGGCTTCATCGGGGCAATGATGGGCACCATCGCATCCATGAAGGGATGCATCGCCGCCATGAAAGGTATCGCAGCGGTTGTGCAAGCACGCGCAGCGGCGATTGACTGTTGCATCCCGGCCATAAATGGTTTCATCGGAGCGATGATGTTCATCATCGTCGCGATGACATGTTTCGCAGGCGCGATGAAAACCTTCATCGCCGTCATGATCGCTTGCAGCGCCGGATAGCAGGTCTGCCTGGTGCCGGATCGCCGCTGTTGCGACGGAAAGCAAGCTGTGGGCTGCCCATCTGATTGCACCGGAAGCGTCCGCCGGCGGTTCCGCTTGAGCGCAGTGTCAGGTCGCGCTCAGCGCACTGATCGTGACGTAGTACCCGTCCGGATCCCGGAGCGAGAACTCCATGGTTTCGGTGTTCGGGTTCATGTTGGGCTCCTCTTCGAGCGGGGTCGCCAGAGCGCGTGCGCCTTGCAACGCCGTGTTGAAATCATCAACGCGGATGAACAACAGGAGGCCGTTGCCGGGCGTCGCGTGATCGGGACTCATCAGGGAGGGGTGTTGGTGGGCGCCCCATGCGTGCAGGCACAGCAGGACCGTTCCATCCGAGTCGAGGATCTGCCCAAAGTAGGAATGGCCTGGAGTCGTCGCAGGCAGGCCAAGCAGCGACTGGTACCACTTGAAACTCGCTGGTACGTCAGCGACGCCGATAATCGTCCACGTGCGCTTCATGGTGTCCTTCCGCGGTTGGAGCTGGAGTCAGGCGGATGCGGCCGCGACATCTCAAGTTTGGCGCAGCGATCATTCCGATGGAGCATGGTCACACGATGCTACCGCTAGAGAGTCCCTCCGCGATTGCGCAACGCAGCAAGCTGCGTCTCGATTTCCGCGCGCGCGCTGTCGGTGCTGAACCATTCGGCGCGCGTGAGTGCCTTGATTGCTTGCCTGGTGTCGCCTGAAAGAACGTACGCGTGGGCGAGGGCAGCGTAGAAGCGGGGTTCTTCGCCGTGCAGGCGGATGGCGCGCTGGTAGTGTTCGATGGCTTGCGCGTAGTCGCCCGAATGGACATAGCCTTCAGCCTGGATGAAGTGGAAGAACGGATCGGTTTGTTGCTGGCGTTCCAGCCGCTTGCGCAATTCGGTTTCGCGCTCGTGCTCGCCATTGATGTGCGCAAGGTTGGCCATGTTGGCAAGCGCGCTGGTGTTCGCAGGGTTGAAGACCAAGGCCTTGGTGTAGGCCTGGCCGGCGGCGGCCGCATCGCCATTGCGCAGATAGAGCACGCCGGCGTTGCTCCAGTTGGTGGAATTGCGTGGATCGAGTTTCAGTGCAGTGGCCATGGTCTCCATCGCGGGTGCGATGCGGCCTTGTTCGAGGTCGTGCATCGCGAGGTTGTTGTAGTAGTGCGCGAGCAGGCGCTCGTCGGTGACGCGTTCGGGAGCCCGTAGCGCAACCACAGAATCGCGCGCGATATCCACCAGGTAGTCGATGCCGCCGATATGCACGATGGTGTTGATATGGTCCACGCGATAGAACACGCCGTTGTTCTGGTGCCAGGCCAGGGTCTCGGGAATTTCCTGCGGATACGCTTCCAGCCCGGCTTCGCGCGCGAGTGCGATAAACATCAGCGTGAAGGAGAGGCAGTTGGCGGTGCGCGTGGCGTAGATCTGCGACACCGATTCGGTTGCGTCGTCCTGGTAGACCAGGCCCAGCCCATCCTTGTCGAACACCAGGTGCAGCAGGCGATTGAGTCGCTTGCGTTGCGATGGGGAATCGCTGAGCACATCGTCTTGCAGACGGGCGCGCAAATCCGCTGGCAGCGCCATGACCTGCGCTGGCGGCGCGATCGGTTGATCGATCTCCTTCGCAGGCGGAGCGATCGACAACACCGCGGCGAACACCCAGCTGAGCATCCGCATTGCCTCCGCTTCGACAGGTTGCGGGACGGATCGATTCGAGTATATGCCTGTGCCTGCCTGACGCAGTGTGTCGAACGGCACGGCCCCACTTCGAAGTGGATACCCCGGTCCTGCTGCGGCGATGCGCATGGATAACGGTAGCTGTGACGTTTGGAATTGGACGTGGTGGGTAGCCCCATTTCGGCAGTCATGGCATTTGGCTCTCGACGTCGGCGGCGCCAATCCAGGCCAAGCAGGGACTCTGCCGGCTGCTTGCGCATCGTCGCTTAAAGATGCGGTAGCCACATGATGCGTGTCGCCGCGACGATACCAGCCGCCATCATCAGCGTCGCAGCCGCCAGCCCCGTGGTCAGGGCGATGCGGCCGACGGTGCCCGCGCGATCTTGCACAAAAAAATGGAGCTGGAGCATGGTCAATGGCAGCAGGTACTGGGCGAACGAGAGGAATGTGAGGAACGGTCCCGTGAACGTGTGCGGATCGAAGCCCGTGGGACCTTGGTTTACCACGATCCAGAACATCAGGCCGATTCGGAAGAACCAGACCCCGCTCACGACCAGGAACAGGCGCAGCGCCCAGCGGCGATGCATGTCGAAACGCCGCCCAAGCGCGTGCCGCAGTGCCATGCTGGCGCAGAGCATGATCAACAGCGCGTTGATGCTGATCGCGATGTGCTGGGACAAGTCCCCAACCGTGCCATGCGTCCACACCATGGTCAGGCCGCCCACGCTCATGACCAGGCACGACACCAGGTATACCCGACCATTCCATCGATGGAATGTGGGAAAGAGTCGGCGCACGCCCGAGATCAGCTGCAGCGCGCCGCCCAGAGTGATGAGGGCCGCAAAGGACAGGTGCAGGGACAGCACCAGGTTGCCCCAGGTGTCGCCCGAAACCCAGCCGTGCGGGAGCACCTTGTTCCACGCCTCGAACTGGCCGCGCTGTGCGGCGCGTCCGTAAAAGCCGACGATGAACACTGTGAACATCAGCTGGCCGAGCACGGTCACGACAAACCACGAAGTCGCTGCAGCGTTCAACGCACGGCCGGCCCGATGGGCCAATGCGCCTGGGTTGGAAACGCGAGCCTTGGGTTGCCAGCCGACCATTGAATCGCCTGTGGGACAGGTGGCGGCGATTTGGGTCGTCACGTCGAGTGGATGAGTCATCGCTGCCGGCTCCGGGTGGGTCGGCGCGCAGTATCGTCAACGTTGAATCACCGCGGAAAGCGCCATCCGACGAACCACGCCATCGGGTGGCTCATCGACGATCGGAAGTGACAGGCTGCTTGGCAGAACCAGCGAAATCCCGGGGCGGAGCCCTATGGAAGGTCTGAGCAAGTCCGTCCTGGACTTGTTCAGACACACCGAGTTCGGCGCAGGTCCGGACTCGGTGCTCGCGAATCAAAGACTTGCGTCGTTGTTCGCGGCGGTGCATCGATGCACCGCAGGATGCTCTGAACTTGTTCAGAGGTTCCCTAGGCCTTGCGCAGCGCCTCGCCAGATCCTCTGGTGGCAGATCCAGTTGCACGGCGAGGCCGACCTCGGCGCAGCAACATCATGCCGATTGCACATGCCGTGCTGGCGCGGCGACGCCCTTGATGACCAGCCACAGCGCGAGTGCGATTTCGAATACGAGCATCGGCATCCACATGTACCCGGTCACCGGCCCTGTCAGGAAGCCGGCGAGCTGCAGCGGAAAGCACACCACGAGCAAGACCGACGCGAGCACGCCAAGCCAAGCGAGTGGAACCGGCACCATCCGTCCGCGCAGCAGGAGATAAGAGAAGATCGCGCTCCCCACGGCGAAGAAGATCGCGCCGATGGGTATGTTCAGGGCCGGCATCAGCAAATACGTTCCAATCGCGTGCGCTGACACGGCGTCCGGGGCGCCGGGCCCGGTCGTCGCGATCCACAGCAGCCCCAGTTCCCTCGGGATGCCGATCGCACCGACTACTCCCTCGCCGACGCGACAGGCCAGGCCCAGCATCGCGAGCTCGTGGTCCTCGTCGCGCGTGATTCCGTACAGCGCTACGGCCAGCACGATGGCCGAGAAGCATTGGAGCAGATCAAGCAAGATGTTGATACGCAAGTCTGACGAGTGCTCGGCGATGTGCGCGAGCGTCGCCGCAGTCCCTACAGCGCTGGTCGCCCGGTCGAACAGGTACATGCTGGTCATGCCGACCGCTATGTAGAAGAGGAACGTGAAGCCGGCGATTCTTGCATTCGTCGCGCGAGTCATGGGTGCTCCTGGATGCGGATGGTGGTTCACTTGCAAATTTGCTGGACGATGCTCGAGACGGCCACAGCAATGGTGCAACTTGTGTCAAAGAGCGGAGCCGAGACTGCCCGCGGGCAACTCACGCGCAGTCAAATCCGGCGCGCGCCGGTGTCTGCGATAAACGACGGGATGGACGTGCGCGACTCTGGCAGGGCAACAGTGCGTTGCAAAGCGGGTTGCGACGAACGACCGAAAGTCGAGGTCGAGCTACGGTACTCGATGTCGTAAGCCGTTTCCGAAAACGGGCCGGAGTGACCTCGCGAATAAGCGCAAATCGTTCACGCACGAAAAAAGTTGGTCGCGACGACGCTGCTGGAGGTGCTTGAGTCACTGCAATTCGCCCGCATGATGCGAACAGGCATTCGCCGCAGGCCAAGACATGACCAAGAGCAGATTCCCGACCCTTTTCCTTTCGCACGGCGGCGGGCCGTGGCCGTGGGTGGAGGGGATGCAGCAGCAGTTTGCGAAAACCGCCGCGGAGTTCGCGAAACTGCCGCAGCTGTTGCCGGCAAGGCCCAAGGCGGTGTTGGTGATCACTGGCCATTGGGAGGCACGCGCGTTCACCGTGTCCACTGCGGTCAATCCGCCGATGGAATACGACTACTCTGGCTTCCCCGAGCACACCTATCGCATCAAGTACCCCGCGCCGGGTTCGCCCCCTCTCGCTGCGCGCGTTGTCGAACTGCTGGGCGCTGCGGGTATCCCGGTTGCCAACGACGACAAGCGCGGTTTCGATCACGGGACGTTCGTGCCATTGAGCCTGATGTACCCGGATGCCGACGTGCCGATCGTGCTGCTGTCGATGAAGTCAAGCTACGACCCTGCCGAACACATCCGCGTTGGCGCACTGCTTGCGCCGCTGCGCGACGAGGGCGTGCTGATTGTCGGCAGCGGGTTGACGTACCACAACATGCGCGGCTTCGGCCAGGACGCATCCACTGCGGTCGCACAGACGTTCGAGGAATTCCTCAACACCGCGATCACGGCCGATGCGAAGGTGCGCAACGAGATGCTGGTGCATTGGCAATCAGCGCCCGCTGCGCGCCTCGCGCATCCAAGGGAGGACCACCTGATTCCGCTGATGGTGATCGCCGGCGCTGCAGGAAACGACATCGGCCGTCGCGTATTCGTCGACCATGTGATGAAGGTGGCGATGGCGTCGTACGAATTTGGTGGCGGGGGAGCGGTTTCGCTGGAGGATCGTGATGCAGTCTGACCCGTCGGCGGGTGGTTCGAGTGGTTCGAGATGGATCGCCTCGAACTTCGTTCTCGATCAATCCTCCTCACCATGATCGGTGTTGGGTCCGATTTTTCGTACGGCACCAATCGCCGTCCCTGGTGGATTGATGCGCTGATCCGGGGTAAGTTGCGCAAGAAGCGTGCGTACGAAAAACCGCAGCAACGAAACCTGTTCGGCGCCCGGCGCCTGGAATCACTGGCGCCTGGAGCCACCGGGGCCGAAGTAACTAGAGCCCGAAGTAACTAGACCCGAAGTAGCTAGCGCCTGAAGTAGCCTTAAGGCGTTGCAGCTCCAACCCGACCATTGGCGCGCGGCCCAACCGTGTTGCAGCCCACGATCCTGACCTGTTCTTCGGTGTCGGGGGTTGCCTCGCCGGAGTTGAATCCGTGCGGGTGCTGGCGCTCGAATGCAAGTTGCCGCCATGCCGTCATGTGGCGATGTTCCGGGGACGCGCTTGCGCCTGCGTCCGGCGTTGGCGATCGCTGGGCATGCGCAGTGTGATCGCTGGCATGATCCACTTGTCGCCGTGTTGGCGTTGTTCGAATGTCATGGCCTGCGACCTTATGCGACGACGTTTCAATGCTGACTGACCGGATTGCAACACTCGTGCCAACTGTCCGGGCTGCCTGCGATCAAGCAAAACCGGGCGGGGCAGCGCGAACCGCGGTGCAATCGTTTCCATGCGATGAATTTTTTTCCGTTCCGTGCCTTTTCATGGCCACCCGGCAAACCCGGCGCTCGGGGTGAGACGGATGATGCGCGGCGGCGGTCTGCTGAATGGGCGGTGCAGACCTGGACAATGATCGCCATGCGTTCAGCGACGCTCGGATACGCTGCCGCGGAATCCACCTACTTCAACCGGCGAGGCCGACAGTGGCGAAGACCCTCAGTGACCTCGATGGAATGATGGATCAGCTCGAAGAAGACCTTCCCAGGCTGATGCTCAAGTATCCGGATGCAGACGGTGCGGACTTCTGGATCGAGTTCGCGCAGCATTCGGTCGTCATTGAAACCGGCGCAGGTACCGAGCACGCATCGCACGTTCGCGAAAGGCTGGACCGCATGCTTGCATCGCGCGGCTTGATTGCGCCCGATGCGGCAGGCGAGCCCGGGGCCGCAACGGCCTGAGCGACTCCGCGGGCTGTCTCGAGAGCGCGTGTTTCTTCGCGCCGCCGCGCACGCGCCCTTGACGGAACCGCACGCTGCGATGACCATGCGTGACTGCGCAGTGCGGCATCACGGTGGTCCGATGAAAAGCAATGTCCCCGTTTGCATGTTGGTGCTGGGCCTTCTGGTGTGCACGTTGTCGCATGCCGCACCCGCCATCACGCCGTTGGTTGGGAAGTGGCATTCCGATCGTGCGTTGACGATGAATTATTTCCGCAAGACCGTGAAGACCAACAGCGACACCATGCAGTTCCTCGAAGGAACGACCGGGCGCATGTCCCTGGAATTCACCCGCGACCACGCGAAGGCCGACCTTCCGGCATTCTCGTTCAACGTCGACACCACGCCGATCCACATGCCCGCTTCGCACGTCGAGTCCGCGTACAAGGTGGTATCAGCCAGTGCGAAAGCGGTGTCGATCTCCATCAGCGAGAAGGGCAAGACATCGACGAAGACCTACAACTTCGACGGCAGGGACACCATGTGGGTCGCTACGGCCGGCGCACCTCCGCGCGAATACTTCACGCGAATGCACTAGGGACTTGACCGTCCCCTGGGCGTCAGTGCTTCGCGTGCAGCGGGCGCTGCTTCGCAACCAGCCATTCGACGGTGTGGAACATCGCCTGGGATCCTCCCGCGGGTTCCAGCACGCGGTACTTGCCGTCCACGACGATCGTCGGGGTTCCCTCGATGCCCCAGCGCATCGCCTGGTCGCTGGCGGCAGCGATTTTCGCGCTGACCGCGAAGCTCTGCATCGTGGACGCGAAGGTTTTGGGATTGATGCCGTAGGCGCTGTAGAAGCCGGGAATGTCTTCGGCCTTGGTGATGCGCTTTTCGTCGAAGATAGCCTTGAAGATGCTGTCGTGGCTTTTCTCCTCGACCCCCATCGCCTGCGCCGCGTAGAAGGCGCGCATCAACGGGTCCGCAAGACCGCCAAATGGCGCGGGCAGGTAGCTGAACTGCACGTCGGCGGGCAGGGTCTTCTTCCACTTCGACAGATCCGGCTGCAGCGCTGCGCAGAAATGGCAGCCGTAGCCAAACACCTCGACCAATGCGACCTTGTCGCCGCGCGGCTGTTCCGGCGTGTCGATCAACGCGTAGTCGGTGCCTTCCTTCGGAGCCGGGCCGGCCGGAGCGGCCTTCGCAGGCGCGGGTGCTGCCGATACCGTGGTTGCAGCGAACACCAGGGTCAACAAAACGGCTGCAAGGCGGCTGCTCTTGAAAACGATGCGTCGGGGCATGGAGGATCCGTTGATTGGAGGTTCGGACGGGGTGGATCGCAGCGACCTGCGGAGTGTGCCAGCGATCCGATCGCGCCGCTGCGGCAAACAAGACCGCCCGCGCCAGGAATCGTTCATTTTGTGGTGGAACTCCCTCGCCTGCAGGGAGATGGACTCAACAGACGGCCCATCAGCGCTTCAACGCCGCCCGGTACCGCCGACTGCACGGGACCCTGGTGCCGTCGCGCAGCTGCAGGCGGGCATCGCCGGTTTCGAGCGGTTCGATTTCGGCAATGCAGTCCAGGTTGACCATCCAGCTGCGGTGGACACGCACGAAGCGGGCCGGGTCCATGCGCGGTTCAATCCCGGCCATGGTTGCGCGCAGCGGATAGTCGCGTCCACGCACGTGCAGGTTCACGTAGTTGCCGGAAGCCTGCAGGAACTCGATGTCGTTCGCGGCGATCAGGAATTCCTTGCCCAGCTTGCGTACCAGGAAGCGGTCGGGACGTTCGACCGGCTCAATCGGAGGGGCTTCGTCGTCGGGTGCGTCGAGCAGGCGGGCTTCACCCTGCAGGCGCAGCAGCAACAGGCGATAGACATTCACGATCAGCAGGATCGTGGCGTACGAGCGCCAGTCCTTGAGGTATTCATAGCCGATTTCGCGCGGCCAGTAACCGAAGTTGTAGCTGTCCCCCATCCAGCCGTAAGCGAGCTTGCGCAGGGCGACCATCGCCGCGACATGCACCAGGCAGAACACCACCGTGCCGAGCACATGCCACATGAGGTTCCGGCGGATCGTGGCGAACGTCAGCGGGAAGCGCCGCTCGAACGCGATCACCAGCGGGATCAGAGCGAACACCACGAGGTGGCTTGACAGCTCCCAGGTCACCGGCTTCCAGATCGGAAAATCGGCCTGGCCGCGGCGCACGTCGATGATCGCGATCTCGGAGTTCGCGAGGAACTGGATCGCAAACAGCACGATCCAAAAACCCGGCTCGACCCACGGTTTCCAGCGCTGGTAACGCTGCAGCAGGGTGCGGCTGGCGGGCGCGATCGGCCCCGGCCATGCAATGACCGGCGCGAGCGGCTTCGGCTCGGCGGAACCTGGGGGGCGAGGGGTCGGTGCCGGGACTGACATCCACGCATTCTAAGGCGCTGGGACGAAATCCGTTCCGCAATTCGTCCCCGACATCCGCCACTCGTCACCGCAGCCCACCCCAGGACCCTTGGCCCTGGGCGCCGGGCCATCAGCGGGGCAGCCTGCGTGCACTTTCCCGGAGAGTCCCATGAACCGCCGCCACGACATCGACGCCATGCGCGCCATCGCCTTCGCCCTGCTGATCCTCTACCACCTGTGCATGTTTTACGTCGCTGACTGGGGTTGGCACGTCAAGAGCGAGCATCTGGCCACGTGGCTGCAGTTTCCGATGCTGTTCGTGAATCGCTGGCGCATGGACCTGATCTTCATGATCTCGGGCATGGCCGCCGCCTTCCTGTTGAAGACCAACCAGGTCTGGCGCTTCGTGCGCCAGCGTAACTGGCGGCTGCTATTGCCGCTGGCATTCGGCATGGCCGTGGTCATGCCGATCCAGCCTTACGCGCAGGGGGTGACGAACGGGCTGGTGAAACCCGGCTTCGCGCAGTTCCTGATCGACTACTTCGGGGGCAAGCCGTGGCCGAAGAATGCGTTCGATGGCTGGCAATTCGGCTTCACCTGGAACCATCTGTGGTACCTGTTCTACCTGTGGATCTATACGCTGATGCTGGCGCTGCTGGCCAAGCCGCTCGCCTCGGAAACTGGACGCAGGCTGACCGCGATGTTCACCGGACTGCGTGGCTGGCAGCTGATGGTGCTGCCGGCGCTGCCGTTCCTGCTTTACACCGTCACATTGCAGGACCGTTTCCCTGACAACGGCGATTTCATCCACGACTGGTACCGCAACCCGGTGTATTTCACGATCTTCCTGTACGGCTACCTGGTTGCGCGCGACGCCGGGTTCTGGGCAGAGGCGACGCGCCTGCGCAAGACCACCCTGGGGGCAGCACTCGTGATCTTCGTGCCCTATATCCTGCTTGGACGGTTGCTGCCCGACGACGCGCCGCACTGGCAGGTTGTCGTGATCTGGACGCTGCGTGTGGGCTACATCTGGACGATGCTGCTCGCGATCCTCGGCTGGGGCCACGCACTGCTGAACCGCCCGTTCCGCTGGCTGCCGTGGGCAACCGAGTCGGTGTACCCGTGGTACATGCTCCACCAGAGCCTGATCGTGGGGATTGCCTTCGCGCTGATCCCCTACCACCTGGGCCCGGTGACCGAACCACTGGCGATCCTTGCCGGAACGCTCGCCGGTTGCTTCGTGATCGGCGAATTCGCCAAGCGCGTTCCACTGCTGCGGCCTTTCTTCGGACTGAAGTCGCGGCCGCGATCAAACGCGCTGCAAGTCGTCGCTGCCACGGCATCCCTGCACGACGACTGCGCATGACTGGGACTTGTTCGTTCCCTCCCTTTCAAGGGGAGGGCCGGGGTGGGGATGGTGTTGCTAGTTCGACTGCAACGTCTCCAACACCTGCGCCCCATACCTCTCCAGCTTGCTAAGCCCAACCCCGCTGATGCGGCCCAGCGCCGGCAAATCCCGCGGCGCATCGGCCGCGATTGCGCGCAAGGTCGCATCGTGGAAGATCACGTACGCGGGCACGTTCTGTTCGCGCGCCAGGCGTGCCCGCAACGAACGCAACGCATCGAAGCGCGGCATTGCATGCGGCGGAAAATCGGCGGTGACGGTCGCCGTGCGCGCGGCACGCGCAGACTTCTCGCGCTTGCGTTCGATCTCGCGACGCAGTTCGATCTTCTGCTCCCCGCGCAGCACCGGGCGGCTCGCTTCTGTCAGTCGCAGCGCCCCGAAGCCCACGGTGTCGATATCCAGCACGCCTGCCGCGACCAGCTGCCGGAATACGCCGCGCCACTGTTTCGCATCCAGGTCCGCGCCAATCCCGAACGTGCTCAGTCGCGCATGCCCGTACTGGGTGACCTTTTCGGTGTCCGCGCCACGCAGCACGTCGATCACATGCGCCGCACCGAAACGTTGGCCGGTGCGCGCCACGCACGACAATGCCTTTTGCGCCTCGACGGTCGCGTCCCAGCATTGCGGCGGGTCGAGGCAGTTGTCGCAGTTGTTGCACTGGCGCGCGTAATTTTCCCCGAAGCCCGCGAGCAGAAGGTGCCGACGGCACACGGTCGATTCGCAATAGCCAAGCAGTGCGTCGAGCTTGCGCCGCTCGAGGCGTTTGCGTTCCTCGCCGGACTCGGACTGTTCGATCATTTGCTTGAGCGTCACCAGGTCGCCGAGTCCGTAGCACAGCCATGCATCGGCAGCCTCGCCATCGCGACCCGCGCGGCCGGTTTCCTGGTAATAGCCTTCGAGGGATTTCGGCAGGTCCATGTGCGCGACGAAGCGCACATCGGGTTTGTCGATGCCCATTCCGAACGCGATGGTTGCGACGATCACCACGCCGTCCTCGCGCAGGAAACGGCGCTGATGCGTGCTGCGCGTTTCCGCGCCCAGGCCCGCGTGGTAAGGCAGCGCGATGATGCCGTGGCCCGCGAGGAAAGCCGCGGTCTCCTCGACCTTCTTGCGCGACAGGCAATACACGATCCCGGCCGCATCGCGATGCGCGGCGAGGAAGTCGAGCAACTGCTTGCGCGCGTTGTCCTTCTGCGCGACCCGATAACGAATATTCGGACGGTCGAACGAGCTGATGAACTGCCGCGCGCCTTCGAGCTGCAGGCGTTCGACGATCTCGTTGCGCGTTGGTGCGTCTGCTGTTGCGGTCAATGCGATACGCGGGACGTGAGGCCAGCGCTCGTGCAGCAAATTCAGTTCGCGATACTCGGGCCGGAAATCGTGGCCCCATTGCGACACGCAATGCGCCTCGTCGATGGCGAACAACGCAATCCGGCTGCGATCGAGCAACGCCAGGAAGCGCGGCATCAGCAACCTCTCGGGCGCCACGTAAAGCAACTCGATCTCACCGGCGAGCATGCGCCGCTCGACCGTCGCGGCAGCGTCCGCGCTCAGGGACGAGTTCAGGAACGCCGCACGCACACCAAGCTGCTGCAGCGCCTCCACCTGGTCCTGCATCAACGCAATCAATGGTGAGACGATGATGCCGATCCCGTCGCGCAACAGCGCGGGAATCTGATAGCACAGCGACTTGCCGCCACCGGTAGGCATCAGCACCAGCGCATCGCCGCCGGCGACCACGTGGTCGACGATCGCTTCCTGCGGACCGCGGAACTCGGGATAGCCGAAGACTTGCTGGAGCAGTTCGCGGGCGGCAGACATGTGCGACAAGGTTAGCAAACGCAGCCGCGAATCATCCGCTCGCGGCAATCTCGGCGTCGCCGCGTCGGCGCGGCTCGAAGCGCCGCCAGGACTGCTGCCAGCGGGATCCTGCGCTGGTTGCGATTGCTCCAGCGGCAATTGCGTGGACATCGCGATCCCATGATCGGGGAATTGCTGGAGAGATATGGAAGTGGTCATGGCAGCCTGCGTGGGATCGGCCAGCGCAGTTTTCGCCTGTGACGACGCACGCACCATCGGCCAGGGTCGGAACCCGTTGTAGGACAAGCACCCGGCGTGATGACATGGAACGCGCGAGGCCGGCACCCTCACGCAGAGCATTGATGTCCAGATGGATCACTCGCGCGCCGTGGTGGGCAGCGATGGCATTGCCGATTTGATCGGGGCTGGTAGTCGCGCCGTCGCGACAGCTGCGGGACCGGCGTATGCTGGCCGCGGGGGTCGCCGGTTGGAGCTCAAAACATTTGAGCCGCGCTGAACGGTCGGGCGATGCTGGAGAGCCCGCCAAAGTCAGGAACCATGCGGCGATTTCGTAGTCCGTGCCCGTGGTGCAACAGAAGCGACATCATGAGCGGCTGCCGGCGGCATGACGCAACCCCGACAAATCAAATAATGGGAGCACGCCTTGAAAAAGTTGATCTGCACAGCCTTGGTCCTGATGTCCCTGAGCGCAACTGCATCCGCGCAGGTCACCCATCCGCTGCTCAACCAGCCGCCGGACGGCGCGGGGATCGCCTTCCTGCTCACCGACGGTACGGTCCTCGCCCAGGGCGGCAACGGTCTGGACTGGTGGAAGCTCACGCCAGACATCAACGGCAGCTACTTGCGTGGAACCTGGTCGCAGATGGCGAACCTGCCGGTCGCCTATGCACCTGATGCGTTCGCGTCAGCGGTGCTGGCGGACGGCCGCGTGATCGTCGCGGGCGGCGAGTACAACCACGGGACTTTTACCCTGACCAACCGCAGCGAGGTCTACGATCCGAAACAGAACACGTGGACCTTGCTCAGACCCCCCACCGGATGGTCCACGATCGGCGATTCGCCGTCGGTGGTGCTGCCGGACGGTTCCTTTCTGCTCGGGCAGAAGCTGACCGAGGCGATCGCGCGGCTCGATCCGAAGACGATGACCTGGACCGTCCTGAAGTCGACCGGCAAGGACCACTTCAACTCGGAGGAGGGATGGACGCTGATGCCGAACGGCACGATCCTGACTGCAGACGTGAAGACCGCCCCGAAGTCGGAGATCTACAATCCAGCGAGCCAGGCATGGACCTCTGCGGGCAGCACGATCGTCGACCTGCACTCGCCCACGACCCAGGTCGGCTGCATCTCCTATCCCGGGGGTTGCTATTTCCCGCCGGGTGAAATCGGTCCGCAAATCCTCAGGCCGGATGGAACCGTCTTCGTCACCGGCGGAACGCCGTCCGGCGGAAACGCGGGACACACTGCCGTCTACCACCCGACCACCAATTCGTGGACCGTGGGACCAGATTTCCCGGCGGGCGATGACGCCGGCGACTCGGGCGCGGTGCTGTTGCCGAATGGAAATGTCCTGGTCGGCGGCACCTCCGGCAACCTGTACGAATTCAACGGCACCGCGCTCACCAGGACAGTCATCGGTGCCGGTTATCCGGTGCTGATGCTGCCGTCGGGCCAGGCCCTGCTCGAAGGCAGCGTGCTCAGCGTCTACAACTCCATCGGCACGGCGCAGACCGCTTGGGCGCCGAGGATCGGCACGGTTCCGACAAGCCTCGCGCGCGGCGGTACGTACACGATCACCGGCAACCGCTTCAACGGCATGTCGCAGGCCGCCGCGTTCGGCGACGAGTTGGAGACCGCCACGAACTACCCGATGGTGCGCATCACCAACACTGCCACCAAGCACATCTTCTACGCCCGCACCCACGATCACTCGACGATGGGTGTGGCCACCGGCAACGCGGTCGTCACCACGACGTTCGACGTGCCGGTTGGAACGGAGACCGGAGCCTCGACGCTGCAGGTGGTGGCGAATGGAGTTCCGTCGGCACGCGTGCCAATTACGGTGAATTAGCCGGCGGCGATCGGGCCAGCGTCCGCAAGGGAACCTCTGAACAAGTTCAGAGGGGGTAGCGCGGATCCTTGCGCAACGGATCCCACGCCGGATCAAGCGCGAGCAATGCCGCCGACATGGAAGGCCCAGCCGGGATCGAGCTCACCTGTTGCCAGCAGGCGACGGACCACGCCGCTTCAATTGGATGGCGCGGCGGACGCTCAGGGCTTTTCCTGTGCTATGGAGCGCAGGTTTTCCATGATGTCGCGATTGTTGCCGGTCAGGTCGGCCAGCCGGGTCTCGATGTCGGAGATGCGCAGCCGCAGGTACGGGATCATGTTCGGATTGGAGCGCAGCGCCCTGGCCGATGCGGCGATGGACTGTTCGGACAGCCCGGTACGACAGGGATAGTCGAGCACACCGTGAATTGCGGCGTAGTCGCCGGGATGGATGATGAGGTCGCCGCAGTGCTTGCCGAGCGCGCGCTGCACGTCGTTCGGCAGGCTCATGCGGAACGCTTCGCGATAGCGCGACTGCATGCCTTCGCGCGCCATGTTTTCGAGAGTGGGGATGTTGTAGAGCCGCATGGCCGTATCGCGCAGGGCCTGGTCGTGGATCAGGCCGATGGTGCCGGTCGAGATCAACTCGTCGTACGTGGATCGTCGACGCAGTCGCTGCTTGTACTGGGTGGCGCGGTAGCTGCTGACAAGAAGGGCTTCGTCCGACAACGCGGCGGTGCCGTCGAGCGCACCCACGGCGCGATTCGCGTTGTCCAGCACTTCGCGGTTGTAGGCGATCATCAACTGATAGCCCCAATCCTCTTCGCGAAGGTCGGCCTTCAACCGCGTGGTGAACTCTGCTGACTGCTGGTGGGTGGCGCGCTCCTGATTCCAGTTCGATGCCTGCATGCCGATGAACACGCCGACCACGACGATGATGAGGTCGATGGCGATGGTCGTCCAGTGCAGGTGCCTGGCCGGCGCTGCGACACGCTGTGCATCCACGCCCTGCCCTGCGGCGGCAGTGGATTGCGGATGTTCTTGCGATGGCTCGCCGCGCTCGTCCTCACCACTCATGGTCTCGGGCTCCGGGCGAGCGGCGGATAGTGGATGGTTTGTGGCGGCGGCCAATGCAATCCGGATTCTGCGAGCCTAGCCTTGAAGCCGGGCGTTGCGTCGAGATCGAACGGCGCGCCGCACTGGCATTCGGCGACGAGTAGCGCCAACAGCAAGCCGCCAGCGGGACGCGCATCCAGTGCGGCGGCCTGCCTGTTTGCTTCGGTGCGGTCGCCTGATAGCGCGGCTTCGACCGCATCGGCGATGGACCACATTTTCAATTTGGAGTGGGTGCGATCCACGCCGCGCAAGCTGGCATGAACGGCAGCGAGATCATCGCCCGCGGCCCGCGCAACAATCAGCCGCGCCATGTAATAGGGCTCGTCATTCGCTTCCATTGATGCGAGCAACTTTCCCGCCTCTGGCATGCGTCCGAGCATCGTCATCGCGATGACCTGGTCGCCGTTCACGATGGCAATGCCCCCGCGTGCGCGCGTGAGCGCTGCCTGGACGGCAAGCACGCGCTGCGCATGCCCGGTCGTGCGCGCTGCCCATGATCGGGTGCTGAAGTTGATCGTGTTCAACGGATCGCACGCATTCACCCGCGCGCCCAGGTCCTCGATCAGGTCGGCATACCCGAACGCGCTGGCAAGAACCGGCATCCAGTTTGGTGCACTGCAACCGGGCTGGCGCAATGCCGTATCGATGCGGTCGGACAAGCCGCGCCAGTCGTCGCTCAGCATTTGCCGCTCTGCAAGCGCGATGTCGCGTTGCTGGGCATCAGGGCTGTGCGCGGCGGCCAGTTCAAGGCTGCGCAATGCCGAGCGCTGCGCCTCGAGGCGTTCGGCCGGGCTGCGGTCGTCGGCGATCAGGATGTGTTCGAACAGATCGGCTTCGGCGAAATAGGCGAAGGAGAAATCGGGTTCAAGCGCGATGGCCTTGTCGAATTCGACGTTGGCAAGGCGCAGCGTATCGATCAGATTGAGTTCGGGATTGCGGTGCCCATCGATATAGAACTTCCAGCCCTTCTGGTATGCGATGAAGGCATCGACGTTCTTGACGCCCGCATTGCGCATTCGCTCGCGCTGCCTGTCGTCGAGCACCACGTTCATGACCCCGGCAACCTGTTCGGCAATGTCCAGTTGCACGGCCAGCGAGTCTTTCAGCGTCCGGTCGTAACTTTGCGACCACAGCTGGATCCCGTCCGACGCGTGAATCAGCTGGGCGGTGACGCGCGCACGGTCGCCCTCGCGACGCACGCTGCCTTCGAGGATGTTGGCGACGCCGAGCCGCGCGCCGATGGTGCGCACGTCAACATCCTTGCCCTTGAACTGGAACGACGACGTGCGTGCGACGACCTGCATGCCGTCGATGCGCGACAGCGAATTGAGGATTTCCTCGGACAGACCGTCGGAAAAGAATTCGTTGTCCCTGTCGGCGGACAGGTTTTCGAACGGAAGCACCGCGATCGACCGCGGATTGTTCCTCGGCTGCGCCGTCCCGGCACGCGCGATATGCGCGGTTGTCTGTGCGACCAAAGCTGCATCGCGCCGTGGCGCGAGCACGAACTTGTCGAAGCCGAAGTAGAGCAGGGCGAGCGCGAGGATCGCGATGATCGCACGATCCATCCGCCGTGCGGTTTGCGGTGCGATCGATTGTTCGGGCTTCACTTCCGCGTCGCGCTTGATGCCTTCCGGCGTCAGCTCGAACACCCAGCTGAAGATCAGGGCTGGCGCGAAGCCGAGTGCGAGCAAAATGATCAGCCCGCGCAACACCCAGTTCGCCACATTGAATGCCGGCAACACCGTGCTCGACACCTGCACCACCAGCCACGCGCCAACGAGATACAGCCCGGCGGCGCGGATGACGTTGCGGCGCTTGAGTTCGGCGATGAACGACATGCAGCAACCCCCTTGCCGCGCCCGATCGATGCGACCAGCTGTTGCGGAGCATGCCAGATAGACGGGGCAGGCTGCGGCTCGATGGCGATTCGGCAAGAAAGTGGGCGTCAGGCGCACAACTGGGTCGTGCGGAATGACGGGGCGGCCGCAACGACCGTCTCGGCCGCGTCGATTGCGAAGTTCGCCAGAGGCCACTTGCAATAGTTCGTAGATTCCGGAAATATAGAATCATGAAAGCCGGCGATGCGACGATTGCCCTGAATGCCCTGAGCCACGAGACCCGCCTCGCGGCCTTCCGCAAGCTGGTACAGGCAGGGCCAGAAGGCATGCCCGTTGGCGAGCTGCGCGAACGCCTCGATGTGCCTGCCGCCACGCTGACTGCGCATCTCAACATCCTGCGCGCGGCATCACTGATACGCGACGAGCGCGAAGGGCGCGTGATCCGGATGCGCGCGAACTACGCGAGGATGAACAAGCTGATTGCGTACCTCACCGAGAACTGCTGTGCCGGCGAAACCTCGTGCGGCCCCGCGATGGCCTGCAAACCCACGAAGAAAGGAGCCCGCCCATGAACCGCTTCCATGTGGATCTCAACGTAGCGTGCTGCTGAGCGCCAGAAGGTGAGGTCGCATTGCGGTACAGGTGCCTGGATGGCACCGCCAGCGTTGGGACGTACACCATGACCGTTCGCAAGCGCGTGCTGTTTGTCTGCGTGGAAAACTCCAACCGCAGCCAGATGGCCGAGGCCTTCGCGCGGCGATTTGGCGGCGACCGCATCGAAGCGCTGAGCGCCGGCTCGAAGCCCTCGGGGAAGATCAACCCGAAGGCGATCCGGTTCATGCGCGAACTGGGTTACGACCTGACGAGCCACAGTTCGACAGCGCTCGGCGACGTCCATGGCGCGTTCGATGCCGTCGTCAGCATGGGTTGCGGCGATAGCTGTCCGTGGGTGCCCGCCAGCCGCCGCGAGGACTGGGCGCTACCCGACCCGCGCGACATGGACGACGATGGCTACCGCGCGGTGCGCGATGCGATTGCAGGCCGCGTCAAGGCCCTGCTGGAGACCCTGTGATGCTGGCGCGCAAGCTGGTTGCCGAAGGCATCGGCACGGCGCTGCTGCTCGCCACCGTGGTCGGCTCGGGAATCATGGGCGTGAAGCTGGCACAAGGAAACAATGCCATCGCGCTGCTCGCGAACGCCGGTGCGACCGCGGCAATCCTCTACGTGCTGATTGCGACACTCGGCCCGATCTCCGGCGCGCACCTCAACCCTGCGGTGACGCTGGCAATGCGCCTGCGCGGCGAACTCGACTCGCGTACGGCAATTTTCTACATGATCGTGCAGGTCGTCGCGGCAATCGCGGGCGTCATCCTCGCGCACGCAATGTTCGGCCTCGACCTCATCCAGCCGGGCACACATGCACGCACCGGCACGGCACAGTGGATCAGCGAAGCGGTCGCGACCTTCGGCTTGTTGCTGACGATCCTGCTCGCCATCCGCCACCGCCCAACCGCCGTGCCCGCATTGGTCGCGAGCTACATCTTCGCGGCGTACTGGTTCACCGCCAGCACATCCTTCGCCAACCCTGCCGTGACCGTGGCGCGCGCACTGACGCAAACGTTCGCCGGCATCCGTCCACTCGATGCTGCTGGCTTCATTGCCGCGCAACTGCTCGGGATGGTGCTGGCGTTGGCCGCAGCGGCCGTGTTGCTGCGGGAAGCAAGTGAGCAGCCGCCCGAGGCTGTAACGGTGAACCAGCCACCGACGACAGGGCCGACGTGCGCAGGAATGCCTGCCGATCGCGGCAGCAGCAATCAAGAGCACCGAAATTGAATGATCAATTGGTCGCCAGCGATCACACTGTTGCCGATGGGACGAAAGGCCGGTTGCGTCCAGAAGTTGCCGGTCAAGGTTGCCAATGAATGTCTTGAAAGCGGTCATTCGTTTTTTGCCGAGAAACAGCCTCGCCAACCAAGATTCTGCAATGCAGGCCCTGTTGAACTGCTCACGCGGTCCCGGTTTTTATCGCATCGATCACCTGCTGGAGCCATCTGGACTTGGCTTGCAGTTGCCCGACGGCACCCAACAGGGCCAGTCGCTCGTAAGACGCCGTGCGCTCGTCCACTGAATCCCTATACGCCTTGAGATCTTCGAGCGCTTGCTGTGTGTGGGCGAGTGCGGATTCGGCAAATGCGACCCGATCGTCGACGTTCGCAAGCGCGCCGAGGAAGAACGAACGGGTCCGGATCGGATCGGCAGCTGGATTGCCTGCCCAGTCGGGCACGTCCTTGATCCATGCCCGGAGCCGGGTGTGTCCCTTGCGCGTGAGCTTCAGCAACTTTTTTTTCCTGGATCCCCACGATTCGTCGTGGGCCGACAATAGGCCGAGGGTGAGCAACCGGGCGATCAACGGATAGATCGAGCCGGTGCTGCCGCTCCAGCCGCTCGAGACAGGCTCGAATTCCTTGCGCACGACGTATGCCGAACAAGGGCCCCGCTGCCAGATGACGCCCAGCACCGCACATTCCAGTTCACTCATGGACATGCCGCCTCCGAATTGACATAGTACGTTTCGCACTATAGCTTGATTCCGACAACGCCGTCATCCGACGGCCCATCGCCCGAGAATCCCATGCACGCACTTGCCACGACCGCGTTAGCGGCGCTGATGGCCGCAATGACCGCCACGACGACGCCGGACGTCGGGAAATCGTTCGATCCTGCGTCGCTCGATGGGGTGTGGGACGTGACCAACAGCGCCGAGATCATCGTCGTCGGCAAGCGCGAGGTCGTGTACTACGACTCCACTTCCAGCAGTTGCATCGAGACGGACCGTCGGCCCCTGGCGCACCTGGTTGAACGGTTCGGCGGGGGGCTGGTGGTACGCGACACCGCGACCGCGACGTTGAGCGACAGGACCGGCTACCTGTACCGGTTGTCACGCATGGATGCGTTGCCAGCCCTGTGCGCGCGCGGGGGAACGACGGGAGCCGATCCGGTGCTGAACTTCGAGAGTTTCATCGGCTACTTCAGGGAAAACTACGCTGGCGCCGAACTCCGCAAACTCGACTGGCAAGCAATCCACGACGCATTTCGACCGCACGTAACGGCCCGCACGACCACGGACGAGTTGTGGAAGATTTATGCGGAAATCTTCGCGCGCTTCGACGATGTGCACGTATTCGTCAGCAATGGCAAACAGGGAGCCGAAGGCCGCTCGCTGAGCGCGGGCAGGCCATCGGGCCTGCGCAAAGCGCTGGTCGCCCAGCACCCGGGGCTGAGCGAGGACGAAGGCTTCGCGCTGGACGCGAAGCTGGCGCCGCTGCTCGACGACGTCATCCTGTACGAGGTCCTCCGCGGCAGGTACTCGAGCGACCTGCAGGACAAATTCCAGTGGGGGTGGGTGGCCCCGGACATCGGTTACCTCAATGTCCAGCAGATGTCAGGACTGTTCGCGAAACCAGCTACGGATCCGGCTGTTGTCGCGCGAGCCGTGCGCGAAACCATGCGCAAGGTCACGAAGGAATTCCACTCCGCAAAAGCGCTGGTCGTGGATGTCCGGCAGAATCGCGGCGGCTCCGATGGCGTGTCGTCGGCGATTGCAGCAGTGTTCGCCGATCGACCGGTAACGTCGAAGAGTCGCACACGCACCCGCAACGGCTTTACCGGTTGGGACTTGAACACGATCCAGCCCGACTCTTCGAACCACTTCGGCAAACCCGTCTATCTGCTGATCAGCGACAACACCGTCAGCGCAGCCGAGTCTTTCGTCTCGACCATGCGGCAATTCCCGAACGTCACCCTGGTCGGCACCAACACGCGCGGCGCACTGTCGTCGATTCTGGTCAAAAAGCTCCCCGATGGCAGCGTGCTGGGGTTGTCTGACATGCAACTTCTGTCACCAGCGGGTGTCAATTACGAAACGAAGGGCATCCCGCCCGACGTGCGCGTCGAAAGCTATCGGGCCGAATGCCTGTTCACTTGTTACAGGGAAGCGATCGACGTGTCTGTGAAACTGGCGCGATCCCATGGCGTGAGGGGGAAAGACTAGAGCGGCGGTGATGGCGTTCGTCGCAGGTATGCGAAGTTGCAATCTGCCGCTTTGATCTGATCGAAGCGAGCCGGCTGTTTCGCGTCCGCAGCCGACAGTTGTGTTCTGGCCAACATGGGCTTAGTCCATTCGGCTTGAGCACCGCATGGCTGTCGGTCGGAAATGTCCGCTTTGGCTCGGAAGCCGCCTTCGCGCCGTCATCCTTTGGCGCATCCACCTGCAGGCTGGCCCGTTCACATAGACTGATGAAATGAGCAGTGCGGCGATACTCGATCTTGCCCGGCTTCGCCGCAGTTGCGGCCAATGCTCTCTGCGCCAACTATGCCTGCCAGGTGGCATCGGGGTGGACGATCTGGATCGGCTTGATCGGATCGTCAGGCGCCGGCGTTCGATTGCGGGCAAAGAGCCTCTGTTCGCTTCCGGTTCGGTATCGAAAGCCGTATTCGTCGTGCGCGAAGGATCTTTCAGGACTGTTGTCTACCCGGAAGACGGGCAGCGGCAAGTCATCGGCTTCCACCTTCCTGGAGAGCTGATTGGCCTCGACGCACTCGGCGAGGGTTGTCATCGTTGCGACGCCGAAGCGCTGGAGCAGGCAGCGGTGTGCGAAGTGCCGCTTGAGGATCTGGAACGGATCGCGGCGCAGGTGCCTGCCCTGCAACACCATTTGATGGGACTGATGGGCCGCAGCATGGGCCGCGATCAGGATCACATCGAGATGCTGGGTCGCCATCAGGCCGTTCAGAGGGTCCTGCTGTTCCTGCATGGACTGATGGAACGCTATCGCGTACTTGGACACCCTGAAGGGGTGCTGCTGCTTTCGATGAGTCGCGACGACATCGCCAGTTTTCTGGGGCTGGTGATCGAGACCGTCAGCCGGAGTTTCACCCGGTTGCAGGATGACGGCCTGATCGCGGTTCGCGGTCGGCAAGTACAGGTTCTCGATATCGCCCGTTTCGCAGCACAGGCCCATGAGGCGGTGACGATCGGGCAGCAGATCCGGAGGCAATAGCGACAGGAGAGTGTCGCTGGCAAGATCGCGCCCACCCATTTGCGCAACCTGCGGATCGGCTGATCCTCAACCGTTAACCCCGCGCAGGCCGAACTGCCGTTACAGTGGTACCGGCCACGCCAGGGAACCCCACATGCGCCGCATCCTCTTTGTGTTCGCGTTGTTGTTGTCGCACGCGCTGTGCGCCGCGCCAGTCACCGTGCCTGCTCCGCTGGAGCCCTGGCGCGGGTGGGCGCTGGACGGCGAGGAGTTTCGCGGCTGCGCGCTGATCGCTGGGCATCAGGGCGCAGCCGCGGAGGACTTTGTCTGCGCGTGGCCAGGCGTACTGCAGATCCAGGCTGACGCCGACGGCGCGAAGTTCGCCATGAACTGGCAGGTGCAGGCCGAAAGCTGGGTGCCGCTGCCTGGCGATGCCGAAAACTGGCCGCAGGATGTGCGCATCAACGGCCAGGGCGTGGCGGTCGTCAAGCACGACGATATTCCACAGATCCTGCTCGAGCCTGGCAACTATGCGCTGGCCGGGCGGATCGGATGGACGCATCGGCCGCAGTCGCTTGCGGTGCCCAATGCCATCGGCCTGGTGCGCTTGCAGGTGGATGGCCAGGTGATCGCACCTGTGCAGTTCGAAGACGGCACGCTGGTGCTTGGTCGTGGGACCAGCGAGGCGCCCGAGGCCGATGCGCTGGATCTGCGGGTCTATCGTCGGCTGCGGGACGACGTGCCGATGATGCTCGACACCGATATCCAGATCGGCGCGTCCGGTCAGGCGCGCGAAGAAGTGATCGGCCCGGTGCTGCCGCCCGGATTCGTGCCCACGTCCATCACAGTCGATGCAGGGTGGCCGGCGCGGATCGAAGCCGACGGTCGCCTGCGCATCCAGGTGCAGCCGGACGTCACCCACATCCACATTCTCGCGCGCGCCCTGAAACCCATGGCCAGCACGTCCATCGGCGTGACCGCCAAGCCCTGGCCGGCGCAGGAGATCTGGAGCTATGCCGGCACGCCCGAACAACGCGTCACCAGTGCCAGCGGGCCACCGCAGGTCGATCCGAAACAGGCCCTCGTGCCGGATGCCTGGCGCAACCTGCCGGCGTTCGCGCTCGCTCCGGGCGTGCCTTTGAATATCCAGATGCGTTCGCGCGGCCTGGGTACCGACGAGAGCAATCGCCTGCGTCTCAACCGCGAAGCCTGGCTGGATTTTTCAGGAGCTGGCTGGACCCTGCGCGACGGCATCAGCGGCGAGATGCGTCAGGGCTGGCGGCTGGACGCGCAAGCGCCATATCGCCTGGAGGATGCCCGCGACGTGGTCGCAGACCAGGCGCTGCTGGTCACCCGGGGCGCCGACCATGCCACCGGCGTCGAATGGCGCACGCCACAGGTGAACATGTCTGCGGGCTTGCGCGTGCAACCGGCAACGTATGCACTGCCGGTCGGCGGCTGGCGACAGACCTTCGACTCCGTGAACACCACGCTGCATCTGCCGCCCGGCTATCGCCTTGTCGCGGCGCCGGGCGCGGACACCGCCAGCGGCAGTTGGGTCTCGCTGTGGACGCTGCTGGATATTTTCCTGGTCGCCATCGTCGGCCTGTTTGCGTGGCGTGCATTGGGGCTGACCGGCGCGGTGCTGGCGCTGGTCTATCTGTTGATCGACTACCACGAGTTCGGTGCGCCGCTGTATTCGCTGGGTATCGTCTTGGCTATCTGCCTGTTGCTGCGCGCTCTGCCGGAAGGCCGTTTGCGCCAGGGCGGCGACTGGGCGCGCAAGGGCGCGTTGTTGGTGCTCGCCGTGCTGGCGGTGCCGTTCGCCGCGGCGCAACTGCGCATGGCGCTGTATCCGCAGCTGGAGGCCAGCACCGCGCAGCCCGAACAGGACGCAGCGATGGTAGCGGACGCAAGGATGGTACCACCTCCACCTCCACCTACACCTCCGGTCGTGCAGGACGAACCGATGCCGACGGCCGCGCCGCCGATGCAGATTCGGTCGCCGGCTCCGAAGGCGATGCTCAAGCAGACGCGGGCGTCGGCGTCGGACAAGCAGGCGGCGGTCGCCGCTGACGGGGAGGAGAGCGATACAACGAATGCCCTGCAGGAAAAGGCGAAGAACCTGGACTCGGGTATTGTCGCCGGCTCGCGCATCCGGCGCGCCGACAGCATGGATCGCTACAGCCAGACCACCGTGGTGCAGGCCGGTCGTGGCTTGCCCAACTGGAACGGCGGCCAAAGCTATCAGCTGAGCTGGGGCGGTCCGGTCACGAGCGAACAGTCGGTGCGTCTGCTGATTTCGCCGCCGTGGCTGACCCGCCTGCTGCGCGTATTAGCGGTGCTTGCACTCGGCTGGTTGCTGCTGCGTTCGAGCGGAGCGCGACTGCTCGGCTTGCCATTGCGGAAAGCCCCGGCGCTTGCTTCGCTGCTGTTGCTGTCGCTGATCGCCGCCGGTCATTCACCCAGTGCACAGGCCCAGTCCTCGCCGAGCAACGAGGTGTTGCAGGAACTGCACGATCGCCTGGCCCGCGCGCCGAAGTGCGCGCCCGATTGCGCAGCCATCGCCGATGCGCGCGTCGATGTACACGACACGCAGCTGCAGGTGACGCTGGATGTGCATGCGGGGACCGCTGTCGGCGTGCCGGTGCCGATGGACGTCAAGAGTCTGGTCCTGGACAGCGTGCAGGTCGACGGCGCGCTGGTGCCGGGCCTGGCGCGCACTGACGACGGCCTGAGCCTGCCGTTGGAACGCGGTGTGCATCGGGTGCAACTGTCCTACCGGATCAGCGGCGATCGGGTTGCGCTCGCGTTTCCGATGAAACCCTACGCGATCGAGTTTCACGGAGACGTGTGGCAGGCGAGCGGAATCACCGATGCCCGCCTGTTGACCGAAACGCTGAGCCTGAACCGCTTGCGCAAACAGGCCGGTGGGCATGACAGCGCGGGTCCGGCACAGGAGTTTCCACCGTACGTGCGCGTTGACCGGACGGTTTCGCTAGGCCTGGACTGGACGGTGCACACCGTCGTGCAGCGGATAGCGCCGAGGGTCGGCGGTTTCAGCGTGAAGCTGCCGGTGATTGCTGGCGAAAAAGTGATCACGCCGGGTTTGCTGGTACGCCCCGACGGGCTGGAAATTCCGCTGCCCGACGGCAAGGACACTGCCGACTGGAACGCCACGCTCGACAAGTCCGGCGCGCTTGTCCTGCACGCCCCGGACCTGGCGGACCATGCCGAAGTGTGGCGCGTGCGGGTCAGCCCTATGTGGAGCGCACGCTTCGCCGGCGTACCGGAAAGCGTGCCGCAGCAGAACAGCGCTGCGAATGACTGGCACGAATTCGTGTTCCATCCATTGCCCGGCGAATCCCTGCAGATTGCTGTCACGCGACCGCCGCCGGTGGCCGGGAGCACCCAGGCGATCGAAGGCGTGCAACTGCATAGCACCATCGGACAGCGCGCCAGCGAGTACACACTGGGTTTGCATCTGCGCGCCAGCCAGGGCGGCGAACGCGTGCTCGGATTGCCGGCGAACGCCGAGCTGCTGGCAGTCACCCGCAACGGCGAGTCGCTGAATCTGCGCCTTGAGAACGGAAAGCTCAGCCTGCCAGTGCAGCCCGGCGAACAGACGTATGCTGTGCGTTTCCGCGACGCCGTGAGGGTCGGCCTGCACAACAGCACACCGGCGGTGACTTTGGGGTTGCCGGCGGCCAATGTCGCTCTTGGCCTGGAGTTGCCGGAGGACCGCTGGGTCCTGTTGACGCACGGTCCGCAGTCGGGTCCGGCGGTGTTGTACTGGGGCGAACTGCTGGTGCTGCTGCTGATCGCGTACGCGTTGGCGAAACTGGGCTGGACACCGCTCAGGTTGCGCGATTGGCTGTTGCTTGGAATGGGTTTCTCGACGTTCTCGTGGATCGCGTTGGCTGTGGTCGTGGCGTGGCTGTTCGCACTGGCCTGGCGCGAGCGCCACGGTGCGGCACTGGCAGGGAAGTACCGATTCGATGGCATGCAGATCGCCCTGGCCTGGCTGAGCGTCGCTGCCGCGATAGCCCTGATCACCGCTGTACCCTATGGCCTCCTCGGCCAGCCGGACATGCATATCGTCAACCCCACTCGGGGTGATGGCGTGTTGCACTGGTTCGCCGACCAGAGCAGCGATGCCTTGCCGACAGCCGGCGTCGTCAGCGTCCCGATGTGGCTGTACCGCGCCGCGATGCTTGCGTGGGCGCTATGGCTGGCCAATGCCGTGCTCGGATGGCTGCGCTGGGGACTGCGTGCATGGCTCAACGGCGGCTATTGGCGCCAGCTGCGCAAATCAAAGGCAATCGTGGTAGTGGTGCCGGTTGAACCGCCTGCAGGCGAGGAGGTGGCTCCGGAATAGTCGGGAAGGGTGGGCGTTGGAGGCCGACTGAACTGTCCCTTGAAAGGATGTTGAGATGGCTTTCCAGCCCTTTCAACGCGCCGGGTCCGCCGCGAGCTGCCGCGGCGTCGACCTGCTGCTGCGGGTTGTCAGTGCTTCGGCGTGATCCTGGATGAAAAGCTGATCTTTCCGTTCTCGACGCTCCACATGTAGCTGTTGTCCGTGGTCAACACGTACATTGGTTTTCCCGACAACAAGTTCAGGAACACATGAATCTCCGTTGGCGTGGGATCCATCAGGTGCGAGATCATGAGCGCAGCCGTGCTCTTGTCATTGCTCAGTGTGATGCAAGACTTCGTGAATCCGCGGCTCGACAAGATCGACTTACCCGCTCCGTCTGTGTCGACGCGGTAGTTGCCTCCCGCTGGAAGCGTGCCCTGCACGGTCGTCCCGGCGAGGAGGTACACGGACCAGGTGGTGATATCACCCTTGTTCCTGGGAACGGTGACCGTGTTGTAGTTCTTTGAGCAAGGCGCGAAGTCCGAGTGCAGTGCGAGGGATCGCGCGGCAGCCTGTGCAACTTCGCTCGCTGACAGTGGTGCGGCAGGCGCCAGGACTGCAGGTTCACCAACAAGCGCACCTGAGTCGGCGACAGTGACGCGATACAGGGCTTGTGGAGGATCGCCACTTGCACCGCCAAAAAACGTTACCAGGACGGCGCTGCCCTTGTCCTGGGTTAACCAGCCCGCCACGCGCTTTTCATGTTGAAACACGTCCAGCTTCCGCATTGCGTCAGTTGCGATGGACGCAGCGTGGTCAAGTCGATAGATCGCGGCACCGTCACTTTCCGCCAAACGCAGCTGTGGTGCGAGTTCGTCAGGAGTGGCCTTGTCTACCGCCTCGGCGTGTGCCGCCATGGGAAGTAGCAGAAGTGCTGCAAGAACAATTTTCCTCACGACTATTTCCTCGACTGGCTGTGACAGGCATGACATCGATTCACGGGGACCTTCCGGCAACAACCTCATTGCCAACGCGATACATACCACGACAGACAGCTGCTCCGCCGTTTCCGGCCTTCGATCGCGCGAAACCAGACTTCAACCGCCCGAAACCAAACTTCGATTGTTCGGAACCAAGCTTTGATTGTTCGAAACCAAACTTCGTTTGCTTGAAACCAAACCTCGTTTGCTCGAAACCAAACCTCGATTGCTCGAAACCAAACCTCGATTGCTCGAAACCAAGCTTCGTTCGCCTGACCAAAGTTTGGTCCGCAACAAACAAAGCTTCGTTTGCACGGGACAAGACTTCGATTCCTGTGGAGAAAGCCTCGATTGCTCCGGACAAGACTTCGTTCGCAGCAAACAAGACTTCGTTCGCAGCAAACAAGACTTCGATTGCACCAAACGAAGCCTTGTTCGCCCGAACCAGACTTCGATTGCCCGAAACAAAGCTTCGTTCGCACCGGACCAAGCTTCGATTGCTGCGGACCAACCTTCGTTTGCAGGAAAGAAAGCCTTGAATCGACAGCGCCAAACCCTGCCGGCAGCGCAGAAACGTTGCCTGCAGCCGACACAACCATGTCCGCACGCAGCAACCCGTTGCAGGCAGGCCGCATGGACATGGCGGCCCGGAGCACGACCGTTGCTGTTACCGACAAGTCCAGCGTGCGCCCGGCCCAGGCCGCACCCGGCCTCGACAAGACGGTGCACGAACGCATCCAGGTGTTGGGGCCAGCCCGGGAAGGAGGAGAGGGCGGACAAAGTGGCGTTGACGGGTGCGCAACCATTATCCATACGACCTCGCGGCAGCGTGGCCTGATCCAGAACAACATTTTCCGCACCGCTGACCCGGAGCTGCGCGCATGCACATCGACCCCTACGCCACCCTCGAACGCCAATGGAAGCTGGCTCGCCTGCACGGTGATTCCTTGTTCTGTTCGCAGCGCGGATATCACAGTACGATGCCGAACAGGGGTCGCTTTGGCGCATCAGAAACGCTCGACGACATGAGCTCAGCAGGGAAAATGCGCCATGCCAAAACCGCGCGTCGGTCACGCGTTACTCCTGCTTGCGTTTCCGATCGTCCTTGCGGCCGGCGCCCTGGCGCAAACTTCGAATCCCGTGGACGAGAAGGTCGAGGAGATCGACCGAATCGCCAGACAGAAGTATCCCGAATTGCCCATTGTGGAGGCGCGAAAGCGGGTCGCCGATGAGATTTCGGAAAAGACCAGGAAATCGTTGGGCAACGAGGGCCAACGCGCGGAATATTCCGCGGATGAATTCATGGTCTATTTCTACTACAACACCCGGACCAGGGTTTCCTTTTGCCGTGCGCGTGGTGTCGACATCTCCGTGTTTGCAACCCGCCTGACTGCCGAAAACAGCGCGGAGATCCACCAGGTGGACCGGATCTATGCACGGCTCGGGACATCGTATGAGCCGGTCTGGCAAAAGCTGGGGCCGGTGGCCGAGCGCCAACTGGAGCCCGACATGCGCAAGTTTGCGTCCCAACACAAGACCGACATGCATGGTGCGTGCGAGCGCCTCCGGGATCAGTCCGGGCAATTGGCATACGACATGTCGTATAGCGTCACCTATCCGGAAAAATCACGCAGGTTGCTGGCCTTCAGGCCTTGAGCGGGAAAAGAGGACAAGTGCCTCGAAAGACTCGTATCGCCGCCTCCCTGTGATGGCGACATGTTGGTAGTAGCTGGCAACCGACGCACACCAAACATGAGCAGGCAGCCATGGCCCTTCGCAGCCATTGATCTTCATTCCACGAACAAGCGGCAATTCATTTCTTCGGGGACCAGTCCATGAGATTTGCATCGATCGCTCTGCTTGCGCTTTTTCTTTCGTCAAGCGCGTCTGTGCTGGCCACGCAGTCCAACAGGCCTGCCTACGACGCACCCCTTGCCACGCGGCTCGGCGCCGACGAGCGGGGCATGCGTCCTTACGTGCTGGTGATCCTCAAACCCGGGCCGAAGCGCATGCCGAAGGGCCCGAAGCGCGACGCGATGTTCAAGGGCCACTTCGCCAACATCGAGCGCCTCGCGGATGCGGGCAAACTCGCGATCGCAGGGCCGTTCGAGCCGGACGATCCCGCGCACTGGGACGGACTCTTCGTGTTCGCGGTCGGCAGCATCGATGAAGCCAAAGCACTCACCGCGACCGATCCGGTGATCGTCAATGGCGAAATGGTCGCCGAGTACCACGCCTGGTATGCATCGGCCGCGCTGATGGCGGTGCCCGAGATGCACAAGACCCTGACGCCGCCGAAGAAGGGCGACGCGGCCCGCTAGGATCAACATGGATGACCAGCGCAAAAAAAGCGGGCCAAGTTTTTCAGAGTGAGGCGATCAATCCCGGAAATCACCGCGCTCCGCTTGCTCGCGTTGTCCTTTTTCGACCCATTCTTGTCCAGTTGCAGCGTTGTGCCCGGTATCCACCAGGAGTAATTTTTAGTCGGGTGGCGGCCCATATCCGCCGGACACCAGGGAAGTGCCATGAGCCGAAAGTACGCAATTGCGCTTGCTGCTTGTTTCGCGTTCGCAAGCGCCGCCAGCGCCGACACGATCGACACGCAGGTCAAGGTCAGCAAAGCCGATTTCGACGCCCTCAAGAGTCGCATGATCGGACAGCTGGACAGTGGTCGCTACAGCGAAATCACGCCGAAGGACAAGGCCACCGTGATCGACGCTCTCGATCGCATTGACCAGCGTCTCGGCAAGTCCTCGATGGGCGTTCAGGATCGTGTGGACCTCGTCAACGATCAGGAACTGATCAACCAGATCACGACGCATGCCAGGGCGGAGAGTCGCATCTACTGCGAACGCGGCCAGCTGACCGGGACCCACATCATCACGGTCACCTGCATGCCGATGGGCAAGTGGATGCAGCGCGGCAGGGACGGGCAGACCGCCATGCTCACCCTTGAATACAATCACCGGAGCATATGCCCGGGTTGTATCACCGACGGTCCCTGGTAAGTTTTTCCAGTCTGCGCGCCGCAAAGTCATCCGCGCAACGCGTGGACGCGGCGCCGGTTACTTGAAACATCTTCGACATCTCGCTGTCGGGCTTCGGTCGCCGCCCAGGTGCGAATGCAAGTGTCAGTGACGCTTTCCGCCCGACCGCCCGACCGCGCGACCGCCCGGCTGCCCGACTGCCCGACTGCCCGACTGCCCGACTGCCCGACTGCCCGGACCGGCCCCCGCGTTGCCCGGGGTTGCGTCGCGCATGAACCGCAAGCAACCCCTGGCCTGGTCTTGCGGACAGTGTTCAGAAAAGATGCCGTACAGTGGGCGCAGGAGATCCACTGCCACGGAGGAGCACCATGAATCGTTTGGTTTTCGCAATTGGACTCGCACTGTTGTGCGCCATGCCTGCACATGCACAGGACACGACGGTTATCGTCAAGGATCCTGACCCGCCGACTCCTGCCATCACCCAGACCACGACCACCACGACCGCGCAGTACGACACGACCGCGACGTCGACGCACGCGGTTGCGCCAATGGCCGTCCAGCACCCCGTGCACCACCATCGCGTGCCTCACACGGCAGTGGCCTACCATCGCCCGGTGACGTCGCACGAAACCACCGCTACGCAGACCACCACGCAGACGACCGTCACCGTTCCACCGCGCACCCCGACGGCCGTGGTAAGCGAGCATGCGGACGGATCGGTCACTGTGTCGACGTCGGAACATGCCGTGGAAGTGCCTGCCGATCAGGGTGACGGTCAGCATTGACCCGCATGTCGGGGACGGCTGCGGCCCTTCCCGCCAGGCGCGCGTTGTGCGGTGAGCGATGTTGTCGAAGCGGGGTATGCGGCGAGCTTGCTTACGCTTCGCCAGCCCGTGCTCGACGCAATCGCGACATCGCGGCACGTATCAGAATCCGCGAATAAATCTTGTGGAATCCCAGCAGGGCCCTGAAGACAAAGCCCATCGTCGATCGCCCCGACTGCGGGTGGGTCACAGGCACGACTGCGGAACCGAAGTAGAGGCGCGTGCCTGTCGCAGTGCCCGTCGCCGAGTCCGGCGCTGGGGCGCTCATCAACCACGAGCGCGTGCGTCGCTGGAAGTCGCACATCAACAGTTGATTGCCGGTTCGACCCTCGACACTCCATGCGGCGAACGCATCGGCCTGTCCGCATGCCAATGCCCGGGCCTGTACGTCCGTGGACGGTTTCGAAACGAACACCGCAAGCACCCATCGCTCGAGCTTGAACACCCACGTGGTGTAAAACGCCTCGACGTATTCGGCATGGGAAACAGACCGCGACATCTCCGCCGCGTAGCAATCGGTGTAGGCGCCCGCGTCGCGGTACATGCCAAGCAGGGCGCCGACCGGGAGCTCGCACGCTGTGAGGCGTCCGCGACGATGCGAGTGAACTGGCCGATCGGCGTGTTGTGGGCCAGTCATCGCGCGTTGCTCCTGAAACCAGCGAGCGGAATCGTGGATAGACCACGGTTTCGAGTCAGAACCTTGGTGTGTCCGCGGCTCGTACTACATGCCACGGCGTGGGCGTCGTTGATCTGGTACCACGGGGTGCAAGCTCAGCGCAATCAATATCGGCAGCCAACAGGTCAGGGGCACTCGGCGATGACCGGGCGCGAGAAATGAAGCTCGCGCGCGGGCCGGCCCCCGGCCCTTTTTGCGCTGATCGCTTTCGGGGGTGCTGCTGGGGCTGCCCCTCCACGCGTCATGGATGTCTCCCGGAAGCAAATCGTCGATCGCAACGACGTTCCTCGATCACGACGGCTGACGCCTGATGCGGGGGTTGCCGTCGACGATGGGCTAGAATCGCAATGCATGCGCTGCGACCTGGGCGGATGCATCCATCGTGCGCGGCTGTTCTCTCCCGCACGGATCCCGAACGAGCGACGCGTGAATCCATCGTGGACCTGCTGCCCAATACATTGAGCCGCGATCGTGTGCGCTTGTTGCGATTGCAGGCGGCATGGCGCAAGGCACCATCCGACGCGACCTTGCGTTCGGCATTCGAGACCGCGCTGGCGACTTCGCGCGCTGCGGTGCAGACGCGTGCGGCAGCCGCCCCGGTGCCGACGTTCGACAACAGCCTGCCGATTGCGCGCGAGGCCGCGAAGATCGTCGCACTGATCCGCAGGCACCAGGTCGTGGTGATTGCGGGCGAGACCGGTTCGGGCAAGACCACGCAGCTGCCGAAGCTGTGCATCGCCGCGGGGCAGGGCGCGGCAGGGATGATCGGGTGCACGCAGCCACGCCGGATCGCAGCGCGCAGTGTCGCGCGGCGGGTCGCGCAGGAACTGGGCGTCGCGGTCGGTGGCGTGGTCGGATTCCAGGTGCGCTTCAACGACCAGGTCGGGCCGGCGACGCGGATCAAGTTCATGACCGACGGCATCCTGCTCGCCGAAATGCAGTCCGATCGCTGGCTGAGCGCGTACGACACATTGATCATCGACGAGGCGCACGAGCGCAGCCTCAACATCGATTTCCTGCTCGGCTACCTGCGCCAGTTGTTGCCGAAGCGGCCTGACCTGAAAGTCATCGTGACGTCCGCGACGATCGACACCGCGCGTTTCGCAAGGCACTTCCACGATGCGCCCGTGCTCGAGGTCGAAGGACGCAGCTATCCGGTGGAAGTGCGCTATCGACCCCCCGATGCGGTGCGCGAGGACGACGCGGACGCAGAAGACCTGCGTGAGCCGCGCAGCACCGCGGATGCAGTGATTGCGGCGCTCGAGGAAATCACCCGCGAGGATGCGAGCGGCGACGTGCTGGTGTTCCTGCCGGGCGAACGCGAGATCCGCGATCTGCACCATGCGCTGGGCAAGCGCCGCTTTAGGCACACCGAAGTGCTGCCGCTGTACGCAAGGCTGTCGCCGCGCGACCAGGACCGCGTGTTCAATCCGGGGCCAGGTCGGCGCATCGTGCTGGCGACGAATGTCGCCGAGACATCGCTGACGGTGCCGCGCATTCGTTACGTGATCGATCCCGGATTGGCGCGCGTGAAACGCTACAGCCCGCGCATGAAGCTCGACCGCCTTCACATCGAAGCCATCGCGCAAGCCAGCGCCGACCAGCGCAAGGGACGCTGCGGACGCATCGCTGCAGGCATCTGCTACCGGTTGTATTCCGAAGCGGACTTCGCCTCGCGACCGCGCTACACCGATCCGGAAATCCTGCGCGCGTCGCTCGCAGGCGTGATCCTGCGCATGCTTGCGCTGGGGCTCGGGCGCGTCGAGGACTTCGATTTCATCGACGCTCCGGATGCGAGAGCGATAGCCGATGGCTGGCAACAGCTGTGGGAACTTGGCGCGGTCACAGCGCTCGACGACAACCGCGCACGCACGCTCACAGCGATCGGACGCACGCTGGCGCGGTTGCCGGTCGACGTGAAGCTCGGCCGCATCCTGATCGCTGCGCAACAGCACGGATGCCTGCGCGAGGCGTATGCGATTGCCTCGTTTCTCGCAATCCAGGACCCGCGTGAACGCCCCGCGGACGCGCGCGGCGCAGCGGACAGTGCGCATGCGACGTTCGCCGATCCGAAATCCGAATTCGTCGGCGTCGTGAAACTCTGGGATGCGTATGCGCAGGCGCACGAAGACCTGACCCAGTCGAAACTGCGCGACTGGTGCGAGAAACATTTCCTCGGCTTCCTGCGCATGCGCGAGTGGCGCGAACTGCATCGGCAGTTGTTGGTGCTCGGGGAGGAGTTGGGCTGGGCGAGTCATCGCGCTCGCGAGCCGCTGGCTCGCGCGGTGGCGAGCGCCCGGCCAGGGAAGGCCGGGCCCGGCGATCCGAAGCCGGAGAACGCGCGCCATGGACGGCAGCAAGGTCATCCGTCGCAGCACGCCTCGGGTACCCCAATCGATCCGCGCGATGGTGGCGATACCGCGGCCGGCTACGCGGCGCTGCATCGCGCACTGATTGCGGGTCTGCCGACGCAGATCGGCCAGAAGGACGAAAAACAGGTCTACCTTGCCGCGCGCCAGCGGCGATTCAAGCTGTTTCCAGGTTCCACGCTCGCGAAGCTGCCGCCGCCGTGGGTGCTTTGCGCAACACTGCTGGACACAGCGCAGGTGTGGGGCATGACGAACGCACGCATCGAACCGGACTGGGCAATCCAGGAGTTGCCGCATCTGCTCGCGCGCAAACACTTCGATGCGCGCTGGTCGCGCAACCAGGGCCGGGTGGTTGCATCGGAACAGATCAGCCTGTTCGGCCTGGTGCTCGCGCCGAAGCGGCCGGTGCACTACGGCAGCATCGCGCCGGACGAGTCGCGCGAGCTGTTCGTGCGGCAAGGGCTGGTGATGGGAGAGGTCAACACGCGCGCAGCATTTCTTGCGCGCAATCTCGCGACGCTGGAGAAGGCGCGCGAGGAAGAAGCCAAGTTGCGACGCGCCGGCCTTGTTGCCGACGAGGACTGGCAGGCGCGCTGGTACCTGGATCGACTGCCGCCACAGATGTGCACGTCGGCCGGGCTCGACGCGTGGTACGCGAAGGCGTCGCCCGCGCAGCGGCATGCGCTGGATTGGCCCTTGGCGGAACTGTTGCCCGGCGAAGGCAGCGAACACGAACGCTTCCCGAAATACCTTGCGCTCGGCGATGCGCGGCTTGCGCTGGGCTATCGCTTCGAGCCCGGTGCCGCGGATGATGGTGTGACGCTCGCGGTGCCGATCCACCTGCTGAACGCGCTCGATGCCGCGCGACTGACGTGGCTGGTGCCCGGCCTGCACGAGGAAAAGGCGACCGCGCTGATCCGCGGACTGCCGAAACCATTGCGTCGCAACTTCGTGCCGGCACCGGACTTCGAGCGCGCGTTCGCCGAGGCGTGGCAGGTCGCGGGTGCCGACAGTCTTGCCGGCGAACTCGCGCGATTCCTCGCGCGCGCGACCGGCGCAAGCGTTGCGCCGACCGACTTTGATGAAGCCGCGGTCGAGCCGCACCTGCGCATGAACCTGCGCGTGATCGAGGGCGCCAGCATGCTGGCCGAGTCGCGCGATCTCGACGCGTTGCGCGTGCAGTTCGGTTCGCGCGCCGAGAGCGCATTTGCCGCGCGCGTCGGCCGCGACCTTGCAGCCGAGGGGCTACGCGAATTTCCGTCGCACACGATCCCTGAAAGCGTGCCGGGCGAGGCGGGCGTTCCCGCGTTTCCCGCGTTGGTGGATTGCGGTGACGATGTCGCATTGCGGGTGTTTGCCGATCGCGCGCAGGCGCAGCGCGAACATCCGGATGGCGTGCGCCGGCTGCTGCGGACCGCGCTCGTCGATCGCATCAAGCTTGCGCGCAAGCAATTGCCGATACCGGCTCAGTCCGGATTGTTGTACGCGGCGATCGAGCAGTTCGCCAACGTGGCTGGCATCAAGTCCGCTGCGCAGGATCGCCTGCGCGTCGACCTTGTCGAGGCCGCATTGAACGCGCTGCTTGCGCATGGCGTGGAGGGGATCCGCGATCGTGCCGCTTTCGAGCGCTGCGCAATGGACGTCGGCAAGAACCTGTTCGCCGAGGCGATGCGCCGCATGCAGCTCGCGGAGGCGATCCTCAACGCGGTGGCAGAGCTCAAGCCACGTCTGGAAGCGCCACTGCTGGGATGGGCGAAAGGCAATCTCGACGACCTGCGGGCACAGCTTGCCGGGCTGCTGCCGCCTGGGTTCCTGCGCGACACGCCGGCCGACATGCTCGCGCAATTCCCGCGCTACGTACGGGCAATGCGTCTGCGCGCCGAGCGTGCCATCAACGATCCGCAGCGCGACCAGGCGCGCATGCTGGAATTGCAGCCCTTTGTCGACGCGATCGCCCAGGCGCGCGTGCGCGGTGCCGCGAACCACCCCGACTGGCAGGCCTTGCGCTGGGACCTGGAAGAACTGCGCGTGTCGCTGTTCGCGCAGGAACTGGGCGCAAAGGCGGGCGTGTCTGCCAAGCGCCTGGCGCGCCAGCTCGATGCACTGGGCGCCAAAACGCGATAGCTGCCGAGCCTTACTGCACGCGTTCGACCTTTGTCGTGGCGCCGTACCCTTCGACCTGCAGGAACCAGATTCCGCCCATCAGGCCCGGCGAGATATGCACGACCGGGTTGTTGAGATGCACGCCCGCCAGCCGGGACGCTGCATCGACCTGACGCCAGACCTGGCCGTTCTCGAGGGTGAAGGTCGTGGCCCCATCCCAGCCCTTGAACATGCCGGGGATGCGGCTGGTGATCTTGTCGCGGTCGCCGTGAAAATCCTTGAACCCGATGCGCGCCGCATCGTTGAGATCCTGCGCGCGTGCGCCAGCCTCGCGTGCCTGCGCGGTGCGCGCCTGGACTTCATTCCTGATGAACCCGTTGAGCCTTGCCAGTTCTTCTGGCGACAGCTTGTCCAGCCCCGCAGCCTTGAAGTCCGCCGAGGACATGCGTTCCTCGACCGACGAGAACTGTTGGGCGAACACGAACGGCGTCGCGAATGCCAAGCCGGCAACAACAGTGAAAATCAATGAACGACAGCGCATGGATGGGTTCCTGCAAGAAAACGATTCTGTTGAGGGCCTGCCCAATCGGGCATTTCTTCGATGCGAGCCCCACGGGGCGCGGGCCGCATGAATTCCGGGCTAGTGTAAACCGAATGCCGGGCACGTATAACTAGACACCCCGTTCGGCTTGCCGCCCGTCCCAGGTTCCGCGTGAAAATCCCCGCAAACATCGATACCGATCCCGCTGACGTGCTGCTGCAGCGCTGGCTGCTCGCGCATGCGGGGCCCGCCGCGCGCGGCGCGCTGACGGTGCTTGATGGCTCGACGCTGCCGCCGGTGGATCCGATTCAGGCGAAGGCGATCCTCGCGTGCCTGGCCCTGCTGGAAATGCTGCGCGTCGACGAGGACGTGCTGCTGGCCGCGATCGTGCATGCGATACCAGCGTGGCAACCGCGGCTGGCCGTGCTCGAGCCTGCGACCCGCGTGCGTGCGCAGGCGTTGCTCGACGGCCAGCACGCTGCGGAGCAGGTGTGGACCTTGCATGCGGGTCGTGCCCAGCATGTGCGCGCGGAGGGCCTGCGACGGCTGCTGCTTGCACTGGTGCGCGACCTGCGGGTGATCCTGATCCTGCTTGCGCGGCAGCTGGTGCGGATGCGCGGCGCCGCGACGTTGCCGGAGGCGGAGCGGATCGCGCTGGCGCAGCTGTGTGCGGACATCCACGCGCCACTCGCGAACCGGCTCGGCATCTGGCAGCTCAAATGGGAGCTTGAGGACCTCGCGTTCCGCTATCTGCAGCCGGATACTTACAAGCGCATTGCGCGCCTGCTGGACGAGAAGCGCGGCAACCGCGAGCGCTTCATCGAAGACGTCAAGACAGGCATTCGCGGCGCGCTCGAGCAGGCCGGCATTCGCGCCGACGTGGCTGGCCGGCCCAAGCACATCTTCAGCATCTGGAAAAAGATGCAGCGCAAGGATGTGCCGTTCGGCGAACTCTACGACGTGCGCGCGGTGCGCGTGCTCGTTGACGATATCGCGACGTGCTACGCCGCGCTCGGCGTGGTCCACCAGCTGTGGTCGCCGGTGCGATCGGAGTTCGACGACTACATCGCAAATCCCAAGGGCAACAATTACCGCTCGTTGCATACGGCGGTGATCGGCCCCGGGGGGCGCACGCTGGAAGTGCAGATCCGCACCCACGAGATGCATGCGCACTCCGAGCTCGGCGTCGCCGCGCATTGGCGTTACAAGGAAGGCGGCGGTTCGGGCGCGGGTGGCGCGGCGTCCGGTTTCGATCGCAAGATCGCCTGGATGCGGCAGCTGCTCGACCGGACCGAAGCCGATGCGGGCGATGAGGATGCATTGCTCGCGGGACTGCGCACCGACCTGGTCGAGGACCGCATCTACCTGCTCACGCCGAAGGGCGAAGTGGTGGACTTGCCGCATGGCGGCACGGTGCTGGATTTCGCGTACCACGTGCACACCGAAGTGGGGCATCGTTGCCGCGGCGCGAAGGTCAACGGGCGCATCGTGCCGCTGAATTTCCGGCCGAACACCGGCGATCGCGTGGAGATCCTGACCGCGAAAACCTCCGAGCCGCGCCGCGACTGGCTGATGACTGGAAGCGGATTCCTGGCGAGTGCGCGTTCACGCGACAAGGTGCGCGCGTGGTTCCACAAGCTCGATCGCGCGCGCAACCTCCAGGCTGGGCGCGAGCTGGTGGAACGCGAACTCAAGCGCCTCGCGCTGCATCAGTCCGACCTCGCGCCTGCGCTCGCGAAGTTTCGCCTGTCCAGCCTTGACGAATTGCATGTCGCGGTGGCACTGGGCGATGTCAGCCCGAGCCAGGTCGCCCGCGCTCTGCATGACCACGCACAGGCGCAGCTGCGCGGCGAATCGGAGCATGCGCTGGCGGTGCGTCCGGAGGCAAAGCAGCGGGCAAAGCCGACCGATCGGTTCGTCGTCGAAGGAGTCGGCAACCTGCTCACCCAGATCGCGCGTTGCTGCCAGCCTGTGGCGGGCGATGCGATTGCTGGCTACCTCACGCGCGGCCGCGGCGTGAGCATCCATCGTGAAGCGTGCGGCGCCTTGCAGCGCCTGATCGCGACCCACCCCGAGCGGCTGTTGCCGGTGGAATGGGGAGAACGCGGAGACGCGAGTTACAGCGTCGACGTGCTGGTGCGTGGATTCGACCGCAAGGGTCTGCTCAAGGATCTGGCCAACCTGATCGCGCAGCACGGAGCGCATGTGCTCGCAATCAGCAGCCGGGTCGATGCACCGAGCGGACTTGCCGAATTGACATTCACCCTCAAGGTGCGCGATTTCGACCAGCTCGGCCAGTTGCTCGGGCGATTGCACGCCGTGCCCGGGGTCGACGACGCGCGAAGGCTTGGCTGAACGAGTGGCGCTGTTATCCTTGCCGGAAGGGGAGACCATCGACCATGAGCGAACGCCGCGATCCGGTCCTGGGCGCATTGCCTGAGCGCCGCAACAACAGCACGAGACCAGCGTTCGCGCTGCAACGCGGCGCCCAGCAGACGCCGCAAGCGCGTCCCCGCGTTCGCTGGGCGTTGCTGGTCCTTGGCGCCGTGGTGTTGCTCGGGTCGGCTTTTGGTTTGTATCGCTGGCGCGACGCATTGGGCGCACGCCTGGCGCCACCGCCAGAGCAGACCCGGCTGATGCAGCAAGCCGCTGCCGCGCTGCGCGCGAATCGATTGACGTCGCCCGATGGTCGCGGCGCGCGTGAACTCTATCAGGCCGTGCTGGCGCGCGACCCCGATGTGCTGGCCGCGCGCGAAGGCCTGGTGCGCGTGGGTACTGCGGCGCTGGCCCAGGCGCAGGCCGCGGTAAGTGCGCACCATCGTGAAGAGGCGCGCAAGGAACTTGAGCTCGCACGCGCACTCGCGGTGCCGGTTGCGGACCTGCAGCCCGTCGAGGAGGCGTTGCGCAGCGGCACCGACAGTGACGAGCAACTCGCGGGACTTCTTGCTACCGCGGAAGCGGCCGAGCATGCGGGTCACATCGACGATGGCAACGCAAGCGCGCTCGCGGTGTATCAGCAGGCGCTCGCCGCCGCGCCGGACAATGCAGTCCTGCTGGCGCGAAGGCATGCATTGCTCGCGCGCATGCTAGGCGGAATCGATCGGTTGCTCGCTCAGGGCGATACCGATGGTACGCAACGCCTGGTCGATCGCGTCGCGGGCGTCGATCCAGTGGACGTCGACCTTCCGGCGGCACGCGCCAGGCTGGCAGAAGCCGTCCAGCAACGCCAGGGTGCGCGCTCGCACGCTCTGGACGCGGCCGACGCAAGCCTGCAAGCCGGCCGCATCGATGTCGCGGTCGCGGCATATCGCGAGGTGCTGACGAAGGCTCCGGACGACCTGCGCGCGCATGGCGGGCTGCGCGCGGCGGGCGAAGCACTGCTGCGCAATGCCAACCGGGCGGCTGCGGAATTCGATTTGACCGCAGCCCAATCGGCGCTTGAGCAGGCGCGCGCGCTCGCCCCCGAATCGCCAAACCTGCGCGCTACGGAACTGCACGTGGAGCAAGCGCGCGCGCATGCAGTTGCGGTCCAAGCGACGGCAGCGGCAGCGGGGCCGAAGGCCAATGTCGGCAGCGTCGGGAAGGTCGACCCCGCACGCATCGTCGACCTGCTGGCGGCTGCCGATCATGCAATCGTCCGCGACCAGCTTGTCGACCCACCGGGCGACAGCGCGTTCGACAAGCTGCGTGCTGCCGCGGCAATTGCGCCCGCCGATCCGCGCGTGGTCGAGGCGACCCATCGGTTCGTCGCGACCGCGCTCGCGTGCTACCAGCGCGAGATGACCGACAACCGGTTGGCCCGTGGCGGAGCCTGCCTCGACGCGCTGGTCGCAATCCAGCCGACGAATCCGCAGTTGCCGTCGATGCGCCAGGCGATCGCAGCCAGATGGCTCGCGGTGGCCGATGAACGCCTGGGTGCCGGCGAAATCGACAACGCCCAGCACGCGATCGGTTCCGCGCAGCGCTGGGCGCCGGACAATCCGGCCATCCCGGCGGCGCTGGCCCGTTTGCAGCAAGCGCGCGTGGGCGCGAAACACTAGGGGTCGTCGCTACGAGCGATGATTCGGGTAAGGCTGCGCTCGATCCCGACGATCAGGAACCCGACAAGCCAAGCACGCGCCGCAACACGTCGCGCGCCGCATCGAACGAGAAATGCCGCTCGATGTTCTCGACTCCGTTGTGTGCGATGGTTTCCCACAAGCCGCGGTCGTCGTAGAGACGCAGGACTGCGTCGGCGAATCCCTGGGTGTCGGCGCCGACCAGCACATCCACGCCGTCCCGCAGGTGCATGCCTTCGATGGCGGCGGGCGTCGCGACCACCGGCTGGCCATGCGCCATGCTCAGGTTGACCTTGCCCTTGACGCCCGCACCAAAGCGCAGCGGCGCAAGTCCGATGCGGCAACCGTCCATGAAGGGTTCCAGGTCGGGTACGTGCCCGTGCACACGCACGCCGGGCAATGCATCCAGCGCGGCAACTTCGGAGCTGACATCGCCCCCGATCAGGTGCAGCACGATGTCGTTGCGCCGCGCCCGCACAAGCGGAAAGATCTCGCGCGCCATCCATTGCGCGGCGTCCACGTTCGGCTGATGCCGGTAGCCGCCGACAAGCACGATGCCCGCGCGTGGCTCGAATCCCGTGCGCCGCGCCGTTGCACGGTGGACGTTCGACAGCACTTCGATCGCGGCACCGGGCGCTTCACGCGCGAGCAGGTCCTGCTCGACCACGCTGACGACAAGGGTGAGGTCCGACGCGCGAATCAGGCGTAGTTCACGCTCGCGGGTCTGCTGGGCCGCGCGCATGCGTGCTTGATCACCAGCGACTTCGGCTTCGCGTTGCTCGCGCAGGTAGTGCAGGTCGACGGTATCGAATACGAAGCGCGCCTGCGGCGCATACCGGCGCGCAAGAGCGAGATAGTTGCTCGCAACAGTGTGCCGGCTCGCGATGATCGTGTCGAAGCGCTGGCCGTGCCTGGAGAACCAGGCGGGAACATCGCGGATCCACGGCTTCCACCAGACCTCGACGCCAAGCGCCTGCAACGCCTGCGTGTAAGCTCCGGCATGCGCCAGGTTGTCGGGGAAAAACGTCACTGCGCAGCCTTCCTCGCGCAACAGTGCGAGCACGTTGACCAGCCGCAACGAACCCGAGTCGCGATCGGGCATCGGCGTGCTGGCGTCGATCACCAGCACGCGCCGGGTGGCGCGGTGTTCGCTCGCACGGACGATATTGGCGTCGGGCATCGGGTGCGCGGCGAGCGTGTCGCGCCAGCGCGCAAGGAACTTGCGCTGGTTCACCAGTTGATACGCCTTGATGCCGGAACCCGTATCGGTACCTGAGGTAATGCCCTCGAAATGCACGACCGTTGACGCCGGCTGGTACAGCACCTGCAGTCCGTCGGCGCGCACCCTCATCGCGAGGTCGGTGTCCTCGTAATAGGCGGGCGCGTACGCCGTGTCGAATCCGCCGAGCCGTTCGAACACCGCGCGCGGCAATGCGATCGCCGCCCCGGAACAGTAGTCGACCTCACGCACGTGGTTGTAGATCGGCGCGTTGGGGTCGTCGAACCGACCATAGTTGCAGCCCGAAGCATCGCCGAACACGATGCCTCCAGCTTCCTGCAGCCGGCCGTCGGGGTACACGAGTTTCGCACCGACCAGTCCCGCCCGTGGATGCGCAGTGAACGTGCCGATCAGCGCTTCGAGCCAGCCCGGCTGCACGGCGGTGTCGTTGTTGAGCAATACCAGGTAGTCGGCGCGCGCTATCGCCGCGCCGGCGTTGCAGGCCCCGATGAAACCAAGGTTTTGCGCATTGCGTAGGTAACGCACGCCCGCGATCGCCGGCATGTGCTGCGCAGTTTCGTCCGATGACGCATCATCGACCACGATCACTTCGAATCCGATCGAGCCGGCGCAGTCGGAAATTGCCCGCAGGCACGTCAGCGTGTGTTCGAAGTGGTTGTAGGCCGGCACCACGATGCTCGCCAGCGGAATCGCAGCGCATGGCACGTTGAATGGCGCGAATGGCGCGCTCGCAGGCATGCGCAGTGATGGATGCCGTCCGACGCGCGGCCCTCCGAGTTCCTGCCAGGCGCGCCGGACGGTGTTGCGCAAGCCTCGCCTGCGCAGGCTTGCACCTGTTCGCACGACGGCATTGCCCGAGCGACTCCAGGCGAACCTTGCGCGTTCGAGCAGGTCTGCGGAGCGACGCAGCAGCCAGTGTGGAGATGCTGGGCCTGCGGGGTCGGTGGCCGAGTGCGGCGCAGTGCGCCTGGATTGCGCATGCTCCAATTCGACTGGGGCCGATTGCACAAGCAGGCCATCGAAGCATGCAACCTGCAGGCTCTCCGGCAATTTGTCGCCTTTTGCCAGCGCGACTTCGCGCAGCGCGGTGCTGCGCCAGTAACCCAAGGTCGGCGACAGGGATGGGAAAAGGGCATGGTCGTCGTGGTCGGCGGAATCTCCGCGCGCCGAAAGCACTCCGAATTCCGGATGGGATTTGGCAAGTTCGAGCAGCCGCCGCCAGAAGTCCGGCGACACCGATGCATCCAGACGGGCGAGGACCACGTCACGGTCCGCATACAGGTCGGTAAGTGCGCGCAAGGCCGAGAGCGGATCTCCCGCGCACTCCAGCCATCCGGCGCCGGGACACGCGCTGGTTGCCGCCAGCACAATCGTGGTGCCGACAGGCATTGCGCCGCGCCATGCCGCAATCCGCGCGGCGTCTGGCGCACGGGTTGTCCACAGGCAAAGCAAGGGCTGCAACGCTGACGGCATGCTGAATGATTGATTGTGGTCCGCTAGGTTACCGTGCGCGGCCTCATGGCGACAGGCAGCTGTAGCCGCCCCCGGACGCGTTAAACTTCGCGGCAGGTTTGCTGGAGATGCAATGCGGCGCAACGACGACGATTTTGACGAAGACGACGACGAGCAGGACGACGACGAGACGCCGCACCGCTCATGGCTGCGCTGGCTGTTCTACCTGGCGCTTGCCGGCTTCGGGTTGTTGATCGGCTTTGCGGCTCCGTACGTCTGGGTGCTGGATGGCCAGGTGCGCGAAAAGTTCGGGCAGCTGCAATGGCAGGTGCCCACGACGGTCTATGCGCAGCCGCTCAGGCTCGTGCCGGGCCAGCACATGGATGCCCCGACCCTGTTGCTGGAACTCGAGGCCGCGATCTATCGCAACGATGGAATCGGAAGCGACCCCGGCACCTATGCGCGCGACGGCAATCGTTTCCGCATCGGCAGTCGCGGCTTCGCCGATATCGGCGGCGCGGTCGCACCGGCGAAGATCGAAGTCCTGCTTGGCGGCGGCAGCGTGGTGTCGATCAACATCCAGCATGGCGCAGTGCTTGCGTCGGCGACGCTTGATCCGGCGCGCATCGCCGCGTTGTACGGGGCGACCCAGGAAGAACGCCAGCTGATCCGCGCCGCCGACGTGCCGCCGTTGCTGGTCAGCGGGCTGCAGGCTGTCGAGGACCGCGATTTCAAGAGCCACCACGGCGTCGACGTGTGGGGCATCGTGCGCGCGTTGTGGGTCGATGCGCGCCAGGGCGAAATGCGCCAGGGCGGCAGCACGCTGACCCAGCAGCTTGTGAGAGGGCTGTTCCTGACCAACCAGCGCAGCTGGGGCCGCAAGGTCAACGAGGCGCTGTACGCGATCATCATCGAATCGCGCTTCGACAAACAGACGATCCTTGAGGCGTATCTCAACCAGGTCTATCTGGCCCAGCAGGGTAGCCAGTCGATCCATGGCGTCGCAGCGGCTTCGAAGTTCTGGTTCGGGCGGCCGTTGAACGCGCTGCCGACCCAGGACATTGCGTTGCTGATCGGGCTGATCAAGGGCCCGTCGTACTACGATCCGCGCCGCTATCCGGATCGCGCGATGGAACGGCGCAATGTCGTGATTGGCGAATTCCTCGAAACCGGATTGATTTCCAGCGAGGAAGCCGAGCGCGCCAAAGCCGCGCCACTCGGCATCAGCGCGCATCCGGGCATCGTCACCAATCGTTACCCAGCCTTCGTGGACCTGGTGCGTCGCCAGTTGCAGACCGACTATCCGGCCGACAGCATCAAGGGCGCCGGGCTCACCGTGCACACGACGCTCGATCCGGCCGCGCAGATTTATTCCGAAGGCGCACTGAAGGACACGCTCGACAAGGTGCAGCGCAAGAAGGGGCCGCTGCTCGAAGGCGGCATCGTGGTGACCGACGTGACCAATGGCAACGTGCTTGCGGTCGTCGGCGACCGCGACGTGGCCGGTCTTGGCTTCAATCGCGCGCTCGATGCGCAACGCCCGGTCGGGTCGCTGCTCAAGCCGTTCGTGTACCTGCTTGCGCTCGCCCAACCCGGCAAGTATTCCCTTGCCACCGCGCTCGACGATTCACCAGTCACCGTCACCCAGCCGAACGGGAAGGACTGGTCGCCCGCGAACGACGACCATCGCAGCCATGGCAATGTGCGGCTGATCGACGCACTCGCGCAGTCCTACAACCAGGCGACGGTGCGTGTCGGCATTGATGTTCAGGTCGAACGCATCGCGAAGATCATCAAGGTGCTCGCCGGCATCAATGCGGAGCCGAATCCGTCGCTGATCCTGGGCGCGGTCGACCAAACCCCGTTCGGCATGGCGCAGCTCTACCAGTTCCTCGCTTCGGGTGGCGAAGTGCAGCCGCTGCATGCAGTCCGCGGCGTCCTCGATGCGCACGACGCGGTCGTCAGGCGCTACGACAGCAAGCCGGCAGCGGCACAGGCGGGCGATGCGCTGGCCGCGCGGTTGGTGACGCTTGCGATGCAGCAGGTCGTACTGGCCGGCACCGCGCACGCACTGCAGTCCGATGGCCTAGGGTTCCTGCAGGCCGCGGGCAAGACCGGCACCAGCAACGACAGCCGCGACAGCTGGTTTGCGGGATTCACCGGCAGCCATCTGGCGGTGATCTGGGTCGGCAACGACCAGAACGAAATGACCGGCCTGTACGGTGCGACCGGCGGGTTGCGGGTGTGGGCAGCACTGTTCAAGAAATTGCCCAGCATGCCGCTGACCGTCAGCGACCAGGGCATGGAATGGGCGTGGGTGAGCCCGGCGCAGTTCGTCAGTGTCGATGCAGGCTGTCCGGGCGCCCGTCGTTTCGCGTTCGTGAAGGGGTTTGCGCCACCGGGACCTTCGCCTTGCGATGCCGGGGCAAGTCCGGGCGACGACCAAGGGTGGATCAGGGTGCCCAGCGCCGACGATGCAAATCCGGAGCTGGGCAATCCGGCGGCGTCTGACGATACGGATGCAGGGCATGCGGCCGTCGATGCGGCGGCGGCGCAGCAGCCAGCGCCCGCAAACCCGCCAGAACAATCGCAGGATCCACAGCAATGACTATGCTTCGACGTGGCAGCAGGGATGCATCGCTCATCGGAATGCGCGCGCGCGTGCCGGATGTGTTGCGGGCAGCGTGGGCTATGTTCCTGGTTGGCATTGCGACGGGTTGTTCGCAGGATGCGGCGCCTCCCGCGTCGGCAGGCAATCTGCGGGTCAGCGTGCCTGCCCCCGGCGAGATGGTTAAGCAGGTTCGCGCCGCGGGTGTTTCCAATGCAAGCGAGCTCGAAGTCACTCCGTTGCGCGACCCGCAGGTGGAGGACTTGCGCGCGCGCGCGGCACATCTGGAAACCCAGGCCGACTATGCGGGTGCGATGCAGGCCATCGGCCAGGCATTGATGCTGCTGCCCAGCGATCCCGAGCTGTTGCAGCAGGCCGCGGAATTCGCGCTGTACCAGAAGCAATGGCCGCAGGCTGCCGCGTTTGCGCAGCAATCGTTCGAGCGCGGACCCAGGCTCGGTTCGCTGTGCCGTCGCAACTGGACGACGCTGCGTTTCGTGCGGCTTGCCGGCGGTGATGTCGCCGGTGTGCAGGCAGCGAACCAGCAGGCAGCTGCTTGCACGGTCGAGCCGCCGGTGCGGATGTAACCTTGACTCTTGCAGAACGCACGCGTGCCGCGCTTGCTGAAATCGGTCCGCTTGCACAGCGGCTTTCGGGCTACGCGTCGCGAGCGGCGCAGACGCGTCTCGCCGAGGCGATCGCGAACGCATTCGAAAGCACCGACTACCTGATCGCGGAGGCCGGCACCGGCACCGGCAAGACCTACGCGTACCTTGTACCGGCGTTGCTGTCGGGGCAGCGGGTGATCATCTCGACGGGCACCCGCGCACTGCAGGACCAGCTCTACCACCGTGACCTTCCGCGCGTGCGTGAGGCCCTTGGCATCGGCGTGCGCACCGCGCTTCTGAAAGGACGTGCGAACTACCTTTGCCTGTACCGGATGAACCAGAGCAGGGGAGAGGTGCGCTTCCAGTCGCGCGAGTCGGCTGCGCAATTCCAGCGCGTCGTGGCGTGGTCTTCGCGAACGCGCCGCGGCGACCTGGCCGAACTCGACGACATCCCCGAGGACACGCCCCTGTGGCCGCAGATCACGTCCACCGCCGAGAACTGCCTCGGCAGCGAATGTCCCTTCTGGAGTGAATGCTTTGTTGTGAAGGCGCGTGCGGAGGCGCAGGCGGCCGATGTCGTCGTCGTGAACCACCACCTGTTGCTGGCAGACCTCGCGATCAAGCAGGAAGGCTTTGGCGAGATTCTCCCTGGCGCCCACGCGTTCGTGCTCGATGAAGCCCACCAGTTGCCGGAGCTCGCCGCACAATTCTTCGGTGAAGCGGTCGGTGCGCGTCAACTCAACGATCTCGCGCGCGATGCGCTTTCCGAATGTGCGAACGTGACCGCCGCACTCGCGACGATCCAGCAGCCTGCGCGCGAACTCGAACACGCGATGCGCGTGTTGCGCCTGGCGATCGATCCCTTGCCGCAGCGCGGCACGCACCTGCGCCTGCTCGGGGTGACCGCCGCGGTCGAAGCCCTCGATGCGCTCGACCACGCGCTTGCCGACATTGCCACGGCGTTGTCGGCGCTGGTCGATGCGTCGCCAGGCTTCGCCGCAACATTCGAGCGCGCAAACCGGCAGCGCGAACGTCTCGCGCGCTGGCGTGCGGGCGACGACGACGACGTGCGCTGGTACGAACTCACCCCGCGCGGTTTCATCCTGCAACGCACGCCGCTCGACGTCTCGGCACCGCTGCGGAGTTTTCGCGAAGCCAGTCGGGCCGCATGGGTCTTTACCTCAGCAACGCTCGCGGTCGGCGCGGGGTTTGACCACATCGCACAACGGCTCGGGCTTGAAGAGCCAACCACGTTGCTGCAGCCCAGCCCGTTCGACTGGCCGCGACAGGCGTTGTGTTACCTGCCACGCAACTTGCCGGAACCCAACCAGCGCGAGTATTCGCGCGCGTTGATCGACACGCTGCGGCCGGTGTTGCAGGCGTCGGGCGGTCGCGCATTCCTGCTGTTCACCTCGCACCGGGCACTGCGCGATGCGGCCGATCTGCTCAGCGGCGATCCGTGGCCCCTGTTCGTGCAGGGAAGCGCGCCGCGCAATGTGCTCCTCGATCACTTTCGCTCGTCGGGCAACGGAGTCTTGCTGGGGGCTGCCAGTTTCTGGGAAGGAGTGGATGTCCCCGGAGACGCGCTTTCGGTCGTCGCCATTGATCGCCTGCCATTCGCGGCGCCGGACGACCCGGTCCTGGAAGCGCGGCTGGACGCCGTGCGCCGCGCGGGCGGCAATGCATTCCGCGACGAACAGCTGCCGAGCGCGGTAATCGCCCTCAAGCAGGGCGCAGGCCGGCTCATCCGCAGCTTCACCGACCGCGGACTGCTGGTGCTGTGCGACCCACGCCTGCTCGGCAAGTCCTACGGTCGGGTATTCCTCGACAGCCTGCCTCCGCTGCCGCGCACGCGCGATATCGCGGACGTGCATGCCTTCTTTGCGCGAGAATCGACAGACCAGCGGGCACAAGGGGAGTCGACGTGAAAAAGGCAGCCAAGGGCAGGAAACCGCGCGTGCACGGCATCGGCGGGGTGTTCTTCAAGGCCAGGGATCCGGCGGCACTCGCGCAGTGGTACCGCGACCACCTGGATTTCGACATCGCCGACTGGGGCGGAACGGAGTTCCTGTGGAAGCGCGCCGACACGCGGGCCGTCGGACGGACGGTGTGGGCGCCGTTCAACCACGACAGCAAATATTTCCTGCCCAGCGACAAGCCCTTCATGATCAACCTGCGCGTCGATGACCTCGATGCGACGCTTGGTGAGTTGCGCGTCGAGGGTTGCCAGGTGCTCGACCGCCGCGAGGATTCCGAACAGGGCAAGTTTGGTTACGTACTCGATCCGGAAGGGACCTTGCTCGAACTCTGGCAGCCGGCCGGCGACGAGCCACCGGCGGGCAACGACGCATGAAATTGCTGGCGATCGAGACCGCCACCGAAGCGTGTTCGGTCGCGTTGTGGATCGATGGCGATGTGCGCGAACGCTTCGAGATCGCGCCGCGCAGGCATACCGAGCTCGCCCTGCCGTGGGCTGATCTGCTGCTCGCCGATGCGGGCCTTTCGAAGTCGCAACTCGATGCGATTGCCGTCGGGCGCGGGCCCGGCGCATTCACTGGAGTGCGTCTTGCGATCGCGTTGGCGCAGGGGATCGCGCTTGCCCTGGACATCCCCGTTGTGGCGGTGTCGACGCTCGCCACGTTGGCGATGCAGGCACTGGGTACTGGCTCATCCAACCGCCTGGTAGCACCCGATCGCGGTTGCATTCTCGCCGCGATCGATGCGCGCATGGGGGAGATCTACATCGGCCAATTCGATCGCGACGCAGACGGATTGGTCGCGTCAATCGGGGCCGAGCGACTCATGCGTCCCGACGCGGCCGTGTTGTCCGGCGACGCCAACTGGATCGGTGTCGGGACGGGCTTCGCCGCCGAACAGGGCGCGCTTGCCCGAACGCTGGGCGGGCGATTGCTGCACTGCGATGCAAATGCATTGCCGCACGCTGCTGACGTGGCGCGACTTGGAGCGCGCGCATGTGCCAACGGCGAAGCAATCGCGCCGGAGCGTATCGAGCCGGCCTACCTGCGCGACAAGGTCGCGCTCACCCTCGTTGAGCAGCGCATCGCACGCGCTTGACTGCCCGGCTCTACTTCACGCGATTGGCAATGAAGTGATAACCGAGCATGCCCAGGCCCGCCGCGCCGATCAGTAATCCAAACGTGCCCGGATTGTCGCTGTCCAGATGCATTGCGCCGACCAGGCCGAATGCAATGCCCACCGCGGTCAGCACCAGGCCCCACTTCAATGCGGACAGCCGGCGGCTCTGCTCGTCAGCCAGCAGCATCGACTTCACCAGGTCCTCGGACACGTGGGTTTCCACCATCTGCTTGCGCAGCCGCGCCTCGACGACGATCTTGATCGCCATCACGATGCAGACGAACAGCACCATCGGGATCAGTTCCGCCAAGTCAACATGCATTTCCTTCTCCTGGAATTCCGGGACAATACCCGTTCAGCACGATGGACAGGGGCAGGGCGCGTCCGGTTGCATCCAATCCTGGTTGCGACCCCACATCCTGTAGCCGGTTGCCTGCAACCATTCACCCGCCGAACGTATCCTTCCCTGCATGAGCGACGACCACGTGCTGGTGACAGCGGTGCTGGCGCGGACGCCCGGCGCGTTCGAGCAGTTGATCGCGCGCCACAAGGCGCTGGTGTGGCACGTCGTGTACCGCATGGTGAAGCATGCCGAGGATGCGCGCGAATTGTCGCAGGACGTGTTCCTGCGCGTGCACCAGCGCCTGCACCAGTACCGGTTCGAGAGTTCGCTCGCCACCTGGATCGGTCGGGTCGCGTTTTCGGTGGCAAGCCGGCACCTGCAGAAGAAACGACTTCCGCTGGCCGAAACCGCAGGGGAAGGCGACCACGACGTCCTTGACGACGTGACCGATGGCTTCGACCTGGAAGCCGCCTGCGCCGACCGCCAGGCGATGCAACTGCTCAACGCGGCGATCGAAGTGTTGCCACCCGTGCAACGCACGCTGGTGACGCTCTATCATCTCGACGAGATGGGCATCGCCGATATTGCCATCATCACCGGACTGCCGGAAGGCACCGTCAAGAACTATCTGTTTCGCGCACGCCAGCGCCTGCGCACGCAACTCGAAACCCGCATGGGAGCGATCGGATGAACGCAAATCCAGGCAACCACGGTTCGGATCAAGCCAGCGCGGATCCGGCCGACAGCAATCGCGAATTGCGCATGCAGGAAGAAGCCGAGCGCGCCGAACGCGAACAACTTGCGCCGGGTGGGGACCCGCGCGTGGATCGCTACCGCATGATCGTGCGCGCCCTTCGCCAGCCACTCGAACCGCAGTTGCCTGAAGACTTCGCGATGCGCGTCGCCGCCAAAGCGATGCGACGTGCCGGCAACACCTTCGAGGACGCATTGGTCGTCGGGTTGTTGCTGGCAATGGGCGTGGTCGCCTTGCTGTTCATCGGCCCCGCACTTGCAATGGCGGCGCAGGAAATCGTCAGGATTGCCGCGCCATCGTTGCCATGGCATCTGCTGGTGACGGGGGCAGGGTGCATCGGCGTGGTCTGGGCGGTCGATCGCGGCTGGATGCACCTGCACCCAGGCCCACGCGGCCTGTAAGGGTCATCCCGATCGCTGCGTGCTTCTCCTGGACCACGCGTGCGCTCACGTCGATTTGTGGGCCTGCGTGCCCCAGATCGCCTGCAGCCGGCGGTCGCGACCGCAGCCGACGCGATACCCTTCGTAGTGGTCTGGGTTCTTCTGGGTGAAGTGCTGGTGGTATTCCTCCGCGCGGTAGAACGGCCCGGCGGCAACGATCTGCACCGCGATCGGCTGCATGAACAATCCGGAATGCTGCAGCGAATCCTTGTACGCCTGCGCCTGCTTCATCTGCGTGTCATCGTGGGCGAAGATCACACTGCGGTATTCATCGCCGGTATCGCAGGCCTGGCCGCCGACCTGGGTCGGATCGATGTCGTGCCAATAAACATCCATCAGTTTTGTGTAGGTCGTCTTCGCCGGGTCGTAGTGCACCTCGACTGTTTCGACGTGGCCGGTCGTGCCGGTCGATACGTCCTCGTAGCTCGGATTCTTCACATGCCCCCCCGAATAGCCGGAGATCGCGACAATCACGCCAGGCAAGTTGTCGAATGCATGTTCCATCGTCCAGAAACAGCCGCCCGCGAATGTTGCGATTGCGAGCTTCGGTCCTGGAATCGAATTGATCTGGGTGGCGCCCGTCGTCGGAGCCCCCGGTGCCGCAAACGCGTGGCCGGCGCATGCGAACGCCACCATCGTGGCAATCGCCGCAAACGTGTAACGTTTCGAAATCCTGCGCATGATCAAGTCCTCAGTGCGGGCAGCGGCTGGCCCTTGGCGATGAAGTTCAATGCAACACCGTTGTTGCACCAGCGTTCGCCGCGCGGTTGCGGTCCGTCGTTGAAGCGGTGTCCCTGGTGCCCGCCGCAGCGCACGCAATGGTATTCCGTGCGTTCCTCAATCAGCTTGTTGTCGACCTTGAACGCGGTATGGCCCGGTATCGACTGGGTGAAACTGGGCCAACCGGTGCCGCTTTCGAACTTGTTCGCGCTCAGGAACAACGGAAGCAGGCAAGCGGCGCAAACAAATGTCCCGTCGCGGTGTTCGTTCAGCAGCGGGCTGGTGCCCGCGCGCTCGGTGTCTTCCTCAAACAGCACGCGGTACGCAGCAGGCGGCAACAACTTGCGCCACGCGTCGTTGGTCTTGTGCAGCGGCGGAATGATCACGTTGACGTTGGTGCCTGCGGCTTGCGCGAACTTTGGCAGCAGCGGCAGCGCGGCGAGCGCGAACATGGATTGCAGCAGGGTGCGGCGTTGCATGGGAGCCTCACGGCAGGATCGCCGGCGGGCTGCCGGCGTGCGCAGAAGGATCGACCATGTCGTGTTTGGCTGGCGTGAAGTCCGCAGCCAGGCGCCGCACCTGCGAAACGTCAACCGTTGCGCGCGATCGCTTGTGCGAACGAAATCCCGAGACCATCAGGATCCATGCAGACCGCGAGGCGAATGCCTTCTTCCGGTTGATCCATCGGCGGTATCGCGAAGCGCGCGCCACGCGCCTGCAGTTCCGCATACGCCTTGTCCAGGTCCGCAACCGAGAAGCCGAGTGAACAGCTTCCCGCAGTGGGTCCGGAGTGGCCATGTTGGTGATCCGCCGCAGGCGCCAGGTGCAGCGCAAGCGTGGTCGTCCCGGTCTGGAACTCGCTCCAGCCCGGCGACTCGAACTTCAGCGCAATGCCAAGCGTGTCGCGGTAAAACGCGACCGACCGGCCCATGTCCGACACATTGACCATCGCGTAATCGAGTTTGTCGAACATGGCGTCTCTCCAGGTGGCTGATGGTTTGCCGGTCGATGCCGGGGACTATTGCTTGACGATTCCCGTAACCGGTCGAAGCTGCTCCGCGATCGAGCGCGTCCTTTCGTTCACCACATCGCCTGTATGCAGCGTCGACTTGCGCTCGATCAACATCACCAGGCATTCCTCGAGCGCGACTGGATTGTGGCGCACGCCCATGGGTACGACAAACAGTTCGCCCTGCGCGAGTTCCACCGCGCCATCTTCCATTTCGATGCGCAAGTTTCCATCCAGCACGAGAAACAACTCGTCCTCGTGCGCATGGCTGTGCCAGCCAAACGTGCCGTGTACTTTGGCGACCTTGACGTACGCGTCATCGACTTCCGCGATGATCCGCGGAGACCAGAGTTCGGCAAGCGCGCTTGCGACTTGTCGCGGCGAAGTGGCTGGAGGCATCGTGTGGTCCCATCATGGCGCCGAATCGAATCCCGCGGACCCGCGGCGTAGGTGAAGTCGTGCTGACAAGGCCTTCAGGCGACCCGGTTCGCAGCCGATCCGGCAGCTTGCTTGGCGACGAAGCCTCGCAGGCGAGCAATGTTACTCCCAGATGCTGGGCCGGATTTCCGGAAGTGATTTCGCCGCCCGCCGCGCCAACGTACACGCTTGCCCTGGCTGCCAATCGTATCGGTCACTTCATGTATGCGGCGATCAAGCCCCTGAATTCGGCATCGGACGTGCAGGTTCTGTGTTCTCCTGAAAGCATGGTCACCACGCAAGTGAATGGCGGTACCTCCGCGGGCTTTTGTCCCGTCGCTCCCCGCCACGAATAGCTGCCGATATTGCTGCCGCTGTTCGCGTCCGACAGGGTCACAGTGCTCCACACCATATCGAACGATGCCTTGCTGCTTTCGATCTGCACGAAACACTTGTCCAGCTTCGCGTTGAAGTGGCTCTTGAAGGTCGCCGCACCATGGCCCTCCCACCCGAGTTGCCGGAAGCGCGCCTGTGCCTGGTCCTTGCACTGATCCTGCACGGCAAGTTGCCTGGCGACGGACGCGTCCTTGACGTGCAGTTCGTTTTTCTCGAGCGAAACGTATTCCGTCTTGTATTGCCACATCAGCAACCCGACCATCAGGGCGATCACGGCGAGCAGGATGATCGATTTCATGGCGTGGTTCCCAGTTCGTCCGGCGAAGGTCGCAGCCCGGAGTTGGCGCTAACCCAAGGCCTTTTGCAATTGGTCCGCCCCTGCTGGCTGCCGAAAGCTCGGAATTTCCGGATCAGAGGTGGGCGAGCCTTCTTTATGCGTTGCGGAAGACATCCCTGCACGGTGCGAAAAAAACCACCGATCGTCCGCGCGGCCCCGGATGTCAGCGGCTGGTGAAATCAATTGCTTGTCGTACTTCTTCGCTGAGAGGCTCGAGTTCAGCGACTGTGAGCAAGTCGAGACGCACAATCAGCATCAAATGCATGATTGCTTGCGAGCGCCGCGGGTCATCGAATGCCGAGGCGAGTTCACGATCGTGGTCCTGGATCATCGTAAATAGCCTCAAGTAACGATCGTGCGCGGATCCTGATCCGTTGGCGCAGCAAACAGCCGCGGTCAGAACGCGTTCGCAGAAGCGCTCCAGCGCAACATCCCGTAGCCGTCGAAAGGTGCGCCAATCCTTTTCAGAGATGGGTATCAACGCGTAGTCCTCGTGCGGATCGCCGAAGCAAACCCAAGGCGTCGTGCCTGAATTGTACGCGTGCACCTTCCCACGCATCCGATTGTTGAATCAGTAGGTTTTGGCGAGCTCGGCTTTTTTTCATCCTGTGCGTTGACCGTCGTCCGTCGGCCTGCGCGGCCGCAACGTATGTGACGCCGAGAGCAGTCTTCGCTCGGTCCCGCCAGGTTGCACCTGGAAGTTGAATCTGGACGCTTAGGTCGTGGGTTTGGCGGACACGAAGGCGAACACAATGAAAAGTGAGACGAGCGCAAACAGTGCCAATGGCGCGGCGAAGAAATGGTTCCAGGCAACAACCCCGTTAGCAAGTGAAGATAGCAGAAGGGTGATCATCAAGGGCCGACAACGGCTCGCCTCAGTCTTCGCCAGCGTCGCAACCTGCCAAAGGACGACAGCTTGCGCGATCAAGTAAATGCTGACGCTAAGGCCAAAGCCGTAGTAGAAGTCCCAGTAGGTACGATCCGCGCCCATCACAAGAAAGCGCAGCGATTTCATCGACTCGACCAATGCGTTTTCCGAAGGGCCGGTCGCAGGGGTCCACGGCACACCCATCGAATGACCTGCAGCACACAGTAGTGTTCCGATCGATGCGACCCGCAGATGAGTGGATGGTTTCACGTGTTGTTCCTCACGCTAAGTCACGTCGCGCCCAACGAGGTTGTAGAAAAGTCCGACGACGAAAATCCTGGCCATTTCCAAGGGTACTTCAACCCATTCCAGCATGCCGATCGTCGATTGGAGAGCGTCCCGTGAGGACGATTTCCGTACGCCTCGTCGACCAACTCGGCCAACCGGATTTTTCTACATCCTCAACGCTTGAGCCAATCGGCGCCGGCCGCGGAGTTGGGAGAATCGTGACATCCAGTCCGGCGTCCGCTTGATCGAATTGTTTGCCCGCACTTTCAGCGGTGATTGCAACCTAGTCCGCCGCATAGGGTGTATCGGCATCTCGTCGTTCCGCGATACGCACGGTCACCTCGTCGCCTACCTTGAGTTCACCACCGGCGTGCCACCTGAGGTGAGCGTGTTGCTCTGCAGCCTTGGAAGTAAGGCCTGTCAGGCTAGCTTGGAGCGTGTAGGACTCGCGAATAGTCTTTGTGCCCACGGATTCAGGGCCAAGTATGCCGGCGGCAGTGACCGTGTGCGAGAGCACGCTGAGACTTGGCGCTCCCGCTGACGAAACAAGCTTTCCGTTGATGAGCAGTTCGAAAACGATCATGTGTGAAGGCCAACGCCGAGCTAAGCGGCCATGCGGGCCGCAACGGATGATTGCACCGGAGACGTCTCCCTGCACGGCCTCTTGGGCGCATAGTAAGTTTCATTTTTGCGAGCACTTACAGCTTGAGCAAATCTGTGCGGAGCAGACGCGACGCTTTGGAGTGACCATTTGTGCCTGCGCGGGTCGTACCACAAGCAGAGATCGTGCAGGCCATGCTCCTCGAAGGTAAACGAGAAGGTGGCGATTGTCACCATCGACCTTGTAACGACGATTTGATGCCTGGCACCAATGGACATAGGCGCTCGAACAGTGACGTCCGGTTGTGCTGTCACGACTTGGCCGGAGCCAAAATCGACGCGAAACTCTGGGAAATTGCTGTAGCCGCCATATGCACGCGGATCAGCTCGTCCGGCCGCACGACCGAGTTGTGCCAAACATACCCGGCGCGTTGGTCCGTCTGTCGCCGGCAGTGGCTGCGAAGTGACAAGAAGCAAGGCTGAGAGGAATGTCGGCATGAAGTCTAACGAGGTTGTAGAAAAACCTCCCGATGTTGCTTGAATACGCCAACGCGGACAAGAGGATTGCGGCATGCGCGCTACCGCGATATTGACCTGAGTGCGCGGCTGTTGCCGGTCGATCTCGAGGCGCAACTGGTACCGGGGACGCTCGCGCATGCGGTGCATCAGCTGGTCGATGCGCTCGATCTGTTGGTATTCGATACGCACCCGCGCCGGCGGCAGCAACGGGTTCAACCCTAGCTCGAGAGAGCCTGGCTAACCAGCTGGTCGCCATCGAAGTGTTCCGACTGATCCTCGGGCACTGGCAAGACCGATAAGCGAGAGAGGCCTCCGGGCGCGGTTTTTACCAAGGTCCGGGTCAGCACCAACGATCCAACAAGACCGTTTACGGAATTGCAGTCTGGCAACCCTTGCACCCGCATCGCACCGGCAACAGCAGCACGCAATACGCAACACCACGTACAACCAGGCAACCAGCAAAGGCCAAAAGCTCAAGGCCAGAGCGTCATGCACTCGGGGTTGACGGAAATCTCCTTACGGCATAGTTAGGCCGCTCTTTGACGTTTTGCGTTCAACTCGGCTTCCAGACCTCGACAAGCTCTTCGTCCGTCGACTCCCTTCGCGACATCTCGATGCACTGTTCAATGTTGAAATTCGCGAGTTTCTGCTCCAGCTGCGTAAGTAGTTCTTTGGCGCCAATGCTGCGGTTAAGAAATTCGGCTTTGCAAGCAGATGCAGAGCAAGGGCGCGCATGTGCGCTTCGTCTACGAGGCCGGTCCGACCGGCTATGGTCTGTATCGCTACCTGACGAAGAAAGGTTTTGCATGCATGGTGTGCGCGCCTTCGTTGATTCCGCGCAAACCGGGCGACCGGGTCAAGACCGACCGGCGCGATGCAATCAAGCTGGTCAAGGCGTTGCGCAGCAACGACCTGACCCGGGTGCACGTGCCCGATGTGGTCGACGAGGCGATGCGCGACCTGGTACGCGCATGGGGCGCGGCCAAGCAGGATCTGCGACAGGCAAGGCAGCGCCTGAAGTCGTTCCTGCTCATGCACGATGTGCGCTATGCCGGCACTGCGGCATGGGGGCCGGCCCATCGCCGCTGGCTGTCGGAGTTCGTGTTCCCGGTGCCGTGGTCGCAGATCGCCTTCGAAGAACATCGGCGCGCGATCGACGATCGGACCGCGCAGTGCGACCGGCTCGAAAAGGCACTGCGCGAAGCCGTACCGCAGTGGCGCTTCCACCCTGTCGTCCAGGCAGTCCAGGCCCTGCGTGGCGTCCAGTTCACCGTCGCGGTGGGATTGATCGCCGAGATCGGCGACCTCTCACGCTTCGAACATCCCCGCCAACTGATGGCGTGGCTCGGCCTGACCCCTTCGGAATACAGTACCGGCAACAGCCGGAAACTCGGCGGCATCACCAAGGCTGGCAACAGCTTCGCACGCAAGCTGCTCGTCGAGGCCGCATGGTCCTACCGCTTCCCGGCCAAGGTCAGCCGCATCATCCAGGTACGCCACGAACATCTGCCCAAACCGGTCATCGACCGTGCCTGGGATGCGCAACTGCGTTTATGCAGCCGCTTCCGCAAACTCACTGCACGCGGCAAGCATGCCAACGTCGCGGTCGTGAGCGTGGCACGCGAACTGGCCGCCTTCCTCTGGGATATCGCACGCATGACGCCGGTCAATCCGGCATGAGCTGCAGCACGACGATCTGATCACACATCCATCCGGAGAACATCCAATCCCCTGAAGGCGGCGCAGCCCGGTTCCGTGGGCAATCCTCGAAGGCGTTAGGCGACAGCAGACACACCGCTGACTCGCGAGCCTAGACCGAGGCAGGCCCACATGACGGACAACAGTACTGCGGTATCCAACCCGCGAATATCAGCTTGAGCAAACCGTCGGATGTACTGGCTGCGTCGCCTTCAGGGGATTGAAACCCCACAGCAAAACCCAATCCAGCTTCGACCATCCCATTCGCTGCTTGACAGCGAAAGTCATATCAACGCCTAAGCTAAGCGGCCGTGCGGGCCGCAACGCATGATCGCACTGGAAACTTCATCCCGCACGGTCCGCTCGAGCGCATATTTAGGGTGCAGCTCGATTCCGTTCTATGTGCCATGACCAGCAAGTTAGCGCGAGCAACCCTGCAAGCTGTAAGAGGAGTGCCCCCACTGGGTGTTGCAGGCTGATCGAAAGTAGAAGTGCGACGGCTGTGGAAAAGAAATACCAAATGCCATATATGATTCTTGCTCTAGAGCTTGCAGTCAACGAAATTAAGGGCTCGCATTTGCGCCCAACCAGCCACCAGAAGATGGCGATTGGAACCGCAATTGCAACTACGTAAGCCCATCCGATATTTGCGAAACTACGGACGTTGTCGGAACGCCAAGGCCATAAGTTGGCAATAAAAGCGAATATGTCGATACCGTAAAGACGCTTGAGCGCAACTGCGGTACACAAATAGTAAAAGCTGAAAACGGAGGCCAACATTATCGCTGCAGTTCCGCGCTTCGCCTTACTTGAATCGCCGCCGCAGGCATTGGCAGCGCAGACAAAAAACCCTTGCACGATATTCAGCCGAGGAGCAGAGGTAGGCTGAATTGAGCCGCTTTTAACGCTGTCAGTCATCTGCGCCCTAACGAGCCTGTAGAAAAACCTCCCCGATCTTGCTTGAATACACCAACGCAGACAAGGGACTCGGGAATGGCGCGCTACCGATACATTGATCTGAGTCCGCGGCTGTTGCCGGTGGATCTGGAGGTGCAGCTGGTTCCGGGGACGTTCGCGCATGCGGTGCATCATCTGGTCGATGCGCTGGACCTGTTGGTGTTCGATACGCACCAACGCACCAACGCAAAGACGCGCCGGCGGCAGCAACGGATTCAGCCCCACCTCGAGAGAGCCTGACTAACGAGAAAGTCGCCATCGAAGTGTTCCGGCTGATCCCGAGGCACTGGCAAGACCGATAAGCGAGAGAGGCCTTCGGGCGCGGTTTTTACCAAGGTCCGGGTCACACCAACGATCTAACAAGACCGTTTACGGAATTGCAGTCTGGCAACCCTTGCACCCGCATCGCACCGGCAACAGCAGCACGCAATACGCAACACCACGTACAATCAGGTAACCAGCAAGGGCCGAAACCTCAAGGCCAGAGCGTCATGTATTCGGGGTCGACGGGAATCTCCTTACGGCATAGTTAGATTTGCGCACGAAGCTTGCGCCGAAGCAAGAACACCGGCAGGTAAGCAATTTGAGGAAGTGCTGCATCGGACAGTGCGATGACCCAGAACAGCCAGGTCGCAGCTGTTGGTGTGGGCGCGTGTGTCGAGACAATGGCGGCGACGAGAACAAAGATTTGCGCAACCAAGGGCACAGTGGACACATGGCGCTGGATGCCTTGCAGCGTTGCGCGGGCATCAGATCGAATTGAGGAACGCGACCAACTGTTCGCGCTGTTCTTCGGGCAGGTGCGTGTAGCGGTCGCGCGCATGGCGGGCTTCGCCGTCGTGCATGCGGATAGCATCATCGAGGGTGCGCGCGCGGCCGTCGTGCAGGTAGGGGGCGCTGGCATGCACGCCCCACAGTGGCGGGGTCTTGATGTCGTGGCCGCGCGCCATGCCTTGGGTGATGCCGTCGCCGAGCGAACCCATGTCGTGCAGCACCAGGTCGGAATACAGCGCGACGGACTTGTGGTCGAGTGCGGCGATGGTGCTGGTTCCGGTCTGCATGTGCGGCGTGTGGCAGCCCGAGCAGCCGACGTTGTCGAACACCTGTTCACCAGCCCTGTTTGAATGCCCGGTCGGCGGCGGCGCAAGCAAGCGCATGAAGTCAGCCAGCGCGTCGATGTCGCTGCGGCCGGTCGCGGGATTCTGCACGTCTTCCGGATCGGCGACGGTGTCGTATTGCGCAAGCAGGGCCTGGTTGCCGTTCGGCGCGTTTTCGGTCGGGAAGAACCGGTTGGTGATGCCCATCTCGTTGAGGTAGGCGTCGCCCGCGAATGCGAGCAGGGTCGCATGCTGGGCCTTCCAGCCGAAGCGGCCGACGCGCAGGGTCCCAGTGGTTTCGTCGGTCACCATCGCAGGCAGGCCATGGATGTCGCGGTCCTTCGCATGCGCGGCGTTGTCGATGATGGTGTCGTCCGGGATCGCTTCAATCAGACCCAGGCCGAACAGGGCGGTCGACTGGCGATGCGCGACCACGTTGGCCTGGCGCGGCACGAACTCCATCGCGCCGGGTGCGATCGCCTGGTCCTGCAGCAGCGAGCCGCCGAGACTTGCAAGCGGGTCGAACTGTCCGTCATGGCGATGGCCGAAGCGGGTGACGACGATGTTCGAACTGCCGCCGATCGCCGGCTTGGAATGGCAGGCACCACACGATGAGTTGTTGAAGATCGGGCCGAGTCCGCTGGCGACGGCCTCGACGTTGTTGAATTCGTCCAGGCCGGTCGCGAACGCGAGCATCTGGTCGTTGGTCAGGCCTGCAAGCGGCGAACCGTAGCCGCTGTCTGCGGGGGCGACCTTTGCCATGTGTGGTTCGGGACGATGCCGCAGCGCCTGGTGCTGCGAGGCTGCGCTGCGTTGCTGCTGCTGGGCCAGTGCGTAGCCTCCGAGCGCGAAGGCGGCGATCAAGGCGGCGGCAAGGACACGTCGGTGTCGGGGATGCATCGAGGTACGCATGGGTGGTCTCCGTTTGGCGGGGGCGTCGGCGGGGGCAGTTTCTTACGTGGCGTGGTATCCGTTGGCTTGGATGGGGAGTCGATCGTCCCTGATCAGCGCAGAGGGTCCAGCGGTGCCCCGCGTCATCGCCACGCCAATGAGTTGTCACACCCGTCTACGAAATCCGTGCGCCGCAATGCGCGAGCAACGCAATGCATGGGCGACGCGATGCACGGACGACGATGAAACGTGCGCCAACCGACGAGCCATGGCAGTCCGCGACAGCCGTGAGGCGGTGAACAGGCGAGAACCGCGCAGTGAGAATGAAGCCAGGCGTTGCAACAGGCTGGAGATTCCCTCGATCCCCAGCTTGCCTGTTTCATATAACCGCTAATCCCACCCGCGTCCAGCTCTCTACAGGAATCGCAGGCTTTGCACAGGGGTTTGCGCGGTTGGTAAATGCACCCGAGGCGGCGCGTAGCGGCGAATGCGCAGCTACCGCGCGACCACGCGATTGCGCCCCGCGGCCTTTGCCGCGTACAGCGCTTCATCGGAACGCTGCAACCAAGTCGCCAGCGTGTCGAGCGGGCGAAACAGCGCAACCCCGAACGATGCGGTGACCGTGCCGGCCGGATCAATCGGGGTCGCTGCGATCGCCATGCGCATCGTGTCGGCGATCTGCACGATGCCTTCGCCGCGCGCGCCCCGCACCAGCAGCAGGAATTCCTCGCCGCCCCAGCGTGCGAACACATCGTCGCGACGGACCAGGGCTTCGCAGCGGCGCGCGATCTGCCGCAGCACCTCATCGCCGGCCGGATGGCCGTGGGTGTCGTTGTTGGTCTTGAAATGGTCGATGTCGAACAGGATCAACGCATCGTTCGTATCCGGCGCGGCGACCAGGTTGGTCAGCAATTGCTCGCTCGCGCGCCGGTTGTACAGACCGGTCAGGCCATCGCGTTCGGCAAGGGCCTGCAGCTTCGCGCGCTCGGCCTGCAGCGACACCATCCATTGCTCCAGCCCGCGATGGAACGGGATATAGAGGAGCAGGATCAGCATCACCGGCCCGAGCGTGATGACCATGTCCATGCCGCGGGCGCTGTGCAACTCGAGCGGGTGCGCGAACAGATAGAACAGGATCGGGCTCGCCACGACCAGCCACGCAAGCGACGCCGCAACCAGCACCTGGCGCGGACGCAGGAACACGATCATCGCCAGCACGATCGGCAGCAGTGCGGATGTGATCGGGGGCAGGGTGTCGACGAGCGTCGTCCCCGGCGTGTGCAGCGCACGGATCGTGTCCACCCACGCCGGTACTGCGATCGCAAACAACGCGATCAGGAAGCTCGCCCAGATCACCCCGATGAAACTGCCGGGTCGCAGCAGCAGCCACACGAACAGGATCGACAGCGATAGCGCAAGGCTGCTCGACATCACCAGGTCAAGCATCTGCGGCGCGGCTTGTCGCGAGTGCAGGAATGCCACGAACGCAGTGCCAAGCGCGGACACCAGCAGCAGGACGAGGCCGGTGCGGCGGATGAAACGCTGGTGGGGGTCGATGATCAAGGGTGTAGGCCAACTGGAATGCAGCTGCTGTGGTTCCTTAGCCCCTTTCACTTCGGGAGAGGGGTTGGGGTGAGAGGCGAACGCAGCTCAAGTCGCGATCCTTGCATGCCACTGCACGATCTGGTCTTGTACTACCGCTGCCTTCGATACAAGCTTAGGCAGCACGATCGCGTTGGCACCGAACTGCAGGAAGGCCCTGCGCATTGCCGCGTCGTCTCGAGGAACCAACTGCGAGTCGTTACAACAAATCCCCTCCCGCCGATAGCAGGTGCTCGATGCGATCGCCAAGCCCACCGATCTCCAGCACCAGGCGGTCGATCTCCGAGGCTTCGAGGCAATCGTACGGGCGGTTCTCGCAGAGTTGCAGGTAGGGCACGTCGTCGAGCGCGCTGATCGCGAGGTAGCCGACCGCGCTTTCCCAGTTGAACGCGAGCGCGCGCTTGAGATCCACGCCAGTGGTCGGTGCAAGCACGGTGCTGACGCGCACGTACTTGCGGCCGTCCTCGTCTTCGAGTTCGGCGAGGTAGATGCTCTGGTGGCGACGGCCCTTGTCCAGCGACAGCCGCACGCAGATCAGGTAGGGATCGTTGGTCGTGAGCTTGTAGCCCGCAAGCAGGTGGCCGCGGATCTGTTCGAAGTTGAGCATGGTGGCCCCGGGGATGATCAGCCTTATGCTAACCCTGCGCCTCCGGTGACACCAATGGCCAGCCGCCCCGCATCCAGACCCGACTCTCCCAAGCCAGTCGCGACGAAAACCGCGATGGCCGTCTCTCCCAAGCCAGTCGCGGCGAAAACCGCGATGGCCGCCTGTCCCAAGCGCGTTGCGACGAAAACCGCGATGGCCCCCTGTCCCAAGCCAGTCGCGACGAAAATCGCGATGGTCCCCTGTACTAAGCCCATCGCGACGAAAACCGCGATCAGGCGCATCCACGCTGCGATCCGTGCGGTCCCGGCTGGCAGTGTGGCCGGTTATGGCGTCATCGCACATCGCGCCGGGCTGCCGGGGCGCGCACGGCTGGTCGCGCGTGTGCTTTCGAACAACGCCGATCCGACCCTGCCATGGCACCGCGTCCTGCGCAGCGACGGACGCATCGCATTCCCGCCCGATGCGGATGGCTACGCCGAACAGGTCCAGCGGCTGCGCGCGGAAGGCGTGACCGTCGAGGCGGGTCGCGTGCGCGGCATGCCGCGGGCCGGGGCCAGCCTGGACGCATTGCTCTGGGCGCCGCCACGACGCTGATCCATGGCGTCCTTGAAGCCGCGTAGCAGGCTTGCGTGCAGCGAATTGTGACGCGATGCCGGTATCATGGCGGCCTTGTTTGCGCGGAGCCTGCATGTTCAACCATTTGCCGAAAGCCACCCAGGCGTTGATGTGGATCAATGGTGGCCTGTTGTTGCTGAAATACCTGATTGGCGATGCGGGTTTTGAGCCGTTCGAGCTGTGGCCGCTGGGCGGTGGTGCGTCGGATGGGATATCGGCTGGCATGAGTTTCATGCCTTGGCAACTCGTCACCTACGCGTTCCTGCACGCCGACATCAATCACATCTTTTTCAACATGCTGGCGCTGCTGATGTTTGGCGCGCCGCTGGAATATACGTGGGGGACCAAGCGTTTCCTGCAGTACTACTTCGTGTGCGTTATTGGCGCCGGCCTTACGTACCTTGCGTGGGCGGCATTGATGCACATCCAGAGCCCGGTGATCGGCGCGTCCGGTGGCGTGTTCGGCCTGCTGCTCGCTTACGGCATGCTCTTCCCGAAGCAGCGCGTGATGCTGCTGTTCCCGCCGATCCCGATGGATGCGCGGACGCTGGTGATCGGTTACGGCGTGATCGAGTTGCTGCTTGGCGTGATGGGCACCGGCAACATCGCCCACTTCGCCCACCTCGGCGGCATGTTGTTCGGCTGGCTGATGATCCGCTACTGGCGCGGGCAGCCGCCCTTCAACAAGCGGCCACGCAGCGGATTCAAGCGCTGAACGTGTAGTTGCGATCGCGCTGTTTGCGATCGCGTCGTCCACGATCCCGGCGAATGCCGGGATGACCCAGGAACTGACAAACGGGCGAACGGACAAACCAGCACCGCAATCAACGCCAGATCGACACCGGCGTCGCGCTCTCCATCGGCTGAGCAGCCTTGCACGCAAAGGCCGTGCTGAATTCGACAAGGTTCGCGAGCGGGCCGTTCACTCGGTATTTCGCGGGGGCTTGGACCGAGGTGCTGACCTCGGCGATCGCGGTATCGTGGGCCGTGCTGCGTTCCCAGACATTGGCGTAGGCCTCGAAGAAACGACGTGCGGGTTCGAGCGCGGTGGCCGGAACGCTCTTCGCCGCGGTCTTCGGCGTCGCCGCGTGACTCGCAGCCCGGGTCGCCGCCGAGGGAATCGCATCATCCGCGTGGGCAGCGAATGCCATGTACGCAAGCTCGAGTCCGGCGAGGTCGGCGAGGTTTTCATCGCGGGTCTGGCGTCCGTTGACCTTGACGCCGCCCTGTACCTCGAACGCATCGTATTGCGCGATGATCGGCGCGGTGAGCTGCTCGTACGCCGCCGATGCGGTGGGTGTCCACCAATCGTGCAGCTGCTCATTGGCGTCGATGGTGCGGCCCTTGCTGTCGAACGCGTAGTGCAACTGGTGGCCGATCAGCGTGCCGAGTGCGCCGTACTGCTGTGCGAGGTCGGCCGACGCGTCGAACACCGGCGGCTGCAGGAATGCCGCGGTGACGACGATGCGGTTCTGCACGAGGTCGTAGGACACATCCGGGACCTGAGCGAGCACCGGCCAGCGCCGGTCGCTGGTGCGCTTGCCGATTGCATCCATGTCGCGCTGGTGCCGCCATGCCGCGGCGGCGAGCATGTCCGCGGCGAAACTGCTGCGGCCGAGGGTGAGGCCGGAGAACGACATCTTGCGGGTCGGCTCGCCGATCTCGATACGCAGCTTGTCGAGCTTGGCCTGCGCGGCCGCTCGGGTCGGCGCGTCCATCCACGGATTGTTCGCGATCGCATTCTTTGCTGCGGCGCGCAGGCCGTCGGCGACACGTGTCGCGGCATCCTTCGATGCCTGCGGCAGGTAGCGCTCGGCATACGCGTGGCCCATCGATTCGCCGAGCGCGCGATCCACCGCGTCGAGGACGGCAAGCCAGCGCGGCTGCGGTTGCTGGTTGCCGACCAGCACGCGGTCGTACAACTGGAAGTGCACGTCCTGGAACGCGCGCGACAGATACGGTGCGAGCGCATTGGCAACATGGAAGCGCAGGTAGGCCTGCCATTGTTCGACCGGCACGCTTGCGAGCAGCGTGTTGGCGGCAAAGAAGTAACCCGTGTGAGCAAGCGAGATGCGGTCGTCGTCGGCGTGCTGGGTATGCAGGAAGTTGCCGAACGCGAGGTTCGGATAGGTCTTCTGCAATTCTGCGAGCGTCACCGGAAGATAGGCGCTGTTCGGGTCGCGCAACTGCACCAGCGGCAGCGATGCCTGTGCGAGCTGCATCTCGATCCCGAGTACCCAGCCGGACTCGATCGACACCTTGTCGGCGGGGGTTCCGGACAGCGTCAGGATCGCTTCGACGTAGGTGCGGTAGCGGCCAAGCAGCGCACGCGTGTCCGCATCCGCGCGCGTGTAGTAGTCGGGATCTGGAAGGCCGAGGCCGCCCTGGGTCGCGTAGCCCAGCTGGTGGTCGAAATCCTTGAGGTCCACGTCGGCCGAGAAGTTGAACAGCACCGGCAACCCGGCCGCGTGCAGGTCGGCGATCGCCGCGGCCACATCCTTGGGTTTCTTGACCAGCGCGATGCGGCTGAACAGGGGCTGCAGTGGCGTGGCGCCTGCCGCTTCGATCGCGGCTTCGTTCATGCCGTCGGACCAGAGGGCACGGAGCGCCCTGTCGGTGTCGTTGCCGGGGCTGCCGGCATCGGCCTCGAGCAGGGTGCGTTCCTGCTGGCGCGCGTTGGCGAGCATCGCATCGAACGCCGAAATGCTGCCAGCCTTGGGCGCCGGGTTCGCCTGGAGCCATGCCGAATCGGCCTGCCCGTAGTAGTCCTGGCATACCGCGGCGACTGGAACGACTCCCACTGGCTTCGCCTTCCTGGGCTTGGTCGCGTTTGCGGCGTGGACGCTCGCGTCCAGACCCAGCAGCAACAACGGAACCAGCAGCAGAACATGGCGCGTGGAAGGCATCGGCGGGATCCTGGTCCGGGGGCTGAAGTGTAACAAGCGCTGCGCGCGGCCTTGTGCGACTCGAAAACATTGCGTTCAGCGAGCGCGTGCGAGCTCGGGACGACATTCCGCTGGGCGGCGCAGGACAGTCTTGTATTCTTGGGTTCCGGCGGGGCAGGTCGCAGACCGTGCTAGCCGATCAACAGCCCACCGGGATGCATGCTGGTCCAACCCGAGGAATTGCCATGACGATGCACGCAAGCGGCGCATTCGACGTGAAACTGGTCCCCCAACCGGCGTCCGATGACGCCAGTACCGCGATCGGCAGGATGACCATCGACAAGCAGTTCCATGGCGACCTTGCGGCGACGAGCAAGGGACAGATGCTTGCGCACCGTTCGGCAGTGGATGGCTCGGCAGGCTATGTCGCGATGGAGATCGTGAGCGGGACGCTGGGCGACCGCCAGGGCACGTTCGTATTGCAGCACACCGGCACGATGACGCGTGGCGCGCGGGAATTGAGCGTGACGGTCGTGCCGGATTCCGGCACCGGCGACCTTGTGGGCCTCTCTGGCAGGATGGAGATCATCATCGCCGCAGGTGGAGAGCATTCGTACACGTTCGATTACGCGTTGGACGACGGGATGTAGTGGGGCTTTGAATAGATTGCAAGTTTGCCATTCGACAATCGCAAGGCTCAGCCGCAACTAGCGGCCAGTAAGGCCGCGCACCACACGTTTGATCCCGGCCTTGATCGGGTTTGCGTGGGCCTTGCCTCGAAGGCTCTTGTCGAGCGTGCCCAGGTCCGGTATCGATGCGGAGCCGGTCGTGCGATGGGTTGGCGCGGCGATCGCGCGCTTTTCGATCACCAGGATGCTGTCGTAGTAGTGCAGCGAATGCGCTGATCGGGTGAACGCGTCGACCTTCAGCGCAGGCGATTGCGAGTGCCAGGCATGCAGGCCATCGATGAAGCGCTTGCTGTATTCGATGAACGTATTCGCGCGCCGGTAACCGCCGCCGAACTTTTTCCAGTACGAGGTGTGCAGGTCCTCGCACAGGTACACGCCGCCTTCGGCGATGCGGCCGAACAATTCCTCGAAGGTCGCGATCTGCTGGCGCATCGTATGGCCGCCGTCGTCGATGAGGATGTCGATGCGCGGGATGCGGGCGGACACCGAGCGGAGAAACTGACGGTCTTCCTGGTCGCCAATGAAGATACTCACGCCATCCTCCTCGAAGCCCTTGCAATGCGGGTTGATGTCGATCCCGTAGAGCTTGCACCGCGGCCCGAAGTAGTCCTTCCACATCTGCAGCGAGCCGCCCTGCGACACGCCGAACTCGACCACATGCACGTCAGTGCCACGGTAATTGGAAAAATGCCGGTCGTAGACCTCGAAGTAGTGCATCCACTTGTGGAGGAGGCGTCGATCGTTCGCCTCGAAGTATTTTTCCAGGTCGTTCATGGAATCAGATCCGGTGCCATCCGGGGTCAGGCACGTATTGCATCGTTGGGCAAGCGCGCAGTCGCGTCAATCTGCAAGCCGGTTCGCAGGCCGTTTTTCACACCATCCTTCCACGTGTCGCACATGGAGGCGCGCGCTGGATAACAAAGACCCCCGCAGTGCGGGGGTCTTTTCGGTCCTGCATGAAACCAGTCGCAGCTACCAGATGACGACCTGCTTGTCGGCGGGGCGAACCATCGCGTCGCCTGCCTTGCACGAAAATGCCTGCGCGAACGCGGGCATGTTCGACGGCGCACCAATCGCGCGGAACTGCGCAGGCGAATGCGGATCGGTGTTCAGGCGCACGGCCATCTCCTCGGGCTTGAAGCTGCGCCGCCAGATGTTCTCGAAGTTCATGAAGAAGCGCTGGTTTTGCGTGTAACCGTCGATCTTCGGGTCGGTTGCGGTCTTGTCCGCGAGCGCCTTCTGCAAGGCGTCGTAAGCAACGTTGATACCGCCCAGGTCCGCGATGTTCTCGCCCAGGGTCAGTTCGCCCTTGACGTGCAGGTCGCCGCCCTTCAGATCCTTCACGACGTAATCGCTGAATTGCGCGACGAGCTTGCCGGTGCGCTCCTTGAAGCCCTTCATGTCGGCATCCGACCACCAGTTGCTCTGGTTGCCCTTGGCGTCGAACTGGGCGCCCTGATCGTCGTATCCGTGGGTCATTTCATGGCCAATCACCGCACCGATACCGCCATAGTTCAGCGCGGGGTCCGCCTTCGCATCGAAGAACGGCGGCTGCAGGATCGCCGCCGGGAACACGATCTCGTTCTGCAGCGGGTTGTAGTACGCATTGACCGTTTGCGGCGTGATCCCCCATTCGGTGCGATCGACGGGTTTGCCGATCTTGCCGAGCTGCCATTCGGTGTTGTACGCATTCCCGGCAAGCCAGTTGGCGAGATAGTCGTCGCTTGAAATCTTCAGCCCGCTCCAGTCGCGCCACTTGGTCGGGTAACCGATCTTTGGCATGAAGCTGGCCCACTTTTCCATCGCCTTGGCCTTGGTCGCGTCGCTCATCCACGCCACGTTCTGGATGCGCACCTTGAGCGCATTGCGCAGGTTGGTCACCAGTTCCTCGGCCGAAGCCTTGGCTTCGGGAGTGAAGTACTGCTTGACGTACAACTGGCCCAGCGCTTCGCCGGTCTGGTCGTTTACCGTTTCCAGCACGCGTTTCCAGCGAGGCTTTTGCTCGGTCTGGCCATGCAGGGTCTTGTTGTAGAAATTGAAGTGCTCGGTGACAAGGTCGTCGTTGAGGTATTCAGCCGAGCCGTCGATCAGGTGGAAGCGCAGATAGGCTTGCCACTGCGCCACCGGAACCGACGCCAGCATCTTGTCGAACTCACCGAAGAACTTAGTCTCGGCCAGCGAAAAGCCCTTGACGTCCTTCACGCCGATCCCGTCGAAGAACTTCTCCCATGCGAAATGCGGTGTCAGCTTGTCGGCGTCGGCGAGCGTCGTCATCTTGTACTGGTTCGCGGTGTCGCGCTGCTCGATCGGCGTCAGCGAGGCCGTCGCCAGTTCGGTTTCGACCGCCATCACCCAGTCGGCTTGCTGTTTTGCATCGGCCGCCGCTACGCCGCCGAGTTCCAGGGTCTTGGCGATATGCGCGACATACGCATCGCGTATGTCCTTGTACTTGTCCTCAAGGTAGTAGGCGCGCTCGGGCAGTTTGGTTCCGCCGCCTCCCGCAAATCCGATCACCATCGACGAATTCTTGAAATCGGGCGCGCCGCCGAACGCGAACACGTCCACCACACCCGTGGTGTAGTTGGCGTCAATGTATGCGGCTATGTCGGCCGGCGTCTTGATGGCATCGATCGGCGCGAGGAAGGGCTTGAGTTTTTCGGTCGCGGGCGTGCCGTTGATCTTCGCCGCGTCCATGCCGCTGGTGTAGAAGTCGCCGACCAGTTGCTCGACGGAACCTGCGGCGGGCTTTTCCTTCTGCAGTCCCAGGTTTTCGAGGATCCCTTTCTGTGCGTTTTCCGAACGCTCGCCGAGCATCTCGAAACTGCCCCAGGAGGTGCGGTCCGAAGGAATCGGATTCGCGGCCAGCCACTTGTTGTCGACAAACCCGTGCAGGTCGGTGCAGGGATTGATCGAGGTGTCGAGGTCCGACGCCTTGAGCGTACTCGTCGCGCCCAGATCGACCAGCCCGGCGCTTGCGGTCACGCTCGGGGCAGTTGCGCGCTTCGGAGTTCCCGAGGTGGCGGCCGTCTCGTCCTTTTGCGCGCATGCAGCGAGCGCGACCAGCACTGCAAGGCTGAGTGGCTTGTAGGAACGCATGTTCATGAATTCTCCTGGGGCCTGCGTCACGATGGCGCAGGCTGGTTGCGATGGGCGGATTCGAGTCGGCGGGGGACGCAGTCGCGACGACGACGGGCCGTCGTGCGCCAACGCGCGAGCGCGCACTTTAGGCCACGCCGGGGGCCGGCGAGCGTGTCGAAGGTCATGGAAAGCTGCGAACGAGAATTTTACGGCAGGCGGGGCGGCACTGGCTGTGGGGCGCACTCGTGTTAACGTCCGGCGGTCATCACCGGGGGACGCGAATATGCAAGTCACCTTCTACGGCGCTGCGGGCGGAGTGGTCACCGGATCGAGCCATCTGCTGGTCGCGGCCGGCCAGCGCATCCTGCTTGATTGCGGGATGGTGCAGGGCGACCGGAATTCCGACGCGATCAACCTGCGAGATTTTGCGTTCGATCCGGCCGCGCTCGATGCGCTCGTTCTGAGCCATGCGCATATCGACCATGTCGGTCGGGTTCCGCTGCTGGTGAAGCGCGGATTTGCCGGTCCGATCTTCGCGCAGGCCGCGACCTGCGACCTGTTGCCGATCATGCTGTTCGATGCCGCATCGTTGTCCGAGCGCAGCGCAGAAATGGCCAACCGCAACCACATGCGCGGCGAACCGGACCAGGAACCGCTGTACACCATCGAGGATGTCGCCGCGGTGCTCAAGCTGCTGCGTCCGCTGGCGTACGAAACCGACACGGAAATTCTTCCGGGCGTGACCCTGCGGCTGCACGACGCGGGGCATATCCTCGGTTCGTGCATCCTCGAACTGCGCGCGAGCGATCCCGTGCCGAAGACGCTGGTGTTCTCCGGCGACATTGGCATGCCGGGTACGCCGATCCTGCGCGATCCGACCAACCCTCCCGCAGCCGACCTGATCCTGATGGAGTCCACCTACGGCGACCGCAACCACAAGGATCGCGCAGCGACCGTTGCCGAACTCGGCACCATCTTCGCGACGGCGGCAAGCGACGGCGGCAACGTGATCATCCCGGCATTCGCGGTCGGGCGCAGCCAGGAGCTGCTGTACTGGTTCGCGCAAAACTACGACCTCTGGAACATGTCGCAGTGGAAGATCTTCCTGGACAGCCCGATGGCCGCGAAAGTGATGGCCGTGTACGACCGCCACGAAGAACTGTTCGATGCCGATGCCGTGAAAGTGTGGCAGGGCAGGCCGAAGCCGTTCGCGATGCCGAACCTGCACGTGACCGCGGGTGCCGAGGAGAGCAAGGCGATCAGTACCATGCACGGCGGCGCGATCGTGATCGCCGGGTCCGGCATGGCGAACGGTGGACGCATCCGCCATCACCTGGCGAACAATCTGCCGAACCCGAACGCGCACGTGATCTTCGTCGGCTACCAGGCTTCCGGCACGCTCGGTCGCATGCTCGTGAACGGGTTGAAGCACGTGAAGCTGTTCGGCCAGGACATGCCGGTGCGCGCGCAGATCCATACCGTCGGCGGCCTGTCCGCGCATGCCGATCAGCAGGGCCTGCTCGACTGGTACGGCGCGAGCCCGAACCATCCGCCGGTGGCGCTGGTGCATGGCGAGAACCCCGCTCGCGAGACGTTGTCGTTGAAATTGCGCGCGCAGTTCGGTATCGATGTCGTCCTGTCGCAACCGGGCATGATGCGCGATGTCTGAAACTGCGGTGCCGGAAGCGCGCGCGGACTCCGGTCGCCGGTCGGTCGTACCGCCGGATGGCATCGCGCGCAACAGCGGCATCGACGTGTTGCGCGGGCTCTCGATCCTGCTCGTGGTGCTGCACCACATCGGCCTGCGCATCCCGCTCAAGCACACTGCACTCGCGGCGTTCGTGCCCAGGCGGTTGATGGACGCTTTGAACTACAACGGCTACGAATCGGTGTTCGTGTTCTTCACGATCTCCGGCTTCCTGATCGCCGGACACGCATTGCGGCGCTGGGGCAGCCTCGATCGCATCGACTACAGGGCGTTTTACGCGCGCCGCTTCGCGCGCATCGTGCCGTGCCTGTTGTTGCTGGTGCTGGTGCTGAGCGTGCTGGACCTGGCCCGCTTACCGGATTATCTGATCACGCATGCGAACCAGTCGTTGCCGCGCGCGATCTTCGCTGCGCTGGCCTTGCACCTGAACTGGTACGAAGGCCATACCGGTTACCTGCCGGGGAACTGGGATGTGCTGTGGTCGCTGTCGATCGAGGAAGTGTTCTACATCGGCTTTCCAATCGCGTGCCTGTTGACGCGACGCACCGCGATCCTCGCACCATTGCTGCTCGTGTTCGCGCTGTCGCTGCCGTTCACCCACGCCGCGCTCGTGGACAACGAGATCTGGCAGGAGAAAGCCTATCTTCCCGGCATGGCCGCGATCGCGATGGGAGTCCTCGGCGCACTCGTCGCCGCACGCTGCACGATTCCGCGGCGTGGATTCGTGACCTTGCTGTGTGTCGCTGGCGCGGCCGGCATCGCGAGCATCCTGCTGATCGAGGATGTCCTTTGGGATGTACTCAAGGACGGTTGCCTGTCGTTGCTGACCTTGTCCGCCGCATGCCTGCTGGTCGGCCTCCACTGGAGCGAGCAGATGGGTTTTTCGCGTCCGTTGCGTGGGTTTGGCTGGCTGCGGTCGTTCGGGCAGCTCAGCTACGAGATCTACCTGACCCACATGTTCGTCGTGTACGGTGCGGTGCGGTTGTGGAAGTCATGGGGAAGCGACAAGCCGGATGGCTGGATGTGGTATTTGCCGGCGGTGGGGTTGTGCTGGTTGCTCGGCTGGATCGTTGCGCGGTATTTCTCGGCTCCGGCAGATCGGACGCTGCGTGCGCGGTTGCTCAAGCGTGGCGCTTCGCCAGCTCTCGATCAATTGGAGGGTGGGGGTTCGGCTGGTCCGGAGGCCTCGCCCGTTGTTTCATCCTGAGCCCGGCGAAGGATCTGCTGGTTTCGTGAGCAGTGAGGTGCAAGGGCAACTCACCTTTGCGGTTCGTCGCGATATCGAAAGACCTGCCCCAGACAAAGAACTGCGAGAAAAACGGGGAACACAATGAGTTCAACAACGCCGCCAAGAAGACCCGCCGGATTTCGCTACTACGACCTGATGGTCGGCGGCATGGTCGCGGTGTTGTTGTGCTCGAACCTCATCGGCCCGGCCAAGACCAGCACGATCACGCTGCCGTGGATCGGCGCGCTGACCTTCGGCGCCGGCAACCTGTTCTTTCCGATCAGTTACATCTTCGATGACGTCCTGACCGAGGTTTACGGCTACGCACGTGCACGCCGCGCGACGTGGGCCGGATTCGGCGCACTCATCTTTGCGACGCTGATGTCGCAGGCGATCATCCGCATGCCGGTCGCCCCGAACGAACCCTTCAACGTGCAGCTGCAACCCGCGCTCGAAGTCGTATTCGGAGCGACCTGGCGCATTGCGCTCGCCTCGCTGGTCGGTTTCTGGATCGGCGATTTCGTCAACGCGTACGTGATGGCGAAAATGAAGCTGTGGACGAAGGGGCGCTGGCTCTGGACGCGCACGATCGGCTCGACCATCGTCGGCGAAGGCGTCGACAGCCTGACCTTCTACCCGATCGCGTTCATGGGCATCTGGGAAGGCCAGACCATCGTCAAGGTGATCCTCTTCAACTGGGCGATGAAGGTGATCGTCGAAACCGTGCTGACGCCGGTGACCTACGCGGTGGTCGGGTTCCTCAAGCGCCGCGAAAACGTTGACACCTACGACACCACGACCAGCTTCAATCCCTTCAGCCTGCGCGATGAAGGCGAGCTGCGCGAATACCGGTAAGGCCGGATGCATCGGTGCTGCGCAAGCCTGTCGGTATTCCGCGGCAAAAAAAAGACCGGCGATCAGCCGGTCTTTCCGGTCATGGTGAAGATCAGTTTCAGCCTTTCTGCGCCTCGATCCAGCGATTGATCTTCTCTTCCAGCACCGCCAATGGCAACGCCCCATCCTTCAACAGTTCCGTATGGAACGCCCGAACGTCGAACTTTGCGCCGAGTTCTTTCGCAGCACGCGCACGCAATTCGGTGATCTTCATCTGCCCGGTCTTGTAGGCCAGCGCCTGTCCCGGCATTGCGATATAGCGTTCGACTTCGGCGATCACGTCGGTCTTGCTCATCGCGGAATTCTCGAGCATGTATCCGATCGCCCGTTCGCGCGTCCAGCCCTTGCTGTGCAATCCGGTGTCCACCACCAGGCGCATCGCGCGGAATTGTTCGGCCTGCAGCTGGCCGAACTCCTGGTACGGGTCGGTGTACATGCCCAGTTCGTAGCCGATGGTTTCGCAATACAGGGCATAGCCTTCGATGTACGCGGTCTCGCCGCCAAAGCGGCGGAACATCGGCAGGCCGGTCTGTTCCTGCTGGATCGACAGCTGGAAGTGGTGGCCCGGGATCGCTTCATGCACGAACAGGTCTTCCATGTCCCAGGTCTTGCGCGAGGGCAGGTCGTAGGTGTTCACGTAGAAGATGCCGGGACGCGAACCGTCCTCGCTTGGCTGCTGGTACGAACCGCCAGCAGCCGATTGGGCCCGGTAGGCTTCGACAGGGCGGATCTCGAACTTCGCCTTGGGCTGGATGGAATAGTCGCGCGGCACGCCTTTCTGGACTTTCGCGTACACCCCGTTGTAACTGTCGAGCAGGGCCTTCTCGCTCTTGAAGGTGAACTTCGGATCGGTATTGAGGTAGTGGAAGAACGCGTTGAGATCGCCCTTGAATCCGACCCGCACGCGCAACGCGTCGATCTTCTGCTTGATGCGCGCGACTTCGGACAGGCCAATCTGGTGGATCTGGTCGGGCGTCTCGTCGGTTGTCGTCATCATGCGCACCTGGTATGCGTACCAGGCCTTGCCGTCGGGAAGCGCGTCGTAACCGACGGTGTCGCGGGTGTGCTGCATGTAGTCGTCCGCAATATAGGCGCGCAGCTTCCTGTACGACGGCATCAGCTGGTCGACGACCAGGTGGCGGTAGGCATCGGTGATGCGCGCCTTGTCGGCGGCGGAAAAATCCTTCGGCATGCTGGTGATCGGACCCCAGAAGGTGCTGTCCTCGGGCTTGTCCTTGATGACCGCGTCGAACTGCGGCACCACTTTCACCATCAGCACTTTCGGCTCGACGATGCCGAGCTTGACGCCTTCGCGCATGTTCGCGATGGCCTGGTCGAAGATCGCCGGGACCTTGCTCGCGCGTGCGAGCCAGTCGTCGTAATCCTTGACCGTCTTGAACGGCTGCGCATCGGTGCCGGAGCCAAGTTGCACGGCAAGCAAGGCGAGGTTGTTGAACTGGTCGATGGGCAGCAGCTCGCCGCGGAAGCGCTCTCCGTCCAGCGCGTCCTGCTGCTGTTTCACGAACATGTCGTACGACAGCAGTGCCTGGCCGCTCAAGCCGGTCGAGCCGATCGCCTTCGCCCTGGCCAGCCATTCGACGTTGAACGTATGCGATTGCGCGATGTAGTCGGCCGACAGGAAGTTCGGCAGCTGGTCGTTGTAGCGCGGATCGCCGACGTAGGTCGCCTGCACTGGATTGAACTTAAGCGTGGCTTCCCAGAAATCCGCATACAGCTTGTCCAGTTGTGCGGCCTTGGCGGACGCGGGTGCCGCCGCTTGCATCGCGCTCGCCGACGCATCGGCGTCCTGCGCCAGCGCGGATGTTGCAGACATGCCGGCGCATAGAGCGGCTGCGATGGCCAGGACAAGGATCGGCTTGTGCATCGGGAACTCCCAGGGTGATGAAATCGCCAGGCAGGATGCTGGCGACAGGATGCGATCGAATTGGCGTCGCTCGAAGCGCATGGTGCGTTCGAAGGCGGCGCATGGCGCGGGCCAAACGTCATGTAGCCCATTGGTCATGGGGACGCGATGGCGGCGCACGCGTGGTCGCGCGGCCTCGCGCAGGGACGATCAGGCGGACGCTTCGACCTGCGTGGCCGCACCGGAAAAAGGCATGCGCTGCGGGGCGACTGCGCCACCGGAGATGATGAAGGTCATCGCCTGGTCGACGGTCCAGTCGGTCGCGGTGACATTCTCGAGCGGCACGATAACGAGATAGCCACCGGTGGGATTGGGCGTGGTGGGGATGTAGACGGCGGCGAGTTCGTTCCCGGTGGCTTCATCGCGCAAGGTTCGCGTGAAGAAGCCTACGGTCTTCATCCCCGGATGCGGGAATTCGACCAGCACCACGCGCTGCCCGCCATCCGGCGGCGCCTGCATCATGTCAAGCAGTTGCCGTGCGCTTCCATACACGGTCTTGGCGAGGGGCACCCGGCGAATGGCAATTTCGAACCATCCAAGCGCGCGTTGTCCGGCGACGCGGCGGGCAAGCAGGCCGACGAACAGGATCAGCAGGATCGTCGCAATCATCCCGATCGCGGTCAGCGCCCAGGTGTCCGCAAGCCATGCGAGTTGCCGATGCTGCTGCGCGATGCCCGCCAGCATCGGGCCGACCATCGGACGGCTCAGGTCGGACAGCAGGCCGAACACGAACTTGAACACCACCCAGGTCAGCCAGATCGGCAACAGGGTCAGCAACCCGGACACGAACAGCGCGCGCATCGTGGCCCGCGTCGATGCTCGCCGTTGCGAAGGAGGTATTGCCGCCGACTGTGTATCGGGTTGCGCCGGCATGTCAGTGGTGGGCATCGAGCACGCGTACCACACGGAAGCCGACATCGGGGAAACCCTGCGCAGCCACGCGCCCTGAGGGCGCTTCAGCGCCGTGATCGCGCCACGTACGCCCCGCAACCAGGTGTCCCTGGCAGCCGCTGGCGCAGTTCTGCAACCACTCGGAATAGTCGCCGCCGAGATCGCCCGGAACAGCCGGCGCTGGAGGTGCGCCTTTCCGGGCCGGTGCATGCCAGTCGGTGGTCGCCGCCAGCCGGTAATGCTGGCCGGTATGCGCGCTCAACCATTGCACGTAGGCATTGGCGTCATTCCAGCTCACGCAGACGACGGGCTGGTCGCTGCCCTGGCTGAAACCCGGTTCAGTCCAGTTGCGGCGCGTTCCGGATTGGTCCGGGGTCTTCGGATCGGTGCAAGTGGATGCCGGATGACGCGTTGCATTGACGAATTGCGCGTACTCGTGGCGGGTCACTTCGGTGCGCGCCAACGCAGCTGCCTCCTTCGACTTGGGCGCGACGGGAAGCACGACGAAGCCGGGACCGACGCTTGCCGCAGTAGCCGCGGCGGCAGCGGAAGTTGCACTCGCATCGAGCTGCGCGGCGGCAATGCCGTGGGCGTACGCATCGGTGAGTTCGAGTTGCTTCGCCAGGGCCTCGCTGCGCTTGAGGGCAGCGCTGTCGGAAGCTGCCGATTCGAGTTGCACGCGCTGGCCAATCGCATTGCCTGTTGCAACGTGCAATGCGCGCCACGCCGGAACCGAACGGCCGACGGTCGCATCCGCGAGTTGTTGTGCCTTGAGCTGGAGATCGAGTACGCGCTGGTCGTGGTGCTGTCCGATCGCGGTCGCCTGTTGCGCCGAGATCGCCTTGAGCACGTCGCCCGCAAGCGCCTTGGTGTCGGGCGTGGCAGGCGAGAGTTTCCACGCCATGCGGGTGAGATCCACCGCATTGTCATCGGCTGGGGCGGTGAGGTTCGCATGCGCAAGCGCATCGCGCGCCTCGCTAACAACTGCGGCGTCCGGAGAAAGAGCAGCGTTCGCTGCCGCTGGTTTCGCAACCGCGAGGCCTGCGGCGGAGGCGGGCAGCGTCGGTGCAACCGATGCAGGGATGGGAGCGGCTGCGGATCGAACGCCTGCGGCTGGACCCGCAGCAGGACCTGTGGCCGCCGGATCAGTGGCGTCCGCAGCGCGTCCATTCGCAGCCGGATTCGTTGCGTCGCGTGCGGCTGGCGCGAGCAAAGCAGGAGCGGAAGAGGCGGCGGCAGCCCGGGAAGGCTCGGGCAGCGGGCGTTCGCTTGCGGGCGGCAACGGAGCTGGCAACGAAAGACTCGCTGCTGGTGCAGCCACCGGATCATTGGAGGGCGCCGCCTTGGGTTGCACAGGCTTTGCCCCGGCGGACTTGCCGAACGCCGGCAACTGCTCGCGCGCGGAATAAATGCCGATTGCGACCAGCAGTGCACCGCCGAGCGCAAGGCTCGCCGGTCGTTTCCAGAATTGCCCGGCGACCGTGAAGTCGAGGCGTCGCAGCATCCGCACGACGATCTGGTTGCCCGTCCGCCGCCCAACGCGGTCAAGGGCTTGCGCCATCTGCTGCGCATCGCGGAAGCGATAGTCCGGTGATTTGGCCATGGCGCGATCGATGAAGCCCTGCCAATGACGTTTGGCGGGTGGCAATCGCGGAACCGGTTGCTGGGCATGCAACAGTGCAAGTGCCAGCGCATCGGGCGAGCGGAACGGCAGTTTCCCGGTCAGCAATTCGTAGGCAAGCACGCCAACGCTGTAAAGGTCCGCGCGACCATCCACCTCGTCGCCGCGCGCCTGCTCCGGCGCCATGTAACCGGAACTTCCCACCGCGAGTCCCGCCGTGGTGATGCGGCTCTTGTCGCGCTTGGACAAGGCGATGCCGAAGTCGGTCAAAAGTGGCCGGTCGGCAACATCGAACAGCACGTTTTCTTCCTTCACGTCGCGGTGCACGATGCCCCGCGCATGCGCATAGTCCAGCGCCGACAGCAACGATCTGAGCACATCGACGATCCGCTTCTCGTCGTTGCGCAAGTCGCGCTGCGACAGGTCGCCGTTGGGGAGATACGGCATGATGTAGTACATCCGCGCGTCGGCGGTGCGGCCAACCTCGTAGATGTTCACGATGCTCGGGTGGGTGAGCTTGGCGATCGTGCGCGCCTCGTTCTCGAAGCGCTGCATGCTCACTTCGTCGGCCAGCGCCTCGCGTTCCATCACCTTGATGCTGACCGGGCGATCCAGCGATTCCTGGGTCGCCAGGTACACCGTCGCCATGCCGCCCTGGCCAAGCTTCTTCAGGAAGCGGTAGCCCGGAATGCGCGGAAACGGCGCTTCCGCGGGGTTCGGAACCGCGGTCGGTCGCTTTTCGGATGGACTGACAGGTTTCGGCATGGCAAATCGGAGCTGCTGTCCGAGACCTATCCAGATGTAAAGGCAACAGCATACGGCAGCCCAAGCCTGCCCGGAAGCGCACTCCGGCGCTGGGCCAGAGCGTCGCACGCGATGATCGTCGTGCTATGGGTGCCTGATCCGCCGCCAGATGCGCTTGAGCAGTCCCGGTTTCCTGGCCGGTGCGTTCGATGCAACTACACGCTTCTTCCTTGCATGGTGCACGGATTGCGCATTGTGCGTCACCACTTGCTTGTCATCCGCTGGTGACCCGGCTGGTGGGGTCGCCGGTGTGGTAACTCTGGATGCAGGGGCGGGCAGGACGGCTGGCTGGGGTGGCACGGGAACGACGACCGTGGGCTTGGTCGCAGCAGGTCGGGCGCTGCCAATAGAGGACAGTCGCCCACGCTCTGCATACAGTGCCGTCGCAAGGACCAATCCGAACAGCAGTGCGATGAGCCGCGGGCGCTTCCAGCCCTTGCCCGCGATAGTGCGATCCATGATGCGCAGCGCACGCCCGGAAAACTGACTGCCGCTGCGCCGGCCAATGCGATCGAGCGCGTCGAGCATCTGCCGTGCACTTGCGTAGCGCTGGTCCGGCGACTTCGCCATCGCGCGGTCGATGAACTCCTGCCAGTGACTCCTGCCAGGAGGAAGTCGTGGGACTGGATCCTGGGCGTGCATCAGCGCCATTGCGAGCGCATCGCTCGAGCGGAACGGCAACGCTCCGGTAAGCAACTCGTACGCGAGCACGCCAACGCTGTACAGGTCCGCGCGAGCGTCGACGATGCTGCCACGTGCCTGCTCCGGCGCCATGTAGCCCGAACTGCCGACGGCAAGACCCGCAGTGGTGATCCGCACATCGTTGGTCTTCGACAGGGCGATCCCGAAATCGGTGAGCAGCGGCCGGTTGTCCGCATCGAACAGCACGTTTTCCTGCTTCACGTCGCGGTGCACGATGCCGTGCGCATGGGCGTAACCGAGCGCCTGCAGCAATATGCGCAACACCTCGACGATGCGCAGCTCGTCCCTGGCGAGGTCGCGCTGGGCAAGGTCGCCGTTCGGCAGGAACGGCATGGAGTAGTACAGGCGACCGTCGGCGGTGCGTCCAACTTCGTAGATGCCCACGATCGACGGATGGCTGAGCCTGGCGATCGTGCGCGCCTCGTTTTCGAAACGCTGCATGCTGATCTCGTCCTGCAGCGTATCGCGGTCCATGACCTTGATGCTGACCGGGCGGTCGAGCGATTCCTGGTTCGCAAGGTAGACCGTCGCCATGCCGCCGTGGCCGAGCTTGCGCAGGAACGTGTAGCCGGCGATCTGCGGATACAGGTGCGCGACGTCGGGTTCCGGAACGGCGGTGATGCGCGGATCGTAAGGATTGTCGGGTGCCTGCATGGATCGCTGCGCGCTTCGGGCGTCCGGCTCGGTGTCGGGGCAGGATACGGCAGCCAAAGGCGGCCCGGTAGCAAACACAACGGACTGGTTGCGTTGCGCTTCAGTCCCGCGCAATGCCAGCGGCCCCGGTCCGATCGACGCGAAAGCATGCGATGCACTGCAGCGGTCGCGCATGTGGTTCAGCTCATCTTAGGCTGCTGCGATTGCCGAGCACTTCGACGACGCGAAAGCCGACATCGTCGAAGCCACGATCGGCGAGGCGACCGGACTGTGCAAGGTCGGTACCACGCAGGCGCCACGAGCGACCAGCCACCTGACGGCGCTCGCAACCAAGCGCGCAGTCCTGCAGCCACTGCGACACGTTGCCATCCAGGCCGAACAGTCCGATCGAATTGGACGATCCTGAAGCGGCCGCGACGGTTCCGCCATTCGCGCTGGCCTCGGCGGCGCCTGCCGCGACAGCCATGCGCCATTCCGCGCTGGACGGCAGCCGGTAGCGATGGCCGGAGCGCTGGCCCAGCCATTGCGCATACGCGTTCGCATCGGTCCAGCTGACGCAGACGACAGGGTGGTCGCGGTCCTGCTGGTAGCCTGGATTGTTCCAGCTCCTGTCGTTCCTGCCGGCATCGAATCCGGGACGTTCGGCCTGATTGCCGCGGCCCCTGCGAAAGCCGCCAAAGCGTCCGCTGCCCTGTCCAAAGCGTTGCGGCATGCCTGGATCACGCTCGGCTTTTCCGCCCGAGCAATCCGTCGGCGAGCGATGCGTGGCATTGGCGAACGCCGCGTAGTCCCTGCGCGTGACTTGCGTGCGCGCAATCGCCGCGCCAGCAAAGCCGCCGAGCGGACCATGCAGCTTCACGAAGCCTGGGTCGATGTCAACGGAGCTGCCCGTTTCGAATCCCGCCGGCTGGGTTGCGATCGCAGGTTGCTGCACGGGATTCGGCGAAGGGTTTCCGATAGCTGGCTGGCCGGATTGCAGCACAACTGCCATTGACATTCCGAGTTGAGCGGCCAGTGCCTGTGTTTGCGCGAGTCTGGCACTGTCGTGTGCGGCCGATTCAGATTGCGAGCGCGTGCGCAGCGCATTGGCTGCGGCAGCATGCAACGCGCGCCATGCAGGTGCGGAAGTGCCGATGGTCGCGTTGTCGAGCAGTTCCGCCTTCTGCTGGAGCAAGGTTGTGCGTGGATCGTTGTGCTCGCCGATCGCGAGCGCTTCCTGCGTCCCCAGCGACTTGAGGACGTCATCGACCAGTCGCGTGGTGGCCGCGGTCGCCGGGGAGAGTTCCCACGCCGCAAGCGCCAGGTCGACCGCATTGTTGCGCGCCGGCGCAATGAGATCGCCGTGCATCAGTTGCGTGCGCGCATGGGCGAGCGCGACGTCGGTAGCACTCACAGATGCGGACGTCGCGGACGGAGTCGACGCGGGCTTGCCGGGCGCGGCCTGGATGGTTGGGGCAGCGGTTGCGCTGGACACGGCGACAGCGGCAGATGGCCCGGACGTCACTGCAGCTGGACCAGACGACGCAGCATCCATTGGAGCGCTGTTCGGCGCAGCGTCCGTCGCACCAGGGCTTGCTGACCCGCCCAGCGTGGGGAGTCGGTCGCGCGCCGCATACACGCCGCCGGCGACCAGCAACGCCGCGGCGAGCGCGAGCATGCGCGGCCTCTTCCAGCCGTTGCCCGGCGCGGTGCGATCGAGAGTACGCAACATGCGCTGCGACAGATGGTTGCCGCTGCGACGGCCAATCCGGTCCAGCGCCTCGAGCATTTGCTTGGCGTTGTCGAATCGCTGCTCCGGCGCCTTTGCCATCGCCCGATCGATGAAAGGTTGCCAGTGCCTCTTCGCGGGAGGCAGGCGCGGAATGTCCTTCTGCACATGCATCAATGCCAGCGCCAATGGATCGGTCGAGCGGTACGGCAACTCGCCGGTGAGCAACTCGTAGGCAAGCACGCCGACGCTGTAGAGGTCCGCGCGTCCGTCCACCGCGTCGCCACGCGCCTGTTCGGGCGCCATGTAGCCAGAGCTGCCGACCGCGAGGCCGGCGGTGGTGATCCGCACCGTATCGGCCTTGGAAAGTGCGATGCCGAAGTCGGCGAGCAGCGGCCGATTGTCGGCATCGAACAGCACGTTCTCCTGCTTCACGTCGCGATGCACGATGCCGCGTGTGTGCGCATAGTCCAGCGCCGACAGCAGGGTGCGCAGCAGGTCGACGATGCGCTTCTCGTCGCGGCTCAGGTCGCGCTGCGCGAGGTCGCCGTTCGGCAGGAACGGCATGCTGTAGTACATGCGGCCATCCGCCGTGCGACCGACCTCATGGATGCCGACGATGCTCGGATGGCTGAGCCTGGCGATCGTGCGCGCTTCATTCTCGAAGCGCTGCATGCTGGTTTCGTCGTGCAGCGTCTCGCGCTCCATGATCTTGACGCTGACCTGGCGGTCCAGCGACAGCTGGTTCGCGAGATAAACGGTTGCCATCCCGCCCTGGCCAAGTTTTTTCAGGACACGGTAGCCGGGGATCTGCGGATACGAGGCAGCGTCGTCGGCGACATGTACGACGGTCGCGCGTGGATCAGAAGGAGTAGGCGGGTCCTGCATGGTATCGAGGATTCTTTCCATGGCCCCCGCCGGGAATATTCGCAGCATACGGCAGCCCGGCTATGGCCGGTAGCGCCCCCAATCGTCCCTGGGGCAACGCCGGCTCGCGCTTCCGGTTGACGGCGAGGGGATGTGCCTGCGCTTCGTTCAGCGTCGCCCAGCAGGTTCAATTGACCTGCCGGGTTCAGTCTCCACTCTGTCGGTAGCTGCGGCGACCCGCCGAGAACTACAATTCAACTTCTGCCGGTCGACACCGGTCCGGACTTGCAGCTCAAATGAAGACAGCGGCCGCCTCAATCTTGATTGTGCTGGCTTCGGCTGGCTGTGGTCCTCGTGACGTCCGCAACAGTGAGACCGTCAGGGTGCGCATGGATGTCGCGTACAACTATTTCGGAAACTTTACCGGCACCCATCGAATTTGGGCTCTCGATCGAGTCCCGCTGAATCTTCTTGCAGGGATCACCCCTGACGATGAGGTGACAGCGACTGTGCAATGCGACGGCGACAAGTGCTCGACTGTCCGCGTTGCCAAGCCCTCGGCAGCACCATCGTCAGCGCTGGAGATTTCTGGGAGATACCATGGCTGGCAGGAAAAAGAGGCCCTCCTCATCCTGCAGCCATTCCCATTCGAGCCATCCCCGGCACTATTCAGTCAACTGGACTACGAGCCAGGCATCACCAAGATTATTGAAGTTCAGTACCGACGCGAGAACAACAAGCTCGTGTTTCAGCGACTGCAGCTTGTTGGCATCCAAAAGAGGGAAGCCGTCGTTTGGAAGTGAAGAGAGGAACTTCGAAATAACTGGTCGCGTCCCTTTTCTGTCTCGGCTCGCATTTCCGGTTGACCGCGAGGGCTGTGCGCCCTGCGCTTCGTTCAGCTTGTGGTTTTCGCTTGCTTGCGACGCACATAGACCTGCTTGCGCACACGCGCGATGACGCTGCCATCGTCCGCACGCAGCTCGGTCTCGGACCAGTGCAGGTGCTTTTCGCCGGACGCGGTCGCAGCGCGGATCGCATCAAGGGTGGCTGGCTCGATCCTGAACTGTGCAGTCACCCGGCCGCGACCCGGCGCAACGAACACGATTTCAGCGGCCTTGTCCCAAACGATGTAGTCGCGGCCGAGTGCGCGCATCGTGAGCAGCATCCAGAACGGATCGGTCATCGCGAACAGGCCGCCTCCAAACTGGGTGCCCACCGCATTTTTGTTGTACCAGTGCAGCCCTAGTTCGACCCGCGCAGACGGGGGTTCGTCGCAGATCTCGCGTACCCGGATGCCTGCGAACACGAAAGGCGGCCACAGGTTCAGCCTGCGACGCAATCCTCGCGCGCTGGCGCGATTGGTGCGCATCAAGTCACAACAGCCAAGCCAAAACAGCCAAGTCAGAACAGCAACGAGGACATCTTGCGGCGGTAGGCGCCGACGAGGTCGGCATCTTCGATCATGCGGAAAGCGTCGATCAGGGAACGCTTCGGCAGGCCATCGGAGAAGGCGCGGTCGCGCCGCAGCATTTCGAGGAATTGATCGAGGCCGCCTGCGGCATCGCCGCCGACCAGCCGCTGCACGCCGAGCAGGTGGCGTGCATGCAGGTCGTCGGGATTCGCCGCGATCGCGGCCTCCAGAACTGCCACAGGTGGCGCATCCTTGAGCCGTGCGAGGAAACCCAGGTGGGCATGCGCGCGTATCGCGCGGTCGTCGGTCGCGAGGTTCGCCGGCAGCACATCGAGAAGTTGCCCGGCTTCTGGCGCAGCGCCGGTCTTGATCAGCGCCAGGGCGAGATCGAGCTTGAGCGCGTCCTGCTCGGGCGCCGCCGCGACCGCTGCGCGCAGGCGCACGACTTCGGCGTGCGGGTCGGCCGCAGGAAGTTCTTCCGCAGCGACTTCGGCCTCTTCGATTTTCGCGAGGGGCTCGATTTCGTGGTGCTTGAGGAACTCGCGCAACTGGCCTTCCGGCAGCGCGCCGGGAAAGCCGTCGATGGGCTGGCCGCCCTTGACCAGGATCACGGTCGGGATCGACTTGATCTGGAACGCCGCAGCGAGTTCCTGTTCCTTGTCCACGTCGACCTTGGCCAGCCGGAACGCGCCGTTGTAATCCGCGGCGAGCTTTTCCAGGATCGGCCCGAGCGACTTGCACGGACCGCACCACGTCGCCCAGAAGTCCACCAGGACGGGCTGCTGCAGCGAAGCCTGCAGCACGTCGGCTTCGAAGCTCTCGACGGTGGCGTCGAAGACGTGGCTGGTTGCGGTTGCGTCGTCCATGGGGAAGCCCTGAGGAAAGTGATGGGAGACACATACACATAGTGCCGGTGAACGGAAAATCCAACCCGGGGCGGGAAGTGGATGCGGACGCCTCGTTGCCGGACGAGCAGCCAGGATGATCGGCCGTCGCGCGCGTTCGATGCTCGCGCCCGGAAGGGGTCGTCCTCAATAGCCGTGCAGTTCATCCCCTTCAGCTATCGCCGACGGCGCACGCACCTGCGCGATCGGCGTGACTGCCATGCCGTCGCGCTTGTACACCACGCCCGCTTTCATCACGAAGCCGACCTTCGTCATCAGGGTGATGTCGGCCAGCGGATCGCCCGGCACGGCGACGATGTCCGCGTACTTGCCGGCGCTGACGCTGCCGAAATCCGTGTCATGCTTGAGCAGTTGCGCGGCATGCATGGTTGCGGCCTGCAGGGTGAACGCGGCGGGCATGCCGGCCTCCACCATGTACTGGAATTCCTTCGCGTTCTGGCCATGCGGATACACCGCCGCGTCGGTACCGAACGCAATCCGCACGCCCGCGCGGTATGCCTTGCCGGCAGTGGCCTGGATCACCGGCCCGACCATCGCAGCCTTCACCGCGACCTGCGCCGGGTAGTAGCCGGGAATCCTCGCCTTCTCGCCGACGAACTTGCCCGCGATGATCGTGGGCACGTACCAGGTGCCGTGTTCCTTCATGAGCTTCATGTCCTCGTCGTTCATGAAGGTGCCGTGTTCGATGGAATCCACGCCGCCGATCACCGCGCGGCGGATCGCCTCGGCGCCGTGCGCATGCGCGGCGACCGTGAAGCCGTAGTCGTGCGCGGCGGCGACGATTGCCTGGATCTCAGGGATGGTGAGCTGAGCGTTGTCCACGCTCGTGCTCTCGTCAAGCACGCCCCCGGAAGGCATGATCTTGATCAGGTCGGCGCCATCCTTGTAGTGCTGGCGGACTGTCTTCAACGCATCTTCCGGCCCGTTGATGATGCCCTCGCCCGGACCGGGATCGCCCATCAGGTCGGAGCGATAGCCGTCGCTGGGATCTGCGTGGCCGCCGGTGGAACCGATCGCCTTGCCCGCGGTGAACATGCGCGGACCCGGCACGAGGCCGGCATTGATGGCATTGCGCAGCGCGATCGATGCGTTCGCGGTGTCGCCGACGTTGCGGACCGTGGTGAACCCGGCCATCAGGGTGCGTCGCGCATACACCGTCGAACGGATTGCGTAGTCGGCGACGTTCAGGCGGAACTGGTCGCTGTAGTGGCTCGCGCTGGTCTCGTCGGTCAGGTGCACGTGGCTGTCGATCAGGCCGGGCAGGCACGTCGCATTGCCGAGCTCGATCACGTTCGCGCCCGAAGTCGCCGGCCCTGATCGTACCGACGCGATGCGATCGCCGCTGATCGCGATGGTCGTCTCTCCGAGCATGCGCCCGGATTCGGAATCGAACAGGTGGCCGCAATGCACGACGCTCGTCGTCGGCGCATTCGCGGCAGGCGTCGCATCCTGCGCGGCAGCCAGCGGAATCGCGGTTAGCAGGGCGAGGGCAAGCGGCAGTCGGCGGGCAGGCATGATCGCTCCGGTGTTGGCGAGGAATGGGGCAATGTACGCGCTGCGGCGGCGGAGTGCATTGTCGGGCGCTTATCCGCGTTCCACAATGTACAGGCGGATTCGCTGCGGCGATCAGCATTCGAGCCAATGCAAGATCAAGAGCTTCCGGTCGCTGAAGCGCCCGTGTCACTTTTCGTTGCTCGTCCAACGTAAAGTAACCAAAAGGAAGGACGCCCCGGCGAAGCGCCCTCAGTACATCCATGTACTGAGGGTCCGCGCGGGGTGACGGGTCGTTTCGACGGCACATCCTTTTGCCGACGAAACGATGGCCGACCTCCTGTCGGCCACCCTGCGGGCTGATCCGCCACCCCGCGCCGCTGCGCAGGGGCCCCATTGAAGAGCGCGCGCTCCTGCGCGCAGGAACAACGGCAACAGCAATAGCCACAGCTACCTCACAAGCGACTTCACCAGAAGAGCGCAGCGAAAGCTCAGCTCGAGAGCGCATGGATGCGCTGCCTGAAAAGGGGCCCCTGCGCAGCGGCGGGCGGTGGCGGTCAACCCGAAGGGCGATGCGCACGATGCGCATCGTTTTTCGTCAGCACACGGACGTGCTGTCGAAAAATTCCGCCGACGCACGCGCCCTCAGTACATGGATGTACTGAGGGCGCGTAGCCGGGGCGTCCTTCCTTTTGGTTACTTTACGTTGGACGAGCAACGAAAAGTGACACGGGCGCTTCAGCGACCGGAAGCCCTTGATCTTGCAGTGATCAACAACCAGATCAAAAAAAGTTGGGCGCAGCGGAATCCGTCTTTAGATTGCAGAACGCGGATTGCGCTGCGTCAATCCGACCTGCGTCCGCGTGCCAGGGAATCCTGCAAATCTACCCACACGACTTCACCAACACCCAAATAAAAAATGCGGAGGATTGCGCCGAAGTCGGGTCCCCAAAAAAAGGGGCGACCACTCGCGTGATCGCCCCGATCCATCCCACATGTCGCGATGCGACTACAACACTGTCACCACCGCTGCCTCACTCCAGTCACTGGTCCCCGCCGTTCCCACCACGCACACCTGCGCGAGGTAGGACGTACCCACTGCGAGCCCTTCGAACAGCGTGTGCGCCGCCATCGTCGTCACCACCGGCGACCACGCGCCGGGAGTGGCGGCCGGTGCGCAACGCCACTGGTAGGCGCCTGCACCGATGACCTTCGGGCAGCGTGCGATCGCCTGTCCGCTGAACTTGCCGCGCACCAGACGCAGGTTCACCGGTGCGGACAACGCGCCGACCGGGGTGCGCCCGCGCTGTGCCTTGAAGCCCGACGTGAGCAACGTCGGCAGGTCGCCCGCACTCGTCACATCGACGTAGTGCGCGAGCCTGCGCAACAGCCTGGCAAGGATTGCCCGCCGCTGCACACGCACCGAGAGCGCGATCCTGTTGTCTTTCGCCGCGCTCACACCCGTACCGAACGCAATGCGCGCAGCGGTGAGTTCGGCCAGCGTCGGATCCGGTGACACGAACGCCTTGTTGCCCGCCATCGACGTCGTGATGCGATCGGTGTCGGCCATGAACTCGGCGTCGGTGTCGCGGGTCAGGAAGCCGATCGCAGCCTTCGCGTTGCCCGGTGGAATGGGCGTGGCCGGAACCGGCGGCGGGGTGGTTGCCTTCGTGATGGAGGCGGTAGAGCCATTGCCAGTGGCCCCGTTGGTGTTGCTGTTGCTGCTGTTGATGATGTCCACGATAAGACTCCTTGAAATGACGCGGCCTTTGTTGAGGTCCGGCGTCGGATTGATTGCTGATTGGTTGGTGCGGCGCGATGGGCGACGACTGCGGTGCCTGCCGCAAGGCAGACGCAGTCGGGCGCGGTCGGTGCGGGACCGGCGCGGGCGTGCGGGCGTCGCTACTTGAAGACGGTCGAGCGGAAGCCCGGCGCCGGACATTTCGTGTGCGAGCGACCCGATGGCACGCAGCGGCGCTGTGTCAGCAACGACAGCAGCGGGGCGCTGTGTTGGCGCGGGTTGTGGGTCGCATGCAACGGATGTACGCGGAACGGCTGGTGCTCAATGCGATACGCGGCGCCCTTCGACAATCGATGGGCATTTGTCGCGAAAACATCGTGGTTTGCGTGGCCGATACCGGCGTACGCGGAAAAAAGACCGTGGTTTCCGCAAAAAAGACCATGGTGTTCAAGGTCGTTGTCATGGTTTTCGCCGCCGACACCACAGACATCGCCGGCAGCATCATGTTCGACAGAAAAAAGACCATGGTTTCCGGAAGAAACACCATGGTGTGCGCGATCGCCATCATGGTTTTCGCCGCCGGCACCGCAGACTTTGCCGCCGACACCATGCGCAGCGGAAAAAACACCGCGGTCGCCGGCGCCGGAACCATGGTTTCCAGAGGAAACACCATGGTCGAGGAGCCCAAAACCATGGTCTCCGGAAAAAACATCATGGTCTCGGAACCCGAAACCATGGTCTTTTTCCTGCGAACCATGAGACCGGCGCCTGCCACCACGATCTTTTTCCTCGCGAACGTCATGATCGACGTGGAAATCGTGGTCTCGACGCTGGAAACCAGCATACGCAAGACAATCCAGGGTCGATTCGCCGCAAGCCACACAGCAATCATCGCAAAGCATCCGCGACACGCCGGAAACCATCCGATCGGACTCCACGCGACGGCCACACGCAGGCGTCGCATGACCGCCCCCGCATCCGTCCACGTTGAAGATCCCCGACCGTTCCATGACACGTCCCCATTGCTTGCATCGCGGCTGCGACGAATGGGAAACAGCATGCCTGCGACAACATTGCCGGACGCCTTCCGGGGCATTACGCGATGGTCATCGGGCTACTGTTGACTCTGGGTTCCGGCTCCCGGCAAGGCGCGATTCGCTAGCACGCGCGCGGTTCGTCGACAACCTGATGTGCAGCAACCCAGCGTTGTCGCGAGTTGGTCTCCGGCCGCGGAAGTCCGTACCATCACTTTGAGCATTCGACAGCTTGAGGTCTTTCGTCGGGAGGTGAATGTTCCATCGGGCCGGGTTGTTTCGCGACGAGGAATTCCGAGTCATGCCGATCAACACAACCACAACGCTGAGCCCTGGCGTGCGGCGCGTGTTGATCATCGCCGGTCCCAACGGAGCCGGGAAGACGACCTTCGCGCGCGAGTTCCTGCCGCGTGAAGCGGATTGCCCGGTGTTCGTCAATGCCGACCTGATAGCCGCTGGCGTAGCGCCGTTCGCGCCCGAAGCTGCGGCGATGCACGCCGGTCGTCTGATGCTGGCGGAACTGGACCGCCATTTCAGAGCGCGCGCGAGCTTCGCGTTAGAAACCACGCTGTCCGGACGTGGATACCTGCGCTCGATCAGGCAATGGAAGAATGCCGGCTATCGAGTGAAGTTGCTTTTCCTGCAACTGGGCACACCGGAGGAGGCGATTTTGAACGCGTTGCGCTGCGCGTCCGCCAGGTGGCCACGACATCCCGGAATCGGTGATCCGGCGTCGCTTCGCTGCAGGGATCGAGAATTTCACGCGTCGGTATGTACCGATCGTCGACGCGTGGGTACGCTACGACAATTCCGGACTGGAGTCGGTGCCGCTGGATTGGAGTGATTCGCCATGAACCCGCGTCCGATTGAAGAAGCCGCTGATCAGGATTTGCGCCTGTCCATCGTGGCATTGCGTCGCGCGGCGTTGCGCGCGCGCGAAATCGCCCTCCGGACAGGGACCGACCTGGTGGTGATCGAGAACGGCGTGCTTCGGCACATCTCGCCCGCACTGGAGCCCGGTGCGGTCAGCTATCGCGTGCAGGACGAGGAGTGAGGCATGCCGGACTTCGCAAAGGCAATGCCATTCGGATCATTTCAGCCCGCAAGGCAACGGCCATTGAGTCCAGAAACTACTGACAGGTGCCTCATGCGCAAAGAATACGATTTCACGAAAGCCAGGAGGAACCCTTACGCATCCCAGCCCAAGAAGCAGATCACCATCCGCCTCGATGAGGATTCAAGTGGTTACTTCAAGTCGATCTCGGAAAAGGACGGCATCCCCTATCAGAGCTTGATCAACCTTTGCCTGCGCGATTGTGCTGCCTCGCATCCCCAACTCGTCTTGTCGTGGAAGTAGGCGCCAAGGAATCCGCGCATGCCAAACTTCCACGATGACGGCCTTGATGAAGGCCCCGGCCCCGACTTCGACCTGGAACGCCTGATCGCTCTGTGCACGCTTTCGATAGCGCGCGGCGACGACTACGCGACCTATGCCCGGCGCATGGCGGAGCAGTTGCCCGATGTGCTTCCTGTGCAAACGGACGACCCGGACGACGCCGAGCGTCGCGCCCATCTCGCGTTGATGCTCGCGCGAATGGTTTGGAAGCATTGTCCGCATCCGGCGCATCGTTACGCAGCAGCACCGCTGCCGGTGCCCGAACGCAATGCGCCGTGTTATTGCGGATCGGGTCGCAAGTTCAAGGAGTGCTGCCTGCCGCTCGAGGCCAGCTTGCCGAACGAGCCGATGAACTACCTGGTCGCGCTGATTGAACACCTGCCGAAATCGCGCTGGCACGAACTTGCAGGCAGCAGGGTGTCGGTGGACATGATGACCGAACTGATCGTGGACTGGCAGGGCGATCGGCGCGACGCCGATTCCATCGCGTTGCTGGAGCCGTGGTTCAAGGACGACCGCCATTTCAGCGAGCGTTACGAACCGCTCGTCGACATGTTGCTCACAGCGTACGCGAATGTCCACGACACGCGCAGGAAGATCGCGTTGCTCGATCGTGCGATGGCGCTGGGCGACAAGGCGATCCGCGGCAATGCGCTGCAGCGGCGTGCGTCGATGGCTGCCGATTCAGGCGACTATCGCACCGCATGGACGTTGTTCCAGCAAGCGCAGCGCATGCATCCGGATTCGCCATCGCTGTCGCACCTGGAAGTGACCTTGCTGCTGTCCGAGGGACGTGAACCCGAAGCGCGCGATCGCGCACGGTTCTGGGCGGCACGATTGGCGCGCACTGCGGATCCGGCATTCGACAACCTGCGTGGGTTCCTGGTCAGTGTCGCCGAGAAGGGCCACGGCGCACTGCTTGAATTTGCCGGCACGGTGGATCCGAATATCGAGATGTTCAAGGACTATCTGGGCAACGCGCCGCCGATCGCTTCGCTGTACGCACTCGATCCGCAGGACGGCTCGGCAGGCCCGCTCACACCCGGGCCGCGGCTTGAACGTGTGATCACGCAATGGCGCGAATGCTTCGCTTACGACGATCTCTCGCTGGACGAGTTGGGGGACCTGGATGACGAAGACGACGAAGCAGACGACTGGGCGCGTGCGGGAGAATGGCTGCCATTGCTCAAGCAGCATCCCGAGCTGTGGAACTGCTTCGAGGCGCTCGAAGATATCGTGAGTGCGCTGTGCGACTTGCCGTTTGCAGACGTCGGCAGGCAACTGGGCGAGTCCGTGATCGGGCGCGGCGAGGCGCTGTTGCGCGAGGTCCTGCGCGCGAACGACGCCGAAGGCCTGCGGCTCGAATGGAGCTGGCAGCAGAACCGCGCGGCCTTGCAACTGCTGATCGACCGGATCGTGCCGGGCATGGACGGCGTGTCCGACGATGCGACGGTCGCGTGCATGGAATGGATGGTCAACACGCTCAATCCGCACGACAACCAGGGATTCCGCATGCAGTTGATGCGCATCTACCTGGAGCGCAACCGGCTGGACGATGCGCTGGCGCTTGCCGGCCGCTATCCGGACGATTTCGCGTCGATGCGTTACAACAGCGCGCTGGCCCTGTTCGCGCTGGGTCGCGTTGACGACGCGGCAGCAGCCTTGCGCGCGGCAGTCGCCGAATCGCCGAAATTGCTCAAGTACCTGCTGGCGACCGATCCGAAGCCGGCAAGACTGCAGGGCTTCGGCGTGACCATCGGCGGCAACGACGAGGCGTGGCTGTACCGCCAGGACCACCTTGCGCTGTGGCAACGCCATGGCGCGCTGGAATGGGCCAGGTTGACCGTGGACAAGCGGCGCACCCGCAAGGGCTGATCCGGGCGAAGCGGGCGGGCAGGGTACGCGGCCGTAGCCGGGATCGCTGTCGATCAACAGCCTCACTGTGGCTGATTGCCAGCTCTGTGGTCTGTCCCGAACGATTGAGCAAGCGCCCGATTTCCATCCGCAGGGAGGAGAATGAGCGCACTGCGTCGCGCGCGAATCCGGGGGTGGTGTGGTGCGAAATCTGTTGCTGGCAGGACTGATCCTCGCCGCCGCGTGTTTGCCATCAAGCCCCTCGCGGGCCGCTGAAGCCACCATCGCGGGGGACTGGCACGGCGAGTGGGTGAAGTCGGGCGATCACCTGCCCGTGACGTTCACCTTTCACGCAGACCACGGCCATGTTGTCGGCGCCTTCGGTTCCGATGCCTTGCAGGCCGCAGGGATTCCGGTCAGCGGCGTGGTCGAGTCCGGCAGCAACGTGCGGTTCCAGATCAAGGGGGACGACAGCACGACGACGTTCGATGCCAAGATCGACGGGTCGACCATGGTCGGCACGTTCACCGACGGAAATTCGAAGGGAGCCTTTAAGCTCGCGCGGACAGCTGGCGAGCCAAGTTTGGTTCGAACGCGGGACGTGACTTTCCGCAACGACGACGTGACATTGTCCGGCACGCTCATGCTGCCATCGACGAGCGGCCGGCATCCTGCGGTGCTGTTCCTGCAGGGTTCCGGGCCCGAGGGACGGTGGGCGAATCGCTACCTCGCCGAGTCCCTGTCCAGGGCGGGAATTGTTGCACTGACCTATGACAAGCGAGGGGTCGGCGGCTCGTCGGGCGACTGGACGAAGGTCGGCTTCGATGGGCTGGCCGCCGACGGCGCGGCCGGCGTGAACCTGCTGCGTGCGCAACCGGAGGTGGACGCCGCCGAGGTCGGGATCTATGGCCACAGCCAGGGTGGAACGATCGCGCCACTGGTGGTGAAGAACGCCAAGGGCATCGGCTTCGTGATCGCGTCGGCGGCCGTGGGCGTCAACCCGGAAGACGCGGAAATATTCAGCGTCGGCAACGATGCCCGCATCGACCGCCTTGCGAAGAGCGAGCAGGACGATGCGCGCACATACGTTCGGGCGCTGGTCACGACCGCCTACCGGGGCGGCGACCACGCGCGCCTCGATGCGCTCGCGGCGAAGTTCAAGGATCGCAGCTGGTTCATCGCGCCACCTGCGCCGGACAACGGCTACTGGACCATCTCACGCGCGATCGGCGGCTTCGACCCGGCGAAGGCGTGGTCAGCAGTCAATGCGCCCGTGCTGTTGATTTACGGCGGCCACGACGAGCGCGTGCCCGCCGCTGCAAGCATCGCCGCGATCGTCAAGGCGCTGCACGGCGCAGGCAACGATCGCGTCACCGTCCGCCAGTTTCCGAACGCCGACCACACCTTCACGATCGTCGATCCTGCGCATGCCCATGCGTGGCCGATGCATGTGCCCGACTACGCCAGCACGATCTCGGCGTGGGTACTTGCGAAAAAGCGGCCCTGATTTCGGAACTGATTCCTGGCCGAGAACAAATGCACCCGAAGCGCTGTTTCCATGCGTTTCGATGTGCCCGTTCGCGGCGACATTCCAGCCAGGTTCCAACAAGGGTGGGGTTTTCATTCATGATCTGCGCCAACGCGGCTTCTCCCGGGATCGAAACATGCTTCTGACAGGTTCTTCCATCGTCCCGCTGGCCTTGGCGCTGCTCGCCGTCGACGCATCCGCACAATCACTCACACCCGCGCAGACCGTGGCCATCGACCGCTACGTCACCGCAGAGATGGCGCGCGAGCGCATCCCCGGTGCGGAGGTCGGGATCTATCGCGACGGCCACGCGCTGCTTGCAAAGGGTTACGGTCTTGCGAATGTCGAATGGAATGCGCCGGTGACGCCGACCACGTCGATGCAATCCGGATCGGTCGGCAAGCAGTTCGCCGCAACCGCGGGGATGATGCTGGTGGAGCAGGGCAAGCTGGGCCTTGACGACAGCATCAGCAAATACTTCACGGATGCGCCGGCGAGCTGGAAGCCGATCAAGGTGAAGAACCTGCTCTCGCACACCTCGGGCCTGGCCGAATACGAGGAGGACGCGCGGATGAAACCCGGCGCCATCTTCGACATGCGCAAGGACTTCACCGAGGACGAGATGGTGAAGAAGATCGAAACGCTTCCGATCGAGTTCAAACCGGGCGGCAAGTGGGACTACCGCAACACCAACTACGCCCTGCTCGGCGTGCTGATCCACAAGGTGAGCGGCCAGTACTACGGCGACTACCTGCACGACAGGATCTTCGCGCCGCTCGGCATGACCTCCACGCGCATCATCTCCGACAGCGACATCATTTCCGGTCGCGCCGCGGGCTACGAGATCAAGGGCGGCCAGCTGAAGAACCAGACGTGGGTCGCGCCCAGCCTGAATTCCACCGCCGACGGCACGCTCTACTACAACGTCGTCGACCTGGAGAAATGGGATCGCGCCCTGTACGGCACGACCCTGCTGAGCAAGCAGTCGCTCGACACAATGTTCACGCCGTTCGTCCTCAACGACGGCAAGCCGAACGATTCCGGCTACGGCTTCGGCTGGGCCAAAGGCGACATGAACGGCCACCGCGTGATCGGCCACGACGGCGCGTGGCAGGGATTCACCTGCACGATCGACCGCTACGTGGACGACAAGCTGACGGTGGTGGTGCTGACCAACCTCGACGCCAGCCATTCCAACCCCAGCTACATCGCGCGGGTCGTGGCGGGGATGGTGGAACCGGCGGTGATGCCCAAGCAGAACCCGCCGATCGCCGACACCAGGCCCGAGATCGCCGCGCACCTGCGCGACGTGCTGGAAAAGATGCTGGCCGGGAAGAACGTCGCGAGCGACTTCGCGGCGGATGCGGGGTACAGCTTCGATCCCGGCGATGCGGCGGACATCCGCAGCCAGCTACCGGCGAATTGGGAGGATGCTCCGACGGTGCTGATCAAGCGCAAGGACAGCGATGGGGGCATGCGGTCTGTGTTCCGGGTGGGGAAGGTAGGGGATACGCGTGTCGTGGTGGTGGAGCTGGACGCAAAGGGGAAGATCGCGAACTTCGGGGTGCATTCGGATCCGGACAATCGGTAGGTGCTGTGCCGTTGTGTGTATCCGGAACTAGCCTCCGACATCATTCCAGGTTCGCGACATGCAAGCGCTGACAGTCGTCCGACTTGCCGCTCGCAAGGTCGAAGATCATTTCAACTGCGAAGGTGACGCGCGTGCCCGATTCGCGCCCGAGATATCGGTGAAACACGGTGCGGCGCTGCCGTTCGGATCCGGCGGATCAGGATTCAGACCAGCGCTTTCGTAGCCGGCGGTGGCAAGTTCGAGATGGACGAAACGTTCGTCGCGCCGAATGATGCCTTGCTGGATGGATCTTTACGCGATCCTTATTTCCCGGCCCGCAATTCTTACGGCATCCCTATGCGTCGGTCGCCAGAGTGGGCGTGTTCCCGCTGCCGGCCTGTTGCCATGGATCTTGTCTATCTCTTGTTGATCGTTTGCCTGTCCGTGGCGACGGGTGGGTATCTGTGGTTGTGCGACCGCCTCGGAGAGAAACGATGAACCTCCTCTACGTGATCGCCGCGATCGCCTCGGTGCTGCTCAGCGGTTACCTGCTCGGAGCGCTGCTCAAGCCGGAGTGGTTCGAATGACCACCAACGACTGGTTGCAAATCGGGCTGTACATGGTCGTGCTGCTGGTGCTGGTCAAGCCGCTTGGCACCTACATGGCGCTGGTCTTCTCGGACGCGCCCAATCGCATCACGCGATTCGGCGGCGGCATCGAGAGGATGATCTACCGGATCTGCGGCATCCGCGCCGACGAGGAAATGAACTGGCGCCGCTATTCGCTGGCGATGCTGGTGTTCAACGTGGTCGGCCTGCTCGCGGTCTATGCGCTGCAGCGCACCCAGCAGTGGCATGGCGCGCTGATGAATCCGCAGCACCTCCCCGCGGTCAGCCCGGATTCGGCGTTCAATACTGCGGTCAGCTTCATCACCAACACCAATTGGCAGGGCTACGGCGGCGAGTCCACGATGAGCTATCTGACCCAGATGGCCGGGCTCGGCGTGCAGAACTTCCTGTCCGCCGCGACCGGCATCGCGGTGCTGATCGCACTGATCCGCGGCTTCACCCGGCGCACTGCGACGACCATTGGCAGTTTCTGGGTCGACATGACCCGCAGCACCTTGTACATCCTGCTGCCGCTGTCGATGGTGCTCGCACTGGTGCTGGTTTCGCAGGGCGTCGTGCAGAACTTCTCGCCCTACAAGGACGTGACGCTGCTGCAACCGACCACGTACAGCGCGACCGTCAAGGATACCGCCGGCAATGCCGTCAAGGACGCGCATGGCAACGAAGTCACCAGGCAGACCACGGTGACGACGCAGTCCCTGCCGCTCGGTCCGGCCGCGTCGCAGATCGCGATCAAGCAGATGGGTACGAACGGCGGCGGCTTCTACAACGTCAACTCCGCGCACCCGTACGAGAATCCGACGCCGCTGAGCAATTTCTTCGAAATGCTGTCGATCCTGCTGATCTCCGGCGCCCTGTGCTACACGTTCGGCGTGATGGTCGGCGACCGCAGGCAGGGCTGGACCCTGCTTGCCGCGATGGTGGTGATCCTGGTCCCCTTGATGGTCGCCTGCACATATGTCGAGCAAGGCGGCAACCCCGCGTTCACGCACATGGGCATCGATCAGGTCGCCTCGGCGACCCAGGCCGGCGGCAACATGGAAGGCAAGGAGACCCGCTTCGGCATCGTCAATTCGACGATCTGGGCTACCACGACCACCGCCGCGTCCAATGGCTCGGTCAATGCGATGCACGACTCGTTCACGCCGCTCGGCGGCTTGATTCCGATGTGGCTGATCGAGTTGGGCGAGGTGATCTTCGGCGGCGTCGGCTCGGGCCTTTACGGGATGCTCGCGTTCGCGGTCGTGGCGGTGTTCATTGCCGGGTTGATGGTCGGTCGCACACCCGAATACCTGGGCAAGAAAATCGAGGCCTACGAGATGAAGATGGCCAGCCTGGTCGTGCTGATCCCGTGCGCGCTGTCCGTGGTCGGCGCCGCGATCGGCGTGCTCGCCCCCGCCGGATTGGCCGGCATGGCGAATCCGGGTCCGCACGGATTCAGCGAAGTGCTGTACGCGTTCTCGTCTGCATCCAACAACAACGGCAGCGCCTTCGGCGGCATCTCGGCCAATACGCCGTTCTACAACAGCCTGCTCGGTATCTGCATGTTCCTGTCGCGGTATCTGCTGGCAGTCGGAATGCTGGCGATTGCGGGTTCGCTGGCCGCGAAGAAACACGTGCCCGAATCCGCAGGCACCTTGCCGACGCACACGCCCCTGTTCGTCGTGCTGCTGGCGACGACGGTCGTCGTGATCGGCGCACTGACCTTTCTGCCGGCACTGGCCCTGGGCCCGATCGCCGAATTCCTCACTGCCGGACACTGAATCATGAGCGCAACCACTCGTAGCAGCGCAATGAGCCGCGACCTGATGGTGCCGGCGATCGCCGACGCGTTCCGCAAGTTGTCGCCGCGCGTGCAGTTCCGCAACCCGGTGATGTTCGTGGTGTTCATCTGCAGCATCGCCACCACGGCGTTGTGGATGCAGGCCGTGTTCGGCCATGGCGAAGCGCCGGCTGGCTTCATCCTCGGGATCGCGATCTGGCTGTGGTTCACCCTGCTGTTCGCGAACTTCGCCGAGGCTATTGCGGAAGGCCGCGGCAAGGCGCAGGCGAACGCGCTGCGCGGCGCGCGCAAGGAAGTGCTCGCACTCAAGCTCTCGGCGCCGCACCACGATGCCCAGATCATCCACACCACAGCAAGCGAGCTGCGTGCTGGCGACTTCGTGCTCGTCGATGCGAACAACGTGATTCCCGGCGATGGCGAAGTCGTCGAAGGCGCTGCGAGTGTCGACGAGAGCGCGATCACCGGCGAATCCGCACCGGTCGTGCGCGAATCCGGCGGCGACCGCAATTCGGTCACTGGCGGAACCAAGGTTCTTTCGGACTGGATCGTGGTGCGCATCAGTGCCAATCCCGGCGAGAGCTTCCTCGACCGCATGATCGCGATGGTCGAAGGCGCGGCGCGGCGCAAGACGCCGAACGAGATCGCGTTGACGATCCTGCTCGCGAAGTTCACCCTGATCTTCCTGCTCGCCTGCGCGACCCTGTTGCCGTATTCGATCTACAGCGTGCAGGCGGCCGGCCACGGCACGCCGGTCACGATCACCGTGCTGGTCGCCTTGCTGGTGTGTCTGATCCCCACAACGATCGGCGGCCTGCTGTCCGCGATCGGCATCGCCGGCATGGACCGCATGATCCAGGCCAACGTCATCGCGACGTCGGGCCGCGCGGTCGAGGCGGCGGGCGACGTCGACGTGCTGCTGCTCGACAAGACCGGCACGATCACCCTCGGCAATCGTCATGCAGTCGCATTCCACGTCGCGCCGGGCGTGAAGCCCGAAGTGCTGGCCGATGCCGCGCAACTCGCGTCGCTGCCCGACGAGACGCCGGAAGGCCGCAGCGTCGTCGTGCTGGCCAAGGAGCAATTCGGCCTGCGCGAACGCAGCCTGCTCGAAGGCGAGATGCATTTCGTGCCATTCACTGCGCAGACGCGCATGAGCGGAGTCGACCTCGTGTTCGATTCTTCCCGCGCCGGAGGCGCTGGTAGCGGCCGCAAGATCCGCAAGGGCGCAATCGACGCCGTCGAAAAGTACCTGGTCGCGCTCGGTGGCAGCGTGCCGGCTGAAGTGCGCCGCGCTGCGGACGAGATCGCACGTCAGGGCGCGACTCCCTTGCTCGTCGCCGACGGCCGCATCGCGCTGGGCGTGATCGAGCTCAAGGATATCGTCAAGGGGGGCATCCGCGAGCGTTTCGCTGAACTGCGGCGGATGGGCATCAAGACCATCATGATCACCGGCGACAATCCGTTGACTGCAGGCGCGATCGCGGCCGAGTCGGGTGTCGATGATTTCCTCGCCGAAGCAACACCCGAAGCGAAGCTGAAACTCATTCGCGACATACAGGCTGAAGGCCGGCTGGTCGCGATGTGCGGCGACGGCACCAATGATGCGCCGGCGCTTGCGCAGGCCGACGTCGCGGTCGCAATGAACACCGGAACGCAGGCCGCGAAAGAGGCCGGCAACATGGTCGACCTCGATTCGAATCCGACCAAGCTGATCGAGATCGTCGAGATCGGCAAGCAGATGCTGATCACGCGGGGGTCGCTGACCACGTTCTCGATCGCCAACGACATCGCGAAATACTTCGCAATCATTCCCGCGGCGTTCTCGACGACCTATCCCGCGCTGAACACTCTCAACGTGATGCATCTGGCCACACCCGCCAGCGCGATCCTGTCGGCGGTGATCTTCAATGCGCTGGTCATCGTGTTCCTGATCCCGCTTGCGCTCAAGGGCGTGGCTTATCGAGCGCTCGGAGCTGGCGCGTTGCTGCGCCGCAATCTGCTGGTCTATGGTGTCGGCGGAATGATCGTGCCCTTCATCGGCATCAAACTGATCGACATGTTGCTGGTTCTGCTTCACCTTGCCTGAGGACATCCATGCGTGCGCATCTGCTTCACGTAGTAGACATAGACAGCCATACGGTACCAACCACCTCCGGCGACTTGCCGGTCGCCGCAAACGACACGTTGTACGAAATTGCCGGCAATGAGTTGAAAGCACCGATTGGGGTGCTCACCGACGGCCGTACCGCAGGATCGGTGGCTTCGACTCCCGCGGCCACGGCTGAAGACGACGCGTACTGGCTCGGCGGCTATGCAGGCATCTGACGATTCAATTCGATCCCAAGGGAACGCATCAATGAAAGAATTCCTGAAACAATCCGCGCTTCGACCCCGCCGCAATGCGGCTGGGCTGGCCGTCGTCCTGCTGGCGCTCGCGCCGATGGCTGCGATGGCCGATGACACGCCCGCGCCGGCGCCCGCGCCCACGCCCGACGTCAGCCTGACCGGAAACGCCGCCGTCGTATCCGACTACATGTTCCGCGGTCTCACCCAGACCTGGGGCCGTCCGGCGATCCAGGGCGGCGGCGATCTCGCCCTCAAGAACGGCTTTGCGGCCGGCTTCTGGGGCTCGAGCATCAGCCACAAGAGTTATCCGGGCGGCCTGATGGAGCTCGATCTCTACGCCAGCTACGGAGCGAACTTCAACCCGGACTGGTCGTGGCGCCTGGGCGTGTACGGCTACGTGTATCCGGGTGGCGGCCTTGACAAGGCCCGGCCCGCGCTGCCGTCGCGCTCGTTCAATACAGTCGAGGCCAACGCCGCGCTGACATACAAATGGCTCACCTTGAAGTACAACCGTTCGCTCGGGGACTATTTCGCGGTCGATGCCGAACAGGGCTACGACGGCAATTCCCTCGGCACCCAATACATCCAGCTCGATGCGGCCGTGCCGATCAACGAACAGTGGAGCCTCGCGCTGCATGCCGCCCACACCAGCTACCCGACGAAGCTCGTCGCGCCGCTGGCAAGTGGAACGACGAATCCGGACTACAACGACTTTGGTGCAACGCTGAAGTGGCAGTTCTCCAAGAACTGGTCGGCCAGCGGCGGATTCACCTACGCGGACAACTCTGCGTTCTACAGCCGCACCGCGAGCTTCCTCGATCCGAACGACACCCGCGAGGTTGGCGGATCGCGCGGATTCGCGATGCTGCAAGCCACGTTTTGAGGAGTCGGTGCCATGGGCAAGCTGCTGCGTCAATCGCTGATGATGATGGTGCTGATGACCTTGATTACCGGCGTCGTCTATCCCTTGCTGGTGACCGGCATCGCGCAGGTGGTGTTTCCGCACCAGGCCAACGGCAGCGTGATCGAACGCCAGGGCAAGGCCCTGGGTTCCGAACTGATCGGACAGCCGTTCGACCAGCCCGGTTACTTCTGGAGCAGGCCTTCGGCGACCGCGCCACAGGCGTACAACGCGAGAGGGTCCAGTGGATCGAATCTCGGTACCAGCAATCCGGCGCTGACTGACGCCGTGAAGCAGAGGATCGATGCCCTGCATGCGGCCGATCCCGGCAATCCCGCGGCGGTCCCAGTCGATCTGATCACCGCATCGGGCAGCGGTTTGGATCCGCAGATCTCGCCGGCCGCAGCACGCTACCAGGTGGCCCGCGTGGCGCGCACTCGCCATCTCGATGCGGCGCAAGTGCAGGCAATGGTCGACCAGGCAACCGAGGGTCGTACGTTCGGCGTACTTGGAGAAGTGCGCGTGAATGTGCTCGAACTGAACCTGCTGCTCGACAAGCGCTGGCAATGAAGCCGCATCGTGGCTTGCCCGGATAGCGTTGGCACGCCGTCGCCGGCATGATGGCTACGATGTCCGCACGCATGCCTGGCAACCCATCTGCAGAGCGCCCCGACCCCGACGCGCTGCTCGCGCGCGTAAAGGAAGACGAGGCGCGCGCACGCCGTGGCCGCTTGAAGATTTTCTTCGGTGCCTCGGCGGGCGTCGGCAAGTCGTATGCGATGCTCGAAGCGGCGCGCAAGCAGGCCCTGGCTGGGGTGGACGTGGTCGTCGGCTACGTCGAACTGCACGGACGCCCGGAAACCGAAGCGCTGCTCGACGGCCTTGAAATCCTGCCGTCGCAGCGCATCGAGCATCGCGGCCTGGCCCTGTGCGAGTTCGACCTGGATGCGGCGCTCGCGCGCAAGCCCGGCCTGATCGTCGTCGACGAACTCGCGCACACCAACGTCGCCGGTTCGCGGCATCCAAAGCGCTGGCAGGACGTCGAGGAACTGCTGCAGGTCGGCATCGACGTCTACACCACGATCAACGTGCAGCATCTGGAAAGCCTCAACGACGTGGTTGCGCAGATCACCGGCGTGAATGTGCGCGAGACGATCCCGGATGGCGTCTTCGACAGTGCCAACGAAGTCGAATTGATCGACCTGCCGCCCGATGACCTGCTCGAACGGCTGCGCGAAGGCCGGGTCTATGGCGGCGAGAAGAGCGCGCAGGCACTGCAGGCACTGCAGGAGTTTTTCCGCAAGGGTAACCTGATCGCCTTGCGCCAGCTTGCGTTGCGGGCAACCGCCGATCGCGTCGATGCGGCGATGCGCGAATATCGGGATCTGCATGCGATCGCCAATCCATGGGTTGCTGGAGAACGACTGCTGGTTTGCGTCGGTCCGGATGCGCTGTCCGAACGCGTGGTTCGAGCCGCGCGCCGGCTCGCACTTGCGCACCATGCGCAGTGGCTGGCGGTGTACGTCGAGACACCGTCGCTGCAACGGCTGCCCCAGCAAGCGCGCGACCGCGTCCTGCAGACGCTCAAGCTCGCCGAGGAGCTTGGCGCCGAAACTGCGAATCTCAGCGGCGACAGCGTCGCGGCGGAACTCATTGCGGTTGCCCGCGGGCGCAACATCAGCAAGATCATCGTGGGCAAGCCGCTGCAGTCACGCTGGCGCGATCGCTTCAAGCGATCGCTGGTGGACGAGCTGATCCGTTCGAGCGGACACATCGACATCTATGTGATTACCGGTGAAGCGGGCGAAGCGTCGGTCACGCCGTCGCGGATTCCCGAGCGATCCAGCCACTGGCCGGCGTACGCGAAGGCCGCGTCGGTCGTCGGACTGGCGACCCTGGCGTGCCTGTTGCTGGCGGATCACATCGACCGCATCAACCTGGTCATGCTGTACCTGCTTGCGACAGTCATCACCGCCTGGCGGTTTGGCCGCGGCCCATCCGTGCTGGCCACAGTGCTCGGCGTGCTGCTCTTCGATTTCATGTTCGTGCCGCCGTACTACTCGTTCGTGGTTTCCGACGGCCAATACGCGATCACGTTCGCGGTGATGTTGGTAATCGGCCTGGTCATCAGCGGCCTGACTGCTTTCGGTCGGCGCCAGGCAGCGGTTGCGCGCCATCGCGAGCGGCGCACGCGCGAACTCTTCGACCTTAGCAGCGAGCTTGCGGGCAGCCGGCATCTCGACGAGCTCTGCACGATCCTGTGCCGGCACGTCATCGACTCGATGGATTGCGAAGCCGCGGTCCTGTTGCCCGATGACGAAGGACATATCCAGGACCCGACAAATTTCTGTTCGCGCGGTGAAGTTCGGCCGCACGGTTCCGTGAACCGGTTTCCGGTGCCGGGCAACGAACTCGGGATCGCACAGTACTGCTTCCACCACCAGGTCATGGCCGGCCTCAACACCGGTACTCTTGCCGGCGCAGATTCGATTTATCTTCCGCTCAAGGCATTGCGGCGCTGCGTGGGCGTGCTTGCGGTACGGCCCAACGATGGCGGATCGAACCCGGGACAGGCCTTGCACCAGCTGCAAGTACCCGAGCAGATGCATTTGCTCGAAGCCTTCGTGACCCAGTCGGCGGTCGCGATGGAACGCGTGCAACTGGCCGGGGCGGCACAGGCGGCGGACCTTGAAATCGAATCCGAGCGCATGCGCAATGTGCTGCTCAGTTCGATCTCGCACGACTTTCGCACGCCGCTCGCAACCATCATCGGATCGGCGTCGACGCTGCTCGAGAGCGCAGCCGGGCAGATCGACGACGCGCGTCGCCGATCCCTGCTGCGCGGATTGCTCGACGAGGCGCAGCGGATGAATTCGCTGATGTCGAACCTGCTCGACCTGACCCGTCTGAGCTCGGGAAAGGTCGTACTCAAGCGTGAGTGGGTATCGCTGGAGGAGCTCGTCGGCGCCGTGCTCGCGCGGTTTGAGGACGCGCTCGCCGACCGCCCCGTCACGATTGCGATCGCCGCTGATCTTCCATTGGTCGCCTGCGACGAGGTGCTGATCGCGCAGGTGGTTTCCAACCTGATCGAGAATGCGATCAAGCACACGTTGCCGGGGACGTCGATTGCCGTCGGCGCCGAGGTGGAAGCCGGATCAGTGCGGGTTTGCGTGCGCGATCACGGTGCAGGCCTGCCTGCCGGCGAGGAGCAAAGGGTTTTCGAGAAGTTCCATCGGGTGCACATTGAAGAGGCGCAAAGCGGATTCGGGCTTGGCCTTGCGATCTGCAAGTACATCATCGAGGCGCATGCGGGCTCGATCAGTGCGACCAACATGCCGGACGGCGGCGCCGCGTTCGCTTTCACCCTGCCGCTTGCATCGCCCGCTGTCGCCGCGATTGAGCCAAGCGGGCCAGCACCAGTCGAAGCCACGCCCATCGTGACGGGCGGCGACGGGCCCGTGCCCACGGGACCTGCAGCGATCGAACAGCGATTCGAAGGGCGGGCCGAGCGATGAGCAGCGGCCACCCGAAGCTGCTGGCGATCGAGGACGACCTGCAGATCCAGCGGTTCCTCGCCGCGGCACTGGAGTCGCATGGGTATGAACTGCTCGCCGCCGGCACCGGCGCCGACGGGCTGCGCCTGGCTGCCCTGCGCCAGCCGGAGATCGTCCTGGTGGACCTGGGCCTGCCGGATCGCTCGGGGCTCGATGTGATCCGGGCGTTGCGCGCGTGGTACACCGGACAGATCATCGTGCTGTCGGCGCGCAGCCACGAAGCGGACAAGGTTGCGGCGCTGGACATGGGTGCCGATGATTACGTGACCAAGCCATTCGGCATCGGAGAGCTCCTCGCGCGGCTGCGCGTTGCGCAGCGCCATCAGATCGAACGCGGCGGCGAGGCTCCATCGCCAGTCATCAGCATCGCAAACCTGACGATCGATCGCGGCGCGCGCCGCGTGCTGCGCGACGGCGTCGAGGTCCACCTCACCCCGATCGAATACAAATTGCTGGTCGCGCTCGCGCAGCATGCTGGCAAGGTCGTCACCCACCGGCAGTTGTTGCGCGAGGTCTGGGGCGCGGCGCACGTTGAGTCCCCGCAGTACCTGCGTATCTACATGCGCGCATTGCGCGGAAAGATCGAAACGGAACCCGCGCGACCGAAACACCTGCTGACCGAGATTGGCGTAGGTTATCGGCTGGCGGCTTCGCCGACCGGCTAGTTCAACGCGTCTTGCGATTCCCTGGCGCCCGCAGCCTTTTTGCGTGGTTTGTTGCGCTGCGGTAGGCTGGACGGCCTTGCGCGCAACCCGAGACACCGCAACGCCCATGCACGACAGCCCCGATCAGACTTCCGTGGCGACCGACCCCCACGTCGATGAATCCGCCGCGCAAGCCAACGCGTACAACCCGCGCACGGCCGAAGCCTCGGCCCAGGCGTTCTGGTCGAGCACGCATGCGTTCGAGGCGCGCGAAGACGATCCGCGCCCGAAGTATTACTGCCTGTCGATGCTGCCCTATCCGTCCGGTGCATTGCATGTCGGCCACCTGCGCAACTACACGATCGGCGATGTGATTTCGCGCTTCCAACGCATGCTCGGCAAGAACGTCCTGCAGCCGCTCGGCTGGGATGCGTTCGGACTACCGGCCGAGAACGCGGCGATCAAGAACAACACGGTGCCCGCGAAGTGGACCTACGCGAACATCGAGCACATGCGCGCGCAGCTCGCGACGCTGGGCTACGCGATCGACTGGACGCGCGAGTTCGCGACCTGCAAGCCCGACTACTACGTGCACGAGCAGCGCATGTTCGTGCGTCTGTTCCGCAAAGGCCTCGCGTACCGCCGCAATTCGGTGGTGAACTGGGACCCGGTCGACCAGACCGTGCTCGCGAACGAGCAGGTCATCGATGGCCGCGGCTGGCGCACAGGTGCATTGGTCGAGAAGCGCGAGATTCCGCAGTGGTTCCTGAAGATCACTGCCTATGCGCAGGAATTGCTCGATGGCCTGGACCGGCTGCCGGGTTGGCCGGACTCGGTCAAGACCATGCAGCGCAACTGGATCGGGCGCAGCGAAGGGATCGACATCACCTTTGCGATTGAAGCTGAGGATGGCGCCGTGGGCAGCGATTCGGTGACGGTGTTCACCACGCGTCCCGACACTCTGATGGGGGTGACGTTCCTTTCGATCGCCGCCGAACACCCGCTCGCGTTGCGCGTGCTGCAGACCAATGCCGAAGTCGCGCTTTTCGTCGACGAGTGTCGGCACGGCGGCACCGCCGAAGCGCAGATCGAGATGCAGGAGAAAAAAGGCGTCTTCACCGGCCTGTATGCGATCAATCCGGTCAGCGGTGAACGCGTGCCGGTGTGGGTCGCCAACTTCGTCCTGATGGGCTATGGGACCGGCGCGGTGATGGCGGTGCCCGGCCATGACCAGCGCGACTGGGAATTCGCGCGCAAGTACGACCTGCCGATCGTGATGGTGATCGTGCCGAACGACGTGCACGATGCGCTCAAGGAAATTTCCGCCGATGTCGCGCGCGGCACCGACGTGATGCAGGCTGCGTTTGGCGGCGTCGCGGCGCTGGATCTGTACGCCACGAGCGCCGCGGTCCAGGTCGTGGAGGAATTCCAGCGCGGCATCGCCGAGCACAGCGCGTGGACCGAGCGTGGCACCTGCGTGAATTCCGGCGACCTTGATGGCATGGACTTCGAGCAGGCGTTCGCAGCGCTTGCTGCAACGCTCGGCCCCGAAGGGCACGGCACGGTCCGGGTGAACTTCCGCCTGCGCGACTGGGGCGTGAGTCGGCAGCGCTACTGGGGTTGTCCGATCCCGATCATCTACTGCGCGCCGTGCGGTGCAGTGCCGGTGCCCGAGGACCAATTGCCGGTGGTGTTGCCGGAGGACGTCGCCTTCATGGGCACGGGTTCGCCGATCAAGGCCGACCCCGAATGGCGCAAGACGACATGCCCGACCTGCGGCGGCCCTGCGGAGCGCGAGACCGATACTTTCGATACCTTCATGGAGTCGAGCTGGTACTACGCGCGCTACACCTCGCCGGGCGCGGCCGACATGGTGGATGCGCGCGCACTCCATTGGCTTCCGGTCGACCAGTACATCGGCGGCATCGAGCACGCGATCCTGCACCTGTTGTATTTCCGCTTCTTCCACAAGCTGATGCGCGACGAAGGCATGCTGCATACGGACGAACCTGCGACCAACCTTCTGTGCCAGGGCATGGTGATCGCGGAGACTTTCTATCGTGCGAACGCGGACGGCTCGAAGGACTGGATCAATCCGTCGGATGTTGAAATCGAACGCGACGCGCGTGGCCACGTGGTCGGTGCGAAGTCGAAAGCCGACGGTGCGCCGGTCAACATCGGCGGCACCGAAAAGATGTCGAAGTCGAAGAACAACGGCGTGGACCCGCAGGTGATGGTGGACAGGTACGGCGCCGATACGGTGCGCCTGTTCTCGATGTTCGCGTCCCCTCCCGAGCAGAGCCTGGAATGGAACGAGGCGGGCGTCGAAGGCTGCGCGCGTTTCCTGCGGCGGGTCTGGGGGTTCGGCTGTCGCCTTGCCATGCATCTTGCTGCGCATGGCAGGCCGGGATCTGTTGTTCCCGCGCATCTGGATGCGTCGTCACGCACGGCGCGGCGCGAGATCCACGAGCACGTGGCGCAGGCCGATTTCGACATGCGCCGGTTGCAATTCAACACCGTGGTGTCGGCGGCGATGAAGATGCTGCGCGTACTGGAGCTGCTGGAAGGCAAGGGCGGCGATGAGATTCCAGCGCGCGATCGCCTCGCGGTGCAGTACGAGGGATTCTCGAAACTGCTGCGCGTGCTCAATCCGATGACACCCCACCTGTGCCATGCGCTGTGGCAGCAACTGGGCCATGAGGAGCGGCTGGTCGACAGCCTGCACTGGCCCGTCGCGGATGCCGAAGCGATGCGGCGCGATGCGGTGACGCTCGCGGTGCAGGTCAACGGCAAGTTGCGCGGCACAATCGAGGTGGCGATCGACGCCGCGCGCGATGCGATCGAACAGGTCGCGCTCACCGAACCCAACGTCGCGAAGTTCCTCGCGGGGCAGGCGGTGAAGAAGGTGATCGTGGTGCCGGGCAAGATCGTCAATATCGTCATCTGATCATCGTCGCCTCGTCATTCCTGGCTGCGCGGGAACGACGCAGCGTCGTGGGACCTCAATGAACAAGCCGATCCTCTATTGCAACTGCGAATCTGGCCACAGCTACAAGATGCCCCTGCATTGACGCTGATGGGCGTGGAACCCGGTCGGATCGGCGCCCACCATCGCCGACGTGTCCTGCTGCGGCTACCTGTTCTGGACCGACCAGGCGGGTGTCGATCTCGGGCCGTGGCTGGCGATCGTGGCCTGGCTTGGACGGATTCGCTCGCTGCAGGGATGGCGTGCGCCGTATGATCTGCTCGAAGCCTCGCCGCGATCACCTGAACCAGCCGGAACCTGTACATGACCTTTCGCCGAATGTCCTATCCGTTCGCCAGCATCTGCATGCTGATGCTGGCCGCCTGCGGCTTCCATCCGCGAGGCGAGCTGGTGGTGCCCGCTGGCCTGGGGCCGGTGAAGGTCGTGGCGAGCGACCCCTACAGCCCGCTTGGCGACAACCTGTCGCGCGCGCTGACGCGGGCGGGAGCCGCTCCGGCCGCGGCAGCAGACAGCAAGGTCGCGACCTTGCGGATCCTCAGCGAGACGTGGGTTTCGGCGCCGTTGTCGGTCAATGCGTTCGCGCAAGTCCGCGAATACATCATCACCTACACGGTGAAGTTCTCCTTCACCGCAGCGGACAACACCGATGTGGTCGCCGTGCAGGAGCAGAAGCTGCAGCGCGACTTCGTGTATGCGGACAGCCACGCATTGGGCTCTGCGGTGGAGCAGGCAACGATCCGCGAGGAAATGCAGCGCGACATGGCCGCCATGCTCATTCGCCAGGTCGGCGTCGCGTTGCGGCACTTCAAGTCCTGACCGGTCTCGGCGGCCTGCTCGTGGACTACTGACCGTGTCGGAAGGATTTTCAAGCATCGCCAGGGCGGCGCATGCAGTTCGACGATGAAACCGTGTTCGCGCGCCAGCTCGAGCGCGCGGCATTGCCGCCGGCGATCCTGATCGCGGGCGTCGAAGAGCTGCGGGTCATCGAGGCGGCCGATGCGGTGCGTGCGAAAGGACGCGCGGAAGGGTACGAGCGCGAGGTCTTCGAGACCGAAGGCCGTTTCGACTGGGACACGCTGACCGCGAGTTTCGCGGAAATGAGCCTGTTCTCCCGCTCGCGCCTGCTTGACGTGCGCGTGCCTTCCGGCCGCGCCGGCAAGGACGGAAGCGACGTCATCGCGCACTTCTGCAAGGACCCGCCACCCGGCACGACCTTGCTGGTCACCTGCATGGAATGGAGCAAGAAACACGCCGAACCGGCGTGGGTGAAGGCCATCGGCAAGGCCGGACACGCGCTGACGTTGTGGGCGACGCCGCGCCACAAGTTGCCCGAGTGGCTGCTGATGCGGATGCGCGCACGCGGCGTGGATGCAACCCACGAGGCCGCCGAACTGCTCGCCGAGCGGGTCGAGGGGAACCTGCTTGCAGCTGCGCAGGAAGTGGACAAGCTCGCATTGCTGGTGGAAGGCAAGCGCCGCATCGACGCCAGCCAGATGGAACAACTCGTTGCCGACTCCGCGCGCTTCGATGCGTTCAAGCTGGTGGACGCCTTCCTGAACGGCGACGCGGCGCGCGCGCTGCGCATCGCGCGCGCGCTGCGTGCCGAGGGCGAGGCTGTTCCGGCGTTGATGGGGCCGGTCGTGCAGTCGCTGCTGCAACTTGCGTCACTGTCCGCGGAATCCGCGCGCGGCGGCGACCTGCGTGCGACGATGAATGCGCAGCGCATCTGGGATTCCAAGCAGATGCAGTTCATGCGTGCGCTCGAGCGCCATGCCGCACTGCGCTGGGAAGCCTTCGCGATCGAGGCCGGTCGCATCGACCGCATCTCCAAGGGACGTGCCGTCGGCGACGCATGGGTTGCGCTTGAACGCCTGTTGGTTGCCATCGCGTTGCCGAGGGCGCGCAGGCTGCTGGGTGCTGGTTCTTGACGCATTGGATCCTTCTGCCGAGGGAAGAAAGAGTTCTCGGGCATCTCGCGGTACCCGCCGCCAGCAGGTAGCATCGCCTCGGACGTCGCCTTGGAATGCGCATGCTCAGGTCGCTGAAAGTGCTGGCATGGATCGCGATCGCATTGGTCGGCGCGACCGCCTTTGGCGTGCTTGCACTGCATCGCGGTGAGTCGGTCAATGCGGCATGGCTGCTGGCGGCCGCACTGTGTACCTACCTCTTCGCCTACCGCTTCTACGCGCGTTTCATCGCGTCGCGCGTGTTGCGCCCGGATGCGCGGCTGACCCCGGCACGGCTGCACGACGACGGACTGGACTACGTTCCGACCCAGCGTTTCGTGCTGTTCGGCCACCACTTCGCCGCGATCGCCGGTGCGGGCCCCCTGATCGGGCCGGTACTCGCCGCGCAGATGGGCTACCTGCCGGGCACCTTGTGGATCCTGGTTGGCGTGGTGTTCGCCGGAGCGGTACAGGATTACCTGATCCTGTTTTTCTCGACCCGGCGCGACGGACGTTCGCTCGGCGACATGATTCGCGACGAAATGGGCGCGGCGGCAGGCACGATCGCGCTGGTTGGAGTGCTCGCTATCATGATCATCCTGCTCGCAGTGCTCGCGCTGGTGGTGGTGAAGGCGCTCGCAGGCAGCCCATGGGGATTGTTCACGGTCGCTGCGACGCTGCCGATCGCCTTGTTGATGGGCGTCTACCTGCGGTGGATGCGGCCTGGTCGGGTAGGGGAGGCGAGCGCGATCGGTGTCGCGCTGTTGCTTGCGGCGCTGGTGACCGGTGGCCAGGTCGCCGCGGATCCGCGCTGGGCCTCGGCGTTCACGCTCGCACCAACCACGCTGGCATGGATCCTGATCGGCTACGGTTTCCTGGCGTCGATCCTTCCAGTGTGGTTGCTGCTGGCGCCGCGCGACTATCTGTCGTCCTTCCTCAAGATCGGCACGATCCTCGCCCTCGCGCTCGGCATCGCGATCACATTGCCGGAGTTGCGCATGCCGGCGGTTACGCGGTTCATCGACGGCACTGGCCCGGTGTTCGCGGGCAGCCTGTTTCCGTTCCTGTTCATCACCATCGCCTGCGGTTCGGTCTCGGGCTTCCATGCGCTGATCGCATCGGGCACGACGCCGAAGATGATCGAGGACGAACGCCAGGCCCGCATGATCGGTTACGGCGCGATGCTGATGGAGAGCTTCGTCGCGATCATGGCGCTGATCACGGCGTGCGTGCTCGATCCGGCCGTGTACTTCGCGATGAACGCGCCGGTTGCGCTGATCGGCACCACCGCCGGCAGCGCTGCGGCAGCCATCCGCAACTGGGGCTTCGTGGTCACTCCCGAAGTGCTCACGCACATGGCTGCAGCGGTCGGCGAGCCATCGATCCTTTCACGCGCCGGTGGCGCACCGACGCTGGCGGTGGGCATGGCGCAGATCATTGCGTCGATCTTCGGCGGTGCAGGCATGGCGTTCTGGTACCACTTCGCGATCCTCTTCGAGGCCTTGTTCATCCTGAGTACGCTCGATGCAGGCAGCCGGGTCGGTCGCTTCATGATCCAGGATTTGCTGGGCCTTGCGCATCCGACCCTGCGGCGCACGACGTCGTGGCCGGCGAACCTGCTTGCTACCGGATTGTGCGTCGCAGGCTGGGGCTGGTTCCTGTATGCAGGCGTGGTCGATCCGCTCGGCGGAATCAACACGCTGTGGCCGCTGTTCGGCATCGCCAACCAGATGCTTGCGGCGATCGCCCTGATCTTCGCCACCGTCGTGCTGTTCCGGATGAAGCGCGCGCGCTATGCATGGATCGCAATGTTGCCCACGACGTGGTTGCTGGTCTGCACGTTGACAGCCGGCGCACACAAGTTGTTCGATCCCAATCCGAAGGTCGGCTTTCTGGCAAACGCGCGCAAGTACGCCGACGCGCTCGCGCATGGCACGCTCGTCGCGCCCGCGAAGAACCTGGCGCAGATGCGCCAGGTGATCGTCAACGACTGGGTGAACGCATCGCTGTGTGCGTTGCTGGTCGCGGTCGTGCTGGCGATGGTCGGATTCGGCTTCGCTTCGATTCGCCGCGCACGCCTCGGCGAGACGGCGACGGCGCGCGAAGCGACGCCGGTGTACGCGGACGTTGCGCATGCGCACTGATACGTCCGTTGCCAGGATCTGGAAGCTGCTGCCGCGTATCGCGCGCGCGTTCTGCGGAATCCCTGATTACGAGGCATTTCTGGCGCACTGCCGCCTGCATCATCCGGAGCGCGAGCCGGTCAGCCACGCCGAGTTCCTTCGCGAACGCGAGGCCACGCGCCATGCGCGCGGTCGCAGCCGCTGCTGCTGACGATGGCAACGAGCGCGCCGACGCCATCCATCCTGCACATCCTGTATGGGGGCACCTTCGATCCGGTGCACCAAGGCCACCTCGCCGTCGCCGAGGCGGCTTCAGCCGCATTCGATGCGGACGTGTTCCTGCTTCCATCCGCCGACCCGCCGCATCGCGCGCCGCCGGGAGCTAGCTCGATGCAACGTGCCGCGATGCTCGATCTTGCCATCGCCGGGTATCCGCGCCTGCACGTGGATCGACGGGAATTGCAACGGACCGGTCCATCGTATTCGGTCGATACCCTGCGTGGGGTTCGCGCTGAAACAGGGCCGCATGCGCCACTGGCGTGGCTGCTCGGCGCCGATGCGTTCCTCCAACTGCGCCATTGGCATCGGTGGCGCGAACTGTTCGGGCTCGCGCATCTGGTGGTCGCCATACGGCTCGGCCACGCGCTCGATGCCCTTGATCCCGAGCTTCAGGCCGCGACGGCGACGCGCTGGACGCGCGACTCTTCGGCTCTTCTTGGCAGCCCCGGTGGGCTGCTCTTCCAGCTCGACCTTGCGCCCCGGTGCGAAGCGGCGAGCAGCGTGCGCGGGCGCGTTGCAGCTGGCTCCCAGTGGCAGAACGACGTACCAAGCGCGGTCGCGGCGTATATCCTGGCGCAGGGACTGTACGCGGGCTGAAACCTCGCGTTGGCGCGCATGATTTATACTGGTCTGGCGCTCCTTCGCGCCCACCGAGTCCAGCACTTGACCGCCCAAGCTTTCGTCATCAAGACCCGCATGCCCGAACCGCCGCCGACGCCCGAGGCACTCCTCGTCGAAGTGCGCGCGGCGCTCGAAGAGATCAAGGCCAAGGACACCATCGAAATCGACGTGCGCGGCAAGACCAGCATTGCGGATTTCATGGTCGTCACATCCGGCACGTCCACACGGCACGTGAAGTCCATCGCCGATGAAGTGGTGAAGTTCGCCAAGCGGACCGGCGTGATGCCGCTGGGCGTGGAGGGCGAGCGCGAGGCCGAATGGGTGCTCGTCGACCTAGGCGACGTGATCGTCCACGTGATGCTGCCGCGGGTGCGCGAGTTCTACGCGCTCGAGCGACTGTGGACGGTCGGTGACCAGCCTCCGGAACGCGGCGACTACGACGGCGGTGCCGATCGCGGCATGTAACACTTTCTGACGACGCACCTGGAGGAATTCCTTGCAGCAAGACATGATCACCGGCACTTTCGAGCTTCCCGGCTACCGCGTCGCAAAGAATCTCGGCATCGTGCGCGGCATCACCGTGCGTTCGCGTTCGATCGTCGGCAACGTCCTTGGCGGCCTGCAGTCGTTGTTCGGCGGCAACATCACCGTCTACACCGAGCTGTGCGAACAGGCCCGGACCGAAGCGTTCAACCTGATGTGCCAGCACGCCGACCAGCTGGGTGCGAACGCGATCATTGCGTTGCGCTACGACGCAACCGAACTCATGGATGGCCTGACCGAAGTGTTGTGCTACGGAACCGCCGTGCGGGCGGAACCAGCCTCGCGGTGAAAGCGCGGCTGATCGCGGTCGGCGAACGCGCGCCGGAATGGGTTGCCACGGGCTACGCCGACTACGCAAGACGCCTGTCGCACTGGCTGCCGCTGGAACTCATCGAGATCGCCCCTGGCTTGCGCGGCAGGAACCGCGATGCCGCCCGGGCAATGGCCGATGAAGGCGCGCGCGTACTGGCTGCCGTGCCAAGGACCACACATGTGGTCGCCCTCGATGGCCGTGGCAAGGCATTCTCGTCCGAGCAACTTGCGCAGCGCATGGAGCAATGGCGCCAGCAGGGCCGCGACCTCGCGTTGCTGGTCGGTGGCCCGGAAGGCCACGCGCACGACGTGCTTGCCGCCTCGCATGAGCAATGGTCGCTTGGGCCTCTCACCCTGCCGCACATGCTGGTACGGCTCCTCGTCGCCGAGCAGTTGTACCGGGCCATGAGCCTGCTGACAAATCATCCGTATCATCGGGGATAGGTCGGGAGGTTCGCCATGAACCATTCCCCGGCTGCCGCGTAACCGCCGTTCATCCGGTCGCTGCTGTCGCTGCAGCCATTGGCCACGCCTCTCCGCCGTATGTCGAGCGCGCGCGTGGCTTGAGGCCTATCGCAGGCGCAACGTCGCCTCGTCGAAGAGTGGCTCGTCCTGGCCCAGCCGTACGAACAGCACCTTCTGCACGCCGCTGCCGGGTTGTGCCTCGAAGTACTGGACACCGTCGGGATCGTCGCCCCACGCGCCGCATGGCGGAGGCGGAACATCATTTGGATCGGCTTTCGCCTTGAGCTTTTTCTTCAGCGCCGCGTCCGGCACGAACGTATAGCGCCTCACACCAGGTGGCGTCACCCCGCCCAGTCCCCTGGCCTCGCCGCGATACGGCGTGAGCACGCATTGCGCTGCGAGTTTGCTGTTGGTTCGCGCCGCAAACAGGCGCGCGATACCGTGCTCGGGCGTTTCCGCCGGCAGCAGGTCCATCACCGCGATTACGAGTTCCGGCGCGCCGCTGCTGTCGGAGTAACGCTGCGCGAGCGCGTGTTCGCGGACCACGAAATCTATCTTGCGCTTGCCGAGGTCGCAGCGCTGCACCCAGGCATCGAGTCCGAGCCCAGCATCCGAAAACTTCTCCCACGCGCAGCCTTTTTCGGCAGCGCGAGAAGGATTGTTGACCTGCGTGGTGGCGGGCTGCGCGATGGACATTTGCGATAGTGCAAGCATTGCCATGCCGACTGTTGCAACACAGATGCGTGTGGAACGATTCATGCGCGCAGGCCCGGGGTTGGCGAAATACGGTTGGTTGCGAGTCTAGTCCATGGGCGGGCGCACATGCGCGGAGCCGTCGCATTGCGGTTTCCCTAAAGGATCCATGGGTCTGTGATACACAAGCCGATGCATTGCCCCGGGCAGGCAGTAGGCGTCAGCGCCCCAACTCGTACACGACATCGAGATCCACGCCGATGGTGTTCTCGCCGCTCGCGACCGGGGTCGGCTCGCTACTACTGGCGAGCATGGCGCGAGACATCATCATGGGCCGCGGTGGGTGCGCATTCTCGCCGGACTCGGAAATGCGCACGATGCGCCGCACCTTCAGCCCCGTCGCGGCCGCATACAGGTCGGCGCGTGCCTGCGCATGCTTGACGGCGTCTGCGCGGGCCTCGTCCATCGCCGCATCGGGCTTGTCGAGGCTGAACGTCGGTCCGTTGATCTGGTTCACGCCAAGCTTGACCAGCACGTCTAGCACGTCGCCAATTTTCGCGAGGTCCCGCAGGCGCACGTTGACGGTGTTGCTGACCTGGTAGCCGGTGATGGTCGGCTTCTGGTTGGGACCGTTGCGGTACTGGGGCTCAAGGCTGATGTTCGATGTCTGGATGTCGCGTTCGACGACCCCCGCCTGCTTGAGTGCCGCTATCACAGCGCTCATGCGTTGCGCATTCGCGCGCATCGCTCCGTTGGCATCGACGTTCTCGGTGACCACGCCTGCGGAAACCTGTGCGAGATCGGGCGCACGCGTGGTTTCGCCATGCGCATTGACCTCCAGCAAGGTCGCGTCGGCGGAAAGCGTCGGTGGCGCGGGCTGTGCCACTGCGAGCGACGCCATCAGCAGCGTCAATGGGGCGAGGCGACAGGCGAGAACGGTACTGGACATTGGCGCGGCTCCGGATGGTTTCGGACACGATACCCCGAGCGGCTGCACAAGCGATGGCCCAAGCCTTCTCCCGCAGGACCAGGCTGGATGGGGCACGTCAGGCGCCGGCGAACACCTGGTACCGACGTGGAAGCACCGCGACCAGGTCGCCGGGCCCGGGCAATCCATGCTGCGCGCCGTTGCCGACATCCATCTCGAGCGCACGCGGTTGCTGTGCAGGTTGCAGCGTCAGCACGCTGCGGCCTGCAAGCTGGCGAACATCGATCACATGCGCAGCGAAACCAGCGCCGGCTCCGACCAGTGCGAGATCGTGTGGGCGCGCATACATCTGGGCGGGTCCGTCGACCACGTGTTCGCAAGCGAACGCCACCTCGCAACCATCGGCGCGGAAGCTGCCGGCATGCACCGTCCCGACGACGCAGTTCGAGCGGCCCAGGAAGTCGTACACGAACGCGCTGGCTGGTTGGGCGTAGACCTGCTCGGGCGTGCCGTCCTGCTGGATCGTGCCTTCGCGCATCACGACCACGCGATCGGCGAGTTCGAGCGCCTCCTCCTGATCGTGGGTGACGAACACGGTGGTGTAGCCCGTCTCTTCGTGGATATGCCGCAGCCAGCGCCGCAACTCGATGCGCACTTTTGCGTCGAGCGCGCCGAATGGCTCGTCGAGCAGCAGAACCGACGGTTCGATCGCCATCGCGCGGGCCAGCGCAACGCGCTGCTTCTGGCCGCCGGAGAGCTGATCGGGCAGGCGCTCGCGCAATTCGCCGATCTGCATGCGCTCGAGCAGTTCGAGCACGCGCGTTTGCATGTCCGCTCGCGCGGGGCGTTCGCGCCGCCGCCGCGAGCGCAGTCCGAACGCGACGTTCTCGAACACCGACAGGTGCGGGAACAACGCGTAGTGCTGAAACACGAGGCCAACGCGACGCTCGCGCAGGCTCAGACGCGTCGCGTCGCGCTCGCCGAACAGGATGCGACCGCTATCGGGTTCTTCCAGCCCTGCAAGCGTGCGCAGCAGCGTCGTCTTGCCAGACCCCGATGGGCCCAGCAACGCGAGCAACCCGCCCGATGCGATCTTCAGGTCCACGCCGCGCAGTGCGGGAAACGTGCCGAAGCGCTTGTGCAATCCTTCGATCACGATATTCATGCCGCGCCCTTGTTTGTTGCGAGGCTCAAGGATGAGCGCTTCCGATCTCCCTCGCGCTTCGGCGGGGACAGAAAGGATGGAGCATCGGTCCATCTGCTTCAAGCGTGTCCAATCCCGCGGCCTCAATGCCAACGACGACGCGCGAGCGCACCGCCGCGTCGCCATTCCGGCGAGAGCTTGAGCACGGGCGTGAGCAAGGCCAGCGGCACCATCACTGTCGTGACCGCGACGGCGCCGTGTCGTTCGATTCGTCGTAAAGAATCTCCACCTTGGCTTCGTCATTCGCGAGCTGAAATGCGCCATTGTGATTGGAGAGCTTTCGCAGCCAGGTGAAGCGATAGCCGTCGCCTGTCTGCAGGTTCAGGCAATCGTTGTCAGCTGGGCTTGGTCACGGGCTTGCGATCCTCCCGGGCGATGGCACGTGCGCGTTTGCGGTGCAGGCGTTGGGTATCCGCAGCGAGTTGCTGCAGGCTGCGGTTGTCGACCACTTCCGACATCGCATCGCGTACGTCGCCCATCAGCACGCGCAGTGCGCACGCTTCCGGCTCCGGACAATCGCTGCATGCGCGATAAGCGGTCACGCTCGCGCAGCGGATCGGCGCGAGCGGGCCATCGAGGGTGCGGATGATGTCGCCGACCATGATGCGTTCGGGCGGACGTGCAAGCGCATGACCACCCTGTACGCCACGCTTGCTGGCGACGATGCCGGCCTTGCGCAACTCAACCAGGATGGCTTCCAGAAACTTTTCCGGAACGTCGGCCACGGCGGCGATTTGCCGCGCCTGCACGCGTTCGGGATGAGCGTTTGCGAGGGCGCACAAGGCGCGCAGGGCGTACTTGCATTTCATGGTCAACATAATTCAGAGCAAATTTATAGGATTTAGATTGGGCAGTTGTCAAGTGTCATGAAACAGTCTTGGTACGAATCGATTGCCCAAGCCTCAAAGCATGCGTCTGGATAACGCAATCCAAACAAGTGCGCGCGAGTTCGCAACAGTCGAACGGTTATGCTCCACGAATGCTCTATCTCGCTTCGCAATCCCCGCGTCGGCTGGAACTGTTACGCCAGATCGGCGTCGAACCTGGTTTGCTCGACGTGACTGTTCCGGAACTGCGCCTTCCCGGCGAACCGCCGCACGATTACGTCAGCCGTGTCGCACGCGAGAAGGCGGGGGCGGGATTGTTGAGGGTGATGTCGAATCCGGACGCGCTCGTGCTGGGTGCGGACACCGAGGTCATCGTTGACGACCGGGTGCTGGGAAAGCCCATGGACTCCGGGGATGCGACCGCCATGCTGGCCGAGCTCGCCGGTCGCGCGCACCTGGTGATCAGCGTGGTATGGCTGCTCAGCGCGGGGCGTGAAATGCGCGCGGAATCGATTTCCGAAGTGCGCGTCAGCGCACTGACCACGGAGGCGATTGCCAGTTATGTTGCAACCGGTGAGTGGCGTGGGAAGGCGGGCGGCTATGCGATCCAGGGTCGCGCCGCGATGTTCATTGAGCACCTGTCCGGTAGCTATTCGGGCGTGATGGGCTTGCCACTGTTCGAGACGGCCACGATGCTTCACGCCTTTGGCATGAGCCTGTGAATCGGAATGGTGACTGATGAAAAGCACGACGCATCGCTCGCGGCCATCCGGAGAGGATCTGGTTCGCTTGACAACAGGAAGATGAAAATGAGCCCGCTCTTGCTCTTCACGATTCACCATTCACGGTTTACGGCCGCGGATGAGTGAAATATTGATCAACGTCACTCCGCGCGAAACCCGCGTCGCGCTGGTCGAGAACGGCATGCTGCAGGAAGTGCAGATCGAGCGCGCCGCGCGCCGCGGCTATGTCGGAAACATCTACAAGGGCCGTGTGCAACGGGTGATGCCCGGCATGCAGGCGGCGTTCGTCGACATCGGCCTTGAACGGGCCGCCTTCCTGCATGCATCGGACATCATGCGCGCGGCGCATCCGGCGGCGGAAGTCGAAAGCGATAACATGTCAGAGCCGGCCGTCCAGCTGCAACCCGCGCAGCAGCCACCAGTCCCGGCGATCAATGAACTCCTGCATGAAGGCCAGCAAATCGTCGTCCAGGTCGTGAAGGATCCGATCGGCAGCAAGGGCGCCCGACTCACCACGCAGCTGAGCATTCCATCGAGATACCTGGTGTTGATGCCTTACGTGCGCGTGCTGGGCGTATCGGCGCGCATCGAGGGCGAGGACGAGCGTGCGCGATTGAAATCCATCATGGCCGAGCTATGTGGCGACTCGCCGATGGGTTACATCGTGCGCACGAACGCCGAAGGTTGCTTTGCGCAGGCGCTTGGGGACGATGTGGCCTACCTGCGGCGTGCGTGGGAGATGATCGGCTCGGCGATCCAGCAAAGTGCCGTGGGCCAGCGCATCTATGAAGACCTTCCGCTGCCATTGCGCGCGATGCGCGACCTCATGCACGAGACGATCGAGAAGGTGCGCGTGGATTCCCGCGAAACCATGCTGCGGCTGCAGGAATTCGTGCAGCAGTTCATGCCGACCCTGGTCGATCGGATAGAGCATTACGCGGGCGAACGCCCGGTGTTCGACCTGTATGGCGTCGAAGACGAGATTCAGCGCGCGTTGCAGAAGAACGTGGCGCTGAAGTCCGGCGGCTACCTGGTGATCGACCAGACCGAGGCAATGACGACCGTGGACGTCAACACCGGCTCGTTCCTCGGCCAGCGCAACCTGGAGGAAACCGTCTATCGCACGAACCTCGAAGCCGCGCAGTCGGTCGCGCGTCAGCTTCGCCTGCGTAATCTGGGCGGCATCATCATCATCGACTTCATCGACATGAACGACCCGGAACACCGCAGGCAGGTGCTACGCACGCTGGAGAAGGCACTTGCGGGCGACCATGCCCGCACCGGCGTGCATGAATTCTCGCCGTTGGGGCTGGTGGAGATGACCCGCAAGAGGACCACCGAAAGCCTGGAGCGCCAGCTGTGCGAACCATGCCCGACATGCTCCGGGCGCGGTAGCCTGCGCACAGCCGAAACGGTGGTCTACGAGATCTTTCGCGAGATCACCCGCGCAGTGCGCCAGTTCGAGGCATCGCAGCTGTTGGTGATCGCTGCGCCAATGGTCGTTGCGCGCGTCATGGAAGAAGAGTCCGCCGCTGTGCTCGAACTCGAGGAGTTCCTCGGCAAGGGCATCCGTTTCCAGGCCGACGAGCAATGCCAGCAGGAGCAATACGATGTCGTCCTGCTCTAGCGCGCCGCGGGATCGCTGAATGCCGACGCCTCTCCGCCGCGGGATGCGGCACGCGCGGCGTGGCCTGTTCTACACCTGCTCGCTCGTCCTGATCCTGCTGGCGATGGTGGTCGCAATCGCCGACCGCCTGCTGCCGCTCGTACAACAGCATCCGGACCGGATCGCCACATGGCTGATCGCGCGCTCGGGCCGCCCCATGCATTTCGACCATGCACAGGCCTACTGGACGAACCGTGGTCCGGTATTCGCCCTGTACAACCTGCGGATCGGCGAAGGCAAGCAGCAACTCGCGGTCGATCGCGCCGAACTGCTGGTCGCAATGTATGCGGGCTTGCTTCCGGATCATCCATTCACCGAATTGCGCCTGCACGGCCTTGCCCTGACTGTTGAACGCGACGCAACGGGACGCTGGCAATTCGTCGGAATGGCGGGACCGACCGAGGATGAACACCACGACCCGCTCGCAAACCTGGAAGGTCTGGGCGAGTTGCAGGTGACCGATGCGCGACTGACAGTGCGTGCGCCTGCACTCGGGATAGCATTCACGTCGCCACGGGTCGACCTGCGCATGCGCGTGTCTGCCAAGCGCATGCGGGCGGGTGTCCGGGTCGCAGCCGCAAGCGGCTCGCCATTGCTTGCCGTGCTCGATTTCGATCGCAGCGACAACAGTGGAAAGCTGTGGATCGGTGGCGACGACATCGATCTCGCGCCGTGGTCCGCGGTGCTTGGATTTGCCGGGGCCGACGTGGCGCGCGGGCACGGCCAGGTTGGCATCTGGAGCACCCTGGAGGACCGGCGCGTGGTGACGGTGCAGGTCGATGGAAGCCTGCATGATCTGCTATTCCGCAGCCATGCGCCGATCGTGGCCGACGGAATCGCGAACGTGCCACACGTCGATCTTCCGGGCCTGTGGTTGTCGGCGCGTTGGGAGAAGATCGCCGGTGGCTGGCGCGCCGTTGCGCCGCGGCTGCGGCTGCGTACCGCGGCGGGCGAGGACTCGCTCGACGGTCTTGCGATCCTCGATGCCGGTGGCGTCGTCCTGGTGGGGCCGCACGTCGACGCGGGCGCGATCCTGTCGATCGCGATGCTCAGCGACCGCGTGCCTGCGGGCTTGCGCAACTGGCTGACCCAGGCGTCTGTCAATCTGCGCTTGAGCGCTCTCAGGGTCGAATCGACCAGCGATGGCTCGATGCGCGGCCACGCCGTGCTCGACGATGTGAGCTGGCAGCCTGTCGGAAACATCCCCGCGCTTGCAGGCGTGGGCGGCACCTTGCGTTTCGACCGTGATGCAATTGCGCTCGAGTTGGCGCGACACCCACTGAAGCTGTCATGGCCTCCCGCGTTCGGCGATCCGGTCCCCCTGGAACTTGATGGCACCCTGGCCGCATGGCGCGATGGCAACGCATGGACGCTCGAATCGTCGGGCTTGCGTGCGCACAATGACGACATCGACCTCGACACACGCCTCGCGATGCGTTTCAAGAATGATGGCACGCGTCCCCGGCTGGATCTTTTCAGCAACGTGCAACCCGCACACATGCTCGCCGCAAAGCGCTACTGGATCCGCCACAGGATGTCGCCCAACACGGTCAAGTGGCTTGACGAGGCGATCGAAGGCGGCGAGATGGCTGGCGGACACGTCCTGGTTTCTGGCGATCTTGATGATTGGCCGTTCCGCCACAACGAGGGCCGCTTCGAGGCCGTCGCAGACCTCGCCGACGCGGACGTGCATTTCAACCCGGAATGGCCACGCGCAGAGCATGTGAACGCCCGGCTGTTGTTCGATGGCCTTGGTATGCACCTGGTCGGGAATGCATCCATCCTTGGTATCCGGGTACCGCAGATCACGGTCGACATCCCCGAATTCCACGCGGCAGTCCTCGACGTCAAGGCGGCGGCGACGGGCAGCGGCGCGCAGATGCTCACGCTGCTCAGGCAGAGTCCGTTGCAGAAGCGCAACGCGGACACATTCGCCGCGCTGGACGTGCAGGGCGACGACCAGGGCGCGTCGCTGCACCTGCAGTTGCCACTGGGCCATGAACCCGGCGAACACAAGGTCGACGGCGACATCCTTCTCAAGAACGCGCGCCTGCACGACAGCCGCTGGAACCTGTTGTTCACCGGCGTCGACGGCCACATCCACTTCGACCAGAGCGGTCTGCTCGCGGAAGCGCTGAGCGTCCACGTCAATGGCGATCCGGCAACATTCCGGCTTGCGATCAACGATGCCACCGGCGATTCGTCCGTCGCTGTAGCAGCGCAACTGCGCGGCACCTTTCCAGCCACCACGTTGATCGAGCACGCCCCGACCCTTGATTGGCTGAAACAGATCATCAGTGGCCGCACGTCCTGGACGGTGGAAGTGAAGGTTCCAAAATCCGTCGAGGGTGCGCACGCCGCGCCGGCGCAGCTGAATGTTGCATCGGACCTGCGCGGCGCCACGCTCACGTTGCCAGCGCCGCTGGACAAGCCCGCAAGCCAGCCACTCGCATTGCAGGTGCATACGTTGCTGCCTGCAAGTGCGGGCGACATCAGCGTCAGGCTCGGCGATCTGCTTGCCTTGCGCGGCCGCTACGACGACCTGCAGCCGTTCCGCGCGGTGCTTGCGTTTGGTGGTGGTGACGCAACCGGAGCGCTGCCTGCGCAAGGCCTTTCGGCAACCGGTCGGGTACCCGAACTGGACGCGGCTGGATGGATTGCTTTCGCGACCAAGGGCGCGGGCGGTTCCGGAGGCTTGCAGACCCTCGACATCCAGGCCGACAACCTGGCGCTGGGCGGCCGCCATTTCGCTGGCACCCGGGTGCGCATGACACGACAGGCCGATGCGACCACGGTGCGCCTGGATGGCGATGCACTGGCCGGCAGCATTACCGTGCCGACCGAACTCGCGCGTGGCATCCGCGGCCAGTTCGACCGCCTGTACTGGCCAGGCGCAGGCGCGCCGGCTGCGGGCGCGGCACCTTCCGGCGCACTGCCAGGGGATACCGACACCGATATCGATCCGACCAGGGTGCCACCGTTGCACCTGGATGTGACCGATCTGCGCTTTGGCGATGCCAGGCTCGGGCGATTGCTGCTGCAGACCCGGCCGATCGCGCAGGGCCTGCACATCGATCAACTCGAGACCAGCTCACCGTCGCAAACGGTGACTGCGACAGGCGACTGGACGCGACAGGGTCCAGCAACCACGCACACGCGCCTCGCGATCGATTTCAAGGCCGACAGCCTGGGCAAGATGCTCGATGCGTTCGGCTTCAAGGGCGTGGTTGCCGCAGGCAAGACGCAGGCTAAGCTGCAGGGTGGCTGGCCAGGGTCGCCAACGGCGTTCCGGCTCGCGGCGCTGGATGGCACGCTGGACCTGGATGTCGGCGCGGGTCGCCTGCTGGAAGTCAAACCAGGCGCTGGTCGCGTATTGGGGCTGGTGAGCCTGGCTGAATTGCCGCGGCGATTGACCCTCGATTTCCGCGACTTCTTCGACAAGGGGTTCAGCTTCGACACGTTGCGCGGGCGCTTCGTCTTTGCTGGCGGCCAGGCACGCACCGACGACCTCGCGATCAAGGGCCCTGCAGCCGACATCCATGTGAGCGGCAGTGCCGACCTGGTCGCGCAGCGCTACGACCAGACGATCGAAGTCCTGCCGAAGGCCGGTGGACTGGTCACTGCGGTTGGCGCGATTGCGGGTGGCCCGATTGGCGCGGCGGTCGGGGCGGTTGCGGGCGAAGTCCTCAAGCACCCGCTGCAGCGGATGGGGCGCAAGCGTTACCACGTGACCGGACCATGGAACAATCCGGACGTGCAGACCCTGCAGGGCGCAGCCAACCGCGCCGCGCCGCCAGCGCAACCTGTTTCCGGATAGGCTGCGGCACACAGGCTTGCGTAGCGGCCGTGCGCGCCCCATCTGGTTCAGGCAACACTTGGTGCGGGTGATTTCGTCGCAAGCCACGCGCAGCGCATGGTGCGACGACCGCAGGCTCCACATGACCACAGGACTTCCATGACCGATCTGCTTGCGCTCGCCGAATCCCGCCTGCTTGCTCCCGGTGGCCTTGCCGTGTCCACCCTCGGGCGGGCGTTCGATCGCCTGCTCGGTCCCGGGGTCGACGATGGCGACCTGTATTTCCAGCACGCGCGGCGCGAGAGCTGGACGATCGAGGACGGCATCGTCAAGCACGGTGCGCATTCGATCGACCAGGGCGTGGGCGTGCGCGCCATCAGTGGCGAGAAGACCGGTTTCGCGTATTCCGACGATATCCGCAGCGACGCCCTGCTCGAAGCGGCCGGCGCGGCGCGCGCGATTGCCCGCACCGGAATCGAGACAGCGGGCGGTGCGCCGATCCACGTGAGCGGACGCACGTTGTATCCCGCGCTCGATCCGATCGACGCGATGGATTCGGACGCGAAGATCGCCGCACTGCGTGCCGTGGACCTGCAATTGCGCGCGGCCGATCCACGCGTCAAACAGGTCATCGTCAGCCTGGCCGGCGGCGTCGAAACCATCCTGCTCGCGCGCTCAAATGGCGTCGTGTCGGCCGACATCCGCCCGATGGTGCGCTTCAACATCCAGGTGATCGTGGAATCCAATGGCCGTCGCGAACAGGGCTATTCCGGTGGCGGCGGACGCTATGGCTACGTCGAACTCTTCAATGGCGGGAAGCCCGGGACTTGGGCGCGCGAGGCGCTGCGACAGGCGCTGGTGAACCTGGATGCGGTCGACGCGCCTGCCGGTGCGATGCAGGTCGTGCTCGGCCCCGGCTGGCCCGGCGTGCTGTTGCACGAGGCGGTCGGACACGGGCTCGAAGGCGATTTCAACCGCAAGGGCACCTCCACGTTCGCCGGCCGCATCGGCCAGCGCGTCGCGTCGCAAGGCGTCACCATCGTCGACGATGGCACTCTGCCCGGGCGGCGTGGTTCGCTCAACGTCGACGACGAAGGCACCCCGACCCAGCGCAACGTGCTGATCGAGGACGGCATTCTCGTTGGCTACATGCAGGACACCCTCAACGCGCGCCTGATGGGCGTCGCGCCGACCGGCAATGGCCGCCGCGAAAGCTATGCGCACCTGCCGATGCCGCGCATGACCAACACCCTGATGCTGGCCGGATCGCACGACCCGGGCGAGATCATCGCGTCGGTGAAGAAAGGGCTGTACGCGGTGAATTTCGGCGGTGGCCAGGTCGACATCACCAGCGGCAAGTTCGTGTTCTCCGCGAGCGAGGCCTACCTGATCGAGGACGGCAAGGTCACGCGTCCGGTCAAGGGTGCGACCCTGATCGGCAACGGTCCCGAAGCCATGCAACGGGTGTCGATGATCGGCAATGACCTGGCGCTCGACGAAGGCGTTGGCGTGTGCGGCAAGGATGGGCAGTCGGTGCCGGTTGGGGTTGGGCAACCGACGTTGCTGGTGGAGTCGTTGACGGTGGGCGGCACGCGCGCGTGAATGCGCCAGCGCGAACCATGTTGGACCTGGACTGCTCCCTCCCTTGCTTTAGCAGGGGAGGGTTGGGGAGGGGTCGCTCTTCCATGCAACGTCAAGACCGAAAAGCCAGAGCGTTCCGTCCGCTAAAGCGGACGGGTTCATCTTTCTTGCTTGTCCAAGAAAGACGGAACCAGAAAGAAGGACCCCCAGCATCCTGCATGTCGCCCATCGGGTCTTTTCCTCCGGCGATCGCCGCGTTCGATGGGACCCGAAAAGCGGCGGTCATCGTGACCGCTCAGAGCCGAGCAGGGGCTAGAGGTCGAATCGAATTCGCGCGACTAGCAACTCGTGGAAACGCGCTCTCAGACTTCTCCCACTCCCGATTCCCCATTCCCGATTCCCGGCTCCTCGATCAACTCCCGCAACGCCCGAAACAGATCGCGATACGCATGCAACGGCTTGTGGTGCAGGCGCTCGTCTTTCGCGTTGCGCGCAAGCAGGCGCAGGTGCTGGCGGTCGGCGGTCGGATGCATGGTCATCAATTCGGCGAGGGCGGCGTCGCCTTCGTCGATCAGGCGCTCGCGCCACGCTTCGATGCGGTGCAGGGCGGCAGTGTCGCGCCGGCTGTCGGCCTTGGCGTGATCGATCGCATGGCGGATTGCTTCGAGCGTTTCATCGTCTTCGCGGCGCAGGATCTTCGCGAGGTATTGCACCTGCCTTTTCCGGGCAATTTGCTGGGTGATGCGTTGCGATTCGCGCACCAGCGTGCGCAACGCGTCGTCGAGGGGGAGTCGCTCGAGCTGGGCCTCGTTCTGCTCGACCAGCCGCTCGGCCAGTTCGAACACTTCCAGCGCTTCCCGCCGGAGCTGGCTGCGGCTCGGACCGGCCCAATACACATCGGGATCGAACGGGGGTTCGTCGGTTTCGCTCATCATCATCCTGCAAGGATACGCATGTGAATACGGGTATCGCAAAAAGCGGCAACGTCGACAAGACTACTGCTTCCACCTCAGATGCTTCGCTGCAACGCATCTCCGAGCTGTCCGCTCTTGCCGAAGACCTGCTGCGCCGCGCTCGCGCACGCGGTGCCGACCAAGCCGAGCTGTCCATGAGCGAAAGCCGCGGCCTCAATGTCGCGGTGCGCATGGGCGATGTGGAGACCGTGGAATACACGCGCGACCGCGGGCTGTCGCTGACCGTGTATTTCGACCAGCGCAAGGCCAGTGCCAGCACCGCCGACCTGTCGCCGGCCGGGCTTGAAGCCACGCTCGACCAGGCCTGCGCGATCGCGCGCTACACCGAAGCCGATCCCATGGCAGGACTCGCGGATGCGGAGCGCATGGCGACGCGCATCGATGATTACGAGCGCTGGCACCCGTGGGCGCTCGAGCCGGATGCCGCGATCGCGATCGGCATCGCCTGCGAGACGGCCGGACGCGATGCCGATCCGCGCATCGCCAATTCCGAAGGCGCTACCGTGAACACCGGCGAGAGTACGGCGGTGTATGCAAACAGCCACGGTTTCGTCGGCGGCGAACGCGGCACCAGCCACAGCATCGCGTGTTCGCTGATTGCCGGGCAGGGCGACGGGATGCAACGCGACGACTGGTACACCACTGGCCTGGCTGTCGGCGACCTGGAAGCGCCCGAGCAGGTCGGACTGCGCGCTGCGACACGCGTGCTGCGCCGGCTGGATCCGCGCATGCCGCCAACCGGCAACGTGCCGGTGCTGTTTTCCGCCGAAATGGCGCGCGGCCTGATCGGCCACCTGCTCGGTGCGGTCGCCGGGGGCGCGCAGTACCGCGAGTCGAGCTTCCTGCTCGGAGCGGTGGGCGAGCGCGTGTTCCCCGACTGGTTCGCACTGCGCGAGCGGCCGCACCTGCAACGGGGTTTCCGTTCGGCCGCGTTCGACGGCGACGGCGTGGCGACGGCCGAGTCCAACCTGGTGACCGGCGGCGTACTCCAGCGCTATCTCCTGGACGCCTATTCCGCGCGCAAGCTCGGACTGTCGACGACCGGCAATGCCGGCGGCGTGCACAATCTCGACGCCACGCTCGGGAACGACGACCTTGCTGCATTGCTGCGCGGCATGGGACGCGGACTGTACGTCACCGAACTGATGGGCCAGGGCGTCAATCCCGTCACCGGGGACTACTCGCGCGGCGCAGCAGGGTATTGGGTCGAAGGTGGCGAACTGGCCTATCCGGTCGACGAAATCACGATCGCCGGCAATCTGCGGCAGATGTTCCTCGCGCTCGAAGCGGTCGGCAGCGAAGTCGACCCGCGCTCGCACGTTCGCACCGGGCCGATGCTGATCGGAAAGATGACCGTGGCCGGTTCAGGCGCGTGACGGCGTTCCCCTGTCTGCAGTCCCGACGCGTGAAATTGCCATCGCGCGGGAGTAGTCTTGATCAGGGTGCAACGACCGCTTTACAACCACCACCGGGGAGAGCAACGCATGAGTGATGTGCCGCAGGATCAGAAAACCATGGGCATGCTGTCCCATTTGCTGGGGATACTGACCGGCTTCGTTGGCGCGCTGGTGATCTGGCTGATCAACAAGGACAAGCCCGACGCGGCATTCGTGAACGACCAGGCCAAGGAAGCGCTGAATTTCCAGATCACCATGGCGATCGGCTGGATTGCAGCATCGGCACTCGTGTTCGTCGGGATCGGCCTGTTCCTTTATCCGGTGTTGCTCATCGCCAACCTGATCCTGTGCATCATGGGTGGCATGAAGGCCAACGAAGGCGTGGAATACCGGTATCCGTTCGCGCTGCGCCTGATCAAGTAGTCCAGGCGCAACGATTCCAGCCAGGAACCGCCTTGAACGAAGTCGATCCTCAATCCGATCCTGCAGCACCGCAGCAGCCGGCATCCGCGATGCCGGTTGTTGCAGTCGATCGCGGTGGTATCAGCGACGATGAGCGCCAGTGGGCCATGCTCGCGCATTTGTCCGCGCTCATCGGCTACATCCTGACGTCGGGCTGGGCCGGAAGCGCTGGCGGCTTCCTGGGGCCGCTGATCGTGTGGATGATCAAGAAAGACACGATGCCGTTCGTCGACGTGCAGGCCAAGGAAGCCTTGAACTTCAGCATCACCATCTGCATCGCGTTCGCGGTGCTGTGGACGTTCACGATCATGACGTTCCTGATCGGCGGCATCATCGCGCTCCCGCTGATGCTGGTGGTCGGCCTGTACGCCCTGATCTTCACCATCATTGCGTCGATGAAGGCGTACGAGGGCGTGCCCTACCGCTATCCGCTGGCGTTGCGCCTGATCAAGTAGCGCCGCTCCACGCTCGTCCTCCCGTCGAGCCCGCCGCACTTTGCGGTGCGTCGCGCTGCAAGCAATCCAATCGTGCCGGTACTGTCAACCGCGCCGGTTCGCCTGCGTTGTGGAAGCCGTGGGCACAGCGCCCACGACGACGCCGGAGATACAGCATGTCCAGCAGCCGCTCCTCCGACGCCGCGTCGGTGGCCAATCGTTTCGGGCTCGGTGCGATGCCGGGCACGCTCGACAGCCTGCACGATCCGCGCGGGATGCTCGCGCAGCAGGTACGCACGCTGCCGGCGAACACGGACGCGTTCGCCGGTCTGACCCGCAGCGCCGACTACCTCGCCGCTGAAATCGATTTCCAGCGCGACCGTCGCGCCCGCAAGCGCGACCTTGAAGCAGCCAACGACGCGGGTGGCAGGCCCGGCGCAAACGGTGCGACTGACGCCGGTCCGATCAAGGCCGACCAGGTCAAGGCGCTGGGAGAAGGGTTCCGCAAGGAATTCGGTCCGCAGTTGCTGGCCGAGGGCGCAGCGCGCTGGCAGGTTGCCCTGAATGCGCCGATCGGCTTCGACGAACGCATCGTGCGCTTCTGGAGCAACCATTTCGCGGTGTCCGCCGACAAGCGCCCGGCGCTGCTGTATGCCGCGCCAATGGAACGCGAAGTGATCCGGCCGCTCGCTTTCGGGCGTTTCCAGGACCTGCTGCTTGGCGTCGAAACCCATCCGGCGATGTTGCGCTACCTGGACAATGCGGCATCGATCGGCCCGGACTCGCGGTTCGGCGAACGCGCCGCGGGATTCGGTGGCGGTGCCGCGCAGCCCAAACGCAAGGCCGGCCTCAACGAAAATCTTGCGCGCGAGATCCTCGAACTGCACACGCTCGGCGTCAACGGCGGCTACACCCAGGCCGATGTGACCGAGTTTGCGCGTGCGATCACCGGCTGGAGCACCCGGGGCCCGCGCGATGGACGCTTCGGTGGTGGCCTGTCCGGAGCTACTCCCGATAGCACGACCGGTTTCGTCTACAGGCAGAACACGCACGAGCCTGGTGCACGCACGATCCTCGGCAAACGCTACGCCGAAGGCGGGATGGAACAAGGTCGCAGCGTGCTGGTCGACCTTGCGATGCACCCCGCCACCGCCAAGCACCTGTCGTTCAAGCTCGCGCGGCATTTCGTGTCCGACCAGCCGCCGCCGAAACTCGTGCAACACATGGCGGTGGCATATCTCGAGAGTGGCGGCGACCTGCGCACGGTGTACCTGGCCATGTTGCAGGGCGACGAAGCATGGTCGCCGGATGCGCGCAAATTCCGCACGCCGGACGATTTCCTGCTCGCTGCACTGCGCGCGCTCGGCACCGGAAGGGTCGAGGACGTGCGCAAGATGTCGGGACTGCTCGCGCGGCTTGGCCAGCCCAGTTTCGTGCCGCGTTCGCCCGCCGGTTTCGCCGACACCGCCGATGCGTGGATCGGCCCGGATGCGTTGTGGAAGCGCATCCAGACCGCAGAGGAACTTGCGACGCGCGCGCCGCGCACATTGGTGCCGGCCGAGGTCGCGCGCGACGCGCTCGGATCGCGGCTCGACGCCGGCACCGCACAGGCCATCGCGCGCGCCGAATCGCCAACACAGGCGCTGGCGCTGCTGTTTGCGAGCCCCCCGTTTCAATGGCGCATCTGATTCAGTGGAGGATCTGACATGACCACGCGTCGTGAACTGCTCAAGGCGATGGCCGTCGGCGCCGTCACGCTGACCCTGTGGCCGCGGCGTGCGTGGTCCGCAGGCGGCGCAACGTCCGCACAACCGTTGTTGCTGGTGGTGATGTTGCGCGGCGGACTCGACGGCCTGCACGCACTGCCTCCGATCGGCGACAACGCCTGGGGCGCGCTGCGCGGATCGCTTCCTTTCGTAACCGGCGACGCGTCCGCAAAGCCGCTGCCGCTGGATCGCAACTTCGCGCTGAATCCGGCGATGCCCTACGCGGCCTCGCTGTATCAGCAGAAGACATTCCTGCCTGTGGTCGCGGTTGCGCCGCCCTACCAGGGGCGCTCCCACTTCGAGGCGCAGGATTGCGTGGAGAACGGCAGCGCGCGTCCGAGCGGCGCGCAGGATGGCTGGATGAACCGCTGCGTCGCCAACCTGCACGGCGAGGAAGGCCTCGCGATCGCGAGCGCGATGCCGCTGATCATGCGCGGCAACGCGAAGGTCAGCACCTGGTCGCCGCCGTTGCCGACCACGATCGATCCGAACCTGTTGCAGCGGCTGGACACCCTGTACGCGGAAGATCCGCGCTTGGCCGAGGCGTACTCGCGTGCTGTCGCCGAATCGCACGACGACGCCGTCATGGATGCCGATGCGGCGGGCACGGCGATGCTACCGGCGACTGGCGCGCCAGGCGGCCGAAAGGCAGGTGCTGCGCGCGCGTACGGCATCGGCGCCTTGCCCGACCTGATGGGCGCTGCCGGCAAGTTCATGGCACGCGGCGATGGGCCGCAGATCGCATTCGTCGAAGATACCGGTTGGGATACCCACGCTGGCGAAGTCGCGATATTGCAACGCAAGCTTGGCCAACTCGACGCGGGCCTGAAGAACTATCGTGAAGCGATGGGCGCCGCGTGGGACCGCACCGTGGTCGTGGTCGTGACCGAATTCGGACGCACCGCGCTGGTCAACGGCACCGGTGGTACCGACCATGGCACCGGCGGTGTCGCGTTCCTTGCGGGTGGCTCGGTGGCTGGTGGCCGGGTTGCCGGGCAGTGGCCCGGAATTGCGCGGCAGGACCTGAACGAGGGACGCGATGTGCATGCCACAACCGACATGCGCGCACTGTTCAAGGGCGTGCTGGCGGGCCATCTGCTGGTTCCGGCGAGCGTGCTTGATGCGCGGGTGTTTCCGGACAGTTCCGCGATCAGGCCGATGGAAGGATTGTTGCGGACGTCGAGGGCCGTAGCCGCCGCTTGAGGCAGTGTTCCACGGTTACGGTGGACCCGCGCCTTGGATCGTTTTGGCATTGCGCGCCTTGCACTAAACCCATCTGCTGCGATCATGCCCGACGCCATCCGCACCGGCAGCCGGGAACGCGCGTTCGTGATGGCCTGCGCCAAAGCGGAAGCAGAGGGCGCCGTGGCGGCAATCGCCGGCGCTGTGTTGGCTGACATCGGCGCCGGGATGTGTCACATCGCTGCTGCGGTAAACAACATCGGCGCCGAGATGTGTCACATCGCCGCTGCGGTAAACAACATCGTTGTCGGGATGTGTCACATCGCCGCAATGTTGAACAACATCGGCGAGGGGATGTATCCCATCGCCGATGTGTTGAACAACACCGGCGCCGGGATGTATCCCATCGCCGCGATGTTGAACAACATCGCCGCCGTGATGGATCCCAATGCCGCGATGTTGAACAACACGGCCGCCGTGATGGATCCCATTGCCGCGATGTTGAACAACATGGCCGCTTCGATGGGTAACGCGACTGCAATGGTCGGTCACATCGGAACTGCGATGGACAACATCCGTGCCCGGATGGGACACACCGGCGCTGCCATGGGCTAGCTCGCCGCAACGTCGGGGCACGTCGAGGTCCGCATCAAGAGCATCGATGCAAAGTCCGGACCCGCAGGCCCTGCGACGGGACGCATTGGAGGGTTGCTGGACTTCATGCCGATGTGGTTTCCCCGGGCGGCGCGGTCGCAAGGGAGATACGCACTTGCGCAACAACCTGCGCGGGAGTCGTGTCCGCAATGGCAACAGCCCGGCAGCAAACGCCGGGGTCAGCGATTGCGCGATACCGACAATGTGCCCAGCGCCAGCATGTCGCTTGCCGCCGCGCCCATCGGCGCCAGCGCGTCGCGCATGTTATCGCCGAGGTCATCAAGCAACTTGCGCGACGCGGCCATTCCAATCAGCGCCGGATACGTCGACTTCGACATCTGCGCGTCCTTGCCGGCAGTCTTGCCGAGTTGGGTGGAGCTTCCTTCCACATCCAGGATGTCGTCGCGGATCTGGAACGCGAGCCCCAGCGCACGCGCGTAGACATCGAGCTGGACCAGCGTCGCAGCGTCGGCATGCGCGCACAACGCGCCCATCCGCACCGACGCGCGGATCAATGCGCCGGTCTTGAGCGCGTGCATGCGTTCGAGTGCGTCGCGCGACTGTACTGATCCAGTCGCGGCAAGATCCATCGCCTGTCCGCCGCACATTCCCGCCGCGCCGCTCGCGCGCACGAGCGTGGCCATCAGTTCGATGCGCAGCGACGCATCGCTGCCCACGGCGACGAGCATTTCCAGCGCAAACGCCTGCAACGCATCCCCGGCCAGGATCGCGGTGGCTTCGTCGAACGCAACATGCACCGTCGCGCGTCCCCGCCGCCATGCGTCGTCGTCCATCGACGGCAGGTCGTCGTGTACGAGCGAATACGCGTGCACGAGTTCAACCGCGGCAGCGGGCGCGTCGAGCATGTCCTCGGTCGCCCCGCATGCCACTCCCGCCGCATACACAAGCTGCGGACGCATGCGTTTGCCGTCGCCAAGCACGGCATAGCGCATCGCGGCGTGCAGGCGTTGCGGACTGGTCCCCGGGTCGGGCAGGGCGTGGTCGAGCACGGCGTGGATGCGCGCCGCACGGCGCGCGAACACCTCAGTCGCCATCGGGTGCAAAACGCCCGGCATTGTCGGGATCGCCCAGGTCGCTGAGCAGCTTCACCCGCAACTCGGCCTGTTGCAGCGCACCCTGGCACTGCCGGTACAGCGCGACGCCGCGCTCATAGGCATGCAGCGATTCGTCGAGCGACATCTCGCCTTGTTCCATGCGCTGCACGAGCTGCTCGAGTTCGTCGAGCGAGCGTTCGAAACCGGCAACCACCGAAGGCGTTGCTTCCAACGGGCTCGATTCGATTGCCGATTGTCCGGGTTTCCTCGCCATGCGTGCAGTGTGTCGCCGCGCGCGCAGGCGGTCAATCCGCCGCTGCGTCGCGACGGGCAGCGGGGATCCAGTGCAGGCTCGCGCCATGCAGCAGCAGCCACGCATCCATCCGTGCGGACAACACGCTGTCGCCGGCCGCGAGCAATTCGCCATCGTCCGCGAACAACAGCGGCATCTGCACGCGCGTCCACGGCGGAACGTCGCGCTCTTGCAGCACGTGCTTGAGCGCGTGGCTGTGCTCGCGACCGGGCAGGCGGATGCGTTCGCCGCCCTGGCGCGCGCGCGCCGTCACCGGCATGTCGAACCGATCCGCTCCGCGCAGTGCGAGCAGCGCGCCATCGGGCAATTGCAGGGGCGCGCTTGCGTCCCAGATGATGCTCCAGTCGGCCGGCAGCGCTGCGTAGGCGTTCATCGCGTACAGGCGATCGCGCCAGCCATGTACGACGATGTCCGCCCATGCGACGCGTGCGTCGCCATCCCTGCGCGCGCGCAGCAGGTCGCGTTCGATCGCCGCGAGGATGCGCGCCGGCGGCGGATGTCCGTCCAGGCGCAACAGCCAGGCGCGCAGGATGCGCGCACGCTGCGCGCGCGGCTGGGCCAGCAGGCCGGGCAGCGACAACACACTGGGCGCGACCTGCGGCGCATCGAGTTGCGCATCGGTGGTGGTTGCAAGGAGCAGCGATTGCTCGGCGAGCAGGGCCGCGCTGCGCGCCAGATTGCGCGATGCCTGCGGCCAGCGTTGCGCAAGCAATGGCAACACCTGGTGGCGCAGGAAATTGCGGTCGAAGCCCGCGTCGGCGTTGGACGGATCCTCGATCCAGTGCAAGCGATGCGCGCTGGCATGCTCGCGCAGGGCTGCCCGCGGTACATCAAGCAACGGTCGCCAGAGATGCAACGCACCAAGCCGCGAGCGCCGCCGCATCGCCGCGAGACCATCGCCGCCGGCGCCGCGCAGCAGGCGCAACAACACCGTCTCGGCTTGGTCGTCGCGGTGATGCGCGAGCGCGAGCAGTTCGTGCGCGTCGATGGCCTCGCCGAATGCCCGCAGCCGCGCTGCACGCGCCGCACCTTCCGGGCCGCGCCCATCGGTGCGATCGACCTGGACGCGCAGCACCTGCAGGGGAACATCCAGCGCGGCGCAGATAGCCTCGCAATGCACGGCCCATGCGTCGGCATCCGCATGCAATCCGTGGTGCACGTGGATTGCGCGCAGTCCGCGCTCTCTGACCACGGGCGACATGGCGAGCAGATGCAGCAACACGGTCGAGTCAAGCCCGCCGCTAAGGCCCACTGCGAGTCTTGCCGCAGGCAGCGGTCGAAGGGCAATCGAGGCTTTTGAGCCCCTCTCCCCTTGCGCATGAGGGATTGGCGCACGACCGGATGCTGCTTGAGCCCCTCTCCCCTCGCGGGAGAGGGGTTGGGGAGAGGGGGGTGCGAAGCACCGAGGGGTTGGGGAGAGGGGTAAGGCTTCTGGCTGCAGTGCTTTCAGGATCGCCTCCAGCACCGCTTCGATGTTGCTCAAGATCTCGTGGTTCCAGAATCGCAGAATTCGAAATCCTTGCGCCGCGAACCATGCATCGCGTTTGGGGTCGGTGGTCGATGCATTGTGATGGCCACCGTCGGCTTCCACGATCAACCTTGCGCGAAAATGCACGAAGTCCGCGATATAGGGTCCGATGGGTTGCTGGCGGCGAAACTTCTCGTCAAGCAGGCGGTGCGCGCGCAGATGCATCCACAGCAGGCGCTCGGCGTCGGTCATTTGCTTGCGGAGGATTTTGACAAAGGCGTCGGTCGTCATTCCCCTCTCCCCCCGGCCCTGCCGGGCGTTCTTCGTCGTACAAACTGCCACTGGCAGTTCGTCAGCACGACTCATCACCCTCTCCCGCAAGGGGAGAGGGACTCGCAGGCAGAGGCGTTGGCGAAGTCGGATTGGCGTCGGTCGTCATTCCCCTCTCCCCGGCCCTGCCGGACGTTCTCCTTCGTACGAACTGCCACTGGCAGTTCGTCAGCACGACTCATCACCCTCTCCAGCAAGGAGAGAGGGGCTCCAAAAGCATCAGGTCTTGATGACGTCGAGTTCGCGACCAATACGAGTGAAGGCGTCAATCGCGCGGTCGAGGTGTTTGCGGGTGTGGGCGGCGCTGATCTGGGTGCGGATGCGTGCCTGGCCTTTCGCCACCACCGGGAAGAAGAAGCCGATCGCGTAGATGCCTTCCTCCAGCAGGCGCGTGGCGAAACGCTGCGCCAGCGGCGCGTCGTACAGCATCACCGGACTGATCGGATGCACGCCGGGTTTCACGTCGAAGCCTGCGGCGACCATGCGTTCGCGGAAGTAACGCGTGTTCTCGACCAGCTTCGCGCGCAGGTCGCCCGCCGAACTGAGCATGTCGAAGGCCTTGATGCCGGCCGCGACGACATGCGGCGGCAGCGAGTTCGAGAACAGGTAGGGGCGCGAACGCTGGCGCAACATCTCGATCACTTCGCGCTTGCCCGCCGTGAATCCGCCGAGCGCGCCGCCCATCGCCTTGCCAAGGGTGCCGGTGATGATGTCGATCCTGTCGAGGCAACCCTTCACTTCGGCCGATCCGCGGCCGTGCTCGCCGAGGAAGCCGGTCGCATGGCATTCGTCGATGTGCACGAGCGCGCCGTATTTCTGCGCGAGCGCGGTGATTTCATCGAGGGGAGCGATGAAGCCGTCCATCGAGAACACGCCGTCGGTGGAAATCAGTTTCGTGCGCGCGCCGGCGGCATCGGCAGCCTGCAACTGGGCTTCCAGGTCGGCCATGTCGCAGTTCGCGTAGCGGAAGCGTTTGGCCTTGCACAGGCGCACGCCGTCGATGATCGAGGCGTGGTTGAGCGCATCGGAAATGATCGCGTCGTCTTCCTGCAGCAGCGGTTCGTAGAGCCCGCCGTTCGCATCGAAGCACGCCGCGTAGAGGATTGTGTCTTCCTTGCCGAAGAACTTCGAGATCGTTGCTTCAAGCTGCTTGTGCAGGTCCTGGGTACCGCAGATGAAGCGCACCGACGCCATGCCGAAACCGTGCGTGTCGAGCGCGTCCTTTGCTGCTGCGATGATGTCGGGGTGATCGGCGAGCCCAAGGTAATTGTTCGCGCAGAAGTTCAACACCTTGCGGCCGTCGGCGAGTGCGATCTCGGCCGACTGCGGCGATGCGATGATGCGTTCGGACTTGAACAGGCCCTGCGTGCGGATGGATTCGAGTTCGTCGGCGTAGCGTTGGGTCAATGACATGGGGTTGTCGCCTTGGTTGTCATCCTGGGCGCAGCAAAGGATCTGCTCGCGGGATGCAGATCGAGATCCTTCGCTTTGCTCGGAATGACATCGACTCGCGTGGACTCGATGTCAGTTCCAGCTGCACACGACCTTGCCGCAGTTGCCCGAAGCCATCAGGTCGAAGCCGCGCTGGAAATCGTCGATCGCAACCTGGTGGGTCAGCACTTTCTGCAGCGGGAAGCCGGTCAGCACGAGCTGGGTCATCTTGTACCAGGTCTCGTACATCCGCCGGCCGTAGATGCCGTGCAGGGTGAGGCCCTTGAAGATCACCTTGTCCCAGTCGATGCCCGCTCCGTTCGGGAGCAGTCCAAGCAGCGCGACCTTGCCGCCGTTGTACATCGCGCCGAGCATGTCGTTGAAGGCGTGCGGATTGCCGCTCATCTCGAGCGCGACGTCGAAGCCCTCCATGTGCAGCTCGGCCATGGTGTCCTTGAGCGACTGCTTGGACACGTTCACCACGCGCGTTGCGCCCATTTCGGCGGCGAGCTTGAGCCGGTAGTCGTTGACGTCGGTGACCACGACATTGCGCGCGCCGATCCACTTGCAGATGCCCGCTGCGATGATCCCGATCGGACCGGCGCCGGTGATCAGCACGTCTTCGCCAACCACGTCGAACTCCAGCGCGCAGTGTGCGGCGTTGCCGTAGGGATCGAAGAACGACGCGAGTTCGGATGGAATCTGGTCCGGGATCGGCCACAGGTTCGACGCCGGCATCACGATGTATTCGGCGAACGCGCCGTCGCGGTTCACCCCGATGCCGATCGTGTTCGGACACAGGTGCTGGCGACCGGCGCGGCAGTTGCGGCAATGCCCGCAGACGATGTGACCTTCCGCCGAGACGCGTTGGCCGAGCTGGTAACCGGTGACTCCCGGGCCGATCTCGACGATGCGGCCGACGAACTCGTGGCCGATGACCAGGCCAGGCTTGATCACCCGCTGCGACCATGCATCCCACTTGTAGATGTGCAGGTCGGTGCCGCAGATCGCGGTTTTCTCGAGCTTGATCAGGACCTCATTCGCGCCGGCCTCGGGAATCGGCACCTGTTCCATCCAGATGCCTTGTTCGGGCTTGCGCTTGACCAGCGCCTTCATCGTCTGAGCCATTGCCATTCCCTTGCGCGCGGCGCTGTTGCGGACAATCCAGATTATATCGCGGCGACCAGACCCCCTGCTGCCACGAAGCGAGCCCCTGCCACGAAGCACGCAGCCATGAAGCGGGCGCGTGCGGCGCTACTTCAGTTCCAGACGCCAGCCCATTGCAATCGTCGTCGCCGTCGACGTGCTGTGGTTGAACTCGCGGCCGAGGGAAACGAACGCAGAATTGCCGTGCGGAAAAGTGAACGCGGCGGAAAGCCCGGCCTGGAACCAGTCACGGTCCGGCGGACCGGTATCGAAACTCACCACCGCGCCATGGGTGTCGTCAACGAAACGCACGCCGACATTGCGTGCGGCGTTGCCGAACTCGTGGCGAAATCCCAGCCTGAACTCCGGTTGCCAGACGCCCCAGCCTTCGGAGAACGTGCCGGCGAGTGCGACATCAATCCGGCCACGATCGGTTTCGATCGAGCGATCGGGCACGATCAGGTCGAACCCCGAGCCGCCCTGTTCGGTATATCCATTGACGGAGGTGCGCACCGCATCCAGGCCGACCGCGCCACGCCATTCCCATGCGCCATGCGGGAAGCTCGCATCCAGCGCAAGCCCTGCAAGCGTGCGGTCGGCGTCAGGCGAGGCAGTTTCGGCAATCGGCGCGCTGCCGTCGATGAACCCCACGACACGGCGGATGTCCTGGCTGCCGCGCAACCAACCCGCGTATCCGTCCACCACGACGTGGTCGCTTGCATCCCAGCTCGCGAGCGCGATCGCACCCGTGTAGTTCGCGTGGAGCGCGCCTTCGGAGCTGCGAAAATCCTGGATCTCGTGCGCGTGGTTGATCGCCACGCCGAGTTGCCATTTGTCTGCCGGATGCCAGTCCAGGCCCAGTGTCAGCGTGACTGCGTCGGCGTCGAAGGCGGCCTCGATGGTGTCCTTGGTGCGCGAGGATCGGGCGTCGTCGACGCTTGCGAACACGGCAAGCTTCGGGGTGAGCTGGCTACGCGCTTCGCCGCGCGCCGCAGCTTGAGGCGACGCGTCGCGCGCATCGCCACGGCCGGCGCCGGGAATCTCCTCGAGGTCGTTCATGTTCGCTGCAAGCGCGCGCGCATTCGGATTGCTGCTCGCGAACACCACAGCGCAACGCTGCGCAAGCGCGGATGCTGGCGCTGCGCCTGCGCAGACGGTATTGAATTGCGCGGTCAATGCGTCGGTGCCGCTGGTCGCGAACGCGGCCGGAGCGCACAGCAGGGCAAGACAGCCGGTCAATGCAGCAGCGGATGGTGGGCGCACGGGCATGCTCCGGGGGTTCGGAGCGAGTCTAGCGCCCTTGGCCGGCGCTCGCGCACTGTGCAATGCCCGTTTGGCGAGGCGGTGGTGCCACTTGTCCGCAATATTGAATGACCGGCGCACGCGGCATTCGCGATGCGTGGCCTGCGACGTGCGAGCCGGGCATCTGTTCCAATGGCGCCCCATGAACCTCGACGAATGGCTGGTCCACCAGCAGCGCCAGCATCCGGATGCGATCGCGCTCGGTCTCGACCGCGTGCGTGTCGTTGCGCAACGGCTGGGGATGACCCGCCCGGCCGCGGGCGTCATCACCGTCGCCGGCACCAATGGCAAGGGTTCCACAGTCGCCTTCATCGAGACCATCGCGCGCGCCGCGGGATGGCGGGTGGGCGCCTACACCTCACCGCACCTGCTGCGTTACAACGAGCGCGTGCGGATCGACGGCGTCGATGCAGATGATGCAGCACTGGTAGCGGCGTTCGAGCGCATCGAGGCTGCGCGGCTGGCTGACGCAGGCGACCCGGTTGCATTGACCTACTTCGAATACGGCACGCTTGCAGCGCTGCAGTTGTTCGAAAGCGGGGGTGTGGATCTTGCGATCCTGGAGGTCGGGCTTGGCGGTCGGCTTGATGCGGTCAATATCGTCGATGCGGACGTGGCAGTGATCACCACGGTCGACCTGGACCACCAGGACTGGCTCGGCGCGGATCGCGAGACGATCGGCTTCGAAAAGGCCGGGGTGATGCGTTCCGGCAAGCCTGTCGTGCTTGGGGAGCGGGATCCTCCGGCAAGCGTGTTGCGGCATGCGTACCGGATTGGGGCCTCGGCAATCCGCGCCGGCTGCGATTATCTCGTTGAGGAATGGCCCGGCGGCTGGCGTTGGCGCGAACCCGGCTATGCGATCGATCTGCCCGAACCTGCACTGGCGGCCCCATCGCAGCGCGCGAATGCGGCTGCTGCAATCGCGGCGTTGCGCGCGCTGGATGCCGTCCTCGGACCAGCCAGGGTTACCGATGCCGCGATCGTCGAAGGCGTGCGCAGCGCGCGTCTGCCGGCGCGGATGCAGGCGCTCGTTCGCGATGCGGTCGGGATCGTCATCGATGTCGCCCACAACCCGCAGGCGGCACGCGAGCTTGCCGCTTGGCTGGCCGCCAATCCGATCGATGGAAAGACGCTCGCCGTGTTCAGTGCGCTGGGCGACAAGGATCTGCCAGGCATCGTCGCGCCGCTGGTCGGGCAGGTGTCGGGATGGTGGCTGTGTGGAGTGAATGACACCCCACGCGGACTGCCTGGCGCCGTGGTTGCAGAACGCCTGCGAGCGATCCTGATTGGCCGCGAGGTTGGCGTTTTTGAAAACGTCAGGGCCGCGCTGACGGCTGCGCGCATTGCAGCGCTGCCGGGCGATCGGGTGGTTGTGTTCGGTTCGTTCCACACGGCAGCCGATGCACTGCGCGCCCTGGACGCGAACTAGCCCGACGCGCGCGACGCGACGCTTGCCGTTCACCGTCGCCGGGGGCCGGCGGGCTATACTTGACGCCTTTCCGGACGTTCGGACCCGCCTCGATGGACCCCGCCCTGAAACACCGGCTGATTGGCGCTGCCGTGCTGTCCGCACTCGCCATCATCTTTCTGCCGATGCTCATCGTCAGCCATGACCGCCACGACACAGCCTCCAGCGTTCCGCTGACGATGCCAAGTGCGCCGGGTGGTGATTTCCAGACGAAGGAGCTGCCACTCGTCGCACCCACGCCGGGGGTGTCTGATGGCGGCGTGGTCGGCATGAATGCGACGCATCCGGCCGGGTCTGCAGCGCCAGGGGCCGTTTCTTCACCAGCGACGTCCACCAGCGGTGCGCCGCTGCCGTCGGGCCCGCAACCTGCGCCCGCAGCGTTGCCGTCTGTCGTTCCACCTTCGGCGCTCGTGCCTGCAGGACCTGTCGCACCGGGCGAAAAGCCGCCAGTGACGGGCGCACCCGTGGTCGCAGCCGCACCCGCGTCGACAGCACCGTTGGCAGCGGCTTCGCCGGCGGTCAATCCACCGGCAGCAACTGCGCCGCCGACGATTGCGCCGCTCGCGACCCCGACCGCCCCGATTCCGGCAGCGAGTGCTGGCGGCCACTACGTCGTGAGCCTCGGTACGTATGCGAATGCGGCCAACGCGCAATCGCTGGTTGCATCGCTGAAGGGATCGCAGCTGCCCGCCTATTCCGAATCGGTCAGTGTTGCGGGGAAGCAGCAGACACGCGTGCGGATCGGCCCCTTTGGGCAACGCGGCGACGCCGAAGCCGCGCGCCTCAAGGCCCAGCAGGTTCGCAAGGACATGCCGGCGAGCGTGACGGCGCTTGATTCTGCCGCGCCTCCAGCGGACGCGTCGGCATCACTGACGAACAAGGCGGTTCCCGCGACGCCTGCCGCAGGCGCGCCCTCGGCGATCAAGCCGGGTCAGCCGGTTGCGCCTCCAGCGACGTCAAAACAGGTGGCGCCTACCGCGTCGGCCACGGCATCGGGCAAGCTCCCCGTGTCAGCGCCAGCGCCAGCTTCCAGCACAACCCTCACCACGGCAGCCAAGCCCGCCGCGCCGTCGCCTGCCGCGGCTGGTCGCGGCTATGCAGTGCAGGTGAGCGCCTACCGAACCGAGGAAGAAGCTCTCACGCTGCGCAACAAATTGCGCGCGGCCGGGTTCACCGCATTCAGCGAGCGTGTCCAGGTCGAGAGCGGCACCATGTATCGGGTGCGGATCGGGCCGGAGGCAGATCGCGATGGGGCCGACAAGCTGCGCGCGGAGCTGTCCTCAAAGATGGGCCTCAGTGGCATGGTGGTCGGGTATCCGTGAGCCTGCGCGCGGCTTGAGATTGGACGCTGCGGACGCATGTTGAGTGCAGTCGATTGGGTGTTGCTGGGCGTGGTCGCGCTGTCGGCGCTGATGGGTGCCATGCGCGGGATCGTCGTCGAAGTGCTGTCGCTGGTGGTGTGGATCGCGGCGTTCTGGCTCGCATTCAGTTACGGCGCCGCGATTTCCGGATTGTTTACCGCGCAGGTGCACGATGCGGCGGCGCGCTTGCTGGTCGCGTATGCGTTGGTGTTCATTGCGGCATTGATCATCGGCAGCGTGGTGACGTGGTTGGTCGGCAAGCTGGTGCGTTCGATCGGCCTGGGTGGAATCGATCGCCTGCTTGGCATGCTGTTCGGAGTGGTGCGGGGTTTTGCGCTGGCGTGCGTGCTGGTGCTGCTGTTGGGATTGACCGGGTTGCCGCGGGAGCCCTCGTGGCACAGCTCGCCACTGATTCCGCAGTTCCAGCTTGGGGCGGAATGGATGAAGGGCTGGCTGCCGGCATCCGCTGCCCAGCACGTGAGCTTCGATGCCGTCGCCGAGCAGGGCAGGAAGCAAGTGGTGCAGACCCTGCAGGACCACGTACTTCGGAGTCAGGTACAGCAGGATCAGGCGGCGCCGACGTCGTCTGGAGTGGATTCGCAAGGCGACGCTGCGCCGCATGCTGTGCCGCCCCTGCCCGCGCGCCCGAAGCGTCACGGCAGGAATTGAACAAGTCGGCATTCTTCCAGGGATCACGCTATGTGCGGCATTGTCGGAATCGTCGGTACCAGCGAAGTCGCGGCAGCGCTCTACGACGGGCTGACCGTGCTGCAGCACCGCGGCCAGGATGCAGCTGGCATTGCCACCGCCGACGGCAACAAGCTGCGCGTGCACAAGGGCAATGGCCTGGTCAAGGACGTCTTCGACGACGACGCGATGCGCCTGCTGGTCGGTCGCGTCGGCATCGGCCATTGCCGCTACCCGACTGCCGGCAGCGAGGGCAGCGACGAGGCGCAACCGTTCTACGTGAACTCGCCTTACGGGATCGCGCTTGCGCACAACGGAAACCTGATCAACACCGATGCGCTGCGGCGCGAAGTGTTCGAGCAGGACCTGCGCAACGTCAATACCGAATCGGATTCCGAAGTGCTGCTCAACGTGTTCGCACACGAACTCGGCAGGCAGAAGGCGCTGACGCCGGAAGCAGTCTTCAAGGCGGTGGAAGGCGTGAACCGGCGTGCGAAGGGCGGCTATGCCGTGGTTGCGACCGTGCTGGGGCTTGGCCTGGTCGGGTTCCGCGATCCACACGGCATTCGCCCATTGATTCTTGGCAAGCGCGAGGCTGCGACCGGTACCGAATACGCGATTGCATCCGAATCGGTTGCGTTGGACATCCTCGGTTTCGTGCGCGTGCGCGACGTGAAGCCCGGTGAATGCGTGGTGGTCACCGCGCGCGGAGAACTGCACACGCAGTTGTGTGCTGCGCCGCAGGAACACGCGCCATGCATCTTCGAGTACGTGTATTTCGCGCGCCCGGATTCAATGATCGAGGAAATTTCGGTGCACAAGGCGCGCATGCGCATGGGCGTCACGCTGGGCGAGAAGATCCTGCGCGAGCGGCCGGACCACGACATCGACGTGGTCATCCCGATCCCCGACACCTCGCGCGACGCGGCGCTGGAAATCGCCAGCGTGCTCGGCGTGAAATACCGCGAGGGTTTCATCAAGAACCGCTATGTGGGGCGCACCTTCATCATGCCGGGCCAGGTCGAGCGCGCGAAGTCGGTCAAGCGCAAGCTCAATGCAATCCCGCTGGAATTCAAGAACCGCGTCGTGCTGCTGGTCGACGACTCCATCGTGCGCGGCACCACCGCGCAGCAGATCGTACAGATGGCGCGCGATGCGGGCGCACGCAAGGTGTATCTCGCGTCGGCGGCGCCGCCCGTGCGCTATCCGAACATCTACGGCATCGACATGCCGTCGTCGCAGGAACTTGTCGCGCACGGCCGCACCGAACGCGAAATCGAACAGCTGCTCGGCTGCGACTGGCTGGTCTACCAGGATCTTTCCGATCTCGAAGCCGCCGTTGCGGGACCGAAGTTCCCCGGCCGCAAGTTCGATTCGTCGTGTTTCAGCGGCGAATACGTCACCGGCATCGAGGCCGGGTATTTCGAGCGGCTGCGGCAATTGCGCTCGGAAGAGGCCAAGAAGAAACGGCGCGTTGCTTCGTGATGCCACCGCTCGAGGCGAGCGGAACATGAGTTCAACGGAATCGTTGTTTGCAGCCGCGCAGGCATGCTTGCGCAGTGCGGTGCCAACGGAGAAGGTCGCGCAATCCATCGCCGCCGCGCAGGCATTCAAGCGCGGTGCGCTGTCAGCTGCGGAGGATGCACCGCTGCCCGAATCGATCAACGCCCCCGGTCGCCCTGAACGACCGAACCTGGTCGCGCCGCGCAACGTCGCGCATCGCGGCCTCGGCAGCATCGAAGGCCGCGCCGCGTTCGTGCATGCGATCGCGCATATCGAGTTCAATGCTATCAATCTTGCCTGGGATGCGGTCTATCGCTTTCGCAGGATGCCGCATGCGTACTACGAGGACTGGGTCGGCGTCGCCGCCGACGAGGCGCGGCATTTCGCGATGCTGCGCGAGCGCCTTCAACAACTCGGCCACGACTACGGCGATTTCGACGCGCACAACGGACTGTGGGAAATGGCCGAGAAAACCGCGCACTCCTGCCGCGAGCGCATGGCGCTGGTGCCGCGCGTCCTTGAGGCACGCGGCCTCGACGTGACGCCCGGGATGATCGTGCGCCTGCGCACAGTCGGCGACGAGGCGACGGCCGCAATCCTTGAAGTCATCCTGCGCGAGGAGGTCGCGCATGTCGCGGCGGGGTCGCGCTGGTTCCGCTGGTGCTGCGAACGCGATGGCGTTGATGCGGATGCAGAGTTCGCGCGGCTGATCGCCTTGCATGCGCGCGGCTCGGTGCGCGGGCCATTCAACCTCGATGCGCGCCAGGCAGCGGGTTTCAGCGCCAGCGAAATGGCGAGCCTGGGTGGACCAGACTTCTCAGATTGACACCGAAAGTGTCGTCAGCACTGCACCATCCGCATCCACCCGCAGCACCGACCCTTGTTCATACCAGTCGCCAAGCACGATGCGTGTGCGCGGGAGCTCACCCACGGTGAACCTGTGGATCGCGGGACGATGGGTGTGTCCGTGAATCATCGTGGCGACACCGTAGCGCGCGATCGTGGCCTCGATGGTTGACTGGCTGGCGTCGGTGATGTCTTCCCTGATCGCATCCGGATCGCCATCTTTCGGCCTGACGGATTGCTGGTGTGCGATGCTTGCTGCGCGCGCGCGTTGCGCCAGCGCGATGCGTGCTTCGAGTGGTTGCGCGAGCATGGACTCCTGCCATGCCGGCTCGCGGCTCTGCCGCCGGAATGCCTGGTACACGATGTCGTCGGTGCACATCAGGTCGCCGTGCAACAACAGGGTGGGGCGGCCATACAGGCCGATCACGCACGGGTCCGGCAGGATGCCCATCCCGCAGCGCGCTGCGTAGTGGGCGGCGAGCAGGAAGTCGCGGTTGCCGCGCAGGAAGGACACCGGCACGCCGGATCGCGCGAGCGCGGACAATCCATCCGCAACTTCTATGGCGACCGCCTGTGGATCGTCGTCGCCAACCCAGTACTCGAACAGGTCGCCGAGCACGTAGAGTGCATCCGCATGCGCGGCTTCATCCCTCAGGAAATCCAGGAACAATGCGACGATGCGTGGGCGCGCTGCATCCAGGTGCAGGTCGGAAACGAACAGCGTCGTCATTGTTACTGCGCGGCGGGGGGCTGGATGTCAACGTGCTCGATCACCACGGGCGTTACCGGGACGTCGGCCGTGAACTTGCCCTGCGGATGTGTCTTGACCGCGCGGATCTTGTCGACAACGTCCATGCCAGCAACCACCTTGCCGAACACCGCGTAGCCCCAGGTGTAATCGTTCGCTTCGGACACATAGTCCAGGCGCGGGTTGTCGACGAGGTTGATGAAGAACTCGGACGTCGCCGAAGTCGGCACGTGGCCGCGCGCAGCGACGATCGTGCCGCGCTGGTTGGACAGGCCGTTGTTGGACTCGTCTGGAATGGAAGGATGGGTCGGCTTCTTCTGCAGGTCCGCCGTGTAGGCGCCGCCCTGGATCAGCAAGTCGTCGATCACGCGATGGAAGATCGTGCCGTTGTAGTAGCCTTCGCGCGCGTACGTCAGGAAGTTCTCGACCGTCCTGGGAGCCTTGTCCGGGTAGAGTTCAACCACGATGTCGCCCTGGCTGGTGTGCAGCGAGACGCGCGGCCCGGCCTGCAGTGCGACCGGCACATTGGTGCTGGCATCGGAGTTGGTCGCCGGCTTGGTTGCGGCCGCGGGCTGCGCACTTGCCAGCGCGGGCAACAACCACAGGGCAAGCAGCAGGTTCAGGCGAATGCGCATCGTCTCACTCCATCGGCAGGGCGCCATTGTAGTGCGCGCGCCTCATCCATCCAAACACGCACGCCGTTCGCATCCGCTAAAATCACCGATTGTCCGGATGGCGTACCCACCAATGACCTGCCGAACCCGCTTCGCCCCCAGCCCGACCGGCTACCTGCACATCGGCGGTGCGCGCACGGCGCTGTATTGCTGGCTGGAAGCGCGCCGGCAAGGCGGCCACTTCATCCTGCGCATCGAAGACACCGATCGCGAGCGGTCAACCGATGCGGCTGTGCAGGCGATCCTCGACGGCATGGCCTGGCTGGGCCTGGGCCATGACGAAGGCCCGATCTTCCAGACCCATCGCATGGACCGTTACCGCGAGGTCGCCGAGGGTCTGCGCCAGGCGGGAAAGGCCTACTACGCCTACGAGAGCCGCGAAGACATCGATGCGATGCGCGCCGAGGCGATGGCGAAGTACGAGAAGCCGCGCTACAACGGCTATTACCGCGAGCGCAATGAACCGTATCGCGACGATCCGAACCGCGTCTTGCGCTTCAAGAATCCGGTGGGGGGTTCGGTCGTGTTCGAGGACAAGGTCAAGGGCCGCATCGAGTGGAGCAATTCCGAGCTCGACGACCTGGTGCTGATCCGGTCCGACGGGTTTCCCACCTACAACTTCGCAGTTGTGGTGGACGACATCGACATGGACATCACCGAGGTCATCCGTGGCGACGACCACGTCAACAACACGCCACGTCAGGTCAATGTGTACGAGGCACTCGGTGCGTGCGTGCCGGTGTTCGCGCACCTGCCGATGATCCTTGGGCCCGACGGGCAGAAACTTTCCAAGCGTCACGGCGCAGTCGGCGTGATGCAGTACCGCGATGACGGCTACCTGCCGCATGCCGTGCTGAACTATCTGGTGCGGTTGGGCTGGTCGCATGGAGACCAGGAGATATTTTCGCGCGAACAGATGATCGCGTTGTTCGACATCAAGGACGTCAACCACAGTGCGTCGCGCTTCGATGTCGAGAAGCTCAAGTGGCTCAACCAGCAGTACCTGAAAAACGATGACCCGGCGGACGTCGCAGTGCACCTCGACTGGCACCTGCGCGAGGCCGGCTATGACCTCGCCATTGGGCCGGCTGCGGCGGACGTCGTGGTCGCCCTGCGCGATCGCGTGCATACCCTCAAGGAAATGGCCGAACGTGCGAAAGTGTGGTTCCGGCCGCTGGAGGAAGGCGACTACGATGCCGCTGCTGTCTCCAAGCACCTGACCGCTGCGGCGACGATGCCGCTCGATGCGGTCAGGGAGGGCCTGGCGGACGCCCCGGATTGGACTCCGGCAGCCGTGCACGCGGTGCTCGCGCAGACGGCCGAGGCACTGGGACTTGGCTTGGGCAAGATAGCCCAACCGCTGCGCGTCGCGATCACCGGTACCCAGGTGTCGCCATCGATCGAACACACCGTGTTTCTCGCGGGGCGCGAGCAGGCCCTCAAGCGCATCGACGCCGCCCTGGAGTTGATTGGCAGACGCGCCGCGGCGACCTGACCGGTGCGGCCAGTCGGATGCGGGCCATGAACTGGATGCGACCTGATACGATTGAGCCGTCATGGAAACGTCCGCCAAGAGCAGGAAAGAGGCCGCGGCCTGCACCGACCCGGAGCACCACGTCCATGGTGCCGACGCCTATGTTCGCGAAGTGGAACAAGCCTGCGCCGAACGCGACCTGCGACTGACGCCATTGCGCGCCGACGTGCTGCGGCTGGTCGCCGATTCCAGGCGCCCGGTGAAGGCGTACGACCTGCTCGCGCAGATCAGCGAGTCGCGCGCGGCGTCCGCGCCGCCGACCGTGTATCGCGCGCTGGATTTCCTGCTCGATAACGGATTCATCCACAAGCTCGAGTCGATCAACGCATTCGTCGCCTGCCACCATCCGCGCGTGCAGCACACGGTGCCGTTCCTGATTTGCGACAGCTGCCACAACGCGATCGAGATGGAAGACGAAAAGGTCAGCCGGATGCTCGATGAAAAAGCACGTGCGCTGGGTTTCTTTCCGCAGGCGCAGGTACTCGAAGTCCATGGGTTGTGCGGCGATTGCAGCAGGAACGCGAAGTCCGCATCCGCGCAGGCGTGATGCTTGGGGGAAGGCAACCTGGCCGACGCCATGGAACGCGTCGGTGCACGGCCGCATTGCCGCGCACCGCATCGCGAGGATTCGTCGCCAAGCTTTACCTCAGGCGCAAGGGATGCCTGGCGCGCAAGGGCCGGTCCATTGGCGCCTTTGCGCGAGGGCCAACGCACCACCAAGTCAGGAGACCACATGAACCTCTCGAACCGTATTCGTCGCACGCGTCGACGCACTCTTCTCGCGCTCGTGCTGCCGCTGGCCATCGCTATTGCGATTGGCTCGGCCACTGCGGCCAGCGCGCCGCAGGCGATCGGTCCCGCGTCGGTCAACGAGGCCCTGTTCAAGGCGATGCACTGGCGCGGAATCGGCCCCTACCGCGGTGGTCGTGCGCTCGCCGTTACGGGTGTCGCTGGCGATCCGGGTGTGTTCTATTTCGGCGCCGTGGCGGGCGGAGTGTGGAAGACCATCGATTCGGGGGCGACGTGGACACCGATCTTCGACGGCCAGCCGATGTCCTCCATCGGCGCCATTGCGGTCGCGCCTTCCGATCACAAGACCATCTACGTCGGTTCGGGCGAAGGCGCGCTGCGCGGCAACATCACCTATGGCGACGGCGTCTACAAGTCACCGGATGGCGGCAAGACCTGGGCGAATGTCGGGCTCAGGGACAGCCGCCAGATTGGCGCATTGATCGTTGATCCGACCAATCCGGATATCGTGCTGGTGGCCGCGATCGGACACGCGTTTGGCCCCAACGCCGAACGCGGTGTGTTCCGTACGACCGACGGCGGCAAGAGCTGGAACAAGGTCCTGTACAAGAACGACGAAACCGGCGCTATCGATGTGACCTTCGATCCGCACGATCCGCACGTCGTCTATGCAGCGCTCTGGCAGGCACGACGCCAACCGTGGAATTTCTCCAGTGGCGGTTCTGGTAGTGGGCTGTATCGCTCGAGCGACGAAGGCGCCACGTGGACCGAAGTGAAGGGCAACGGACTGCCGGAAGGAATTCTGGGACGCATCGACGTGGCCGTCTCCGGTGCCGACTCCAAACGCATCTACGCGATGGTCGAAGCTGGGCAAGGCGGGTTGTTCCGATCCGATGACGCCGGCCAGCACTGGACGCTGGTCAACCAGGACGGCCGGGTGCGCCAGCGCGCGTGGTACTTCTCGAAGATCTTCGCCGATCCCAAGGCGATCGACACGGTGTATGCGCTCAACACGGGCATGCTCAAGTCCACCGATGGCGGCAAGAGCTTTTCTCTGGTGGCCGCGACCCACGGCGACCACCATGGGCTGTGGATCGATCCCGCCGATCCGGCGCGCATGATCAATGCCAACGATGGCGGTGCGAGCGTCTCGCTCGATACCGGAAAGACTTGGTCGAGCCAGGACAACCAGCCGACCGCGCAGTTCTATCACGTCGCCACCGACAACAACTTTCCGTATCGCGTCTATGGTGCGCAGCAGGACAATTCCAACCTCGCCACTGCGAGCTACGCCGATGCCGGCGTGATCGGGCCGCCCGACTGGTTCCCGGCTGGTGGTGGCGAGTGCGGATTCGTGGTGCCCGATCCACGCAATACCGACATCATCTACAGCAGTTCGGAAAACGGCATCGTGCGCTTCGACAAACGGCTGCAGACGGCGCAGGACATCAGCGCATGGCCGGTCGACAACTCCGGACATCCGGCCAGCGAACTCGCCCACCGGTTCAACTGGACGTCGCCGCTGATGCTCTCGCCGCACGATCCGGACACGCTTTATGCGGCATCCGAAGTCGTCTGGAAAAGCACCGACCATGGACATGCCTGGACGATCATCAGTCCCGACCTGACCCGCAACGATCGCACCAAACAGCAGCCTTCCGGCGGACCGTTGACCAAGGACATCACCAGCGTCGAGTACTACGACACGATCTTTGCGCTCGCCGAATCTCCGTTGAAGAAGGGCATGCTATGGGTCGGCACCGATGACGGTCTCGTGCAGACGAGCAGCGACGACGGCGGCCACTGGACCGCGGTGACGCCATCGGGAATGCCACAATGGAGTTCGATCGACATGATCGAACCGTCGCACTTCGACACGGGCGTTGCGTATGTCGCCGCCGATCGGCACAAGCTCGACGACATCAAGCCATACGCGTATCGGACCAGCGATGGCGGCAAGACATGGACCGCGATCAACACCGGCCTGCCCGACGGTGCAGTGGTGCGTACGGTGCGCGAAGACCCGGTGCGGCGTGGCCTGTTGTACGCGGGCACAGAACGCGGCGTTTTCGTGTCGTTCGATGATGGCGGTCACTGGCAATCGCTGCAGCTGAACCTGCCGGCGTCGCCGATCCACGATCTCGTGGTGCATGGCGACGACCTGGTGGTGGCGACGCACGGCCGCGCGTTCTGGATCCTGGACGACATCACGCCGTTGCGGCAGATCCGGTCGGGCACCGCCGCCGAAAACGTGGTGCTCTACACCCCGCAGACCGCGATGCGCCTGCACTATCCCGATGCCGTGGATACACGCCATCCAGTTGGCGAGAATCCGCCTGCAGGTGCATTGATCGACTATTTCCTGAAGTCCGCGCCAAAGGGCGAATTGACCGTCGACATCCTCGACGCGCAAGGCAAGCTTTTGCGCCACTTGTCGAGCACGCACAGCACCAAGGAAGTGCAGCCGCCCGAGTGGCCAGACCAGATCGTGCCGAACGACAAGATCGCCGCCGCGCAGGGAATGAACCGCCTCGTCTGGGATCTGCGCATGCAGGACCCGGCGCAGATTCCTGGCGCGTTCTATTCCGGACCCACACCGCGCGGGCCGCTGGTGCCACCGGGCCAATACCAGGTCAAGCTCACCGTCGCCGGAGTCACCCGCGTCGCTCCGTTGACGGTAGTCGCGGATCCGCGCGTTGCCAACAGCGAAGCCGCCATCCACGCGAAGACCGAACTTGCATTGGCGGTCGAACACGACATCGACCAGTTGCATCGTGCAGTCAATGCGATCCGCAAGACGCGCAGCGAACTCGAACGCACGAACAAGTCGCTTGCCTCGCACCCGGCAAATGCGGCGCTCGTCGCGGAGTCTGATGCCGTCTCGAAACGGCTCGACCCGATCGAACAGCAACTGATGCAGGTGAACATGAAAGGCTCGGAGGCAAATCTCGCGTTTCCGGGAATGCTCAATGAATTGCTCGCATCCTTCGCGCTGAGCATGGACGATGCCGATACGCCACCGACCACGCAACACGTGGCGTTTTACCAATCGCTGCACGCACAGCTCGAGGCCCAGCTGGCCCTGTGGCGGCAGTTGCAGGGCGACGGAATCGCTGCGTTGAATGCGCACCTCAAGGCGAGCGGGGTCGCCCAGATCGATGCCCATGCGGACTGAAGCCGCAGACCATGCCTGCGCTGTCGAATGCGAAACCCTGGAGGACGCCCATGTGCTACTCGGCCCAGATCTCGGCGGACTATCGGAAGTACGTTCGCATGTGGGGCGCCGACCTCAGCATCGCGGACTTCATCCGCATCTACTGGACGCGCCAGCAGCAGCCGTCGATCAGGATCCCCAAGGCGATGGACGCAGCATTCGCCAATCCGCAAACGGATGGCGAACGCGAAGTCAAGGCGCTCATCGAAGCGTTTGATGCAGGGCAGGCGACGAAGCTCGAGCAGGACCTGTTCAAGCAGCGCAAACGCCTGGCGGACGCCGAACGCAGCTTGCAGGTGAAGACCACGAAGGCGGCCACCGAAAGCCGCCGCATCGCGACGGACAAGATCGCGTGGGCGCTCGGCAAGCTCGCCGACCTCAGGCGCACCGAGCCCAAGGATCGCGATGCGCGCATCTTTCCCGGCTGGTATGCGCCGGTGATGGTCATCGAGGATGGCCGGCGCGTGATCAAGCCGATGCGCTACCAGTGCCGTCTCGCCGGAAAGCCCGCGTTTTACGACAGCAAGTATCCGGGCTGCTACAACGCGCGGCGCGACAATCTCGAAGGGTTCTGGAAAGAGCAGTTCGGCGCATCGCATGGCCTGATGGTGGTGAATGCGTTCTTCGAGAACGTCAGCCGGCACAATGTCGAAGGCCGCGCGCTCGAAGCAGATGAGAAGGAAGAGAATGTCGTGCTCGAGTTCCGCCCCACGCCGACCCAGGACATGCTGGTCGCGTGCGTGTGGTCGCACTGGCTGGGAGCGGGGGAATCGGACCTGATGTCGTTCGCCGCGATCACCGACGAGCCACCCGCGGAAATCGCAGCCGCTGGACACGACCGCTGCATCATCCCGATCAAGCCCGCGAACATCGACGCGTGGCTCAACCCTTCGCGCTCGGATCTCGCGGCGCAATACGCGATCCTCGACGACCGCGAGCGGCCTTACTACGAGCACCGCATGGCAGCGTGATCACCAGCCAGAAGACCTGGCGCATGGCTGCGACTCAAGCGCCAACGGCAACTCCAGCCAGTGCGCATACATCATCTCCCAATGCGCTCGCTGTCGCAGACCAGGCGCACGGAGCCCAGTCGATTTCCTTGATGTGGAAGATTCCCTTGGCAGCTTCGCCCCGCGGGCTCGGGACGATGCCGACAACCACCATGCGCAAGCCACCGCGCGCAATGGCTTCATTCACGCCACGAATTCAAGGGTCCTGTTCCGCGTCCAATCCGGATTGGTTGTCACGCCCTTGGCACGGTGTTCGCACTACGTACGCGACGGTGCCTTGGGGCGCAACACCCGCTTGAAACGATCGGCGAACCAGTTGGCGGCGATCACGGAAAAGAGTCCGAAGAAGAACACCAGCACGATGGCGACCTTTCCGGCGTTCTGCACGCGCTTGATCGCCTTGCCGTGCCAAGTGCCTTCGTCGGACAGGTATTTCCAGGACATCCGGGTTCCTCCATGCGAAGCGCTGTGGATGGCTCAACGCGACCTTGGAAAACAAAAAGAAGGCCGCGCTGGAGGATCCGCCCGAACGTGGGATTGAGCCGGCACCCGGATATAACCGGAATTCCGCTCAGGCGGGCTTCGGAGCACATGTTACGCGAACCGCGGCAGGTCTCCGTCGATCCGGTTTGCGGGCGCGCGCCTGCAATCCAAAGCTGTTGCCGATGCCAAGGATTTGGGATGGATCTGCCGTTGCGCGCAGCGACGGGATTGTGCAGGCGTGAGGCACACCTGTTTTTGGACGACCGTCACGCTCGCCCCTTGATGTGCGGGCAGATATTTGGCGAAAATCTCACGCTTCGTGCTGCTTTGCGCCCGTTTCGCAGGCCCCGGGCGTGGTTTCCGGGCATGATCGGCGTGCGGAATCCAAACCGTCTTGACGTTGTCAGTATCGATACGCATCCAATCCACTTTCCGGAACTGCCCATGTCATTGAAGAGTCTCGCCCCCTTCCTGGCAGCAATGCTGTCCTTCGCCCCGACCAGCCAGGCCGCCAATAAAAGTCCGCCGGACCCGGACACGGCGCTTGTGGTGTACATGGCCAAGGGCTACCCCGACGCGACACTCGAGGGCACCACATACGCGATGCCAGGGTCCTGGTACGGGATCAGTGCCGCCAAGCCGGGTGCCAAACCGCTGAAGGCGTTGCTTGCGTCATTGGGGCTGCCAGCGAAGGGCAAGCCAGGCGCTGATGCGAAGCGGTCGGACACAGCGCCCAAGCTCTTTGACACGGACCTCGGCGCCTACCTGCCGTCGAACAATCCGTCGTATCTCACTGGCGACCCGCCGGCTACGAAGCACTTCGAATTGACGCCTGCCGCCAGCTATTTCTTCAAGACCGACACGGATTTCGCGGTGAACTGCGAGTTCAAGGCCGAGTTGATCGACGGCGGCAAGCCAACGTGGCAGGCGCGCTACCTCTTCAATCGCGATGCGACGTTCTCGACGCACGATCCACAGGTCGGTGCGAAGCTGGAGGACAACTTCCGCGACTGCTTCCAGCTGCTCTCGGGCATGTTCGCGCTGCATCGGGTCAAGGGCGAAAAATTGTTCAGGCAGGCCGATCTGACAAAGGGAAAAAACACGGTCACCAGACAGGTGATGTACCTGTATTTTCCGCAGCGCGTGATCTACCTGGACGACGAGGGCATGGTCGATGAAGATCCTGCCCACTTCGACTCGGCGAACATGAAATAGGGGCTGGGTCGCCGCCAATATCAGCAACAACCTGCCACGTTCGGACACCGCGCATTTCTACGATGCCTATAAGAACAAGTCACACACCGCAGTGTGCGGCTCGGTCGACTACCAGGCAACGACCGATGGCATGCGCGGGCGCTCGAAACGCGAGCGCTTCATCGGGAAGATAGAAGATGCCGTCGTCGACACCGACGCGCCCGGAACGCACGCAACCCTTGAGCGCATGGCGAGCGCCATCGACTTTACGCCGGACTAGCGAAACACTCTTGGGCAACCCCGAGCAGCAAGCAACCATTGCCTGCGGAAACCAGCTGCACTCCCGGGCCTGAAGCACCTGCCTGCCCGCCAGATGGATGCATTCGTTCAGGCAAGTGTTATATAGTTACATCAAGCGACGCTTGGTTCGCTCGATCATCGGACGCGTGCACACGTCATGCCGGCAATTTCGACGACTGTTCAACCCCTGGTACCCGCTCGCCGGGGCCTGCTCGATCGCCTCGGTGCGACCGGATCGGTGCTGTGCGCGGTGCACTGCGCGGCATTGCCGCTGGTGCTTGCGATCGCGCCTGCAATTGGAGCGGGCTTCGCGAGCCCGGTGTTCGAAGTCGGCTTCATAGCGTTTGCGAGCCTGCTTGGATTGACCAGCCTGATTCTTGGCTATCGTCGGCACCGCGTTGGTCGTGCCTTGCTGTTTCTGGTGCCGGGCATTGCGCTGCTGTGGGCTGCGGTGCTGATCGACACGCTGCACGCAAGCGTGATCGCGCATGCGGTGGCGATGGCTTGCGGTGGCACGCTGGTCGCGACGGCGCATGTGCTGAACCTGCGGCTGGCGCACGCGCATGCGCATGCGGAGGATTGCGCGCACTAGCGTGGCGGGCGATGTGCTGTCGGTGTTGCTTGCGGCGCGTCGGTGTTAGGCTACGCGCCACATTGGCTGCAACGCAGGAACGAACATGGGCAAGGGCGACAAGAAAACCCCAAAGGGCAAGCGCAGCGCAGGCAGCTATGGCAATGCGCGTCCGCACGATGCCGGCAGTAAGGCTGCGGTGAAAGGCCCAGCGAAGGCCGGCGGGAAGACGACGGTTGCGAAGACTGCGGCTAAACCGGCAGTGAAGGCCCCCGCAAGGACTGTCGTCAAGAAAGCGGCGGCGCCTGCTAAAAAGGTTTGACACTTGCGCAACGCTGACGAAAACCCCGTCTCGTGCGGGGTTTTTTGCTTGAGCCCCTCTCCCTTCGGGAAAGGGGGTGAGGGGCGAACGAGGCCCTGGAACTTCGCACGGCCCAGTCCGTCACCCGTGATTCCGGTTGGCTTGACTCGAGCCGACACTGATTCGGTTCGTGACATGGCCGACCGCCCTGCCGACCGGAGCGCGGGTCACCCGGAAGCAGCGGGAGCCGCAACAAACACCCGTCGCGCGGGCGCCCCGCCAAGCCAGTAGCAAAGCTGCGCGGGATCGTACGCATCCCACAGCACGAGATCGGCACGCTGCCCGACGACCAGCCTGCCCCGGTCGTCCAGGCCCAACGCCTTGGCTGCATGCACCGTCGCGCCGCGCAACGCTTCCTCTGGCGTCAGCCGAAATTGCGTACAGGCAAGGGCCATTGCCAGTCGCAACGACAACAGCGGCGACGTGCCCGGATTGCAGTCGGTCGCCACCGCCATGGCCACCCCATGCGCGCGCAGGCTTTCGATCGGGGGCATCTTCGTTTCGCGCAGGCAAACGAATGCACCGGGCAGTAGCACAGCCACTGTCCCCGATTCCGCCATGGTCCGCGCGCACCCATCCGTGATGTATTCCAGGTGGTCGGCTGACAGCGCGCCATGGCGCGCCGCCATCGCCGCGCCGCCAAGCAGGCTCAACTGTTCGGCATGCAACTTCACCGGCAATCCATGCGCGCGCGCCGCATCGAAAACGCGCCGTGTCTGCGCAAGGGTGAAGCCGATGCCTTCGCAAAACGCGTCGACCGCATCGGCGAGTCCAGCTCGCGCAACTGCAGGCAGCATCGTGTCGCAGACGAAGTCGATGTAGGCGTCCGCGCGCCCCGCATATTCCGGCGGCAGTGCGTGCGCTCCGAGGAACGTGGTGCGCACGCCGATGCCGAGTGCAACGCCGATCCGCCGCGCGACGCGCAGCATCTTCATTTCGGTGGCTGTGTCCAGGCCATAGCCGGATTTGATCTCGAGCGTCGTCACGCCATCGCGCAAGAGGGCGCGCGCGCGCGGCAGCGATGCGGCAAGCAGGTCGTCCTCGCTCGCCGCACGCGTGGCACGCACGGACGACAGGATTCCACCCCCGGCTTTCGCGATGGCCTCGTAGCTGGCGCCCTCAAGGCGCATCTCGAACTCGTGCGCACGATCGCCCGCGAAAACAAGGTGCGTGTGGCAGTCGACCAGGCCCGGCGTGACCAGCGCGCCGTGCGCCGATTCAACCGACGCGGCCAGCGATTCCGGTGCGCCAGGCAGTGCATCCATTGCACCAACGTAGACGATCACGCCGTCTTTCCAGCCGATTGCAGCGTTCTCGACCAGCCCATAGCCCGAGTCGCCGGACAACGTGGCGATGCGGGCATCGATGAGCAAAACGTCCCAGTGCGGCGACATCGCGGGATCAGCTCGAAACAATGATGGATCTCATGCCTTGCATCATAGCCAAGCTGAGCGGGGCATCGTAGCCAAGCTGGCGGGCAGCCGCTACGCTGCCGTCATGGACACGACCCCGATGCGACTGCGTGCCGAGCATGCATGGCTGCCCGACGGTTGGGCGTGCGATGTACAAGTCGGATGCGGCACCGACGGATTGTTTGCGGCGCCAGCGGAAATCAGCGAACGCGCGGGCAAGGTCCGCTGGGCGCTACCGGGAATCGCCAACCTGCATTCGCATGCGTTCCAGCGTGCGATGGCAGGCCTCGCGGAACACCGCAGTGGCGAAGGCGACAGTTTCTGGAGTTGGCGCGAGACGATGTATGCGTTCGCGGCAACGATCGGACCGGACGACCTGCAGGCGATCGCGGCACAGCTCTACGTCGAGATGCTGCAGGCCGGTTACACCCAGGTCTGCGAGTTCCACTACCTCCATCACGCACCGGACGGCATGCGGTATTCCGATCCGGCGACGATGTCGCGCGCGTTGATCGCCGCCGCGCGGGAAACCGGCATCGGCCTGACCCTGCTGCCGGTCCTTTACATGCAAGGCGGTTTCGATGGGCGCGCCTTGTCGCCACGGCAGGCGCGCTTCGGTCATGCGGTCGACGCTTTCTTGCGCCTTGTCCAGACATTGCGCGCCGGGGAGGACGGACTCTTGCGCGTCGGAGTCGCATTTCACAGCCTGCGCGCGGTGCCCCCGGACGCACTCGCCGCGGTCCTGGCCGCGTTGCCATCCGACATGCCCAGACACATCCATATCTCCGAGCAGACCGCAGAAGTGGACGAATGCGTCGCGATGCGCGGTGCGCGTCCAGTGCAGTGGCTGCTCCACCACGCAGCCGTCGACGCGACGTGGACGCTCGTGCATGCGACCCACCTCGACGCTGCCGAACTGCGCGGGCTCGCCGCGAGCGGAGCGACCGTCGCGCTGTGCCCGACCACCGAGGCGAATCTCGGCGACGGCCTGTTTCCATTGCGCGACTATCTGGATGCCGGCGGCGCGTGGGGCATCGGTTCGGATTCGCACATTTCGGTATCGCCGGTCGAGGAGTTGCGCTGGCTCGAGTACGGGCAGCGGCTGCTCACGCGCAGCCGCAACGTCGCTGCCGACGTGCGCACGCGCTCGGTCGGCGAGACCTTGCTGCAGGGCGTCTTGCGCGGTGCGCGCGCCGGCACCGGCGCAGCGGTCGGCGCACTCGCGCAGGGGTGTCGCGCAGACTGGATCGTGCTCGATGGGGAAGCGCCGCAACTCGTGGCGCGCGATGCCCGCAGCCTGATCGACAGTTGGGTGTTCAGTGGCAACCACAACCTCATCCAGGAAGTGCACATCGCCGGGCGTCGCTTGGTCGCCGACGGCCGTCATCACGCTGCTGAACGCATCGCTGCGCGTTATCGCTCTTGCGTGCGCAAGCTGGCCGCAGCGATGTAGCCGGACGTCTCCCGATCGCAGATGCCTGAACGCTGTGTGCCCAGCCCTTCACCCTCCAGAAAAGGAGCCATGGAGCGGGTGCCCGGTTGTCGCCCTCGGCGCGTGCTTTCGACCCCGTTCAGACGAATGACGCTCGGCTAAATGCGGATTCCGTTTTTGCCCCATGGGACGACCCTGGGGCGTATAAGGACTGCAGGAGCCGGATGCCAGGAGCCGTGGGTCCCATCCTCTGCCCAGTGTCGGCCCCGTCACCTTCGAGTTGGAGAACGCCATGAAAAAGAACCTGCTTCCCGTGCTGTTCGGTTCGATTCTTGTCGCGGTTTGCGCGCCAGTCGCATTCGCGCAGTCGACCATGATGGGCGACGATAATGCGAAGACCCAGGTCAACGCACCTCCGATGACCGAGGCGGAGAAATCTGCCGAGTCATTCTGCCTGCGCCAGACCGGATCGCACCTGCACGCGATCACGACGCGCCGCAGCGAGAGCGCTGTCGAATGCGCGAAAGATCCCGGGCGCGTCTACACGCAAGAGGACATCCAGCGTACCGGCGCCACCAATACCAGGGACGCATTGCGCAGGCTCGACCCTTCCATCCACTGAGGCGTCGCGTCGAGCCGCCGTGGAATGACCGGCGCTGGGCGCGATACTGCGAACCTGAGACAACTGGACGTGCGCCCTTGCCCGGCGCGCGTTTTTCTTTGGGCCGGAACGCTGGGGCGACAAAGCTGAGAACGGGCGTTGCGATCCCTGAGACCATGCCAGGATGACGTCGAATTGATCGATTGCGCTATCCTGCCGCGTCACCGGGGGCAAACTCCATGCGCATGATGTCCTGCATCGCTAGCCTGTTGCTGCAGCTTTGCTGCGTCGCGGCTTCCGCCGCCGACCATCCCCTCACGGTGTTTGCAGCCGCGAGCATGCGTGAAAGCCTTGACAGCGTCGAACACGCCTGGGAAGCGGCCGGACACGCCAAGGTCGCGGTGTCGTACGCGGCGAGTTCCGCGCTTGCCAAGCAGATCGAACAGGGCGCGCCGGCCGATGTCTTCATCTCCGCTGACAACGCCTGGATGGATTACCTGCAGGACCGCAAGCTCATCGAGCCCGCATCGCGCTTCGTGCTGGTCCGCAACGCTCTGGTCCTTGTCGCGCCGACGGCATCCACCCCGCCGTCGATTGACCTTGGCAAGCGAGTACGCTTTCTTGCGGCCCTCGGCCAGGGTCGCCTCGCCGTTGCGGAAACCTCCAGCGTGCCGGCCGGGAAATACGCGAAGCAGGCACTGTCGAAACTCGGCTTGTGGGACGCGGTGTCCGCCCACCTCGCTCAGGGTGAGAACGTGCGCGCAACGCTTGAATACGTCGCGCGCGGCGATACACCGCTGGGCATCGTGTACCTCACCGACGCGCGCGCCGAACCACGCGTGAAAGTCGTGGCGACATTCGACGAGAAGACCCACGATAAGATTCTGTATCCGGCTGCGCGCACGACTGCGGCCGATCCGAAGACGGCTGCAGAGTTTCTCGCGTTCCTGCGCGACAGGCAGGCCGTCGCGATCTTTCGCGCAGCGGGCTTCACCGACGGACGCTGACGCGGTGCGCACGGTGTGATCGCGCTCACCGCCGAGGAAGCCGATGCGATTGCATTGTCGGTGCGCGTCGCGGCGCTGGCGATCGTTGTCGCACTTCCATTCGCGGTTGCGGTTGCCTACGTCCTGGCGCGCTGGCATTTCCCCGGAAAGATCCTGTTCGATGCGCTGGTCCACCTGCCGCTGGTATTGCCGCCGGTATTGACCGGCTACGTGTTGCTCGTACTGCTCGGTCGCCACGGCGCGATCGGCGCGCGGCTCGAGGCGTGGTTCGGCATCAGCTTCGCGTTCCGCTGGACCGGCGCGGTGATTGCCGCGGCGGTGATGGCCTTTCCCTTGTTCGTACGCTCGGTGCGGCTGTCGATCGAAGCGATACCGCGCGAACTCGACGAGATGGCTGCAAGCCTCGGCGCAGGTCCGTGGCAACGTTTCCGGCGCGTGCTGTTGCCGCTGAGCCTGCCGGGCATTGCTGCCGGGACCACGCTTGCATTCGCGAAGGCGCTCGGCGAGTTCGGTGCCACCATCACGTTTGTCTCGAACATTCCGGGCGAGACGCGCACGATCGCACTCGCGATCCAGTCGCTGACCCAGATGCCGAACGGCGAACCCGCGATCTGGCGGCTCGCGATCGTCTCGGTTGCCCTGTCGCTGGGCGCGCTCGCGGCTTCGGAGTGGCTCACGCGTCGCGCGCTGCGCCATCGCCGCGGCTGATCGTTCTCCGACGATGCCGGATCAATGCCGTTGCAACTCCAGGGAGATGGAAAATGAAGACCCGCACACTCGGCCCCAACGGCCCATCGGTTTCCGCGCTTGGCCTGGGCTGCATGGGCATGAGCGAGTTCTACGGAGCGCGCGACGATTCCGAATCGCTGGCTACGCTCCGCCACGCACTCGATGCGGGCGTCACCTTGCTCGACACCGCCGACATGTACGGTCCGCACACGAACGAATTGCTGGTCGGTCGCGCGATCAAGGGTCGCCGCGACGATGCGTTCGTCGCGACCAAGTTCGGAATCCAGCGCGATCCCGCGAACCCGCAGGTGCGTTCCATCAACGGCCGCCCCGAGTACGTCCGCGCGTGTTGCGACGCGAGCCTCAAGCGCCTGGGGATCGAACGCATCGACCTGTATTACCAGCATCGCATCGATCCGACAGTTGCGATCGAGGAAACCGTCGGCGCAATGGCGGATCTCGTCGTCCAGGGAAAGGTGCGCTGGCTCGGACCGTCCGAGTCTTCGGCGGAAACGCTCGAAAGCGCGTGCAAGGTCCATCCGATCACCGCGCTGCAAAGCGAATATTCGCTGTGGACGCGCGACCCGGAAGGCGATGTGCTCGACACGTGCGAGCGGCTTGGAATCGGGCTGGTGCCGTACAGTCCGCTCGGTCGCGGATTCCTGACCGGTGCGATCCGCAGCCCCGATGATTTCGACGCCGACGATTTCCGCCGCAACAACCCGCGCTTCCAGGGCGAGAACTTCAGTCGCAACCTTGCACTCGTCGACGCGGTGCATGCGCTGGCGGTGGACAAGGACTGCTCGCCCGCGCAACTCGCGCTGGCCTGGGTGCTCGCGCAGGGCGAACACATCGTGCCGATTCCGGGCACGCGGCGGATTGCGAACCTGGATGAAAACCTCGGTGCGCTCGACGTGGTGCTCAACCGCGACGACCTCGCGGCGATCGAGGCGGTGTTCCCACGCGGTGCGGCGTCGGGAGCGCGGTATCCGGCCGCAGCGATGGCCGCGGTGAGCCGCTGATTGCCAGATCCCGCGAATCCCCGCCCATGCGGGCTTGCGCATGGTCCGGGTGACTTGCGGCACATCCGCGCGGGCCGGCAACCGACGATGATCGGGAGCCGCCGTAGCGGACAGCCCGTCCAACTGGAGAATCCGATGAAGTTGTCGATGCGTCAGCGCAACACCATGGTCGTCGCCGCCGAACTGCTCCTCGCAATTGCCCCTCTCGCGATTGCACCGCTCGCGTTTGCAGCGCCGCGTGCCAAGCCAGAGGTTGCGGCCAAGGCACCAGCGCAACCCGCAGCCGCCCCGAAGCCTGCGATGAGCGCCGACGAATGCGTCGTCTGGAATCGCGAGCGCAGTTTCGCCGCGTCGGTCGAACACCATGACGCAAAGGCCTTCGCCGGCCACGTCCATGCGAAAGCCGCGTTCGATGCGGGGTCGCCCGATCCCACGCATGGACGCGACGCGGTCGTCGACAGCTGGAAGGACATCATCGAGGGCAGCCAGATCAAACTCGGATGGTCGCCCGGCATCGTCACCATCGGCGGAGAAGGCAATCTCGCGATCTCCCGCGGCCCATCGTGGATAGAGGACCTGCGTCCGAACCCGAAACAGCAATTCCGGATCGGCGAGTTCATCTCGACCTGGATCAAGGACACCGACGGCCAGTGGCGCGTGCTGTTCGACGGCGGAGCGGGGCCGATGCATCCGGCAACTGCGGACGACGTCGCGAAACTCGTCGCGTCGCTGCCGAAGGAATGCCCACAGCGCTGATGCAGCTTCCGTTCGTGGTGAGCCTGTCGAACCATGATCGGTGCTGCCGAAGGAATGCGTGCAGTGCTGACTTGATTTCCGTTCGTGGTGAGCCTGTCGAACCATGATCGAAAATTGCCAAAGCACGAGCGAAGACCTCTTCTTACGCCAGCATGCGCGTGGGTAGCAGCGGCCGTTGCCCATTCGCCCCCTCGTGTTCCAACAGAAACCGCTTCAGCGGCAACCCCCCGCCGAATCCCGTCAGGCTTCCATCGGCCCCAATCACGCGATGGCACGGCAACACGATCGGCAGCGGGTTGCGTCCGTTCGCCGCCCCAACCGCACGCACCGCGGTCGGCGCACTGATCTGCATTGCGATCTGCGCGTAACTGCGCGTCTGGCCGAACGGAATTCGCGCAAGCGCCTTCCACACCATCAGCTGAAACGTCGTTCCCTGCGGCGCAAGCCGCAAGTTGAACGTGGTGCGCGCCCCCGCGAAGTACGCAAGCAACTGTTCCCGTGGTTCGCGCAAGGCATCTGCATTAGGCGTCCATTCGTCGCGGTTCGGAGCATCGTACTTGTTGTGGGGAAACAGGACATAGCGCAGGCCGGAAGCATCGGCCGCGACCGTCACCACACCAATCTTTGTGTCGAATGCGTCGAACCACATCAGGGCTTCTCCTTCATGTCGTTTGCCAGCTGCCACAGGTGCAGCACCGCGTATGCGCGCCACGGTCGCCATGCCTGCGATCGCGCATCCGTCGCGCGCTCGCTCAGGCGCGCGCCGTCCCCAAGCATCTGCTGCAACACCAGGTCGCCGGCCGGGAACGCATCCGGATGACCGAGTGCGCGCATCGCGATGTAGTGGGCGGTCCACGCGCCGATGCCGGGCAATGCAGTCATGCGCTCGACGAACGCGTCAAGGCGCTGTCCGGCACCGAATGCGACGCGTCCATCGATTACCGCCGTGGCCAGGGAACGCAACGTGGCAGCACGCGACCGGGGCAGGCCGATCGTTTCCAGAGGCGCATCGCGCAGGCGCTCGGGCGTCGGAAACGACCGATCCAGGCCATCGCGCGCCTGTGTGCGCGATGCGCCGTATGTGTCCACAACCCGTCGCGCAAGCGTGGTCGCTCCAGCGACGCTGACCTGCTGGCCAAGCACCGCACGCACCGCGATCTCGAACCCATCGAATCCACACGGAACGCGCAGTCCCGGCCGTTTCCTGATCGCTTTCGCGAGCAGCGGCTCTTCGCGAAACAGCGCATGCACCGCTGCGAGATCCGCATCCAGGTCGAACATGTGGCGCACGCGCCGCACGATATCCGGGATCGCGCGCGGATCGACCGCGGAGATTTCCAACCGCAACTCGGGCCTCACCGGGTCCGCACGCACCCGCACCCATGTCGACGCATCCGGCGCACCGACGACGCGTTCGTAACTGTTCGCATCGACACGCTCGATTCCGGGAATCGCGCGCCGTGCGAGGAACCCGAGCATCGCTGGAAAATCCAGCGGCGGCCGATAGCCCAGCCGCAACACCAGCGCACCACTGGGCGCCTCGCTGCGCTGCCGGCGGATCGCAGTGGGAGGCATGCCGCAGCCTTCGACGAATGCCGCATTGAAGCGTCGCAGGCTGTTGAAGCCGGCTGCCAATGCGACCTGCGTCACCGGCAACGTGGTTTCGGTAAGCAACTGTTTCGCGAGCAACAACCGCCGCGTCGTGTGCACCGCGATCGGTGTCGCACCGGTGCGCGCGAGAAACACGCGGCGCAACTGGCGCGAGCCGATTCCGACTTGCGTCGCGAGCGCTTCGATCGACGCGTCCTGCAGCGCGCCTTCCGAAATCAGCGCCAGCGCACGCTGCACCGTTTCCTCGCCACCACGCGCGTACGCTTCGGGGGACAGTTCGGGGCGGCAACGCAGGCAAGGGCGGTACCCAGCTGCGGTCGCCGCGGCCGCAGTCGGGTAGTACGCGATGTTCTGGCGGTTCGGCGTCGGCGCGGGACACACCGGCCGGCAATAGATGTGCGTGCTGCGCACCGCGGTGAAGAACAGCCCGTCGAAGCGCGGATCCTTCGCGGCGCGCGCGCGATCGCAGATGGCGGCGGAAGGCATGGACTCGTAAGGCATGCGCTATCGTGCCACCGTCGCGGGCGCAACACTCGCCGTTTTCGGACATCAATGACCGAGGGCCCGGACGCGTGCGCGGCTTACCCGGGAGCGGCCATCGCCTTGACGACCCGGCTCACCGGGCGGCCTGCGAATTCACCTCCTTTCAGCCGCCACGCCTTGCTTCCGCGCAATCAGTGCGAAGCCGTCAACGGCTTGCGGAACTTGAACGCGAACTGGTCGGTGTGGCCGCGGATCGTCGGGTCGAACACCTTCACCTTGTGCGAGTCCGCCGGGTTGCGCAGCACCTCGCTTGCGCCTTCGAACTTGAAGCCCGCAGCGGTCACCTGCGCCTTCACAATGTCCGGATCGATGCGATGCAGCGTATCCGTGTCGCGCAGGCCTGAACCTGCCTCGGCAACGTGATCGACGATGATGAAAGCGCCGCCCGGCTTGAGCGCCGCGAACACCGCCTTGTTCAGCAATGCAGGATCGGTCGGACCCATGAACTTGTCGGGATAGTCGTGGTAGTTCTGCGAGGTGAACACGACGTCCAGCGGCTTCGGTGCCCTGAGCTGCGCAGCGGGCTGGACGTCGACGCTGATGTTCGTGTAACCCGGCTGTGTGCCGAGCTTGCGCAACTTGTCCGAATCGTCGCCCGATTCCTTGTTGTACGCATCCGGCCACACCGCATACACATGGCCTCTCGCTCCGACCACCTTGCTGAAGACGCGGGTGAAATAGCCACTGCCCGGGATCAGCTCCAGCACGCGATCGCCCGGCTTGATGCCCGCGAACGCGGTGATTTCAGCAACCTTGCGGCGTGCATCGATGGACGCATCCGCGCCGCGCGACGGATCGGCGACTGCGGCTGCAACGTACGGAGGAATCGGGACCTGGGCGCTGGAAATTCCTGCCATCGACATGGCAAGCACAAGCGCGGTTGCGGCAATCTTCCACTTCATGGCGGTTCTCCGGTCAGGGCGGGCAATCGCGCATTTGCGCAGGCGACGGGGCGTTGCGCCAGTGTCGATGGTCACGGTGAAGAAACGGACTGCTGCAGGAGTCCCCGGCGCGCGCGAGAAATTGCTCTTTGCGCGCGCGCTGCCAAACATGATCACGATTCCGGAAACAGATGATCAGCGCGCCGACAGCCGCAATCCAGCTTGAGCTGCCGTTAGGCCAAGTCCGATTGGGAGCTCCACGGTTCCGGCACAACGTCACTTGCCGATGCTCCGGCGTTTGCTATCACGGTCTTCGACAAAGCGTTGGCACGTGCTTTGAGGGCCGTCCGATGCAATCCCACGTCACCTCGGCCCCAGCGATGCGCGGCGTGAAGACCACGATTGCAACCGGATCTAGGCTCGCAAGGACGATCGTCCCTTCGCTCGAAACAAGACCAATGTTGGTCGGAGGTTCGAGACTTGTTACCAGTCCGACACCCGAATCTTTCAGGGAACCAGCACGCGTTGCCCTGGATGCAATCTCATCGGGGATGGGTTGGGTTTCCGCGATCATGACCGAAAGTTCCGGCAGCCTTTGATCAGCGAACTGTTCACGATCACCACAGTCCGCGCGTCTCTCGCGATCGTCTCCAGTCGGCCAACTGCGGGCATTCAACTAACCGATCGAGCGGCCAGATAGCTGCCGTTCGAAAGTCGCATTTGTCCTCGGGCTCAACAACGGCAAAAAGACTATTTATGGCGTTTGAGTTCAGCGAAGAAAGAGGGCTTGTCGGTCAAGGCTTCGTTCCCGAGGATGTTGCCGGCGTGGCGGCATCGCCGGCGGCCAGCTCATGGAACTCCAGATCGCCGCGCAGCGTGTCGAAATCCGGGTCGAGCCGGAGCATCGCGGGCGTGATCGAATACGTCGAATACATGGAACCGTCGTACGGAACGCCGAGCAGGTAACGCAAGCCGGCGACGGCGTCGTGCTTGTGGCCGAAGCGCGCGAGCAGCCGTGCCCGCCCCTCAAGGGCGTAGCGAGCGAGGATCACGTCCTTTGATTCGGGCTCGTGGCGCAGGAACGCGTCGACTCCGGCAAATGCCGCCGTTTCATTGCCGAGACCCGCGTCGCACCAGGCGAGAGCCCAGATCAGGTTCAGGTTCTCAGCCTGCTTCTTCAGCAGGTCCTGCACGGCATCGCGAGCCACGCGGTAGTTGCCTTGCGCGGCGCGATCACCGGCGAGCCGCTGCATGTCGGCGAGTTCCATGCGTGCACCGATCGAGTCGAACGGACCCGCTTTCGGATCCGGCGTCTTCAACATGCGCTCGAGCCGGGCGATCGACGTCGCATAGCTGCGCTGTTGGCGCTCCAGGTCGAAGTACTCGGGCTGACCGGATTCCTCCGAAGGCAGGGTTGGCGGATGGTCGAGGAGCGCCGAAGCCCGTGCCAGGTCGCCGCGTGCCAGCCACGCGCGCGCCTCCATGCGCGGCGCTTCGGCGTCGGCGGGCGCGAGTACCCGCACGGCGTGCACTTCGGCAATCGCGTCGTCGAACCGGCGTCCCGCTATCGCATTGATCGCAAGCAGCTTGTGCAACTGCACGTTCAGAGGATCGAGCGTCAGCGCGTGTCCCACCAATGCATCGGCTTCGGCCTGATGGCCTTGCCGGGCGAGGACATAGCTCAGGGTGAGCATGACGTCGACATCGTTGGGCCAGCGCGCGTGCAAGGCCTCGAAGCGCTTGCGCGCCGCGTCGTAGTCGCCCTGCACGCGGAAGATGTAATAGGCGCGCGCGGCCAGGGTTTCGAGTGTGTCGGGCTGCAGCTGCTCGGCGGTCTCGAGCGCGTGCAGGGCGGCCGTGCGGCGCTGAGGCGTAGCTTCGTCACCGGTGAAGATCAAGTGCGAATAGCCGCGCGCGAGCCGCGCCCAGGCGGCGGCGAAATGCGGATCGGCTTTGACCGCGTCCTCGAACGCATGGATCGCGGCACTCTCCTGGGCTAGGACGTAGCCCTGGCGCATCAGCGAAAGGCCGCGCAGATAAGCATCCGAAGCGGCGGCATTGCGGGTCGCGATCTCGTCGACCTGCTTGCGCGCATCGCCGGACAGTGTCGCGCCGAGCTTGTTCGCAATCGCCCCGGCGACTTCGCCCTGTACGCCGAACACGTCGTCGAGGGTGCGGTCGTAGGTTTCCGCCCAGAGGTGCTGATCGCCCAGCGCGCGGATCAGCTGCACGTTGATGCGTACCGTGTTGCCGGCTTTCTGCACGCTGCCTTCGAGGATGGTCGCGACGCCGAGCTTGGCCGCAATCTCGGGCAGGTTTCCCGGATGGCTCGCGAACGGCAGCGTCGAGGTACGCGAGATCACGCGCAGCGTGCCGATCTTCGACAGACGGGTGAGGATCTCGTCCTGCATGCCGTCGGCGAAGTAGGCGTTGTCCTTGTCGGAGGAGAGGTTCTCGAACGGGAGGACGGCGATGGATTTGTCGAAGGTAGTGGTGGCGTTGCCGGTACTCGATTGCGCGGGGCCGGCCGCGTCCTTGTGCAGGACGAAAGTGTTGGCCAGCAGCAGCACGACGGCCAGGCTCAGCACCACGATGATCCAGCGGTCGAGGGCCTTTCCTGTCGAACGCACGATCGAAGGATCGGCATCAATTTCGCTTTCTGCCTTCAACCCCTCCGGCGTGAATTCGTAGAACCACGAGAGGGCCAGCGCGAACGGGAAACCGATCGCGGCGGCGATCACGATCCAGCGCACCACCCAGTTGGGGATGTCGAAGAACGGAAACACCTGCGTCGCCACCTGCACCAGCAGCCACGCGCCTGCCGCGTACAGCATACCGGCACGCAGCACGTTGCGGCGCTTGAGTTCGGCGAAGAAGGAAGGCTTATCAGTCAAGGCCTCGCTCCGGCGAATGGCATCGAAGTGGCGGTATCGCCCGCAGCGAAGCATGCCATGAAAGCCCAGAACACCGCAGACCAGCCTGATCGGATGCGACGTCCGTCTGTCGTGACCTGAAGCACTGATCTTCTGTCACGCAGCGCGAAGAGTGCTTTTCGAGATCGTCGCTGGCGAGAGGCTTCCCGAGGCGTTTCTCAACAGCGAAGCTGGTCAAGCTGACGTTCGTGAACGGCAGAAATGGGTCGAAATTCACTACTCCAGAGTGTAGAAAGCTTGGCTCCCTAATGATCGGATCTCAGCATGGCTAACCATCGAAAGATAATTCGCGCTCCATGGAACAAGAGCAAAACCGTCGGCCAACAGCCGGAGCTATGGTTAGACTCATTCGGTGTCCGCACGGGTCCTATGCTGAATTCGAGGACGCGGCTCCGGACTAAATGGCGGCTGGTGACACGACAGTTGGGTCTACCCCTGCATGGGGTGCCCTAATCGGGCCAATCCTCGAACTTGATCCAGCGTCCGGCAGCCGCAAGAGTGGCAATCTTCGAGGCGACGGCTCGATAAAACGCTTCCCCGTTGCCATTGGCTAACAGCGCTCCGGTATAACTTAGATAGGGGCCTTGATCACTCCGGTGTTTCAGCGTCCGCCGTCCGCTTTCGTGAAGATCAACCTTCAGTTCTATTGCCCTGTCTTTCATGAATGCCTCATTTTGTAGTTCGCTCGACGATTTTCGCAGGTGTCCAGGGCCCGAATGTTCATCGATTCTGATGCGCCTGCTGTGGGGTGATGCACGACCGGCGTCAGGCCGGCCTTCGCGGCCTGGAACTGGTCCGATGGCATCCGGCAGCTTTCGGGACGTCTGTGACCACCGATAACGCTACCATCAGCCGGATCGGCCTGAGAAAGCAGTGTTCGCAAACCAGCCGCCGACGGTGGTGCCGCTCGGAAACAGCGCGGCCACCCTGTGAATGGTGCGTTCTCCGCATGTGTTTGCGAACGCGCTCGACTCATCGCTCCCAAGGCTAGACTCGGCATCAGTCCATAACGCCACACCTCTCGATGTTATTGCTGCGCTCACTGCTGTTGCCTGGCATGCCATGGCCGAGGCCGTTGGTCGCGGTATTGATTTGCCTGCTGGGCTGGCTACCTTACGATGGAGCGTTCGCGCTGGACCCCGACAAGGCCTTCGAGTGCTTGCGCTCGTGAGGATTTGACCAGGCAACTCGTAGTGCACTAACCAGACTTCATGTATTGCAATTCGCGATGTCATGCGTGCCAGCCCAGTCCAGCAGCTGATCAGCACGAAATGAAATATCTGGTCAATCCGACGCGCAAATCAACACCAAGGCCACAGATCGCGTTCACGACCGTCCCCCGATGCAAGGCTCGAGACACGAACGCTGCGCAGCTCAATCTGCGTCCGCGACCTCGACACGATTGCGGCCGTCACGCTTGGCGCGATACAGCGCGGCGTCGGCGACACGCAGCAACTCCTGCCAGCCGTTGCCGTGCTGCGGGAACATCGCCAGTCCGATCGAGACCGTGATGGTCGGGAGATCGCGTTGCATGTGCCGCAATCGAATGTTGGTGGTCGCGGCAAGAATGTCCTCGGCACGACGTCTGGCAATTCCCAGATCGGCTTCCGGCAGGATCAAGGTGAATTCCTCGCCACCGTAACGGCACGCAATGTCTTCGGTGCGGCACTTGGCTTGCAGCAGGCGTCCGAAGGCGGCCAGCACGATGTCACCCGCTTCGTGGCCATAGCTGTCGTTGAAGGCTTTGAATTGATCGAGATCGAGCATCATCAGGGCCAGCGGTAGGCTGCGCCGCTGACAACGCGCCAGCTCGCGGTCGAGCGATTCCTCCAGATAGCGCCGGTTGAACAACCCGGTCAGCACGTCGCGGATGGATTGCGTGCGCAAGGTCTCCTGCAAGCTCAGGTTGCCAAGTGCCAGCGACAATTGCTCGGCGGCTGCGGTCATGATCGGAAAACGAGACAGCGGCCCGGCGCTGTGGTCGGACAGATACAGAAATCCGAGGTTCGTTCCATGAGCGACCAACGGCACGCAGGCGGTGGTGGCGGTATTCCCGGCTGGCGGTGCATCGACATGCGCGCACCACATGCCGGTGCTGCTGCCGTCGATAACATGCGGCTGTCCTCGGCGCAGCGCCCAGCACTCGTGGGGCACCAGTAGCGGATGACTGACGGCGCCAGGAATGCCCCAACTCGTCGCCGCCTCCGCGTGGTCCCCCGAAGCGCGCAGCAGATACACGCTGCCGCCGCATTCTGGCAGTAGCGACGCCAGCGTTCGGCGCGTTGTTTCCAGTGCCTCGGACATGTTGCGGCAACTCTGCAATTGCCCCGCGTACCGGCCCAGCTCCCGCAGGTCAGCAGTGGCGCGCTCGAGTTCGACGACATTGCTGTTCAGGGCGTTGTTGAGCGAACGGGTTTCGGCTTCGACGCGTTCACGGTGATTGGCCTCGCGTGACAGCAGCAGGTAGATCCAAATCAGGATAGCCAGACTGATCGGGATTCCCACAGCGCCAAGCGCAATCAATTGCCTTGCGCTGCGATCGGATGCCGGTTGGCGCAATGCGAGGAGATGGAGTTCGACGTCCTGCATGCCCGTCGCGAGCTGGCTGATCTGTTGGGTCAGCACGCTACTGTGGTTGGCTCGAACATTGCGTTGGGCGGCGTCCAACCCCTGACTGTCGAAGATGCGAATGATCTCGGCGCTCTTGTCCAGCCGCTTTTCGATCAGATCGCCTAGTTGGGAGGCGCGCTGGGCCTGTGGCGGGTTGTCACTCACCAATGCGACGAGCACGCCGATCGCAGTGCGCTCGCGGGTTCGCGTCGCATCGTGTTCGGCCCGGTAGGCAGCCTCACCGGTCAACAGATAGTTGCGCTGAGCGAGCAGGCCCGAGAGCAGCGTGCCCCGAATGCTCTCGATCTGGCCAATCACCTGGTAGGTGTGCGCGACCAGCCGGCTGTCACTGCGAAACCGTTCGGTCGCGAACAGAATGGCGATGCCGACGAGCACAAGAATGGAGGCGGCGCAAACAAAGCCGAGCAGATAACGCGTGCGCATCAGGCGTGGCATGACAGCCGCAGCCTAGCAGCCTGCCACATTGATGCAAGGTACTGTCGAGCGCCATCTCGTCGAGCAAGCCATCAAGCGAACCTTTGCGAGCACTCCTTGGACCATACAGATCCTCACTACGACGCCTCTCCTCTTGCCGATGGCGCAGCCTTCCGAGGACCGCGAGGAGAACAGAGTGGGCCCACGGCGGCCAATCGCGCTGGATAGGGTTTTACGTATTGCATGAAATCGCGCGACGACGGCGTGGCCTGAGTCACGCCAGTGAGACGTTCAGGTGCGTGGACTTTCAGAGCCAGGGGGACGCCTTCAGATGCAAGCGCATCTGCGGCGCCTTGGCAGCAGCAATCGTCACTCTTGTTGCCCGATCGCGAGACCACGGGGACATCCTTTGGTTGGTGCCTGGAGACGGGTTGCGACGCATATATTTAGCCTCTACGTCCCATGCTGTCGGTACGCTGACGCACATGGTTCCTGCGCTCGGGCGCCGGCCCCAAGGTTCGTCCAGAGGTGGCAAGCGGGCGACGTGACGGGCCAGTGGTGCCCCAGAATCACGACGTGGAATATGGGGAATAGCGACGGAGGACACGCCGGATCGCCCCTGCCAGTGGACTTGGCCGGGCTGGGCCAATGGAACTGGAGTGCTCCAAAGCGGACGACCAGCTACTTCGGCTATGGGTCGAACATGGCGGTCATCATCAGCGCGCTGATCGTGAGTTGCCGGAACTGCGATCAGAACCGAGCAGCGGGCGCAATGGAGGTAATTGATGCGATCTGATTACCTCCATTCTCATTTCTGGTAACAGGTGATTGTTCACGTCAGGATGATGGTTCCACTCATGCGCACGTGTTCGCGAAGTCTCGGTACCCCGGAGGCCGGTAGCCAGCGCGTGCCCTCGCGTCGCTCGTACGCCGTGATCGCGCAGGGAAGTCCTCGCGCATTCAATCCATCGGCGCGATCCATCAAATGAAAGTGCAGATGCGGCATGCTCGATCGTCCCGAGTTGCCGACCCGACCCAACAACGTGCCTTCGGCGATCTCATCGCCAACCTGCACGCACAACGATCCCTGCTGCAGATGCGCGTACAGGGCCACACCGATCGCGCTTTCGACCAGAACGTAGTTCCCGGTCAACGGGCGCCAGTCCTCTGCGGCGATCCTGAGCGTGCGGAAGCGGTCGAAGACTGCCATGCGTATCAGATCGGCGATGCCATTAAGGCGACGGCGATCTGGCCACCTGTCCTTTGCGGCGACTACGCGACCGGCCGCCACGCTGCGCACGCTCGCGCCCCAGGCCGCAAAGCTCTCAGCCCGCACCAGACCATATGCATGCGCAAATAGCGTCGGGCCGAAAGGCGCCAGCCGCCGCCCGGTCGGGCGCACGAAGTCGTAAGCGTGGCTCTGGCCAAGAAATTGCGTGCCGTGGGATGGCACCCCCGAGGCGGGTGTACGTAGGGCCATCCACTCGCCATCGAGCGGAAAGCGTACGAAAGATGTCGTTTCGGGATTCATGTGTCCACGGGCTGCAAGGAGCAATCCAGTAAAAGGAGCAGTCGAAAGCAATCGGCGACAGCCTGAACCACGATCAATTTGGGAGTTCCGAAAAACTGCGCCAAGCGCTTACCGGAAGGGCATATGGCGTTGATCACAGCACGCTACATAGCCTACCCGATAGCTGCCCGCCGCGACCGGCAGCAATGGGTCGCATTGCGTCAGTCGTTTCGGCCAAGAGTTGCCGGCTGGAGGCCTCCACAATGCTGCCTCATAGCGGCCGTTGGAGACCTTCCTTATTGGTACTCGCGGCAGCACGTGCAGCAGATTGTCAGCGTTGTTCAGCAGCGCGATGCCATGTGGATACTGCTTCGGCTCGTAAACGAGCGCTCAGGTTCCGAGCCTTAAAGCCAGCCCATGATCACCCTGGAGATCGCAATCTGGCTAGGCCAGTAATGTTCGTATTTCGGCAAACGGTCAGCGATATCGGCCACGCGACGGTTATAAAAAACGTGCGCCTGCACGGGTGGCAGCAGAGCCTGTTCGGCGAAGTTCTTCGACGGCACGAACACCAGCTTCAATGGTCCCGCGCCCATCGTCTCCATCGCCGGCTTGCCGCACTTGGCGCAACGGGTGCGGTTGAGATAGGGCGGAAGTCGGTACTTCTTGTGGATGAGCGCGTCCGTGCCCTTCATTTCGATCTGATACGCCAGCAGCACCGATACGTCGGAGAACGCCTCGCCGGTAAAGTCCTGGCAGAACAGGCAGTGGCATACGAAGCGCGCGGCCGGTGCCTTGGTGGTTTTGAACGAGAAGGTGCCGCAGGAGCAACTGCCGTGGAGTGGTGTGTGGTTCTGCTTGGCCATGGTTTCCGCCTCTGAGTTGGGTAGCTGCCGCGCTCAGCGCAGCACGAAGACGAGAATGCGTTCGGCCACCTTGCCGAACGGTGCGCGGAGCAGCGTCGTGCTGTTCTGGCGCTCTGTTCGTAGATGCCCTTGGCGGGGCTCAGCCGGCGGAAGCCTTCGATGCCGTGATAGGTGCCGATGCCGCCGAACGGCAGGTCGTACTCTGCGATGTGCGTGATCGTGCCGTTGATCATGACGTTGCCGAATGTTGTCCCGTCGAGCACTCGCAGCTGCGCCGCCTTGAGTCATCGTTCGTTTTCCACAAAAAGAGTGTTGTTGGCTCAACTGGTCGTGCGATATCGATCAGCGACTTGATCCTGCTGCAGCCCGCCAATGACGGCCTGGCGCGCGCTGTCATAGGCTTGCCACACGGCATCATCGGCCAGCGGCGGAATCGTCACCGTCTCGCGCCGATCGAAGCCGACCAGCGCCGCGTCGACAAGGTCGCCGACTTCCATCATCGGCGGCAGGGTCGCAGGATCAGCACCGGCGCGATCCCAGATCTCGGTTTTGGTCGCCGCCGGCAGCACTGCCTGGACAAAGACGCCGTGCGGGGCGAGTTCAAGGCTCAGCCCCTGCGACAGGAACAGCACGAAAGCCTTGGTCGCGCCATACACGGTCGCGCGGAATTCCGGGGCAAGGCCCACCACCGAACCGATGTTGACGATCGCCCCGTCGCCCGCCTTCGCCAGCCGCGGCGCCACCGCGCTCGCCAGGCGCACTAGCAGGCTGCTGAAATACCTCCCACCAGCATAGACTTCATCCACACGTTCAACCAGCAGAGTTGCCAATTCCATGCGCGGAACCGATGCCTTCCAGGAGAGCTTGTTCAGCGTCCGCAAGCTGGACGACTTCGTGCCTG